>JAJYDC010000060.1 GCA_021777835.1 Bacteroidota bacterium | reverse complement strand
TTTCTCTTGCAGCATGAAGAGCTTCATCATCATTAGTAGCTGTTTTACTTAATGCAACCTTCAATCCGATTTCAGAGACTTTGTTTCCGAACAAAAGCCTATCCTCGGTAGCTTCAATAGCTTCAACTGGTGTTCCTAAAACTTTCACATTATACTTAGCAAGAATGCCTTTCTCATAAAGTTCAACGCCAACGTTGAGAGCAGTTTGCCCGCCGAATTGAAGAAGTATGCTGTCCGGTTCTTCTTTCTGAATTATTTTTTCGACAAATTCAGTTTTAATAGGCAGGAAGTAGACCTTATCGGCAAAATTTTCTGAAGTTTGGATAGTAGCAATATTCGGATTAACAAGGACAGAAATAATTCCGTCTTCTTTTAAGGCTTTAATAGCCTGGCTTCCGGAGTAGTCAAACTCGCCTGCTTGTCCGATTTGCAAAGCACCTGAGCCAAGTATCAAGACTTTTTTTGGTTTACCGCGTTTAATCATTTTAAAGCCCTCAAAAACATGTCGAAAATAAACTCTGTATCATCAGGTCCCGGAGATGCCTCAGGGTGAAATTGAGCTGCGAAATAAGGTTTAGAGATATGAATTATTCCTTCGTTTGTTCCGTCGTTATCATTTACAAACCACTCGCGCCAATCTTCAGGGAGGGTTTCGGAATCAACAGCAAATCCATGGTTTTGTGAAGTAATGTAGCATCGTTTCGTTCCCATTTCATTGCAAGGTTGATTATGTCCGCGGTGGCCATATTTTAATTTATAAGTATTTGCGCCGGCAGCAAGCGCCATAATTTGACTTCCAAGGCAAACGCCTAAAATGGGAGTTCCTTTAGTCATTGCCCTTCTTGCGTTTTCAATAGTTGTAGTACACATTTTCGGATCACCCGGACCGTTTGAAATTAGAATCCCGTTGGCTTTTTCTTTAGAAAAGTCATAATCGTAAGGAACCCTTAAGACAGTAATATCCCTTTTAAGATAAGCCTGTATTATATTGTTCTTAGTTCCGCAATCGACAAGAACTATTTTTTTTGAGCCGCGTTTAAATTCAACAGGTTCTTTAACGCTTACCTCGCTGACTAAATTTAATAGATTCACATCCTCGAAGTCTATTTTCTGTTTTTCGTCAACGATAATTTTTCCAAGCATTGTACCTTGATCGCGAAGTTTTCTGGTAAGCATTCTGGTATCTATTCCAGTAATCGCAGGAATTTTTTGTTCAATCATCCAATCCGACAGAGAGCGTTTTGCATTCCAATGAGAATAGTTTTCAGAATAATCAGATACAATTAAGGCTCTGCAATGGATTTGTTCAGATTCAAAATATTTTAATAAGTTGTTCTCACGTTCGTTGCCGGGAATACCATAATTTCCGATTAATGGATATGTGCAAACTAAAATCTGCCCGCGATAAGAAGGATCTGTCATTGTTTCCGGGTAGCCGACCATGCCAGTATTAAAGACAACTTCGCCGTTCGTATTTTTTTCATAGCCGAAGCTAAAGCCTGTGAACTCAGTGCCGTCTTCTAAAATTAATTTTGCAGCTTTTCTCTCATTACTCATACTTGCTTTTCCTTTTTAGTCAATTTCCTTTCAGGCAAAAAAATAGCCACTCGTGGAGTGGCTATTTGAATAGACTCTTTATAAGTTCGCCGTCTGCCTTAAGTCGAATAATGTTAATCTCTTTGGTATATATTATAAAATTTTTCACAAATATACACGTTTCATATTTTAGTAACAATTCACTTAAAGGAAAACTTAGTGATGGAATGCACCTCAAACGAAATTTTCTTAGGTTTTTTGAGGAGAAGTATTGTAAAACATGAATTAACTAAAAATTAACAAGCTGCAAAACACGAAGACTTGTTAAGACAGTTAAAAATTATAATATTTGTATCAAAACAATAGAGTACTTTGAATGAAGATTAAAAAAGCCTCCAAACCGAATAAGCCTATCAAAAAGTTAAAGACATTTATACTAGATACAAACGTAATTCTGCATGATGCTACATGCATAAATCAATTTCAGGAACATGATGTTATTATTCCTTTAACAGTTATAGAAGAATTAGATCACTTTAAAAGAGGAAGCCAGGTAATTAATCTTAACGCGAGGGAATTCGCCAGGACTTTGGATTCGATGACCGGTACTGCATTATTCAACGGCGGTGTTTCGATGGGAAAAGGGAGAGGGAAAGTCCGAATAGCTATATACCGGGGAATTGCCGATGAGATCAAAGAGATATTTAAGGAAGACACGCCTGATCATAGGATTCTTTCTGTAGCTTTTGATTGGAATAAGAAAGTTAACGGTCAATCAACAATAATTCTAGTAACCAAGGATGTTAACCTTAGGATGAAAGCCAAAGCACTTGGTATTCTTGCTGAAGACTATACAACAGACAGAATAAATAGCGTAGAAGAATTATATAGCGGTAAAGAAATAGTAGAAGATTTTGATGATGAGGTAATTGTTAAGCTATTCCAGCCCCCATATGTAATTCCAGCTAAGTCAGTATTGAAAAAATTTAATAGTGATCCAGTTCCCAATAAGTTTTACATTATCAGAAATTCTAACAGATCAGTGCTTGCTTATCTTGACCAGGAAATGATTAATCTTAGAAAAGTTGATAAGAATATAATATATGGGATAAAGCCACGAAACGCTGAACAGACATTTGCTGTTGATGCACTGACGAATTTAGATATCTCCTTAGTCACAATTACAGGTAAGGCAGGTACAGGCAAGACACTTCTTGCACTGGCAAGTGCATTAAATGTAAGAAAGAACTACAGACAGATATTTATTGCGCGACCAATCATACCCTTGAGTAACAGAGACATCGGATATTTGCCGGGTGATGTTCAGAGTAAAATTGAGCCTTACATGCAGCCATTGTGGGATAATCTCCGTGTCATCCAGGATCAGTTTACCGAAACCGATAAGCAAAGTACATTAATTACAAATATGGTCAAGGATGAGAAGCTTGTAATTGAACCGCTTTCATATATTCGCGGAAGAAGTCTGCAAAGGATTTTCTTCATTGTGGATGAGGCACAAAATCTAACACCTCATGAGATTAAGACAATTATAACTCGTGCAGCTGAAGGTTCTAAGGTTGTATTTACAGGAGATATTTACCAGATTGATCATCCTTATCTTGATTCACAATCAAACGGACTCACTTACTTAATTGACCACTTCATGGGGCAGAAACTATACGCCCACGTTAATCTTGAAAAAGGCGAGCGTTCGGAGCTGGCTGAATTGGCGAGCAACCTTTTATAGGAATGAGTCGACAATGAACGAGATCAATACTACAAATAATTATTCGTATTCTTTTATTTATAAAATTATATACAGATACGGTAATATTCCCGCTACTATTATTCTTTCCGGCTTTTTAGTATCTGCAGCATCTAATATAAACTATTCACTAGTATATCTTTTCCCATTTGTAATAACCGCATTGTTGATTTATTACATTAACAAGCAGTATTTGACCATGTATAAAATCCTTGCATATAATATTACTGCGGACAAAGATAAGATGACATGCACGAATTTTATATTTTCGAAAAAAGAGGTTATCATCTATTATTCAGAAATAGAAACCCTTGAGGGTGGAATTTTTGAAGGAAGATATAACGGATTAGCCAAAGTATATGACAAGAATAGCAAGATGTGCGTAGGTTTTTTTAGCAAGATAAATAATTCAGTTCAACTTGAAAAGACAATCCTAAGCAAAGTAGATGAACAAGTCTATAGCCGTGTAATGCAAAAACTTAAAGCAGCTAGAAAGGGATTCGTCAAACCTGCTAAGAAGGATTAAAAGAGTAGGATTCTGCGATATTATTTTCCACGTATAACTTATCATTGCTTTCCTTATTTTTGTTTATGAAATATTTAGTAAATATCTAAAATGAAAATTGCTGTATTACTTTCCGGCGGAGTTGATAGTTCAGTTGCCATGCGATTGTTGAAAGATCAAGGTCATGAACTCACTGCGTTTTATTTAAAGATATGGCTTCAAGACGAATTCTCTTTTCTCGGTGAATGTCCGTGGGAGGAAGATCTAAGGTATGCAAGGGACGCTTGCTGGCAAGCGGGCATTCCGTTGGAGATAATTCCCCTTCAAACTGAATATTGGGAAACAGTGGTAACATACACAATTTCAGAAATTAAAGAAGGACGCACACCAAACCCCGATATCTTTTGCAATAGCCTAATAAAATTTGGGCAGTTTTACGAAAAAATAGATCCTTCTTTTGAAAAAGTAGCAAGCGGCCATTACGCAAACGTTAGATTAAAAGACGGGAAATATAGACTAAGTATGTCCCCCGATCCTATTAAAGATCAGACTTATTTTTTGGCTTATTTGAATCAGGGGCAATTATCTAGAGCGTTGTTCCCCATTGGTACATTCAAAAAAAGTGAAGTAAGAGATTTAGCTCATAAATATCAGTTGCCGACTATGGACAGAAGAGATAGCCAGGGGATATGTTTTCTTGGGCAGATTAAGTTCAATGAATTTATAAAACATCATCTTGGTGAGGTTAAAGGCGATATTATTGATTCAGATACGGGAAAGAAATTAGGAAATCACAGCGGATATTATTTTTACACCATTGGGCAGCGTTCAGGACTGGGGTTATCAGGGGGTCCATGGTATGTAGTTAAAAAGGATGTCAAGGAAAATCTTGTATATGTTTCAAGAGAAGATCAAGCGCTCAGAGAGAAAGATTTTTTTACTGCAGGTAAGTTTAACTGGATTTCAGAAGAAAGACCATCGACAAATGATCTAAAAGTTAAAATACGGCATGGTGCAAAAATGTACTCCTGTAGACTAACATTTACCGGCGAAGACACAGCTGAAATAAAGTTAGATAAGCCGGACCAGGGAATAGCGCCAGGTCAATTTGCCGTTTTCTATCAGAACGATTTGTGCCTCGGAAGCGGGATAATCTTATAGTATTTACACGAAACTTCTTATATTATATAGTTTTATGTCACTGAATGCTATAGAAAAATATCAGTTCTCAATATAAGTTTCTATTTAAATTCAAATTTTGCCGTGCATTTCTAAATATTTTATCTTTTCATTTGATTTTCATATTATGTCTATATATTTGCAAAAAAGAGATTGTTTATGCGTGTGCTTTTAATTGAAGATGACAAAAAGATTTCTGCTGCTTTAACAAAAGGTTTGAGAACTGAGTCTTATGCGGTTGATACTGCGTCAGACGGTATTTCGGGCGAAGAGCTTGCAACGATAAACGATTACGATCTAATAATTCTCGATATTATGCTTCCGAAGCAGGATGGATGGAAAACGTGTTCAAACTTGCGTAGGAATAATATTCTAACCCCGGTTTTAATGCTTACGGCGCTTGATGATGTTTCGGATAAAATTAAAGGATTGGATGAAGGTGCTGATGATTATCTTGCAAAACCGTTTCACTTCGGCGAATTACTTGCAAGAATGCGTGCTCTTACAAGACGCAGAAGTGAAGCACGATCTTCAGTGCTTGAATATTATGGAGTTAAACTGGATTTAAACACTCACACTGCCTACCGTGAAGATAAAGAGATTCAGCTTTCGACAAAAGAATTTGCTCTGTTGGAATTGTTTATGATGAACCCGAATAAAATATTATCACGTGAGTTGATTTCAGAAAGACTATGGGATATGAACTTTGATCCACGCAGTAATGTTATAGAGGCATTTGTTAAGTTCCTTAGGCAAAAGATCGATAGAGAATTTAATAAACCTTTAATTCATACTGTTAGGGGCTCGGGTTATATTTTCGCAGATAGAGAAGAATAAATGTTTTCAATTAAGTCAAAGATAATTTTTGCATATACTTTAGTTTTTGGAATAATGTTGAGTGCATTTTCATTTATTATATTTCAAAGCACTAGGCATGCAGAATTCCAGAAGCTTGAGGCTAATCTTAAAAGTTATAGTGTGGCTTTGCAAACTGAGATAATGGAAGAACTAAATGGAGGCGGGACATTAGACATAAAAGAACTACGATCAGTCCATGCTAAAGGTTTAAGCGGGGTAAGGTTTCAATTGTTTGATTCTATGCATAAGAAAATACTAAGCGATTCTGTCCTTTCGCAAGCGCCTAATATAGATTTCAATAAAGAAAAAAGACAATACTTTCATTTCTCAAGATTTCACACCCCAAAGGAAACCTTAAAAATATTATGGATGCCAATCGAAACAGAACAAGATTCTCTTTATATGCTTGAGACTGCAGCGTCGTTAAGGGATGCTTATGAAGATCTTGATAGACTTTTCTATATTTTCATTATTGTGATTCCTTTGGGGTTGATTCTTACTGGCATTATGGCATATTTCATTTCGAAAGCGGCTTTTAAGCCGGTAACTAAGATGGCAGATAATGCAAAGGAAATTACGGGTAATAATCTTGATAAGAGACTAGAGCTTCCAAAGGCAAAGGATGAAGTAAGGGCACTTGGAGAAACGTTGAATGAAATGGTTGAAAGACTTGACGACGCTTTTAAGAGCCAGAAAAGATTTGTCGCCGATGCATCTCATGAAATAAGGACACCTCTTACTGTAATTCAAACAGAACTTGAAATATTAGAGAGAAAACTATCTGATGATGAGGCTAAAGAAAGCATTAAGATTGCACTTAATGAGATTGATGGATTGACTAAACTGACGAGTTCACTTTTAACATTATCGAAGTTGGATTCATCTCAAATCAGATTGAATTTAACTGTGGTCAGGTTAGATGAGTTGCTTACTGACTGTGTTCAACTATTAAATAAACAGGCAATAAGGAAAAGTGTAAAGTTGGATCTGCAAATAAATGATGCTGTTGAAATTAAAGCAGATAAGGAAAAATTGAAAAGTGTGTTTGTCAATTTAATAGAAAATGCAATTAAATTCTCAAATACAGGCTCATTCGTTTCGGTAAAGCTTGGAGTAATGGATAGTAAAGATATAAAGATAGAATTTGAAGATAATGGCTCCGGAATTCCTCCACACGAATTGCCTTATATTTTTAAGAGGTTTTACAGATCTAATGAAACACGCGCAGAAATTAGCGGAAACGGATTGGGATTGGCAATAGCAAAGGAGATTATTGATATGCATAAAGGTAGAATTACTGTTTCGAGTGAATTAGGAAAGGGTACTGTTTTTACAGTTATACTTCCCATGAATATTGTTTAACCTATTTGGTATTAGGTCTAGGTTCATTACTACGTTAGGGGACTTTATTTTGTTACCCGCATAAATCTATTACGATTCACTTCTGCAAATGTTGTCGAATTTGTTTAAATAAAATAATCTCAGGAAGGGGCTTACGAATAGTTAAGAGCTCAGTATTAGTTGCTTTCTACTCTATTTGAATCTTAACCTCAACTCAAAACTTACCAATAATAATAAATCATCCTAATTTTATGTATTAGCAAAGCAACAAGCAGGTTATTATTTGTAAGGTTTACATTATTCTAGTGTTATATAGGTGGAGCATGCGTTGAGGAACGTTTTCAAATCGTATTGAGAATTACTTTTTGATTTGTTTTCCCTTTTGAATGGTTATGGTGAAATGGCAAGCTTCAAATATTAAGACAAAAACGTGTCAGAGAAATAGGAATAGCATTTACTTATATCAAAAATATTAAAATAGTATCTATGACGCAAAACAAATTGCCGACAAACTTTATATGTTACTTTTTATTAATTTTGGATGGTGGTATCGTTATCTTTTTACCTAGACATTATTTTTCATCTTATTTTCATATATGTTGACTAAATTTTAATCTCAGTGTGAACTTGACAAAGTATCCCCTAAGGCGCAGATAAAATTTACACTAACTAATCGCGCTAAGACTTTCTATGCTAAATTTTATTTTATTCTATCCATACGGAGAATTTATGTTTAGGCTTGGTATTTTTATTATTATTTCATTTGCATTATCAGTTCAATTATATAGTCAAAAGCGAATTGATTTAAAGAACGGTGGGACAATAACAGGCAGGGTTTTTGATGAAACAACAAAGAAACCAATTGAATTTTCAAATGTTATACTATTTACCCAAAGAGACAGTGCGCAAGTAACAGGCGCAGTAACAGATAAAGAAGGTAGATTTGTTCTTAAAGGCATTATGCCTAATAAGTACTACTTATACATGCAGTTCATAGGTTATGCTAGAAAAAGTATTAGTAATATAAATGTTTCAAAGTTGAATCTTAATGTGAATTTGGGAAACACCTATTTAGTTCCAACGGCTATAACTTTACAGAATGTTGTAGTGGAAGGGAAAAGATCTCCTATATCATACCAGCTTGATAAAAAAGTAATTGATGTAAGCCAAATGCAAACCGCTGCATCCGGAACGGCTGCAGATATTCTTCAGAATGTGCCTTCAGTAAGTGTTGATATAGATGGCACTGTTAGTCTAAGAGGAAGTACAAACTTTACGGTTCTCATAAATGGACGCCCGTCAGTTATGAGTGCACAAGATGCATTGCAGCAGATACCAGCTAGTTCAATTCAAAACATTGAACTCATTACAAATCCTTCAGCCAAGTATGACGCGAGCGGAACAGCAGGAATTATTAATATAGTGCTTAAGAAAAATAGCGATCTAGGTTTAAGCGGTGTTGTAAATGTAATGGGCG
>JAJYDC010000059.1 GCA_021777835.1 Bacteroidota bacterium | reverse complement strand
AAGCAAGAAGATGGCTATTTCCGTCCTGGTGCTGTAATCCTTCACCTGCTAATGTAGTTCTACCTGCAGTTCCACCGACTAAAAATCCCTTAGCGCTCATATCGCCAGCGGCCCAAATCAAGTCTCCAATTCTTTGAAGTCCAAACATTGAATAATAAATAAAGAACGGGATCATATTTATACCATGAGTTGCGTAAGCAGTTCCTGCCGCAATAAATGAGGCCATAGAGCCGGCTTCGGTAATTCCTTCTTCAAGAATTTGTCCATTCTTAGCTTCCTTGTAATAGAGAAGGCTTTCCTTATCGACAGGTTCATAAAGTTGACCGGCGTGAGAATAAATACCTATTTGGCGGAACAATGCTTCCATACCAAAGGTTCTAGCTTCATCCGGAACAATCGGAACAATTAGTTTACCAATTTCTTTATCTCGTAAAAGTTTCGCAAGTATTCGTACGAATACCATTGTAGTTGAGGCTTCTCTACCTTCGGTGCCTTTATAAAACTCTTCAAAGATTTCCTCCGGAGGCGTCTTAATAGGGCGTAAATTTGTTTTACGAGAAGGAACAAATCCCCCCAAAGCCTTTCTTCTTTCCTGAATATATTTCATTTCGTGCGTATCATCGGCGGGTTTATAGAATGGTGCCTGCGCAACTTCTTCATCAGAAATTGGAATACCGAATCGTGTTCTAAACTCTGCAAGTTCGTCTTCGTTTAATTTTTTTTGCTGATGGGTAATGTTTTTACCTTCGCCGCTTTCGCCAAGTCCGTAGCCTTTAATAGTTTTTGCAAGTATAACAGTCGGAGATCCAGTATGCTCAACTGCTGATTTATAAGCAGTATATACCTTTTCGGGATCATGACCTCCGCGTTTGAGTATTCTTAACTGTTCATCAGATAAGGGTTCAAACAACTTCTGCAAATCAGGGTCGTCAGCACAAAGATGTTTTCGAATATATTGTCCGGTCTCTACAGAATATTTTTGATACTGACCGTCTACGATTTCACCTAGTCTTTTTACAAGTTTGCCGTCTTTATCCTTTTCAAGAAGAGGATCCCAGTCACCTCCCCAAATTACTTTTATAACATTCCAACCTGCGCCTCTAAAGCTAGCTTCAAGCTCCTGAATAATTTTTCCATTGCCTCTTACAGGGCCATCAAGTCTTTGGAGATTACAATTTATAACAAAAATCAAGTTATCAAGTTTTTCTCTTGATGCAAGAGTAATTGCGCCTAGGGTTTCCGGTTCATCGGTTTCTCCGTCACCTAAGAAAGCCCAGACTTTAGAGCCATTTGGTTTTTTCAAACCGCGGTCTTCAAGATAGCGGTTAAAACGTGCTTGGTAAATTGACATGATAGGACCGAGTCCCATTGAGACCGTTGGAAACTCCCAAAAATTAGGCATAAGCCAGGGATGCGGATATGATGATAGACCACCACCGGGTTTTAATTCTCTTCTAAAGTTTTCTAATTGCTCTTTGGAAATTCTTCCTTCAAGAAAAGCTCTTGCATAAATTCCGGGGGAAGCATGACCCTGAAAGAAAATCTGGTCGCCGTCGTAATCTTCACCTTTACCGCGGAAGAAATGATTGAAGCCAATTTCATATAAAGAAGCGGCCGAAGCGTATGTGGAGATATGTCCGCCGATGCCGTGTTCCAGTTTATTAGCTTTGACTACCATAGCCATAGCATTCCAGCGAATGAGGCTTTTAATTCTTCTTTCAATTTCTCTATCACCCGGGAAAGGGGGTTGTTGTTCACGCGGAATAGTATTTATGTAAGGAGTATTTGCAGAAAATGGGACGTTAACACCTGCTTTATGAGCTCTAATTTGAAGCTGCTGTAGTATGTCTATAACTCTTTCGGGACCGCCATGCTCCAAAACATAATCAAGCGAGTATAGCCATTCCCGTGTTTCAGTATCAATAAATTCTTGTTCTTTTGATTTCTCATCGTTCATTTAAGTTACCTCTTTTCAAATTTCGATTATCATAAAAAATTATGTCTTTTTCGCCAGTAAAAATTGATTTTGTGCTATAGGCTTTTCACTAAAATACGTTAAATGAGCCTTTGGAAAAGACTTAAACTGGTTAGAATCATGGTTAAAAATGTCCAAGAAATTTAATTCATTTGGGTAAAAGATACAATATTTTGCACTATTTGAAGGGGGTATAGTGACGTAGGAATCATTTGAAAAATAATCAGTATAGCTAAAATAAGAATATAATAGGTCGAGTTTGTGCCATAAAAAGGAGGGGTTGACCCGCAGTTTCGTTTTTACGGATTACGTAAAAAAAGAGCCGCGTTAAGCGGCTCAATAAAACTTTCAGTAAATCATTTAATCATTATTTGAGCAAAACCATCTTTTTTATTGAAACAAAATCTCCAGCTCTTAGTTGGTAGAAATAAACTCCGCTTGAAAGCCTGGATGCATCAAATGAGACATTATAAGTTCCTGCTTTCTGATTGCCGTTATATAGCGTCGTTATTTTTCTCCCGAGTAAATCATATACCTTCAATGTAACAAATCCCGACTTAGGTATATCATAGCTTATGATCGTACTAGGGTTGAATGGATTAGGATAATTTTGGTGGAGATTAAAGGAAGTCGGTGTCACAGTATTTGCAGCAAGCTGCTGACTTAAACTCGGTGCAGTAGATATCGTATTTTCTATTGTTGAAAATTTAACAACAGCACTTTGATCTCCTTGTGCAGAGAATTTAATTACTGGTTTTAATCCCAAGAGTGTTCCTCCCGGAATTGGGAACTCAATTTTTCTATTGAGTATTGCATCCTTACCGGAAAGTGTTCTTGTATATATGAGCTCTCCGCCATTGTAGATGTCAAGCTCTGTTGGGGTAACAACATTAGCTGCCTTTTGGGCAAGTAATTGGATGCTATCCGCCTTTGCATTGTTCGATGTTGTTACGGATAAATTGAGTGTCACATTACTGACGCCAGCAATTGCCGTAGAATCTTCAGTCTGCAAATACTGCCAAGGATCAGACATGTCAGCGTTCTTTGTGTAGTCAAAGCTTTTCAAAGGAATATTAATATCCTGTCCTTGATTAGTTGTTGCTGAGACACCATCTAATTCAACTCTTACATCGCCGGAAGAAATGGCTCGCTGATAAATAGTAATTTTAGAACTTGCGTCTGTACTGTTTTCCTTTGGCAAATCTTGACTGCTTATTGAAAGCGGGTATGCGCTGCCAACAGCAGTACCGGTCCATACCTCTAAAGGAGCTGAATTACCATCGTCATTATTACTATTCGGAAGGTTGGGGAACAAGGCGTTAGAGCCGACTGTATATGTCTGCCACGTAAATGTGCTCATATTTCCTTTGTGTAATAATATCTGATTACCAGGGGAAGTATAATCTGTAATAGCAACATATTCGCTACCATTGTAGTATGCTGATATTGACGGGAAAAAATAATTTGCAGTTGTTCCCGGATATGTCCACTCCCAAGACTGCCAACTATTCGGATAGTTTCCCTGCCTGAATTTCACTGTATAATAACCGTATGTTGAATTATAGGAATTCCAAGCATCAAAGATATATGCTCCGCCTGCGGCTATACATGATTGCCTGTCATAGCTCATTTGATTAGAACCATCATAAACAACGGCTTCAGTAGACCATGTGTTTGATGAAGCAGTAAAATAATTAGAATAAATTTTATGATAGTACCGGGCATCGTAACTTAAATTTGCATAAGGCGACACGTTTCCCCCTGAGCTTGCTAAAGATGGATACCAGATGTAAGATCCGGGTGCAGAAGTAGTAATAGAAGCGGGTGCGCTCCATCCCCATCCCGGATAATTATATTCATATGTATAGTATAAACCATTATTACTTGTATATACGACTAAAATACCATGCATATAACTTGCCGGAAGCATTGGCTGAATTGGACTATAAGGCGGATTGTTAGGAGTGCTTGCAATTCCACAAATAACGGGCTGCGGGCCGCCATATTGATAGGAGGATACAAGAACGCTATTTTCAAGTAATATAGGTGATGACCAGGAAGCACCGGAATTTCCACTCATTGAATAATAAATATCATAATAATTTGATCCAAGACTTCTTTCCCAAACTACGTTAACAGTATCAGTTGTGCCTGATACTGGGTAAACTACTATTGACGGAACCGAATTATTTCCATTGCCTGTGCTGATCCTAGTTGTGTAGTTCCATGAAAAACCATTGTTCGAGGATTGTCTGACAAAAATTTCTCCTCCTGAAGAGAAAGCTTCATAAAGATTATTACCTTTAGCAAGCGAACGATTATGGTTATCACCAGTGGCATCATAATTTGTTGATTCGTTTTGATATGCATAATAATAAAGTTGAGCTTCAGTAAGGTCATTTATTAAGGATTGGCCCTTAGGCGAACCCCAGCCAGTGCAAAGATCAAAACCAGAAGTTGCTGAAAATTTTCCACTACTTCCGGGCCAACTGTTGTTGCCACTTGTAATATCATGTATATCGGAGCTGTATTGAGATCCTCGGCTTAGTGTGTAAATTATTGGATTAATAAAACCTAAAGGGCCTCCACCACTGGAAACTGATTGTTGATTTGCGAGTGCAATAAATCCAGACCATAAGGGTGCAGCACAGCTCGTGCCACCCTGGTTATAAATAGGTTGTCCATCTACATATTCGTAAATACCGTCTGCTATTAAAGCTACATCTGGAACATTTCGCATAGTTGTCGATCCTTGGTTGTTGGACATGTTAACAGATGTTTGCCAGCTTGGAATAGAATATAACTGAGACACTCCACCAGAACTTCCTACATAAGCATAGCGTGGATATCCCTGATAAGTATTAGTATTCCAAACAGTCTCGGACACATAAGAACCAGCTGGGCCACTTGTTGTCAAAGTAGTTCCACCAACTTGTGTGATGTTTGGATCGTCACAAGGAAAAGAAAAAAAAGAGTTAACATTTTCGTTTCCACTAGTCCACGTAGAATTAATTATACCATCCTCATCTCCTGAAGCGCAGAAAAAAGCTTGTCCCTGAGCCGCCATTTGAATGAAACTATTATCTGCAGTCTGATCTGACTCGTCCGGATTAATACCCCACGAACAACTAATTTGTTTAGAAGAATTATCAGTTGCCATTTGACTTAAAATGTGATCAAAATGTTGATATAAGTCGCCTGTAGTAGGCGCTTCGTAAACCATTATTTTGGATAGTCCCGGCGCCATAGCCATTTGCATCTCAATGTCTAGAGTCGTTTCTACTTCTCCACCATTTCCGCTCGGATTGCCGCTTGCTGAATCAATTAATACATTTTGAAGAGGAACATTTGGTAAACCATTATCACTTTCGTAATGAGTAATGTCGCTTGTGCTATATCCATCTAGTTGCAAGGATGCAGTCACTTGCCCTGATCCAGTTAGAGTTACTCCAGGTGCATAAGCAGCTCTGAAGTCCGCCGAGCCATATGCGCCACCAATTGAACCCGTACCATTCATAGGAACTGAATTCGTTCTACTTGCTGAAGTCACCTTGATATGTGTAACAGCAATTGCATAGTTGCTCAATCCACTTATATGTGCTATTGGCGTCAACAAATTTAGCGAAGGTTCTAAGTCAGGGGCATAAAATATACCTGCTTTCAACGGGTGGTTATAGACCATCAAATTTAAATGAAATGTTTTCTCAATATCGCGAACACTTCCACTCACATCTACTAACATTCGGTCGGAATAAGTCTTGGTTACTATAAAGCCATTTGCTATAAAGAAATTCAAAACCGATTGATACTCTTGCTCAGTGGGACCGAATTGAGCAGTAAACTGCGCTGGGGACAACCATTTGTGAAAATTTATACTTGTGGGGTCGTATAATTCTTGTAGTAAATTTGCAAGAGCATCACGATTTTGCAAAGTAAGTCCTACTGTTAGGCTCAAGGTTTTAGTACTGTCTAAATGAGCAATAGGTAATAGCCCAAGCTTTTTAATATCTTTTGGTATGTCATCTTTTACTGTTTGCTGAGCTTCTGCGGTTAGAAACATGCTACCAAATAGCATTAAAAATGTGCATATTGTAAACAAAGAGTTCATTTTCATTTTTATCATAATTTGTGTCTTTCATATTTTGAAATTAATTAATAAATGCGTTTATTATTATTGGCAAATAAAAAACTATCCGTTAACTTTATTAGAAAGTGTCGCAGTTTTTTATTGCCTATTTTCACAATAGTGATATGGGAGGCGGTGCAACGCCTCCCATGATTAAGTGATTTTTAACATGTTATTCTCCTTTCATTTTAATTAGCATTATATTTTTATTTCTTATTTAGTACCCTGTTATTAATGAAATCGGATAACGCCAGATACTTCCGCCGCTATTTGTATACATATGTAAGTTGTGAATCATTATCGAACTTGTCCAAAAGATTTCCCTTCCAATGGAAATATTCTTCCATGTAATACCTGTATTGTTGGTGAAAAAGAGGGCGGTATCGGTTTCTGCAAAGAGAAATGAGCCATACGAGCAGAGAGGTCCCACTCCATGGTCTATCAATGTTGAATCTGTGTGCTGCCAACTATCTCCATTATCTGTGGAAACAAAAACGCCGCCAGTGTACTGTTTACCTAATTGATTAAATGCTGAAACAAATATATTAGACCCTATAGTAGCAAAGGATTGAAAGTCATAGTCAGTAAAGTTCACTTTATCCCAGCTATTACCATCATTTTCTGAACGATAAATACCATTCCCGACGGTACACACGAAAATGTTTGAATTGATGTTTGTAATCCCTGTAATAGAATATCCTCGATTCGTATTCAAATCATATAATCCTGTATTAAACCCCGCCCAGTTAGAACCATGATCCGATGATACGTAAACTCCATGGCTTGTTCCGGCAAAAATTTTGCCGTTGGCAAGACAAAAGCAATTCATATTTTCTGTAAGGTCACTGTCCTTTTCTGGCCAGTTTATGCCACTGTCTGACCAAGTAATTCCATGATCCGTTGACCGGTATATAGCTCCTCTGGGAAGACTCCAAGCCCCAGCCAGAAGGACCGTTCCATCGTCAATAAAACTTATGGAAGGAGTAAAAATGAGATCAGTATGGGGAATTGTATTATCCACGTGAAATGAAGCTTCTTGTTTCCAGGTTAAGCCATCATCCGTTGAAAGGAAAATATAGACGTAAGGTAAAGGGAAATGAGAAGCACCTGCCAGAAGATTGTTGCCGCTTACTCCCAAACCCGAAACAGCATATCCTTGCAATCCTTCACCTTGAATCCATGTGGTATCAGCGGTTTCTTTCTTTGGTGATACAATGTTATCTTTATTTTTACAGCCAGATAGAAAAAAAAAGAGAGAAATAAAAAAGATTCCGATTGAAGATAAATTTAGGGTTTTGTACCTGACGAGATCGTTAAAATTATTTGCATAATAGAAATAGTTAATTAAATATTTTTTTGATAAAATATTATTTTTCATTTTCAACACCTCATTGGATCTAAATTGTTTGTACGGATGATTAAAGCTTTAGATTTATATTTTTGTATGTTAATATGTAACAGCTTTAAGTAGCTACAATTACGATATGACTTTATACTTTGAACTCTATGACCTCTATATAATATTCTTGTTTTGCCGAAAACATATTTATCCCATTCCCCCGATACTTTAGTTTTGCCAACTTGAATATTTATAGTAGTCCAAATGCCATTTCTAAAAATGCTTTCTTTATTAGACTGGAAGTTATTTGATTTTATTAGGGGATAATTCTGTGTTTGATGTTCAGCAGAAACGGCAAAGCACAAATAAGAAAAGACAGAGTTATTTACTACCTTGTTAATATGTAAATTAAATACAACAAGGCAAGAGGACGTAATTATAAACGCATTAAGAAGCATGCTTGTTTTCCCACACTAATTGAGACAGCTTTATTAATACTTTATTGTTTGGAAAAGGTATTATTAAAAATATATGAAGAAAAGATAACTTACGTGAGTTGCTATATAAAAAACGAAAGATGCTCTTACTATCATTAAACATATTGTCACCTTAGCTTTAATTTCTTAGTAAAACCTCTTATATGAATATTAAGTAGAAGAAAAGCGAGAATCAATAGATAGAATATAAATTCATAATAGCTTAATATTCAAAATAGATTCAAAAATCGTATTGGTTAAAGAGGAATTGTTATTGCTTTGTAATAATGAACAAATTGGTTGCACTTCATTAAATAGAGCAAATACATCCTGCTTTCATAATTTCTTTGAATAATATAGGCAAGACTGCTACGCAAAAAGAGAGCCGCATGAAGCGGCTCAATAAAACAATCAGTAAATCATTCAATCATTATTTGAGTAAAACCATCTTTTTTGTTGAAACAAAATTACCTGCTCTTAGCCGGTAGAAATATACGCCGCTTGAAAGATGAGATGCATCAAAGCTTACGGAGTATCTGCCTTGAGATTTAAACTCGTTAACGAGTGTTTTCACATCTCTGCCGAGAACATCAAAGATATTTATTGTTACCATTCCATCATATGGAAGTTGATAGTTTATTATTGTTGAAGCATCCTCAATTATAAGCAAACGACTACTTAAAAAACCGAACAGAAATTTAACGCTATTTGCTATTATCACTCACAAAGCATAAGTCGTCCTTTGAAGGGGTAATTTTAGTTGTTGACGGATCTATGGAAATCAGTGTTGTGGGAAAACCTTTTGTTGTATCTGTTTTTGACAGCTTTGTGTGGGAGCCCCAAACCATTACTAAGAAGAATATCCGAAGCATCATTTCCGCTCATAAGCATCGGAATCTGAATAGTCACTTTGTATGGAAAATAATTGCAAACCTTTAGAATATGTTGATGCTAATGATTCAATAGCACTTAAATTATAAGCTATAGTTGTTAAAGTTTAGTG
>JAJYDC010000008.1 GCA_021777835.1 Bacteroidota bacterium | reverse complement strand
TGTTGAGAAGCATCTCTCGGAAGATAAATACCATTCAACAGGAAAACGGTTCTAGTAAATCCACTGCAATCCATCAATTTTCCAGAAGTACCTCCCCATAAATATGGAACACCCATAAATCTTTTTGCAGTTTTAACAATATTTTCGCCTGTAAGCTGCTGACTATCCAGCCAATTATTAAATTCCTCACAATTACTTGAAAGGACATAGCCAATTCTTTTATCAGGAAATTCAACTTTTACAAATTCACCGTCCTGACCAAGTTCCTTCAACAGATTTCCCGCAACAAGATCAGAGACAGGGTTTGAGGTAATACTATTACTTGAGAAACAGAATCCATTTATGCTTGTAAAAATTATTCTTTTAGCTGACTCCCATTCTTTGATTTGTTCATTATCCATCGGGATGAAACTTCCAATTTCCATCCAAGCAATATATTCATCAGGAGTTTGAACCAAAGCCCATCCATCTGATTCTTTGAGAAGTTTTACACGGCTTCCCAGCAAAGCCTGACTTGCTAATTCTGCTTCTTGTTTTGGTTCAGTTCTAAGGTTAGCGACAGAAACATCAATAACTCCGTATATTTTATTCCCCAAATAATTACCAGGCAATACTTTTATACTATCGATAGTTTTATATCCTAATTCTTTCAAATTACTGAGTAATGCTTCTTTTGCTCTTATTAAATCTGTTTCACCGGAAAGCGTGACTTCATTTGTATTTTCTAATTTAGGAGAAACATGAAATAAAGCCGTCCTTTTATCAGGAGCAAATTTATTTTGAATTTCAGTTACTATTTTTTCAAGATTTTCCATATTCTTATTTTGTTGAGAATAAACCGGAATAATTAAAGTCGATAAGAATATAAACATTAAAAATTTCATTTAGTACCTCTTGTTTCAAAATCATTTTTTTTATTACTTAGTTAGCTACCGGATAATTTAATAGAATTCCACATTATAAGAAAATTTAATTTGTTTCTGCATTCTTTAACTTCTTTAAAAACAACATTACTAAAGAAGCTGAAACTATCGAAGTAAACACCAATAAAAGGAAAAACTGCCATAACTGCCAGCTAACATAGAACCTTCCCACAAATCCTGCTAGATAGCTGCCAATAGCTTGACCTGCAAACCATCCCCCCATCATTACGCCCTTCATTCTAGGAGGAGCAACTTTATTAACAAAGGATATCCCCATCGGGCTTAAAAATAACTCGGCAACTGTAATTACAAAATATGAAGAAATCAACCAATATGGAGTTACCTTAGTGAAAACAGAAGCGGCAGTAGAATTGACAGAAGGCAATCCAATTGATGCAAAAATCATAATTACAAAAGATAAAGCAGTGACGTACATTCCCATTCCAATCTTACCCGGAGAGCTTGGCTCTTTAGATCTTTTATTGAGCCACGCAAAAAATGCGACAATAATCGGAGTTAAGAATAGGATGAATAAGGGATTGAAAGATTGAAAACTTTCGGGAGAAATATTATTACTAGAGGGTAGAAAATCTATTTTTAGAAGAAGAATAACAATAGCGGCAACGGATATTATTCCGCTATAAATTCTCGATTTTATTGAAGCGGCTTTTTTAATTGCAGTAGATAAAAAAATGATCAACGCAAGGATAGACAAAAGGGAAAGAGGATCAAATAGAAGATAAGTAAACCTTCCTACTTGAGAAACAGTATAATTTTTTGCAAATAAAGTTAGAGTGAAGCCATTTTGATAATAAGTCATCCAGAAAAAGATAATGATTGTAAAAATGATTACAAGAGCGGTTATTCTTTCCTTCTCTTGAGCTTTAGTCAAAACAACATCAGAATTTTCTTTCCCTTTATCGCTTATTCTATAATCTGCATCTTTATAATGCCTTTTAAAAGACAGAAATATAATTATCCCCACGAGCATTCCCACAGCGGCGACTCCGAAGGCAGCATTATAGGCATGCACAAGAGAAAAGTGGTAATGAGAAATCATGAAGTCTTTAACTGTAACAGCTGCAATGGGTGCCAGAAAGGCGCCTAAGTTGATTCCCATATAGAAAATATTATAAGCCGCATCTTTCATCGATCCGCTTACATTTTTATATAGGTTGCCAACGATTACATATATATTCGGTTTGAATAATCCATTACCGATTGAGATTATAGCTAAAGCTATAAAAAGGAAAACCGGTTCTTTTGATGGAATAGACATTAGAGCATATCCGATACCCATTGCAAAAGCACCAAGCAAAATTGTTTTACCGTAGCCTAAGATTTTATCGCTAATTATGCCGCCGAACAAAGGAAGAAAATATACGGCAGCAAGAAATAATCCATATATATTGCCTGCAAAGGCAGCATCCCAATGAAAGTTTTCCTGTAAATACAATATGAAAATTGAAAGAACAGTATAGAAACCAAAGCGTTCCCACATTTCAGTAAAAAAAAGGACATACAATCCTTTGGGGTGATTTTTGAACATTATTTTTGCTCCATTTTCTTTTTTCCAAATTCAGGGTCGATAGATAAATATTTAACAATGAAGATTCCCGGTATCATGGTTAAGAGGACCCAAATAAAAAAATGCTGATAGCCCAATAGTTCTTGAAGCTCGCCGCTGAATAATCTTGGCACCATCATACTCAAAGCCATAAATCCTGTAGCGATAGCATAATGCGAAGTTTTGTATTCACCGACAACGATATAAATCATATAAAGCATATATGCGGTGAATCCGAATCCATAACAAAATTGTTCAACGGCTACCATAGCAGAAATTATATAAAAACTTGAAGGCTGCGTATAGGACAAGAAAATATAAACCAAAGCAGGAATATTTATAGCAACAAACATTGGCCAAAGCCAAAATTTTAATCCGTTTCGCGCAGCAAGCAGTCCGCCGATAATACCACCGATAGATAATGCAATAACTCCAACAGTTCCATAAACAAATCCTATCTGAATTGTTGTAAGACCAAGTCCCCCAACATTTCTAGGGTCTTTTAGAAAAAGTTGCGCTATTGTAATTAGTTGAGCTTCTCCCATTCTAAAGATTAGAAGAAAAGCTATAATTAAACCTATTTTTTCTTTTTTAAAGAAAATGAGAAATGTTCTAAAAAAATTCTTAATCGGGTCTGTTGTCTCAGTATTTACAACGGCTTTATCTGCGGATGGATGAGGAAGGATAAAATTATGGTATACAAAAAAGAGGAAGAAAACTATAGTTAATATTATGAAGACGGTGGACCACGCTTCCGGTATATCACCACTCTTTTCTAGTTCCCCGGCAATTATAACAAGAAAACCCTGCGCCGTAATAATGGCCAACCTATAAAATGTACTTCTTATCCCGGTAAAGTATGCCTGTTGATGCACATCCAATCCGAGCATATAAAATCCATCAGCAGCGATATCATGTGTTGCAGAACTGAACGCCATTAAAAAGAAAAATATCATTGTAAATAAGAGAAAATTTGGAAGATATAATGAAAGAGAAACGCCTAATAATCCAAGTGCGACAATAAATTGCATTAAGATTATCCAAAATCGTTTTTTCTTAAGCATATCTATAATTGGGCTCCATAAGGGCTTTATAACCCAAGGCAAATACAAAATACCGGTATAGAATCCTATTTTTGCATTTGAGACGCCCATCCTTTTATACATAATGACAGAGACCAACATAACCAAGGCATAGGGAATCCCTTCAGCATAATAAAGTGAGGGGACCCAGGTCCATGGATTTCGCGATTCAACTTTTTCTCTCGACATAATATTGTTCTCCGAGTTTAGGATAAGCGTTTAAGGCGCAAATTGAATAAGAATTGTTATTTATTTTTTTAATAATCTCTTTATCATTAAAAGCGCTCCGACTTCCGGAGGATTTTCTGCTTCAATTAATATAACATTAGGCAATATCTTTGCAATTTTATCGCGCAAGGTTCTTGAAAAAACATTATCACTAAGTAATATTCCTCCAATAAAAGAAATATTCAAGACAGGTTTATCAATTTTTTTTACCATAGTTTCTATGTACGAAATAAGTGCTTCTGTTTCTTCGTCAATAATCCTAACAGCAATTTTGTCATTACCACTTGCAGCATCTATTACTAAAGGAGCGGCAGAGGCAATGTTAAAATTATCTTTATATACTTTGGTAATTAATGATTCAGATGAATCGATACTGAATTTCTCATTTAGCAGCCTAGTAATATCGGAATGTTCTCCCCTGCCGTCAAATTCTTTAGCTACTGCGACAAGCCCTTTGTGACCAATTGAATACCCGCTACCCTCGTCTCCTAAAAATCTTCCAAACCCTCCTACTCTGTGTATATTACCGTCCTCGTCCTTACCAAACATAATTGAGCCGGTGCCAGCAATAAGGATACTACCAGGTTTACCTGAAAAGGCTCCCTCAAGAGCTATGCGTGCATCGCTTTCGACCAGAACATTTTCAAATTCAATTCCTTTTAATTTAGAAAAGGATATAAAGCTTTTTTCTAATCGTTCCGAGTCAGTGCGTCGCCCTCCACCAGTAACTCCTATTAATATAAACTTTATTTCGGAATAATTAATGTTTAATTGATTTTTACAATTTTCAATTAGCTCGAAAATGACCTTAGATACCTCTTCAGTTCCCGAAATTAAAAAGTTAGAAGGTCCTCCGGTAGTTTTATATAATATATTTCCTTCAGTATCAGCAATAACACAATTAGTTTTAGTGCCTCCGCCGTCCATTCCGATTATATATTCCATATTAGGTAATTCTCAAATTCTTAATTATAAAATTAGATAATTAGTTTTTACAAAAGTCCATTTGAAGAAAACTATCTCCGGCATTTTAATTTTACATTATATAGACAGCAAATTAATTTACTTTAAGTCATTTCTAATTCATTTACTGTATTAGCTTCTATATTCCTAAAATTAAATATGGGCACACACATTTATAAACATTAGTCTACATATTGAATATTTTGAATTGCTAAATAAATTAAATAGAAGGATTTATTTAGCTCATAAAATCTTCTATTAAAGCTTTAATCAGTAGCTCAAAATTATCTTTGTCGAATGAAACCTCGTTAAATATTTCAGTGAGTATATTCTTTGTAATACGGTCAAAGTCATTTTTAAGAGGGGTAATGCAAACACCTCCAATATCAACTGCTGCCGGACTAAGGAGAATTTTATTTTCATCACTTACAGAGAAGTGAGACGGACGGTGTTTCTCACGTAAAAAGACAATCACCCTCCATCCTTTTTCGCTATCATAAAAGGATAATATATTCATTTTAGGTTCATCACTTCCACTCGAATGAGACTTATACATAGAATAAAATTTCCCGAAACACTTCTTTATTAAGTTTATATCTTTTGATTCAAACGATATGAATCTTCTAAGACCGTCATCTGCTCCGAAAACGGCTATACTATCTGTAGAATAAATTTCTTTACCATATTTTTCTTTAATGAAATAGTATTCGTTATCCACTGGCATAAAATTTTTATTACCAGCCTGGAAGTGAAGATGATCAGGAGCAGAGGCACCGCATTTAGGTCCGTTGTAAAACACAGTATAATGTCCTGATAAATCTTTGCTAAGTGATAAAAAAATATCAAATGAATTTATTATCTGCTGAGGGGAATGATCAATATTTGCAATAGTAAAATGCTCGGGAAAGATGGGAAATGGATTACAAAGAATAACCATCTTATCAAGATATAAAATCCCTTTTTGCTCCGGGGGAAGATTTTGTTGGCATAAAAAGCATTTTCTTTCTTTAATTGCAGCATCATTAACATTTGCTGAAGTGGAAATTATTCTGCCAGGGTTAAATTGTACTCTTATTGTAAAGCCATCAAATATAAATTCTTTAACTTTTATTGAGCTCAATGAATTGTATCCTTCGGCGAGCTGCGGCCATTGTTTTTTCTGCTGTTCGAGTAACAATTTGGACGCATTCCAATAATCGCTCAAGGAAATGAATTTATCGATTTCTTTATTTGAACATAACATATTGTTATCCAAATTGAGTGCCTTCTCTATTCTTAGACGAGGGAAATATTATTTAGAGTCAGCCAAATTTTTTTTCTGACGTGACATAATTTCAATTGTTCTTATTCTGTCTTTATAAGTATTATTTATATTTTGTTTTTCTATTGATAAAGCAGCATCGCTATTTTCTTCCCATCTTCTGCAATAATAAAGTGATTCGAATATTCTGCCAATTTTATAATTACGCGAAATAGCCAGGCTAATGGCATAATCCTCTCCATAACTAACATTTGGAATTTTTATATCGCGTAAAACCGGAGTATAATAAGCACGCGGGGCACCTAAACCATTGATGCGAAGTGCATTATTTCTCCCATTATCAGGGGTCCATTCCTTATGGTCAATAATTCCAGGAGGGAGCTCATTTAGCTTAAAATCAGTAAGAGAGTAACTTCCTATAACCATCGCACATTTTTCTTCTTTAAATTTATCTACGATTTTCTGAATTGTATCTATTCCTTTATAAAGGTCATCACTATCCAATTGTATTGCAAACATACCGCAGTCATTATGATGGACAGCTTCATTCCAGCAACCGCCTATCCCCAAATCTTTTCTCGTCGGAATTAGGTGATATACTTTCTCATTTTTATCCGCAAATTCCTTTATTACATTTGTAGTCCCGTCAGTAGAATAATTATCTACAATTAAAAGATTAAAGTCAAAATTTGTTTTTTGATTAAGGACAGATTGAATTGCATCTCCGATTGTTTTAACTCGATTTTTAACGGGGATAATAACGGAAGCTTCATAACGGAACTTTTTTTCATCAAAATTAATTTGCTCAAATTCAGGTTTTAAGTATGCTCCGATCATTTTTAAATGTTCGGTTGCTGCTTTTTCCATTTCAATTTGGACCTCACGGTTTTTAGGATTTACATAATCAAAAAGCTTTTCACCGGATTTTCTTAAATCTGTAGCAATGGTTGAATACAAAAATTCAGGTATTCTCAAGATTGTATTGGTTCGCGAGACTGAAAGGGAAAGATCATAAAGTCCAGCGAATTTATACTCAAAAGACTTTTTATAGTTTTTAATTGCTTCTTTGGAAAAAAACAGAATAGGACCAAAATTAAATTCATCTCTAATGCTGCCCAATTGGTAGTCTATTAACTGATGAGGTTTTTTTTCTTCTCCGGTAATTTCCAGATAATCCGAGTACAATAGACCCGAGTTTGTATTTTCAGCAACGTATAAGAATCTCTCCAGAGCAAACTGACCTAATTCAATTAAGATATCCTGATTCAGGTATAGTATATAATCAGAATTTGCATTATCACTGATAAGTTTTATTGTGTTTGAATCAAAGGGGCTTTCAATTTTTAAGGTATTAGTTCCTTCAATTTTAGCAGGGTTATTTTTGGAGCTGAGTAAAAATATTTTAGAAACTAAACCGGAGCTTTGAAGTTCTTTTACAAAGATTTTCGTAAAATCATTTTCGTTATACTGAAGAAAAGCTGTTATTTTTTTTGACATTTTATTCAATCCATTTTTTATAATCGTAAGGAAAAGATATCGAACAATTAATAGATTTTTTTTAATTGAGAATTTCTGAAATAGTGGAGAAGAATCTGATCATACGTATAACCTTCCTCTGCCATAACGGCAGCTCCTATTTGGCAGAGTCCGACTCCGTGCCCCCAACCAGCTCCGAATAATGAGAATCGTTGAGGGATCCCATTTAATAGATCAAGTTTTTCGATTACAAATGCAGAACTGTAAAGGTGGCTCAGAGAAAGAAAGCGGCGGATTTCAAGTTCTTTACCGATAGTAAGAGTTTTTTTCTTTCCGATAATTTTTAATTTAATTAATCTTGCAGAATCTCCTCGTTCTACAGGAATCAGATCAATGATTTCCCCAAAATCAATTCCACTTTTATTCTTTATCAATTCAGAAATTTCATTTTGAGAATAAATAATATTCCAGCGGTAAAAGTCAGTTGTTTCCTGATCATAATCAAGAAGAATTTGAGAAAGGATATTCTTATCAGCTGTGTTGCAAAAAGCCGGCGGGTTAGACATTATCCATTTCTTGGCATTTGCTTCTTTAGAAAAATCAAGATTGAAATTATCCGGTTTTGTTTTATAGTCGATAATCGCTTTAAGATAACTATGTTTAACCGGTTCCCATACATTTTCAAAAGATTCGGAAATACCGCCGCAAGATTTAGAAAATCGTGCGTCACAAATTTGATCTCCGCTAACTAAAACAACACCCGATGTTTCATTAACTGCTTGGGTAACCTTTTCGGTTGAAATCTTAGTAATACCTTGATAACGCTGGCAATGGTCATCAGCGCATACATCAAAATGGAGATGGTCTTCTCTATCATACCACTTGATTATTTCATCTTCAGTAGATAGTGTGTTAAAGAACTTAGTTGATTTATCCTTTTTAGAATTTTCCATTTGAGCAAGCAGCCAGCTTCTTGTTACAATAGCATGTGCTTTTAAAAGCTGAATCGAACTTTTGGGACTCATTTCGGAAGAATTAACACTAAGCAGATAATTTTCAACGGGCAAAATATTTATGGCAGTCAGATTGTAATCGTCAATGATTATTTTAAGAGAACCATTGAACAATTCGTTTTCCTTTCGTTCCCAATGAAATTTAACTCCGATTGTAACATCATATATTAGAAAGGAATCGGCCAATAAATTGTTCGGTTCAAAAACAATTTCATTTAATACTTCAATTTTTTCTGATTCGAATGAACATAAAATTTTATCATGCAGCAGCTCTGCATTAAAAATTCCACTAAATAACTGGTTATACCCCTTGACTCTAAATTCTCCTTGAAGTTTAAAGGCAATTTTCTTTTCAGACAGTATCCCAACTTTTATTATTGGGCATTCTTTATTATTTGGAATCATATTTCGCTAAAATAATATTTCATTATAAACTATTGATAAAATTCAACCTATCCAGGGAATAGGGACAAGAAGTCAGATTAGATATTAATTTAAATAAAGAAAATATATCGATAAAAATGCATTAAACAAATTTGTGACTTTGCTAATTACATACATTCAAATTATTATTTAAGATATTGAACATCCATATGATAGTCCCATTTATTAAAATACAAATTACCACCTCGCCACTCTACTTCACCTCTTTGGAAATCGTTAGTTTCACTACGCGGATATATTTTCGCCGGGAAAAGTGGTTTTCCAAAATCATCATTTATAATTAGCCGGTATGGATCAATCCCACCTATATAGAAATATTCAACTTTTGGATCATCGGAATTTTGAATCCCGAAGCTTTGGTCAAGCGGTACCCATCCATATCCATTTAAATATACTTCACACCAATCATGTAAATTAACCTGTCCAGGATGAAGCATCCAGCCGCTTTGCCATCTGCATGGAATTCCATTATAACGGGCTAATGTCATAAATGTAAGTGTAACTATACCGCAATCACCATGTTTATTATCAAGGCAATAAGCCGGAATATTATTTAAGGTAGAATATTCTCTAGCGCTAGCCCAGGGGATATTTTTGTTTATCCATGTATAAATCTTTTTAATTTTTTCATAAGGACTCTTCGTGTTTCCGATTATCGTTTTAGATAGTTCCTTAATTTGATTCGTAAAAACAATATGAGGCGGGCGTTCTGAAGTGAACTCTTTGAATAATTTTGTCGAAGTGTTATAAGGTTTAATTTTCTGCGGATCAATATTATGGAACTCAGAGTAATCTGTTAATTCATATTGAATTTGGAAAACGGTCGGCTTCCCTTTTTGCGCAGTCTTTTCCATATACAAGGTTCTTTGAGGATGTGAATTGTCGGAAATAATGTACTCATCGGAATTAACCGAAAGCAGTTTTATATCCTTTTGCCTTTTGGAATCTTCTCTTGGGTAAGGGAGCCAGCAACGTATGGTTTCACCCGAAGGGACGGCATCCGAATCAACAGTTAAAGTATATGTAAGTTTCATTTTAACGGGATTATCATAAATTTCCCCACTTTTAAGGCTTTCACTTATCCAGCCAGGTATATGTTCAGATAAGAATATCTTAAGGGGATCTACAGTTACTCCGTCAACTTCTTCCTTACGCTTTTTTGCATGCATATTAATTCTAAATAAATTAGGGACGGCATTATGGAAAAATAATTTTTTGCCATCTATAATTTTCATCTCAAGTGATTTGTCAGCCTCCCACCTTTCTATCATTTTTGAATTCAAAGCGGGGTAATATTTTTTTAAAGCAAATTTTATGTCGTCAGTAGTCCTGTCAAAATCAAGCTTGATTCTATGCATTTTTTCAATTTGGAAATTGAGATTATATCTCTCATTTTCATTTAGCTTATCTTTAGCTATAACATCATTGATCAACTTTTCGGCTTTTGTAAAATTGCCTATTTTAATTTGTTTATTTATTTCGGGATATTTAGTTTGAGCATTCAGCATAGTATAAAAGAAAAATGTTATAATTATTAATTGTTTTCCGATTAGGAAAGGACCGTCAAACTTACAAAGTATATTAAAATTTTTCATCATTTGTTTCTTTAATAAAATTAGCATAATTTTTTCACTACTGCAAAGCAGCACAATTAAAGTACAGATAATTTAGAGCAAACATAAACTTATTCAAACTTAAGCAAACCAAAATATTCCGGCTGATAAGGAAGATAATACTGCATCATTGACCAGAAATATTGCTGTATATTAGATTGGAGACGATGTCTGATTACATTGAATCCCCAAATATCGCCTTTAGAGGGTTCTTTAATATTTAATTGAGAAAAAGGAATTTTAAATTCAGCGCTCCAATTATTTTTGCCTATATGAGTTTTTACATCAAATTTAAAAGAGAACAATCCTTTAGGGCTACTGCATAAAATTGTTCCTTTGGGATTAACCATTAACCTATAAAAAGTTGTTTGATCCCGATTTGTATCAAAGAACAATTCAAAATCATCATCCGCAAATACCAGCGGAATATCGCCATAAGCTACTGAAGATAATTTTTGAGGATTTGGCTCTTCGCCAACTATACTTATATATAAATTTTTGTTATCATATAAAAGTTTAACGTAAGTTTTTTCTTTCGCTGGCTCTCCGGTATGACCATAATATAATCGGCTAATACCTTTTAAAGATTGCCAGGCTTTTTCATCAGGGAGGCCATCAATAATTATTTTATCACTCGTAAATTTAGCAATTGTTTGCGGCGGATTAAAGAGGTGGAAATAATACACACTTCGAGTTTCTTTTCCTGCCAAGGTAACATATGGTGCAGATACTTTTAGTGCTGGCAATTTATCTCGTGTATAATTCCCTTCCGGTCCTGATATAGCAAATTTAACCATTTTAGTCTGCCCGGGAGCTACTGTAATATTTGCTCCCCAGGGTTGAAACTTCCATCTATAATCTTCTGTCTCCCAAGTTAATGTATAATTTCGTGTCACATCACTTTTGTTTATTACGGGCACTTCAGTTTCTAATTTAACCGGAGCTTTTGAAGGATCACTTATTATTATTGTTTTATCAGTATTAAAAAATTCGGGCGACCGTCGAAATTCACCTTCTTTAACTGCATCTGGAGGATAAATCTTACCATTACTAATAAATGCGTAACTGATTTTTCCCCCATTTACTGTAACATATAAAAATCCATGTCCATAACCGGCAAGAAAATTTTCAAAGTCCATATTACCTGACGAATTAAGGCAAAAATAAGGTATCCCATTTTCAACACGATAATCATATATATGATAATGACCAGAAAAAATTCCTTTAACAGAATATTTTTTTAAGAGTTCCCGGATAGGTTTCCAATCATATTTGGGATTCATATAAAGGGGCGAATGAAATGAGATAAATATATTTTCTGCACTTTTAGCCTTCTCAAGATCCTTTTTAAACCATTCAAGTTCTTTAGGAGGAATAGTATCAAAGTCCTGGTCTAAGAATGCATTTAGGATAATGAAGTGAGAATTTTTATAATTGAACGAATAATACAATTTATCCTGACCCCATGCTTCTATATAGGCTGGCTGAATTTCTTTAGTAGTAACATCATGATTTCCAGGAGTTGGATAAAATGGGACAGTTAAAGGAGAAATTTGCTCTTTAAATTTTTTCCACTGTTCCCTTGCAGTATTTATATCATAGGAATAACCATGAATCATATCGCCTACATGGATTACAAAGTCAGGATGCAGCAGTTCAGTTTCCTTAACTATTTTTTCGAAAGTTTTTGGGTTTTCAAATTGACTGTCTCCCCAAACAACAAAGTGAAACTCTTGAGCTAAAGAATTTGTCTTAAATACGGTAAAAAGGAATAAGATAAATAATAATTTCCGAATATTATATTTCAAATTTTATTCCTTGAGCTAGAGGTAAAGTTGTCCCAAAATTTATCGTATTTGTTTGTCTTCTCATATAAGCTTTCCAAGCGTCAGAACCAGATTCACGTCCTCCTCCAGTTTCTTTTTCGCCGCCAAAAGCTCCTCCTATTTCTGCACCGGAAGTCCCGATATTTACATTTGCAATTCCACAATCAGAACCTTCTACAGAGAGAAACTTTTCCACATCTCTCAAATTATTAGAGAATATAGAGGAAGATAACCCCTGTACAACACCGTTATGAATTTCGATTGCATTTTCAATGTCACCTGAATATTTAATTAAATATAAAATCGGGGCAAAAGTTTCTGTCTGTACAATTTCATATTCATTTTTAGCTTCAACTATTGCAGGCCTAACATAACAGCCGGATTCAAATCCTTTTCCTGATAAAATCTCTCCGCCGTATATGACTTTGCCACCTTCACTTTTAACCTTTGTTAAAGCATCAACAAACATTTTTACTGCTTCCTTATCAATCAAAGGTCCAACGTGATTTTTTTCATCTAGCGGATCACCTATTTTTAGACTTTTATAAGCTTTGAGTAATGACTCTTTTACTTTTGAGTAAACCGATTCATGAATAATAAGACGTCTAGTTGAAGTACAACGCTGACCGCAAGTTCCAACAGCACCGAAAACAATTGCAGGCATAGCCATTTTCATATCCGCATCCGGAGTAATTATTATAGCGTTATTACCGCCGAGTTCCAAAATAGATTTACCAAATCTTCTTGAAATAGCTTCTGCGGCATGTTGCCCAACTTTTGTAGAGCCAGTAATAGAAATTAAAGGTATTCTCTTGTCATTTAGAATTCTCTCACCCAGAGTAGAGCCCTTCCCAATAACTAATGAAAAAATTCCTTCGGGCAAATTATTTTCTTTCAGTACTTGAGCAACTATTTTTTGTGTAGCGATAGCAGAAAGAGGAACCTTTGATGATGGTTTCCAAATACTTACATCGCCACAAACTATAGCAATCATCGCATTCCAAGAGAATACGGCAACGGGAAAATTAAAAGCAGAAATTGTTGCAACAATTCCAAGAGGATGATACTGGTCGTACATTCTGTGATTAGGTCGTTCAGAGGCCATTGTATATCCGTAAAGCTGGCGCGACTGTCCAACAGCGAAATCGCAAATGTCAATCATCTCTTGAACTTCGCCCAACCCTTCCTGAAGTGATTTTCCCATTTCGTAGGAGACAAGCATACCTAAATAAGATTTGAATTCCCGAAGACGAATTCCAATCTGTCGCACTATCTCTCCTCTTTTTGGTGCGGGAACTTTACGCCAATATTGGAAAGCTGTTTGCGCTCGCGAAATTATTTTTTCATAATCTGATTCACTTGCTTGATACACAGTCGCAATCAGGTCACCAGTTGCCGGAGAACTAATCGTTAACACACCGTCTGTTTTAGTACTGTTCCATTTCTGACCTGAAGAAGATCCAAAATTAATTTTCTCAATACCGAGTTTATTTAAAAATCTCATACGAATTTCCTTTCTTTAATTTCAGCATTCTAAAAAAACTTTTGGAATAATTCAGAATGCACCCCAAATGTGGTTTCCGTTGATTTGTTAAATCAGCGAATTAATTAACTATTTTTGTAATGATAACTTTGTAAATATTTTCATTATAGTCAATCGGGGAACTTACAAGTTAAATAAACAAAGTTTCCTGATTGAATTTACGCAGGAAATTTCATAACTTTGTAATAGTTAATAAGTATCTAATAATATGTTAAAACTAAAGAATTTCAAAGAAGAAACCGGGTTCAAAGACCTTCGCAGCTACTTTGTCTCACGTTTTGAGGATGTTTTCTAACACTCATCTCTTCCAATCTCTATTTCCTTTTCTTAAAATTTAAGCAATTTAATTATAAATCCTTTAGCGGAGGTTAATATGAATTCGACTATTCATAACTTTGAAAACGATATTTTAGAAAATAATTCTAAAATCACTCCTGATAACGTACATGCGACGCTATCAAAATATATGCTTGCCGATGGCTTCGATTTTGTTTTAGATACAGAAAATAGTTTAGGTACAAAAATTATTGATGCCCGAAACGGAGACTCATATCTCGACTTTTTCACTTTCTTCGCTTCTTCGGCGCTAGGTATAAATCATCCTAAAATTAAAGCAGATTTTGTTAAAGAGCAGATTGCAAATGCTGCTATTAACAAACCTTCAAATTCTGATATATATACTGTCCAAATGGCAGAATTTGTGAATACATTTGCGAGAGTTGCGAAACCTTCTTTTATGAAATATTTATTCTTTGTTTCCGGAGGAACACTTGCTGTGGAAAACGGATTGAAGGTCGCATTTGACTGGAAAGTGCAAAAGAATTTTATGAAAGGCTACAAGTCTGAAAAGGGACAGCAGATCATGCATTTTAAGCAAGCCTTCCATGGAAGAAGCGGTTATACTCTTTCTTTAACAAACACAGAACCAAACAAGATTAAATATTTTCCAAAGTTTAACTGGCCACGTATAACTAACCCTAAAATCATATTTCCGGTTGAGGAAAATTTAACGGCAATAAAGGAACAAGAAGTTAAGGCAATTGATGAAATTTATTTTTCATTAAAGAATAATCAAGATGATATTGCCGCTATAATTTTAGAACCTATACAGGGTGAAGGCGGAGATAATTTTTTCAGAAAGGAATTTTTCTTAAAGCTTCGCGAAGTCGCCGATGAGAATGAAATTCTTTTGATTTTTGATGAAGTACAGTCAGGATTCGGTTTAACTGGAAAATTTTGGGCTTCTGAATATTTTGTAGAACCGGACATTATTGCATTCGGGAAAAAAGCTCAAGTTTGCGGAATAATGGTTTCTCCGAGAATTGATGAAGTTCCCGAAAATTGTTTTCATGTTTCAAGCAGGATTAACTCAACTTGGGGCGCAGATCTAACAGATATGGTTCGATCAAAATTTATAATGGAAGTAATCGAAGAAGAAAATTTAGTCGAGAATTCGTTTGTCATGGGAAAATATCTTTTGGAAAACTTGCAGAATGTTCAGAAAGAATTTCCGAAATTGATTAGTAATGCCAGAGGATTAGGATTAATGTGCTCATTCGATTTGCCTTCAACGGAACTTCGAAATAAATTTAGAAATTTGTGTTACAAAGAGAAATTATTATTACTAGGTTGCGGAGAACGATCAATAAGATTCAGACCGCCTCTTAATATTACTATAGGTGACATTAATGACGCCTTGAATATTATTAGAAATATTTTATTTTTGCTTACGTAAAACAACTAATTATCAACTACTTGCATGGTACGGCTCCAACTGGGAGCCGTTATCATTTTAAATTTTCGGAGCCGATTTGCAGAATATTCTTTATATTGTTAGCACACCAGTCGGGAACCTTAAAGACATTACTTTGAGGGGTATAGAAGTACTTAGAGAGGTGGATTTTATTGCTTGTGAAGATACTCGAGTAACAGTAAATCTTCTTCACCAATATGAGATAAAAAAGGAGATGCTTTCGCTTAATGCTGTAAATGAAAATTTCAAGATTGAATCGGTATTAAATAGGATTCTTTCTGGTGAGAACTGTGCACTAGTTTCCGATGCCGGAACTCCTGGTATTTCAGACCCGGGCAAACGACTAATTGCATCGGCAATCGGGAAAAATATTACAGTGGTTCCTATACCAGGTGCATCTGCATTATTAACTGCATTAACAATTAGCGGCCTTCCTGCAGATTCTTTTATTTTTGAAGGATTTATTCCTCAAAAAAAAGGAAGGCAGAAAAAGCTTACTGAAATTGCAAAAGAGGAAAGAACAATAGTTATATACGAATCCGTTTATAGAATTGAGAAACTGCTTAATGAATTGGAACAATATATACCTGATAGAGAAATTGCAGTCTGCAGGGAATTAACGAAAAAATTTGAAGAGGTTTGGAGAGGGAAACCTTCAGAAATAATCAGCACACTTTCAGAAAAAACAATTAAAGGTGAGTTTGTAGTAGTTATTGCTCCAACAAAGTGGAAGAAAAGTTAATTTATTCTTCGTTTCGATAATCCACAAGAGCTTTAACATCATAATTTTTCAATTTGTCTCTGCCATTCAAAAAACTCAATTCAACAATAAAAGATATTTGGACAACTTCACCGCCAAGTTTTTCTATAAGATTAGCCGCTGCAAGGGCTGTACCGCCGGTTGCAAGTAAATCATCATGTAATAGAACGCGCTCTCCTATTTTTATTGCGTCTTTATGAATTTGGATAGTATCGGTTCCATATTCTAAATCGTACGACTGGCTTTCGGTTTCGGCTGGAAGTTTTCCCGGCTTACGGATAGGGATAAATCCCGCATTTAATTTTTCAGCGAGCATTGAACCAAATATAAATCCGCGAGATTCAATACCCACAACTTTTGTAACTTTCAAATCCTTTGCTAATTCATATAACTCATCGAGCGTACTTTTTAATGCTACAGGCTCTTTTAATAGAGTAGTAATATCTCTGAACATTATTCCTTCTTTAGGAAAGTCTATCACATTTCTTATATACTTTTTCAAATCCATTTTATCAAGCCTCAATTTTTATTAAGAAATTTCTCAAGTCCATACTTAAAATCATCCGATGTTCTTGCAATTGTGTTCAGATTAATGCAATATTTTACTGCATTTTCTACTCCAAGATTCGAAATTTCATGAATCATTCTCTTTGTCATGCTCATACTAGAGGAGGGATTTGCAGATAATTTTTCAGCTAGAGAGAAAGCATCTATCAATAAATTATCTGACAGACTATTAACAAACCCCAATTCATATGCTCTTTGTGCATGAATAATTTCACCAGATAAAAGCATTTGTTTTGCAGGACCTTCACCGATTTTTTTAACGAGGAATATTGAAACAATAGCTGGAAGGAAACCAATATTTATTTCAGAGTAGCCAAACTTTGCATTTTGTCTATCAGCAATTACAAAATCACAGCAACTTGCAAGTCCACTCCCACCGGCAATAGCAGCCCCATTTACCGCGGCAATAGTAGGCTTTGATAAATTATAAAGGTGAAGAAACATCTGTCCAAGATTTTCAGAATCATTTTGATTTTTCAATGTTGAAAAACTATTGAGTTTGTTGAGGTATTCCAAATCCGCACCGGCAGAGAAGCTTTTCCCTTCTCCGCTTAGCACAAGAGCTTTTACTTCGTTATCACTTTCAATTTCAATTAATTTTTCTGTCAAGGATTTAATCAATTCAGGATGAAAAGCATTTCTCTTTTCAGGACGATTAAGCATGATAAGCCCAATGTTATTTTTTTTTGTATACTTAAGCATGCCTGTCATTTCAAATTTCTTTTAATTGTCTTATAAATATTTTGAAATCATATAAATTTGCAAATAGGTAGATACAAAACCGAACAAAGCACCTGCCAATACTTGACTTATTGAATGGCATTTTAATTTAACTCTTGACCAACCTACTATAGCAACCAGGAAAAGCATTAATAAACCAATCCAACCGAATATGAAAATTATTGAAGCTGCAGGGCCAGCAGCGCCCATTGCGTGTACACTAATTTTCCAATATTTATTAATAAAAACAATAATAAGTGTATTAGAAATATAACAAAACCAAAATGCGATTGAAATAATATTAATTTTATAAAATATTAGAATGAATAACCCGGCTAAATAAAATAATTCCGCTATTAAGAAAGGGACAGTCCTTTCTTCCTTTACGGAAGCATCAATATCTACTAATTTTCCCTTATTTCGCAGGAATAAAAAAAGGGCAATCGGGGCAACAAATCCAAAAATTGTAGCGACTAAAATCATAACCAGGCTTTTTTGATATGTTACCTCAAGTGAAAAGGAAAACGCTAAAAAAAATAAAAGAGTAAAAGACGGAGGAACGAATATTGTTGAAATTATTCTTGCTAATTTTATCGACAATGTTCTTTTCAAAGCAGTGATTTCTTTTGATTATTTAAAATGATAGAATGGAAATTTAGTTAATTATGGTTTCAACAGCTTCTTGCTTAAGGCTTTCAAGATATTTAAGCAAGATATCTTCAACTAAATTAAACTCAATGACAGTCATTAATTCTTTTCTTACCTGTGCGGCAAAAGGCAATCCTTTTAGGTAACCGGAATAAAATTTTCTGTGCTCCAAAACAGCTCTTTTCTCCCCTTTAATCTTAACAGCAAGAAGAAGATGTCTCAAACATGTTTTAATTTTTAGATTTTCGTCAACAACGGAAGTCACACTGCCGTTGGCTAAAATTTGTTTAGCTTCATAGAAAATCCATGGATTGCCAATAGCGCCGCGCGCAATCATTACTCCGTCAGCACCCGTTTCATCAAATGCTTTTTTTACGTCTTGTGGTGTAAGTACATTTCCGTTCAAGACTACTGGTATATTAACAACTTGCTTTATGCGAGGTATCCAATCCCAATCTGGTTCACCCTTATGACCCATTACTCTAGTTCTACAATGAACAGTTAAGGCTTTAACGCCGACATCTTCCAACCGTTTAGCAACTTCCAATATTTGGATACTATCACTATCGATTCCAAGACGCGTTTTCACCGTAACCGGCAAAGAGACTGAGTCAACAACTTCCTTAACTAATTTTTGCATAAATGGAGGATCTTTCAGTAATCCAGCGCCAGCACCGTGTGCGACAACATTTTTCACCCAGCAGCCTGCGTTAATATCAATTAAATCGGGATTTTCTTCTTCAGCAATTTTAGCAGCTGCAGCCATTGATTCAACCCCACTTCCATAAATTTGGATTCCTACGGGGCGTTCTTCTTCAACAATCTCCAATTTCTTATGAGTTTTTTCTGACTTTCTAATTAATCCTTCGGCATTTGCGAATTCAGTATAGACAACATCTGCACCAAGTTCTTTGCACACCACACGGAATGAAACATCTGAAATATCTTCCATAGGTGCTAGAAGAATGGCCTTCTCAATACTTATATTTCCAACTTTAAACATTATGTTACAATCAAATCAATTTTATTAATACAAATATAACACTTTTATATTTATTGATTATATAGTTATAAGGGGATTTGGAATCTTGATTAGTCTTCTTTTTCAGGCTCAATGTGAATATGTACATCAAGATTATCAAACTTTTGGTGAAGTTTTTGTTCAACTTCATGAGAGATTTCATGAGCTTTTTCTATTGTCAAGGTTTCCTTAACATGTATATTCATTTCAACCAGAGTTTGGGAACCAGCACTTCTAATTTTAATGTCGTGTGCTTTAACCACAGCAGGGATTTGAGAAGTAATTTCTTCTACTTTTTCCTTAATACCTTTTGGTGCTTTGTCCAAAAGGACATCAATTGCCCTTTTTCCAAGATTAAAACTTATAAAAATTACGATCATCGCAACAAAAAATGCTGCAATTGAATCTGCATAATTGAAGCTAAAATAAACACCTATAAGTCCAACAAACACAACAGCAGAGCTATAAATATCGGTTGAAAAGTGAAGGGCATCGGCTTCAATCGCCTGACTATTGTATTTTACTCCAACTTTCTTTAGTGCTCTTGATCTCGAAATATCAATAATTATTGAGGTAAGGATAACTATATAACTCCAAATATTAACAGTAATGTGTGCGCTTTCTCCAAGCATTCTTTTTATTACTTCACTGATAATCCAGCCGCAGGTAATTAATAATAGAAGAGTTTCAAAGAGAGCAGAAAAATTTTCAATCTTGCCATGACCAAAATTATGATCCTCATCGGCAGGTTTACTGGAGAACCTAACCGCATAATAGGTCATAAGCGCAGCGATTAAATCCAAACCTGAGTGCGCCGCTTCTGATAATATTCCAAGACTATTGGTAGAAATTCCGATAATCAATTTTGTCGAAGTTAAAAAGATGGCAGCAATTACAGACCAATAGGTTACACGATTCTTTTCCTTATTTTCAGCGGACTTATTGTATTCCATAAAAATCTTTAGATGAATAGAATTAAATATAAGATTTTATTTTGAAATGATAAATTTCTTAAAACCCTGATATTATTTCAGGCGATATTTTGTTTGTAAACTTACACAAAATTCTTTTTGTGTCTTGAAAAGCTTGACTCATTTTAAATAAGTCCTGTTTTGTCAAATATTTTGGGACATTATGACTAAATGCTAATTGAGAGGGTAAAATAATGTATTGCTCCCCACTTGAAGTTTTGCCTTTGAAGACCCATGTAGATAAGAATTTCACCTTTGAAATATGAACAGTATTAGTTGAAAAGTTTTTAGTAATATTTAATGTCAATATTACACCGGCATCGGAGTATCTCCATCTCTGATTTGAAATAAAATTACCTAATGAGTATGCAACAAAGCCAGTATCAAAATTTGGGTTAGTTGTTTTAAAGTAATCAACGGGTTCAATTACATGAGGATGACCACCGATAATAATGTCTGCACCATCTCTTATGGATGCTTCAACTATTTTCTTTTGATATTCAACTGGCATCCTTTTATATTCTATACCAAAATGAAAATGAAGAATAATCACATCTGCATTTTCCATGCGGGCTTTTGCAATATCTTGACTAATTAGATTTGTGTCAATAATATTAATTAAATAAGATTTTCCTGAAGGAATTCTATTACCGTTAATTCCATAAGTATATGCGAGAAATGCCAATTTAATTCCCTTTATATCAAAAATGCGAATTGAGTCTCTGTCTGCTTGCGATATAAATGTTCCATTATAGCATAAATGATTTTTTTTCAATTCTCTTATAGTTCGCAATACTCCCATCTCGCCTTGATCAAATGCATGATTATTAGCGGTAGATATAAGTTTAAATCCAGCATATTTAATTGCAGAGATAAACTCATCGGGAGAATTAAACAATGGATAGCCTGAAAGGCCTACTGACTTTCCAGCAGTTACGGTTTCTAAATTACCAAACGCAAAATCTGGTTTCTTAATAAATTCTTTTATCGAATCAAAAAATGGATTGAAATTAAAACTGTCAGCCGAGACTCTAGCGTAGTTCGACTCTATTGAGTGACACATCAAATCACCAACCGCAGAAATAGAAATTGTGACTAAAGAGTCAGAGGATATATTATTTATAGGAGTAGCTTTATTATTTGAGGAATTAACAAAAGCAAAAAAGACAGAACTAATAATTAAAAGGAGTTTTATTGGTAATCTTTTATTCATAAAGATAAGGCTGAATTAAATGAAATTCAGCCTTTAATTGAAATAGAATTACGATTTGCTAGCTTTTCTTTGAGATTTAACTTCCTGAACATCTTTGCGTACTTCCTGGGCATGTTTTCTCAAATCGCTAAGTCCTTTACGTAGACGCGTACCGGCTGCAGCTTGTCCCTTATCATAGAATTTTTCAAAATCTGCTTCAAGGGATTTTACTGCTTGAACTAAGTCTTCAAATTTACTCATTGTGAACCTCCTAAATATAGTTTATAGAAATGATTAGTTAGAATTCTCAAAAATAATTTCCGCAATATCTTTTACTTCGACTTCTTCGATTTTTTCAAAATGTTTGACACCATCGGTCAACATAGTCATACAAAATGGGCAAGCAGAAGCAATTGTAGGCACAGCTGTTTCCAGAGCTTCTCGTGTTCTTTCAACATTGATTCTTCCTCCCTCTTCGTCTTCCAAAAACATTCTTCCTCCTCCGCCTCCGCAGCAAAATCCTTTACTTTTATTCCGCTCCATTTCAATAATTTCCAAGCCTTTGATCTTTTCAAGAGAATTGCGTGGAGAGTCATATATTCCGTTATATCTTCCGATATAACATGAATCATGATAAGTAACTTTCTTTGATAAATCATCATCTTTAAGTTTTACTTTACCTTCACTTAAAATTTCCTCCAACAATTGAGTATGATGAAGTACTTCAAAATTTCCGCCGAATTGTTTATACTCATTTTTAATCGAATGATAGCAATGCGGGCACGCAGTAACAATCTTTTTCACACCGTAATTATTTAAGGTTTCTATATTTTCTTTCATCAGCATCTGGGCGAGATATTCATTACCAAGCCTACGAGCTGAGTCGCCGTTACATTTTTCTTCAGTACCTAAAATTCTAAAATCGATATCTGCTTTCTGCATCAGGGAAGCAAATGCTTTAGTAACTTTTTTATAGCGTTCATCAAAAGAACCAGCGCATCCGACCCAGAAAAGAATTTCACCTTTTGGATCTTCAGCCATTGTTTTTATGTTCATACCTTCTGCCCAAGCTGCACGGTCGGATTGGTTAAAAGCCCAGGGAGTATAATTAGTCTCTAGACTTTTAAAGACATTATTTAGATTAGTCGGGAATTGAGATTCCGTCAGCACTAAGTTGCGTCGCATATCTACGATGGAGTCGATATGTTCTATCATTACCGGGCATTCCTGAACACAAGCCATGCAAGTTGTGCATTCCCAAAGTTCTGTATCGGAGATATAATCATGGACTAAAGTTTTACCAAAAATTTCTTCGTTAGATTTACTTTCTAGGACGAGCGGAGCTTTTTCTTCTACTCTATGCCGAATGTCAACTATTATTTTTCTTGGTGACAAAGATTTTCCAACTGTAGCAGCCGGGCATACAGAGTAACATCTTCCGCATTGAGTACAAGAATATCCATCAAGAATTTGCTTCCAAGAAAAATGTTCAATATCTGCAGCACCGAACACTTCAATGCTTTCATCTTCAAGATTGAGAGGTTTAATAGTATTTCTTATGGGCTCAAGGTTCGCAAAGAAAGTATTCGGAATAGAGGTCAATACATGAAGATGCTTTGAAAACGGTAAGTAATTCAGGAATGTTAACACAACTACTACATGCATCCACCAAAAGATTTCAAAAAAAATAACCGCATTTACATGTTGATCTGAATAAAACAGCGGGCTAAGTATAGCGGATATTGGTCTCACTTCATAATTCTTTAATACAAAATTATGGCTAGCTATTAAAGAAATATTTTCACCAAACATTCCTATAACTACAAACATTATTAACAACAGAATTATCGTGGCGTCAATCTTTTCAGCTTTACCAACTTCAAGTCGAGGGATATGAATAACATAGCGACGATATAGGGCATATAATACTGAAAAAATGACCAACAAGCCCATAACATCTTCAATAATCGTTATTAATGAATAAACCGGTCCTAAGAATTGGAGTGTAAATGGTGAATAAAAGCCCTGGATAAATGCTTCAATAACAGCAAAAAGGAAGAGTACGAATCCCCAAAAAATAAAGACATGAAGAATTCCAGCTTTAAAATCCCGAAGTAGTTTTTTTTGAAGAAAAGCAATTACCCAAACGTTCTTTAATCTTTTGCCAATATTATCAAAACGATAATCCTTTTTCTTTCCAACTGACAGATTTTCAATTATTTTTCTTGAATTATAAAGGAAAAAACCTATGGCAGCAATAAAGACTATAGTAAAAATAATATTCTTCAGTTCCATCGAACAAGACTTTCTATCAGAAAAAGTTTAACGAATTCAAAATTATTTACGTGAACCCGAATGTTTCATTGAGATTCCAAAATAGATATTTGCCCCGATAAAAACTTTGACCAATTCCCAAATTAAAAAAGGAGTTAGGCCAACTTCGAAAGCTTGTAACATATTTTTCAAATAAAAAGTACCGAGATAAATCGAACCAGTCAATAAAATTAACGAATTCCCCAAAAACATAGAGATAAGGATCCAAATGTATGATTTATTGAATTTGGCTAAATAACCAGTCAGCAACGCTGCTAAAGGAAAGGCAAGCAAATAGCCTCCGGTAGGCCCAAACAAACGTGCGAATCCTATAGTTGCATCAGGAATTTGCGCAAATACCGGCATACCCAAGCAACCTGCAAATAGATAGATTATTTGACTATAAAATCCTTTTTTAGCGCCCAGAAAAGCGCCCGACATGACTACCACCATGGTTTGCAAAGTAAATGGAACAGGTCTGACCGGAATAGTAATTTGAGAAGCTATTGCAGTTAGTAATGTAAATGATAAAATCCAAAAAGCTTGGGAAGCATTTAGTATTGAGACCAAGTTCAAAAACTTACTTTTTGAGATATTTTCTTTGTACGACATGTAATTTCCTCGTCTGAATTTTTAGAGATTATAGTTTTTTTGCAATAAAGAATTTTATTGTTTATAAAAGAATTTTGGCAAAAGTTTAAGGCATTCTGAGAAGTAAAAAAAACCTCACTCTTTTCAATTCAGACCTTAAACTAATCCGTTAATAGTTCAAATATGCTTATTACTTAAAGAAAAGTCAAGAATCTAAGGAAATTTTGAATTTTTTAATTAGTGCAGAGTTATGAGCAATTGACAATTAAATACATATAATATGAGACATTTGAAACCTTAAGTTTTGATTATCTTTGTTTTTATAAACGGTTTGATTATTTTTTCAAGAACAGATAGGAAGAAATTACTTGATAGATTTTACTTTTACTGAAAATCAAAAAATGCTCCGCGGTTTTGTAAAGGAGTTTACTGATTCCGAAATAAGACCCTTAGCAAAACAAATTGACGAAAACGAATATATTCCTAAACAGTTGATAGCCAAACTTGGCGAAGTTGGTCTTTTAGGAACATATTTTCCTGAAGAGTATGGCGGAGGAGGTTTTGGAGAAGTTGGATATTGTATTGCACAAGAAGAGGTAACAAGAGCTTGCGGCTCAACAGCAACTATGATAGGAGCTCACCAATCAATAGGAACAAATGCAATATACATTGGAGGCTCTGATGAATTGAAGAGAAAATATTTACCACTTTTGACCTCAGGTGAAAAAATAGCTGCTTTTGCTTTAACCGAACATGAGGCAGGCTCCGATTCATTTAATTTGAAAACTGTTGCAAAAAAGCATGGAAATAAATGGATAATTAATGGATCAAAAATGTGGATTACAAATGCCGGGATTGCAGATATCTTTTCAGTATTCGCACGAACAAAAAGTGGAATAACCGGCTTTGTTGTAGAATCAGGAATGCCCGGTGTTTTTATTGGTCCAAATGAAAAAAAACTTGGTATAAAAGGCAGTGTAACAAATTCAATTAATTTTGAAAATGTGGAAATTCCAGAAGAAAATATTATTGGAACAGACGGTAAAGGATTTTTGATTGCTATGGCAACCTTGGATGCCGGAAGATTAGGTTTAGGTGCTGGTTGTTTAGGAGGCTCAAAGGAAGTTTTGGAACTTTCAGTAAAATTCTCAAAGCAGCGTAAACAATTTGGAGAAGCTATTTCAAAATTTCAAGCTATTCAATTTATGCTTGCAGAAATCGAGACTAAAATTTATGCAATGGAAAGTATTGTTTATCGAGCTGCAAACAATTATGATTTAGGAAGAAATATTTCTAACGAATCTGCAATCGTAAAACTTTTCTGCTCGGAGGCTATGCTTGAAATAGCAGACAAGGGAATCCAAATTCATGGCGGAATGGGATTTTCGAGAGAGCTTCCGCTTGAAAGGATTTACCGGGACGCACGGATTCTCAAAATTTTTGAAGGGACTAATGAAATACAGAAATTGATAATTAGTCGAAACACAATTAAAAATAATGGTAAGCAGAAGACATAAATGGCACATATATTAGTTATACCATCAATAGATATTAAAAATGGAAAAACAGTCAGGGTTGTTAAAGGAATACCAGAGCTTAATTGTAATGAATACGGCAACGATCCTGTAGAAATGGCAAAAATTTGGAGAGCTGAAAATGCTAAGCTTATTCATGTAGTTGATTTTGATGCTGCAGCCGAACATAGTAAGAAAAATTTTTCCATAATTGAAAATATTTGTTCATCAGTAATTATTCCTGTTGAATTTGCAGGTGGAATTAGAACACTGGAGGATGTGAAAATGATTATGGATGTAGGAATAAGTAGACTTATTTTAAGTACTATGGCAATTGAATCTCCAGCCGATTTTATTTCTGCGTTTGAGCAATACGGTCCTGCTAAAATTTCTATTGCACTTGATATTATAGATAACGAAATTGTAATTAAAGGTAGGCGGGTTAAGACAGGAATTCACTATAAAGAATTTGCTAAGAAAATGTCGACAATTGGTGTTGAAAGATTTATTGTTACCGATGTTTTACGTAATGGTGTTCTTGGCGGACCAAATCTAACATACACAAAAGACGTAGCCCAATTAACAATGAAAAAAGTAACACATTCTGGGGGAATTAGAAATAAAGACGAGCTAATGGATGTTCAAAGCCTGTTATCACTTGGAGTTGATTCGGTAATTATTGGTCGTGCACTTTATGAAAATAGATTCCCGTGTCAAAAAATGTGGCGAATTGCCGAGTCCGGAATTTTTCAATAGAAGGAATTATGGAAGATAAAAATAGAGATACAGTTCACAGCAGCGTTTGGTCGAATATATTTAATACTCCTACTGAAAAGTCTGATCTGGAAAAAAGTCTTCAAGCCATTCCTATGTTTAAAGAATTGAATAAAAAGGATTTATCAATTGTCTCAAAACTAATAAACAATCGAAGTTATATTGCCGGAGAATGCATCTTTTCTCAAGGCGATCCGGGATTAGGATTGTATATTATAAGGACAGGAGAAGTAACGATTACAAGGTTCACTTCAAATAACGAAGAACTTCTTTTAGCAACTTTATTAAAAGGAGACTTCTTTGGCGAGCTTGCATTGATCGATGGCGGAAAAAGATCAGCCTCTGCCATAGCAAAAACAGATACAAAAATTGCAGTTATATTTAAACCTGATTTGGATGAATTTATTGATAAGTACCCGCTAAAGGGGATAAAAATTTTGAAAGGAGTGCTGCAAATAATAACTTACCGGTTGAGAAAGATGGATGACGATTTTCTTTCAGTTAAAAACAATAAAAAATAAGATAGGAGAATTAAGATGGAACTTAAAATAGAAAAAATTTTGGTACCTATTGATTTTTCCGACTACTCAAAAAATTCACTGAAGTATGCTGTAAGCTTTGCTCAGCAATTCAGAGCTGAACTATTCTTAATATACGTAGTTGAACCCGTAATTTATCCCCCCGACTTCAGTATGGGTCAAATTGCAATTCCGACAGTTGATCTGGAAATGGATAAGCGAGCTGTTGAAGAGCTTGACAAACTTGCAAAAAAAGAAATACCTTCTGAAGTCAAAGTAAATACCATTGTTAAAACAGGCAAACCTTTTATTGAAATAATTGAAACTGCCTTGGATGAGAAAATTGACTTAATAATAATTTCGACACATGGGCACACTGGAATGGAACATATACTTTTTGGAAGTACCGCTGAAAAAGTTGTACGAAAAGCCCCTTGCCCTGTTTTAACTTTAAGAGAACCGGCAAAAGGTTTTAATTATAAAGAGGAATTAGGAAAAGAATAGTAATTATTTATCAATAATAGATCAGATCAGTTTTTTCGTTCGATTACAAAATCAACTAAACTCTCAAGAGCAATTTTACTTTGAGAATCGGGCAGGATTTTTAAAGCTTCCTTGGCCTTAAGAGAATACTTTTGAGCAGTTTTGATAGCATAATCAATTCCGTTGTATTGTCTAACGAAATCAATTATCTCGTTAACATTTTCGCTTTTATTCCCGTTTTTAATTTTTTTTCTTATTGCCGAAGCTTCATTTTTTGAAACTTGGTTAAGTGAATAAATTAAGGGAAGGGTTATTTTTTTTTCTTTTATATCTCCGCCAATCGGTTTACCAGTAATACTAAAATTGCCCTCATAATCTAAAATATCATCACGAATTTGAAAAGCAATTCCCATAGATTCGCCAAATATCTTCATAGCCTCATGATAGCTAGTATTTTCGGAACCGCTAAGAGCTCCAATTAAGCAGCAAGTTTCAAGCAAGGATGCTGTTTTGTCCGAGATTATTTTAAAATAAGTTTCTTCATCTATGTCAAGTTTTCGCGTTTTACGAATTTGGAGTAATTCACCTTCAGACATTCTTTTTACTGTTCTAGTCATTACCTCCAAAAAATCATAATCCTTGCCATCAATAGCTATCATAAGTCCGCGCGACAAGAGATAATCACCCATTAACACAGCTATTTTATTCTTAAAAATTGCATTTATTGACCAGAAACCACGCCTTTTATCTGCATTATCTACCACGTCATCATGAACCAAAGTCGCAGTGTGCAGGAGTTCAACTAAAACAGCTCCGCGATAAGTTCGTTCGTTAATAGTACCAACTATTTTGGCAGAAAGTAAGACTAACAGAGGTCTTATTTTCTTCCCTTTTTGTCGAATAATATAGCGCGCAATTAAATCAACTAGAGCAACTTTAGAACGAATAGATTCTTTGAATAGTTCATCGAAAGTTTCAAGCTCTGATTTGATAAGACCGCTAATTTCTGAGAGTTCTTTCTTAATCAAGATTTTTTTCTAGAATATTTTGAAATTATAATGCTTATTTCATACAAGATTATCAAAGGCACAGCTAGGATTATTTGGGAAACCGGGTCGGTCCCGGGAGAAAGAAAAGCAGCAGCTATAAAAATTATTACAATCGCATGTCTACGATATTTTCTCATAAACTGGGGAGTTAAAATTCCAAGTTTTGTTAAGAAAAAGGAAATCATTGGTAGTTCAAATACAAGACCTGCACCTAGCATAATACTTAATATTATTGTCATGTATTCGTCGATTGCAAAATCATTAGTAATATTTTTAGAACCAAATTGAGATACAAATTTCAAAGAATATGGAAGCATAATAAAATATGCAAATACTATACCTAATAAGAAGCAGAGTGTAGAGAAAGCAACAATTGCAGAAATATATTTTCTTTCATTCTTGCGAAGAGCAGGAGATATGAATTTCCACAACTGATAGAATACATTAGGCAAGCTTATAATCAATCCGCCAACCATTGCAACTTCAAAATACAGCATGAGCTGGCCAAATGGTTTTAAATTCTGGAGGTGCAGACCCACTCTACTTGCCGGCAAAAGCAATACATCATCCACTAAGAAATCAACAAATATCCAACATATTAAAGAACCGACTCCAACTCCGATTAGTGAATATATAATTCTCCACCGTAATTCCTCAATATGCTCAAGGAATGTCATTTCTTTTTCTTCTTTTTCAGATGAAGGATTATAAGTACTTAACTCTTCTGTTGCCAATTTTAAAAGTTGATTAATTCAATTCTGAATATAATGGAAATTTTGAACAAAGATCCTTAACATCCTCTTTAATTTCAGATAGGATTTTTTCATTCCCGGAATTAATAATTGCTTTGTTTATCAGCTCAGCAATAATGAGCATTTCTGTTTCTTTCATACCTCTTGTAGTAACAGCAGGAGTACCAACCCTAATACCACTTGTAACAAAAGGACTTCGCGTATCAAAAGGAATCATGTTTTTATTAACAGTAATACCAGCTGTACCCAATGAATTTTCAGCTTCTTTGCCTGTAATATTTTTATTGCCAACATTTATCAACATCAGGTGATTATCTGTCCCTCCAGAAATTATTTCAAAGCCAAATTCATTTAGCCTTGAAGCTAATGTTTTTGCATTTTTAATAATTTGTCCCACATATTCCCTAAAAGAATCCTGGAGTGCTTCATTAAAAGCTACTGCCTTTGCCATAATTATGTGCATCAAAGGACCACCTTGTATTCCAGGCATTACCATGCTGTCAAAAATTTCGGACATCATCTTTAGCCTGTCTCCCTTTGGAGATCTTATACCGAGGGTATTTTCTTTATCTTTACCTATTAAAATAATTCCTCCTCTTGGCCCTCTTAGTGTTTTATGGGTTGTAGAAGTAACCACATCACAAAACGGAAGTGGACTCTGGAGAAATCCTTTTGCAATTAATCCCGCTGGATGAGCCATATCGCACATTAATAAAGCGCCAACAGAGTCGGCAATTTCACGAAACTTACTATAATCCCATTCTCGTGAATAAGCACTAGCGCCTGTAATAATAAGTTTTGGTCTTTCCTTTTTTGCAAGATCCGCTATCTGATCATAATCGAGAAGATGAGAATTTTTATTTAGTGAATATCCAACAGCATGATATAGCTGTCCTGAAAAGTTAACTGGAGAACCATGTGTTAGGTGACCACCGTGCGCTAAACTTAGACCTAAGAATTTATCCCCCGGTTTTAAAAGTGTCATTAACACAGCCATGTTCGCTTGAGAGCCGCTATGCGGCTGAACATTTGCATAATCTGCATTAAAAAGTTTCTTAAGTCTTTCTCGAGCTATATTTTCAGCCATATCAACATAGTCGCATCCGCCATAATACCTTTTGCCCGGATATCCTTCTGCATATTTGTTCGTCAATACCGATCCTGCAGCTTGTAAAACCGATAGACTAACAAAATTTTCCGAAGCGATTAGCTCTAAATTATCTTGCTGACGTATAGTCTCTAATTTTAAAACATCAAAAATTTCTTTATCGTTTTTTAATTGCTCAAACATAGATATTGCATACTCTCATTAAATAAAAAATAAAAATTATCTTGCTGATTGTACAAACCAAAGTTCGCCTAAGCTTAGTCCGACATCAATTCTTAGAGCATTTTCCTGTACTAAATTAAAACTGGTTGTTCCTCTATCGGTATACTGAATTCCGATGTCAAGAGTATTCTGATAACTAAGCGGCAGCGAGAAACCTCCCGAAATTGAAAATTGATTTATTCCCGTCCCATTTATAAAATATTGTGTTTGTTCATAGCTTAGCCCGGCGCGCCAAATAATAGCCTGCCAAAACGTAGAACCAAGATTTAACGATGGTCTATATTCAAATCCAGCACTTACTTTATATGCATTTCTTAATTCTGGCGACTTGACATTATTAAAAGTATAATTTTGCCATGGCTGGCTAAGGATATCTAAGCTCACCAAATATTTTTTGCTTAGCTCCATACTTAGTCCAGCTGATACTCTTAACGGAATGCTCATTTTGACTGACCCAAATCCTATAGTGTCAACCCCTAAAGTAGTATTTGCCGACCCGATAGTGTCAACATTTAACTTGGATATATAATTTACTGCAACACCTAATCGTATATCAGAAATTGAATTTGACTTAAATAATGGAGACAAATCCGGACTTATCAATCCGACTGTTGACCCTGTGCCATTAGGTCTATAACTTTTCAAATAATTAGTTGATGCATTTGAGGTATTTGTGAAGTTTACCTGCGAAGAGTAATCAATCTGACCGAAATAGTAGTCAAGTGAAGCTCCTAAAACTAATCCAAATGGAAGTTGAAATGAAGAACCAATAAAAGTTCTTGATAATCCTCCGCTACCGATATAACTAAGCTGATAATCGGAAACATTTGTTATCGGAGATGGATAACTCTGGGAAACATCATAGCTTACTCTCGAATAAGGGACAATTCCCATAGCAATGCCAACACCATATTTTTGGTTGACCGGAAATGCAAGAGTAAAGCCGTTAAAAATTGCGCTAGATATTCTTCCGCTTTGTGAATTATTTCTTAAGAATAAATTATTGTCATCCACCGTAATTTCAAAACGGGTTCTATCTAATTTAAACCAAGCTGCAGGGTTTATTATTCCCGTGAAGTCAGGCACCGCCAAAGATGTTCCGAGCTGGCCCATTCCCATGCTTCTTGCTGAATACGAAAACACCATATCGCCAATTCCTATTCTTGAGTAGCTTGAACCACTTTGAGGGAAAATATAAACCGATAACAGTAGTATCAATAAAATTGTCTTTTTCAAATTTTTAATCATGGCTACTTCCTTGTTGTGTAAGTTATTCTTAAACGCGGACGTAATTGCAAATCGGAAGCATTACTGCCTTTTAAAGCAAATAATTCTAGCCCAAGTAAGTTTCCTTCTGCTTCCAATAATAAGCCTTGGTTATTTTTTGAGGATAGCCATTTTTGTACAATTGGGGTGACATTTCCCACGTATTTGTTTCCACTTAATGAAATAATAACATTATACAAGCTTGTAGAGGACGAATCAGGCAATGCGGACGCACTATCTTCCAAGTTTGACGCTAAAAGTGAGTTATAAAATGTACTTCCAAAAAGTTGCGCTGATGAATCAGGGCTCAGAGTTAAGTCAGCATAATTGATAACTGCATTTGAAGGAATCTTTGAAATATCAAACCAAAGTTTTGAATTAATCTCAACACCTGATTGCACAACTATATCTTCATGATTAACCGAGGGGAGACTTCCAGTGATTACACTTAAATCCTGCAAAGGTGAAAAGGATACCGTATCTGTGTAAGTACCTGCTTTTTGAATTATTAACTGTAAGGTAATATTTGTAGTAGTCGAAGCTGTATTGTAGCCAAGAATTTTTTGTGAGCCTGATGAAGGAATAAGATAAATTCCGTATATAGTTGAATCGACAGAATCAGCTGCTGCCACTAACCAGGAAGTTGAAAGAGAATTACTAATATTAAAAGTAGTTAAGGAATCTGTCACCGTTCTATTAGAACTAACGTCGGTCGGATCGAAAGATAATGCCCCAATATTATCGGCATTATAACTTGACGAAGTCCAAGGATTATTTATTTTGTGTACACTAAAATCAAGAGAAGCGGTACTGTCTCCAAATGTATAGCCCGTAGGCAACTTTATAATTGAAGATATTACTTGAGCATTATTTGCTATTAAATCTTGATTCATGGAATCTGGGAGCGAAACATAAAACTTAATCAACGCAGAGGCTTGAGCATTATTTTTTTTTCCAAGGAAAAGATATGAGGATGATGATAAATTCACCGAGCTCTTAAAATATGATGAAGTTTGATGTAAAGAATCAGCATAAGAGTCCAACGTTTTGACATTAACTAAATCACTACCAACTAATTGCGCCCCAATAGGATTAGGGTTATTGCTGCAAGAATATAAAGCTAAAGAAATTACCCCGGTCAAGATGAGAAGAAATTTATTTCTAGACAATTATTTATCTCCGCTAAAATCTTTTTGAATAAATGTAAATACATCATTAATATTTTCGGCAACAAAAGTCGGAAATATATTTTGCTTTTTCAAGATAGAAAAACTTTCCTTACCGAAACCAGTCTTTACCAAGATTGTCTTTAACCCGGCATTGACCCCGCATAGAATATCACTAACAGTATCACCGACAAAATACGATTTGCTTAGGTTGATATTAAAGTCCTCTGCAGCTTTGAAGACTAACTCAGGTGAAGGCTTTCGACAAGAGCAATCATTTACATCACTAAAATCAGGATGCGAAGGGCAATAATAAAACGCGTCAATTGCAGTATCATAAACAGAAAGCAATTGATTAATTTTTAGATTTACTGCATCAACCATTGCTTTGGTAAGAATTCCTCTTGCAATTCCGGATTGATTTGAAATAACGATAAATAAAAGATTAAATGTTTTCTTTAATTGAGAAAGGATTTCTCCAGTACCCGGAAATAATTTAACTTGGTCCGGATTTCCTAGATAACCCGGATCTTCATTAAGTGTCCCATCTCTATCAAAGAATATAGCAACATTTGCCATTAATCGTTATTCAGGATCTTTCTATAGAGGTCTATATATTTTTTAGCAGATGCGGTCCAGCTAAAGTCACTCTTCATACCATTACGGATTATTTTCATCCACATTTTTTTGTCTTCAAATAACTTTAACGCCCTTTTTAGCTCTTTCAATAAAGCGGGTGCTTCATACTGCTTGAAAACAAATCCATTACCTTCGCCTGTTTTTTCATTGAAACGCTCAACCGTATCTGCTAGACCGCCCGTTTCTCTAACAACCGGGACTGTACCATAAACAAGGCTGTACATTTGGTTTAAACCACAAGGTTCGTACCTTGATGGCATTAAGAAAATATCAGAGCCACCTTCAATTAAATGGGCGAGATCATCGTTGAAGCCTAAATAACACGCAAATTTATCTGGATATTTTTTGCTCATTTTGTCAAAGAAATTATGATATTTCCTATCTCCGGTACCAAGAATGATCATTTGAATATTCAATTTCATTAACTCTGGGAACGCCTCACTAATTAAATCGTAACCTTTTGCTTCATAGAGGCGCGATATTACTCCAATTATAGGAATATTTTCGTTAAAATTAAATCCAAATTTTTCAGCAAGTTCCTTTTTATTTTCGAGTTTTCCCTCAAAATTTTTCAATGAATATTTTCTTGGCAATAACTTATCTTTTTCAGGATTCCAAACTTTTTCATCAATGCCATTTATAATTCCATAGAGATCATTTTTTCTTTTTGCAAGCACTTGTCTTAAACCAGCACCTAATTCATCGTCAGATCTGATTTCATTTGAATAAGTCTCGCTAACTGTATTAATAACGTCAGCATAAAGCAACCCTGATTTCATGAAGTTTACTTTGTCATATATTTGAATTCCCTTTTCCGAATTTAATTCCTCGGGCAATCCGGTCTTAATAAAAGATGATTTTGGAAATTCTCCCTGATAAGCTAGATTATGAATCGTAAATAATGTTTTAAACTTTGAATATGCCTCGTTGTCTTTATAAATACTCTTTAAGTAGGCGGGAATTAATCCACATTGCCAGTCGTTTCCATGAATAATATCAGGGATCCAGCCTAATTTAGATATTAATTCAAAAACAGCATGAGTGAGTAAAATAAATCTTTCATCATTGTCGGGATAATCCAGACCTGTAACAGGATCAACATAGAGACTGTTCCTGCTTCCAAAATAGTCTTGATTATCAAGAAAATAAATTTGCACTCTTATTTTCTGTCCGGGTAAAAAACAGGACTTTAAAGAATAAACAACATCCTTATCTCCAATTTTCATTGTTAAATCTTTAAGTCTTACAACTTCATGAATTTTGAATTTTCTAGTATCAACCGCGCCATATTTGGGAACAACGATCCTTACTTCGTGTCCCATTTCTGCCAACATTTGAGGCAAAGCCGCCGAAACATCAGCTAGCCCTCCGGTTTTCATAAAGGGTACTACCTCGGAGGTTACAAACAAAATTTTAAGTTTTTTTACTGACATTAGCTAAAAGGTTTGTTTTTATTAGAGTAAATTTACTAAATAATTACTTACGTCACAACATTTTAGAACATCAATTCATGGTGTATTATCCAATTAATGCTTTAAGTATTAAGCACTTTGTTTTATATTAGTTATCAATTAAAATCAATTTTTAGGACTGTATCCAATGGTTTCGAAAATATTATTTTTATTTTCTTGCATTACAACAAGCATTTTAGTTGTTTCTTGCGGTACTTCGGTGTCAACGAGATATGAACAAAAACCAACTCTAAAAGAAAACGCTGCTGTTAAAACAAAAAAATATCAACAACAGGAGAATTTTGATTTGTCCCAATATAGGACTAGACTAGATTTACCCAAAATAAAGAGTACTCGTCCAGATGTAGGAAATGGTTTGTGGTATAACTATAGGAACCTGCCTGATACTTCAAAGACGAAAGTAGTACTTAATACTTCTCAAGGATATAGAATATTAGTTTATACCAGCGATAATTTGGATGAAGCAGATTCAACAAAGCTCAATGTTGCTACCAAAACGGATCGACAGGATATATACATAGTCTTCGACCCTCCATTTTATAAGGTTGAAGTAGGTGATTTTAGGACTACGCAAGATGCCGATAATCTAAATTTTCAATTAAAACAAATGGGATTTAGCGACTCAAGAGTAATAAGTTCTAAAATAAACATATTTAAGTAGAATATTTTAGTATGATTAAGATTTTTTCTAATGCTTCGGCAATCATCACTGTAGATACAAATGGAATTAATTACAAACGTGGGAAATCATTAGACCAAATTAATCTGATTTCGGGTCATTCTATTTTGGTCGAGGATTCAATTATTAAAGATTTTATTCCCAACCATTCATTATCAAAATATTCTAAATATGAATGTATATCAGTAAAAGACAAAATAATATTACCCGGATTGGTGGAAAGTCACACTCATACACTATTCTTTGGCTCAAGATCAAAGGAGTTTCGCAAGAGATTGGATGGGAAATCCTATGAAGAAATTGCTGCAAGCGGTGGTGGTATTAATAATACCGTGATAGCAGTTCGAAACGCAAGTTTTGACGAACTAATAAATACTGTGAAACCACGAATCGAATACTTTATTTCCCAAGGCATTACGACTATGGAAATTAAAAGCGGGTATGGCTTGGACTTCGATAATGAGATCAAATTACTGAGAACAATAAAAAGATTAAATGAAATATTTCCAATTGATATTATAGCTACCTTTCTTGGAGCTCATGCCTACCCTCCCGAATTCAAAGGCGACCACGACTCTTATCTTAATTTAATCACCAATAAAATGCTTCCATTTATAGCTAAAAATAATCTGGCAGAATTTTGTGATGCGTTTTGTGAGAAGACAGCTTTTTCTCCTAATGAGGTAAATCTTATTTTTGACAAAGCATTGGAATTGGGTCTTAATGTAAAACTTCATACTGATCAATTTACTTCAATGAATGGTATATCTACTGCTATTAAATACAAAGCATTTAGCGCAGACCATCTAGAAGTAATTACTGAGGCGGATATTAAAAATATTGCGGCATCTGAAATAGTATGTACTCTTTTACCTGGCGTCTCGTTTTTCCTTAACCACCCTTATGCCCCCGCAAAAAAGCTAATTGAAGAAAATGCTATTATAGCTTTGTCCACGGACTATAACCCAGGTTCATCAAACATTGCAAATTTGAGTCTAATTATGTCTATTGCAGCACTTAAAATGGGCATGACTGTCGAACAGGTTATTTCTGCAGTCACAATAAATGCAGCAAAAGCAGTAAACAGAAACAATATTTCTGGAAGTTTAGAAATAGGCAAGAAAGCTGACTTTGCAATTTTCTGTACCAATGATTACACTGATATTGTGTATAATATCGGCAGGAATTTGAATTGTATGACAGTTAAGAATGGTGAAATAATTTATTCAGGACAAAGTAATTAAACTCATTTCGTATCATAACCTAAAGAATACAAATATTATTTTTAGTGGTAATTCGCCTATTTTGTTAGCTGCATTTTGTTAACGAAGAATCTTTCTTTTCCGATTGCTCGATTATATATAGCTTAAAATAGAAATCTTTAGTTTCAAGAAAAAGCTGGATAATTATATTCTTAATATTCTTTTATACAAGTATTACTTACATTTCATAATTACTAACAGCAATTTCATATATTATCTAACAATAAAAATTTATTTTCTTTAGAAGCTGTTCTTATTTTAAAATTCTTTTCTGAATATCTGCAAATATTTTTTAAGGGGCATATAAAACAATTTTGATTTGTTGGTTTGCAGATTTCCCTGCCTAATCTAATTAAGTTTGTATGGAAGGAATGTGCAATCTCTTGAGGTAAATTCTTATTGAGGATCAAAAAAGTCTTATCAGGAGCTTTTGTGCAGACAATTCCGATACGATTTGTTGTCCGGTGTACATGCGTGTCTACTGGGCAAATATTTTTTTTAAAAGAAAATAGAAGTACGCAGCTGGCAGTTTTTATTCCAATGCCTTTGTAATTTGTTAACTCTTTTAATATTTCCTCATTACTAAATTTCAATAGGTATTCAAGACTAATACTTCCATTTTTTTCAATTAGTGAGGTTAGTAAATTCTTTATTGCTTTTGATTTTTGTTCTGCAAGTCCTGCTATCTTAATTTCTCTAACAATTCTTGATACAGATAAGGCTGCAACTTCATACCAGTCACGGTAATTATTTTTTAAATGTAAGAATGCCCTATACGAATTCTTATCATTTGTATTTTGCGAAAGAATTGTTGCAATTAGCATGTCAACTGGATTGGGTGGATTTTGAGGACGAAATGGTATTCCATATTTTTGGATTAATATTTCATTTACTTTTGAAATAGTTCTAAATACTTTTATTGATTTCTCGGGCATATTTAATAAGTTATTAAGATTATTTTTCTTCATTCTAACATAATTAATTCTATGATCATAAATAATGATATTACACAAATAGGAGGATAAATGTCCACTCTAATGGTCAGTGTTTCGGGAATACGCGGAATAATAGGCGATGGCCTTGATCCGCTTACGATTGTAAAATATACATCTGCATATGCAGATTTTGTGGGGAAAGGAAAAATTGTTGTTGGAAGAGATGCGCGGATATCAGGCGAAATGGTTCAATCCCTTATTACAGGTACTCTATTAGCTAAAGGTCTGGATGTAATATTAATAGGAATTTGTCCTACACCTACTGTTCAATATTCTGTAAAAACTTTGTCTGCGGATGGAGGCATAGCAATCACAGCTAGTCACAATCCAAACCAGTGGAATGCTTTGAAATTGCTGAATAATACAGGTCAATTTATGACTCCGGAGCAAAATAAAGAAATGCTTAAGCTTTTAGAGATAAATCCATTATTTGAAAGTTGGGATAAGCTAGGAAGCTTGAAATACTTTGAACAGGGGTTAAAAAAACATAAAACAGATGTCTTGAACTTAGAATTTTTAAGAATTGATGAAATAAAAGCAAGGAAATTTAAAGTTGTAGTTGACTGCGTAAATGGTGCCGGAGTCTACGTAATTCCTGATCTTTTAAGAGACTTTGGTTGTGATGTTATAGAAATGAATTGCGAGCGTACCGGTATATTTCCACGTCTCCCTGAGCCTTTACCGGAAAATTTGACAGAAACGATGAAAGCTGTAAAATTTAATGAAGCTGACCTCGGAATTGTCGTTGACCCTGATGTTGATAGGTTGGTTCTTATTACTAATGAGGGAAAACCTTTTGGGGAGGAGAACACAATAACTCAGGTTGTAAAATTCATTTTATCTAAGAAAAAAGGAAATGTTGCAGTTAATTTGTCTACAACGAGAGCTGTTGATGATGTAGCTGCGGATTTTGGCCAGAAGGTATTTAGATCCCCCGTGGGTGAGGCAAATGTTGTAAAAAAGATGAAAGAAGTTAACGCAGTAATTGGTGGCGAAGGAAGCGGCGGAGTAATCTTTCCAGAACTGCATTATGGACGTGACGCACTAGTAGGTATTGCAATAACACTACAACATTTAACAGATTTCGGCGGAACTATTGCCGAGTTAAAAAACACTTTGCCTTCATATTTCATAGCAAAGAAGAAAATTGATGTTGGTAATTCTCAACCTGACAAAATAATTGGCCTTCTCATGGATACATATAAAAATGAGAGATTAAATTCTGAAGATGGGTTAAAGGTTGATTTTGAAGATCATTGGGTACATTTTAGGAAATCAAATACTGAGCCAATAATAAGAATTATAACAGAAGCAAAGACACAGGAATCAGCGGAAAAATATTCTGAAAAGTATTTTAATGTAATTAAAAAAATGTTTTAAGATTGGTAGCCCTAAAATGTCTAAGCTAAGTTAATTTACTTCTTTTTTGCAGATAACTGAAAAGTGCTATGTCATATGACATAGAAGTTTCAATAAGGTTATACTCAATATTTGAATTTAAGCATTCAGTTTTAATTTTGTTAATGAAGCTTTCAACTGCTTCTCTATAGGAATTCTGAATTTGATAAGGTTGCGTTGAAATTTCGTCGTCCGTCTCTAAGTCCTTGAATATTGCATCGTTTCCAAACGCAAAATTTCTTTCAAGAGGATCAAGAATTTGGAAGACAATAACTTCATTTTTTTGATATCGAAAATGTTTTAAAGCTTTTAGAATTGAGTTTATATCGTCAAAAAAATCAGATACTATTATTACTAATCCTCTACGTTTAATTTTCTCGGCTATAATATTTAAGGAATTAGCCGTGTTGGTCTTATTAGAAGGAGTTAAGGAGTTGAGACTTTTTAAAATTTCTTGAAGATATGATTTCGTAGTTTTCGGAGGGAAATATTTATCTATAGTTTCAGAGTATAATGATAATCCCACGGCATCTTGTTGTTTTATCATCAAATAGCTCAATCCTGCTACCAGAGTTATCGCGTATTCCAATTTTGATATATTATTGCCGGAACTGTACCCCATTGATTTACTAGTATCTAATAAAATATAACTTTTTAAGTTAGTATCTTCTTCATATTGTTTAATAAAAAATTTTTCGGTTTTTCCGTAAGCCTTCCAATCAATATCTTTCACAGAATCGCCCTGCATATATGGTCTATGCTGCGTAAATTCTACGCTAAAGCCATGGTACGGGCTTTTATGAAGACCAACCATGAAGCCCTCTACAACTAATCTAGCCCGTAATTCAAGAGAATTTAATTTTGATATGACCGCAGGATTCAAATATTTCCGGTAATCATTTGTAGATGTTTGCATTATTTATTAGCTATTTTCTTCCGCTGCAAAATTTCTTCAGGGGTTAGTCCCATATTCTCCAATTCTTCTTTTACCGAAGTCACTAATTCATTATTAGGATAATGCGTTAAAAATAGATTAAACGTTGACGTCGCATCCTTAAAATCTTTCTGATCATTAGCTTGAATGAAGCCTGAAAGGAATAAACATTTGGGAGCAATTGCACTTTGAGGATATTTATCATATACACTTCTAAAAAGAGAAACGGCTAGCTTTAATGATTCATCCTGTGTTAAATTTTGATCAGTTGACGGTACTTTTTTTATCATATAATTTTGATAAAGAGTCGCCATCTTAAATATTGCCTCGGGTGCTAATTGACTTTCGGGATAATTATCTATCAATTTTTGATATGATTCTACTGCAGCATCGTAGCTTTTTTGCCCAACACTTGTATTTCCCATATCTAGATAATTCTGATCAGTTTTTTTGCTGCAACCGAATAAAACAAATCCTAAAATGAGTGCTGGTAGCAAGAAGAGTTTCATAAAATTTCCACAATCTATATTATAAATATTATTCACAAACTTATCAAATTAGAAATGAACTAGCAATCAAATAAAGGTTGCCTATACTTACTCCTTTTTTCGAGCCACGCTTATTCCATCATTTTTTTTAATGGAATCCATTTCTAATTTCTTTTTGTAACTAATGATTCTTCGTTGCAAAACCTTATCGAAAACAGAAATTATTTGAGCTGCAAGAATTCCAGCATTTTTGGCCTGATTTATTCCAACAGTTGCTACAGGAACACCACCCGGCATTTGGACAATTGAAAGTAGCGAGTCCAAACCATCAAGAGATCTTGACTTAACTGGTACCCCTATTACCGGAAGAGGCGAATAGGAAGCCGTCATTCCTGGCAAATGCGCTGCCCCACCAGCGCCTGCTATAATTACTTTAATACCTCTTTTATGTGCCGAATTTCCGTATTCTGCCATCAAATTTGGAGTCCTATGCGCCGACACGATCTTTATTTCATAAGTTATTTGAAATTCATCTAGCACTTGAGCAGCTTCTTTCATTATCAGCAAATCAGAATCGCTGCCCATAATTATTCCAACTTGGGGATTTGTGTGTTTCATAATATTCTTCATTCCTTTAAAAAATTATTTGTTTCTCAATCTGAGCTGCACGAGCTAGTATTGAATTCACATTGTCACCTAGTAAAGTTAAATGTCCCATTTTTCTTCCAATTCGAGATTTCTCCTTTCCATAAATATGAAGATGAACTTCGCCATCAATTAAAGCTTTATTATAATTTTGGATTGTCCCTTCACCATTTCGTTTCCCAAGTAGATTAATCATAACTGCATGAGGTCTTAACATTGCGGTTGAGCCAAGCGGCAAATCGAGAACAGCACGTATATGATTCTCAAATTGTGACGTTATACAAGCTTCAATCGTAAAATGTCCTGAATTATGAGGTCTAGGCGCCATTTCATTTAATAAAACTCTTTCGTCCTGAGTAAGAAACATTTCTATTCCGAAAATACCAAATCCTTTTACAGACTCAACTGCAGAAACTGCTATTTCTTCCGATAATTTTACCAATTTATTAGATATTGGAGCAGGTGCAATTACTGTTTTACATATGTGATCTTGCTGAATGGTTTGAACAATAGGATAAGTTTTAATCTCCTTCTTTGTCCGAACTATCATTATTGCAAGTTCCATTTTGAAATCAATAAACTCTTCAGCATAGAGAGAACTGTTTCGTGACACAAGTTTTTCTAAACCTTTTTGGAAAGAATCAGCATTCCGCACTAAAGCATTTCCATAACCATCATATCCCATTTTCCTTGACTTAAGCACAAACTTTTTACCAAGTATCAAAGAAACATCATTATAAGAATCTTCATAATCATAGCTTACAAACTTTGGAATTGGTATTCCATTTCTCTCAAGTGTCTTCTTTTGAACATATTTATCTTGGATTAAAGAAATTGTTTTTGGAGATGGAATCACTTTTTTCCCTAAAGTCTCGATATAATGCAATTTTGTAGAATCTATAAATTCATTTTCTAAAGTTACCACATCAGACTTATTAGTAAACATTTCCAGTATATTCTTATTATTCACCCAACCTATAAATTCGTTTTTTGTTAATTGACCTGCGGGTGAATTCCCTTCTTTTTCAAGGATTGCCACTTCAAAACCGAGTTTAAAAGCTTGATAGGCTGACATCCTTGCCAGTTGCCCACCACCAAGGATACCAATACATTTCTTATCTTTCACAATTACCTTGTTGTTTCATTATTTATTAAATAAGTCCAGTTTCAACTTTTCCATTCAACTTGCGTGAATTCTTGTCCGTCTGACTTAAGCAAAATACCGCCGCACTTATCAGTACGTAATATTCTTGATCTGTGTTTTTCTAGACGGTCTAAAACCTCTCGAGAAGGATGCCCAAATTTATTTTTAATTCCCACACTAATCAAACTAATTTTTGGCTCAACCTGCCTTAAAAATTCTTCACTTGAACAAAAACTACTTCCATGATGGGATATTTTCAGGATATCCGAATTCAAAAATTTTCCGTACCTTCTTGTATAATATTTCTCTCCATTTTTATCTATATCACCAGTGAATAATATGCTAGTTTTGCCGTAAATTATTTTTATTATCGCACTTCTATTATTAGAAGTCTTTGCTTTAGCATCTAACTTTTGTATATCATTTAAAATATAGATTTTAGAGTTGCCGACAATCATACTTTTTTTAGTATAATATTCCAATTGTATCTTATTTTGGATAAGGAATTGCCGAAACTTTAACTCCTTGTTTATACTTGGATTAATTTCTGGGATGAATATTTTGTCTATCCTTTTATTTTCAATAAGAGAAACGATTCCACCATAATGATCAATGTCAAAATGTGAAATAAATGCATAATCAATTTTTTTTATACCGAATTGGCCTAGTATAGGATCAATTATCTTTTCACCGTTATCAAAATCAATGGAAGCAAATCCTGCATCAATTATTGCAGTCTTACCATTTGGAAATTTTATTAGGAAAGCGTCTCCCTGTCCGACATCAATAGAATAGACATTAAGAAGATTTTTCGAAAGCAAATCTTTGTGACCTAACGTACAAAACACCATAATATTAGTAAGTACCAATATGACAAGAATCATTTTGGAAATGAAATTTGACATCTTATTGATTGCATAGATTAAAATAATGACGAATAGATAAAAAATAATTGAATCTATAATTGTAAAATTCCTAACCCACAAAAACGAATATTGCAGCCCTCCTGTGAACTTTACAAATTCAAAAATCAATGATGAGGTTATGTTATTCGTAATAGCAGATATTGAGGCAACAAAGGGTGCTATAATATTTATTGCTAAAGTAAAAAAAGAAATACCGACAATGATGCCAATTGCTGGAATAACAATAATGTTAGCAAAAAATGAGATGATTGATAATTTGTTAAAATAAACAATTATAAAAGGAAATGTTCCTATTTGAGCCGATAAAGTAACGCTAATCCACAATAGTATGTGTTTAATAAAATTAAACCTGATTCTTAATGTTTTAATTTTATCTCTAAAGTAAGGATAAATTGCTCCAATTGAAAAGACCGAAGCAAAAGACAATTGAAATCCGGGATTAAATAATTCATTAGGAGAAAACAATAAAATAGATAGTGCAGCCAGAGCTAAAGAATTATTGATATTATTTCCTCGATTAGTTAGTAACGAAATTATTACTGTATTAAACATAACTACCGCTCTGACTACTGATGCAGGCATTCCTGTAATAACCATAAACAAAAATAATCCCGCAATGGTTAAAATTGAACCAATATAAATATTTAGCCTACCGAATAAGAAAATGAAGATGAAAGCCAGGAATCCAACATGCAATCCCGAAACGGCTAGCACATGCATTACTCCGGAATTGATAAAATCTACTTTTGCTTTCTGATCTATCTCACTCCTATCTGCAAGCAGTAGTCCTTTTACTAATGCCGCTGTTTGCTCTTCAAACAATGAAGAAATTGATTTATTCAAATTCTTTCTTATCGAAAATATTAATGACTTAGTTCTATCTTTATTTTGATTTATTAAATCGAAGTGATTAATGCTGTATGAAGTTAATACTCCACTAATACCATTTGAGTTGAGGTAATTATTATAATCAAACTCTCCGGGATTTCTCCTATCTCTTCCCTTAGAATAATAGCCTTCAATACCTATCATATTTCCTGGACAAATTAGAGCATAGACAGAATCAAGCCTTTGCTTGGAATTATCGTTTAGCCTGCAAAGGATATTTGCTCTAATCTTAGAGATATGGTTATTATATACAATTGAGTCGGTACAAATTTCAAATAGAATTCCTTTTCTTTTATTCAATTCTATATTTGAAATCTTACCATATGCTTTAGCGTTTTCAATGTAATCTGTATTTAAGGGGAAATTTTCTTTATTAATTTTCGATATTGACTCCGCAGCATAACCTGTTCCGATTAGAGCAATAAAAATAATGATGTTAAGTAAATATCTTATTTTATTTTTATTGTCAAAGAGTGTTACCATTAAAAATAAACTAACAATCGCAAGAGTGAGGACCAGAAAAAGGTAATGATAAGATGATAAATATTTATTTAAGATTATTCCAGCAATAAAAAGGAATGCTACTTTTATAATTGGATAATCTTTCATCTGCTTATCTCAATTATTGCCTTTTTTATTTGAGAAATGTCTTTTATTGAATTGAATAAATATTTCGAGTATTTTCCCGCACTAATTGTCAATGAAGGATTTAGCGAATGAGTCTTAATTGATAGGTCCTCAAAATTTCCGTGATCCGAACAAATTAATAATGTAGTATTTGAGCGATTCATTTTAGAAAGAACGGCGTATAAAAATTCGTCCAATACATTTATAGAAAATACAATATCCCCCTCATGCCTGCCATGCCCGATATAATCTGTAAGATAATATTCATAAAGTGTGAAAGAGTTTCTTAATGCTATTTTTAGAAGCCTAATTGCTGCCCTTTCTGGCTTAATAGCAGGTAGTTTGTATCCTAATCTTTGATTCCATTTATCATTCGTAATCTCTGCAGTCAACGCCCTACCTTTTCTAACATCTGTAGTTGTATTTAATCTTACGCCGCTAAATCTGCAGCTTAAAGGAGTAACACTCAATCTTGGTTTATCAGATTTAATGTAGTCAAAAAAAGGTTTGGGATAGGCGTTAGCAAAAAAAACCTTTCTATTCTTAGCTAAAAAATGTCTGAATATATTCTGGTCTTTAATGATAGGCAAAAGAGTTGAGTATGGATAAGGCCCAAAATGTTTTCCCACTATTTTTGGAGCATTAACTCCGCATAAGATAGCAGTTTGACCGGTTCCACTTTGCGGAAATCCTTCAACTCCCAACCTTGCGTCAGTCGGAAAAACGTATGAACCATTAGATTCAATAACTTGATCTTGAATTGAGGGAATTTTACCAAATATGTTAGTAAATGTTTTAAATTGATATTTAAAGAAAGGATTATTAAGATAATCTTCCTTCCCAATTCCTACTCCGTCAATAAATATCATTAAAACATGGTCCAAAATATTAGCCTGTTTGATAATTATAAAGAGAAAGTTAAAAAGAGCTTGAATTTATTTTGAATCTACAATTAAGGTAACGGGTCCATCGTTAATTATTTTCACAGACATCATTGTCTTAAAAACTCCGCTCCTGACATTATTCTCACCAATATTTTCTTTTATTCTTAAAATAAATTTCTCATATAGCTCATTTGCAATTTCTGGTTTTGCGGCATTTGAATAACTTGGACGGTTACCTCGAGATGTTTCGCCATATAAAGTAAATTGTGAAATAATTAAAGCTTCTCCATTAATATCTTTAACCGATAAATTCATTTTATCTTCTTCATCATCAAATAATCCGTTTGTTTGGTGTTGCAAATCTTTCTTAGAGAATATTCTAAGATTGCAACATTTATCAGCCACGTATATAACATCTTCTAGACTATCCCCATTTCTTATCCCCAGTAATATTACTATCCCCTTACTAATTTCTGAACTGAAGTTTATCGAACTAATATAAACGCCACCTTCTGACACGCGCTGCACTACAGCTTTCAAAGTTTCTCTCCGATAATTACTCTGTCTATATTTTGAAAGTCCTTAATAATTTGGATATTGCCAAAATTGTTAGAGACAAGCAACTCTTTAACTTGCTGTGTGTGACAATGTCCAATTTCAAAATATATTTCACCTTCATTTTTAAGGTAAAATCCTGCTTTTGAGGTAATAACTCTATAAAAACTAAAACCATCTGCTTGATCAGTTAATGCTATAGTAGGTTCATGATCCTTTAATTCGTTATCCAGCATTTGAAAATCTTCAAGAGTAACATAGGGGGGATTGGATACGATAATATCGAAATCATTATCCTTTAACAATGCGTCACTCAATATATCATGGCAAAGAAATTGAATTCTGTCAGTAGCAAAGTTATGTTTAGCATTTTCTCTTGCAATTGTAAGGGCTTCCTCGCTAATATCAATTGCAACTATAGAAGCTTCTGGAAGAAGCTTTGCCAATGCAATAGAAATATTCCCGCTGCCTGTTCCAATATCTAATATCTTTATTATTTCCTTTTCACGATAGTTGCTAACAATAGTTTCAACCAGGAGTTCTGTTTCGGGGCGTGGTATCAGGACTGCAGGCGTAACCTTAAACTCAAGTCCATAGAACTCAGTCGAACCAGTTATATACTGAAGTGGCTCAAATTTGCATCTTCGCTTTAATAATTCTCTATACAAAATAATTTCATCTTCTTTTAGAGGTCTATCATATGAGAGATAAAGCTGAAGTCGTTTGCATTTTAGAATATGCGCTAATAATAATTCTGCGTTAATCCTTGGCGAGTCAATTCCTTTATTCTTTAAATATTCTGTCGAAAGATTTATTGAGTCTAAAACTGTTAGCATAATAAATAAAAATTAAATCCCTAAATAATATTCCTGGTTCTCTTGATTGAATTATCCTTAAAGAATTTTTCAAGTTTCTCGGTTACTTCTTCTACAGTAGCTGATGCAATGCATTCTTCGGCTAATAACTTAGACTTCTCAAATGAAATACTTCTTATAATTCTCTTAGCATAAGGAATAGTTGCAGGAGCAAGGCTCAAGCTTGTTAAGCCAATTCCGACGAGCAAAGGAATTGCAAGTGTATCCGCCGCCATTTCTCCGCATATACTTATTGGTTTCTTGGCTTTCTTTGCTTCTTTAACAATATGGCTTAAAGTGCGTATTACTGCGGGATGAAATTCCTGATATAAATCAGATACTAAATCATTTCCACGGTCAACAGCAATTAAATATTGTATTAAATCATTTGTCCCAATACTAAGAAAATCTACGAAGCCAGCAAGCTCAAAAGTTAATAATGCAGCAGAAGGTACTTCTATCATAATACCAATCTTAAGGTTTTTATCAAAATTAATTTTTTCTTCTTTCAACTCAATTTTGCATTCGTGAATTATTTCCAAAGAACGCTTTATTTCTCGAACAGTTGAAATCATGGGCAGCATAAACAAAATATTATTATTCTTACTTGCTTTAAGTACAGCTCGAATTTGGGTTTTAAACATTTTCTGGTTTTCAAGAAGAAGTCTAATTCCGCGCAAACCAAGAAATGGATTTGGCTCGTCAAAATCTAAAAACTTAAATTTATCTCCGCCAATGTCAAAAGCCCTAATTACTAAAGGTTTTGGATAAATTCTGGTTGACAAATTCAAATAAATATTCATCTGCTCGTCCTCACCGGGAAGCTCTCCAAGCTCTTCGATTATTTGTTCGGTTCTGTATAATCCTATACCTTTAGAATCGTTTGTAATAACCAAGTCAATTTCGCCCGTTACATCAACATTTGCCAAAAGGTTAATTTCTTTACCATCCGTAGTCTTTGCAGGTTGGTCTTTTAATTCAGCAAGACTTTTTTGTAGCTCAACTAGTTTCCCAATCTTTTCTTTGAAAAAATCTATCTGCTCAGTTGTCGGGTTAACCAAAACGTAACCATGGAAGCCGTCAACAATGATCATATCACCGTCTGTAATGTGTTTAGTTGCATTGTGTGTACCGACTACTGCTGGTATATTCAAGGAACGGGAAATAATTGCAGCATGTGATGTTAAGCCGCCGTGATCTGTTACAAAACCTTTTGCATTTGAGCGGGAAAGCAGGATTGTATCTGCCGGGGTAAGGCTATCGCTAACAACAATCATGTCATTCTTAATTTTCGATTCCCATCTTTTCTTCTGAAGATTTCTAACAATGCGGTTTTTAATATCTTCAATATCTCCTGCTCTTTCCATCATGTATGTTTCATAAGAATGCATCATTAGCGATTGATATTTTGAGATTTCATCGTTGACAATAAATTCAGGCTGTTTCTTTTCAGATTCAATTCTGTCATTTATATTTTTTAAAAGAACAGGATCGTCAAGTATCATAACCTGAGCCTCAAAAATTGCCGCGCGCTTCTCTTCCATTTTTTCCTTTGCAATAGCAAAAATTTTATTTAGCTCCTTTTTAGATTTGGCTAAGGCATCAACTAAATTTTGTTTTGCTTCATCTACGTTGGTTATTTCACCTTCATTTATTACAAGTTTTTCTTTTGTAAACAGGTAAGCATGTGCAATAACAATACCCGGTGCAGCGGCAATACCAGTAATCTTATTTTCAGCATCTTTAAATATTTGATTAAATTTCTTCACAATTCATCAAATCCTCTCTTAAAATAGTCTATTATTTCTTCCGCAGCCTGTTGCTCATCCTCTCCTTCAAAAGTAAGAAGAAGCTCTGAACCCATTTCTGCTGCGAGAGTCATAACTCCTATTATGCTTTTTGCATTTATATTTAGTCCGTCTTTGGATATAAAAAATTCACACTTAAATTTTGCTGCCATTTTAACAATAGTTGCAGCCGGGCGTGTGTGTAATCCTGCTTTGTTTACAATCTTTACTGTCTGTTCAATCATTATTTATTTCTTTTTATAAGTGAGTTAGCAAGCCAGGTAAAAAAATCTTTATCTTCTTCGTTTTGTAAAACTTGAATTGACTTCAATGCTTTCGTTGTATAACGTTTTATTTCAACTTTTGCATCTTCAATTACACCGAGTTTTTCATATAGAAGTCTATAAATTAAGATTTCATTTTGCTTAATTCCTTTTCTATCTATTACACTTTGTAATTTTCTTTTATCTTCTCCCTTTGCAGTTTCAAAGGCTTTAAGAAAAAGATATGTTTTTTTCCCCTCTACTAAATCACCGCCAACAGATTTACCAAACTCTTTCTCATCTCCAATAATGTCAAGAAGATCATCTTGAATTTGAAAGGCAATTCCTATACTTTTCCCAAAATTTGAAAGTGCATTAACTTCCTTATATGAACCGCCGCCCAGCAGTGCACCTATTTTGCAGCACATTTCAGCCATTGCTGCGGTTTTCTTTTCAATCATCAAAATATAGTCTTCAATCGAAATATTTCTTTTCGTTTCAAAGTCTTTATCCATGCTCTGCCCTTCACACACTTCCACTAGTCCTTTGGTGAAAGCTGCAAACACTGGTTGGGCAATATTATTGCAGTCTTTAAGTAAACTTTCATAAGCGACGGAAAGCAGACTATCGCCTACAAGAATTGCGGTGTTTACATCATATTTTTTGTGTAATGTAATCCTTCCTCTCCTCTTATCAGCGTTATCCATAATATCGTCATGAACCAAAGTAAAATTATGAAGTAATTCGACCGCAATGGCTGCATTGTATGCTGAAGAAAATTTACCATTAACTGCTTTTGAGGAAAACAAAACCAGTAATGGTCTTAGTCTTTTCCCGCCGCCTTCAAGAATATAAGAACCCGGCATATATAGCGAAGCCGGATTTCTATCTTTCAATAATTTTCCTAGCTTTTTCTCTACCTTTAATCTTTCTCGTTCATAGAGAAAGTAAAATTTATCATTTATATCCCCGATCAAATTAGTTTATCCTTTCTAATTAACTTATGATTCTGCAGGTCTCTAATTGAGCTTGACCCTGTTAAATATAAAATTTTTCTAACAACTTCAAACCATTCTCTTATAAGTGATATAACACCATCAATGCCATTTTTATCTAACTGTATTAAAACCGTTCTAGCTGAGGCACTAATATCAGCGCCAAGAGCAAATGCTTTAGCCATATCTACCGCGTTATTTATTCCGCCTGAGCCTATAAGGAAAAAGTCAAACTCGTTTTTAAGCTTATAAACTTTCCTTATACAATATGAAGTTGGAAGTCCCCAGTCCCAGAAATAATTTGGCTCTTCCTTTTTACGGAGAGTTTCAACTCCTGCCCAGCTTGTGCCTCCAGCACCCGCTACATCAATTCCTTTTACCCCTGTTTGAAGTATTTTTTTAGCTACATCCTTTGATATTCCCGCTCCAACCTCTTTAACTATAATTGGAACATCCAAATTTTTAACTAATTTCTCTAGCGTCTTTAGAAGCCCGGTGAAATTAGGTTCACCATTCTTTTGCATTAATTCTTGTAGTGAATTTAAATGAACGACCATTGCATCGGCATTTACTAATTCCACTATCTTCCGCATTGGCTTAAATGATTCAAAAAGCACCAATTGTGATGCGCCAATGTTTCCTAGTATTGGAATATGAGGTGCATTTCTTCTAATAATCTTATATGATTTATGAAACGAGGTTGATTCAAGTGCATGCCGCTGACTACCAACTCCTATTGGAATATTTAACTCATTAGCCGCTATGGCAAGTTTGGTGTTTACATCTTCAGATTCTTCAGTTCCCCCTGTCATACATGAAATTAAAAATGGATAATTGATTTTCTTTCCAAGGAAATCAGTTTTGAAAGAAATCTTTTTTAATATTACTTCAGTTATGGCATAGTGTTTAAAATCGTAACTAGCAAACCCGTTTCTCTTTTCTTTGAAAGAAACTTCACCGGTGAGACATAACTCTAAATGCTCTTTTTTCCGTTGAGAAATCGAATTTGAATCTTTTGACATAAGGATATAATGCAACCAACAATATTGATAATTTTTTATATTTCAAGATATTAAAATTTATGACAAAATTCTCATGGAAGAGTTCTAGAACATATAGAAAGTCTTCCTTATATCCTTGAAAATTAGTAATGTATTTAGTTTCTTGGAGTGAATTTGGCGCTAAATGATTATTGATTAAAATGGAACATCTAGTAATGAATCTTATATGGGCTATTTACTTTATATTATTTTTAAATTAGCTTCCATTTCAGTAAATCTTACGATAACGGAATTGGAGATGACTGTATTGAAAATTATTAGGTTGGTGAACAATAGCAATGATTTGTATATCTTTTTACAAATTGCATACCTTTTAAAATTAAATAATATAATATGTAAGAAATTAAGTCTGTCTCATGATAAATAAATTGCAAGATGAATGTCGCATACTTTTTATTGAAGATAATAATAGTGATTATGAACTGACAATAAGAGAACTTAAGAGTTCTCTTATTAAATTTTCGGCAATTCGAGTCCAAACACAGAGTGAGTACCTTGCTGCTTTAGATGACTTTAATCCTGATTTAATTATTTCTGATTATATGCTTCCTAACTTTGATGGCATGGACGCATTAAGAATTAGGAATAAGATTAGGAAAGAAACTCCTTTCATAATATTAACAGGCTCAATGAATGAAGAGACTGCAGTAGAGTGCATGAAAGAAGGTGCAAATGACTACGTACTTAAGGACCATATTGCGCGCCTTGTCCCTGCTATTTACTCTGAATTAGAGAATAATAGAATAAAAAGAGAAAAGGAGATCATTGAAAGTGCTCTTATTCTTAGCGAGTCACATTATAGAGACCTTATTGAGCAAGCGGTAATTGGGATATTTAATACTGATTCTACAGGAAAAATTTTATTTATCAATGAAAAAGTCTGCCAGCTCCTTAGATATAAAAGAGAAGAATTACTCAATCTTAACATTAAGGATACCTATCCGGAGGGGAATGACTATTCAGCAGAAAAACAATATTCTACTTTGAAAAAAGGATATCCGCTTAACTTCGAAAGACTTATTAAGCGGAAGGATGGAACGCTTTTCCCTGTTGAAGTAAACGTTAAGTTAATGAGCGATGGAAATGTTTTGGGTATTGTTCATGATATAACTGAGCGAGTTGAAACACTTAAGGCGCTAACTGAAAGTGAAGAACGATTCCGTGTGGCATTTGATAATGCTGTAATTGGTAATGCAATTACAAGTCTTGATGGAAAATTCCTAAAAGTGAATCGTGCTTTTAGTAATATGTTGGGATACAGTGAAAATGAACTGATTAATCTTAGTATTCTAAAGGTAACACATCCCGATGATATTGAAAAGAGTATCGGGTATACAAACAGATTAGCAAAAGGCGAAGAAGATTCATTTCATTTTGAGAAACGTTATATTTCTAAAAATGGCGAGATAGTTTGGGTATTTCTAGGAATTATTGTTCATAGAGATGAAAATGGGAAACCATTGCAATTCATTTCGCAAATTCAGGATATAACAGAGAAGAGGAATGCTGAGAATTCATTGCGTGAAAGCGAATCGCGTTTTCGATCGTTAGCAGAGACAACGGCTTCAGCGATATTCATTTACCGCGAAGATAGATTTTTATATGCCAATCCCTATGCTATTAAGATGTCGGAATTTTCACAAGAAGAATTTATGTCCATGAAAATCGGCGATTTAATTCATCCGGATTTTAGGGATGAAATAATTCAAAGAAGTATAGAGAGGCAGACTGGTTCATCGGTTCCAACAAGATATGAATTTAAGATAATTACTAAAGGAGGAACAGAGATATGGCTTGATTTTACAGCTGGTTCGATAGAATACCAGGGTAAGCCAGCTATAATTGGTACTGCCTTTGACATAACCGCTAGAAAAGTAACTGAAGAAAATTTAAAAGAAAGTGAAAGCCTTTTCCGTGCATTGGCTGAAACAACTACTACGGGAATTTTTATTTACCGTGATGAAGACTTTATCGAAGTAAATAATGCTGCTCTCCTAATGTCTGGATACTCAAGAGAGGAATTCTTAAAAAAGAAAATTTGGGAAATTGTCCACCCTGACTATAGAGATTTGATAAAGAGCAGGTCAATTGATCGTATGAAAGGGTTACCTATTACTTCAAGATATGAATTCAAGATAATAACAAAGGAAGGTAAAGAGCTGTGGGTTGATTTTAGCGCAGGGATAATAAAATACAAGGGTAATCCTGCAGCAATAGGTACTGTTTTTAATATAAATGATAAGAAGAATGCAATTTTTGAATTAAGGAAACTACTTAGAGCAATTGAGCAGAGTCCTAATTCAGTAATAATAACAGAGCTAAATGGTAATATAGAATATGTTAACCCAAAGTTTACTGAGGTTACTGGTTATACTTTCGAAGAAGTAAAGGGGAAGAATCCAAGAATTATTCAGTCAGGGTTGACACCTCTTACAACTTATAAAAATATGTGGAGTACGATAATATCTGGTAATGAATGGCGCGGAGAATTTCTTAACAGGAAAAAGAGCGGTGAACTTTACTGGGAGTCTATTACAATCTCTTCAATTTCAGATGTTAACGGCAAAACAACAAATTATCTTGCTGTAAAGGAAGACATCACAGAAAAGAAGAGGGCAGAGTCTACTATTATTAAATCAGAAGCACTGTTTAGATCAGTGTGGGAAAATTCAATTGATGCTCTTAGATTGACAAATGAGGATAGCATAATTCTCGAAGTAAACCAAGCTTACTGCAAATTAGTCGGTATGACTAAGGAGGAATTAGAGGGAAAGACGTATGATGTTGTGTATTCCGATGAAGACCCTCACCTAGTATCTAAATTTAAGCGTGATTTTAGTTATCGTACAATTAGGCGAAATTATGAGAATGAAGTTACTTATTGGAACGGTGAAAAAATATGGTTGGAGGTTTCTAATTCATTTATTGATGTAGAAAATCAACCTACAAAATTACTGACTATATTTAGGAATATTACAGAGCGCAAAGAAGCCGAGAAGCAATTGATTACTGCGAAGGAAAAAGCTGAAGAGATTAGTAAGCTTAAGTCGAACTTCCTGGCAAATATGAGTCACGAACTAAGAACACCTATGATTGGCATCTTGGGATTTGCCGAAATACTAAAAGATGAGCTGGAGAAGCCGGAGCATATAGAGATGATAGAGATTATTAATTCTGGAGGAGAAAGACTTCTCCAGACACTTAATCAGCTTCTCGATTTATCACGAATAGAATCAAATAAGCTCGATTTTAATTTTACAATAATTAATTTATCAGAATTAGTATCTGATCTCATTAAGAATTATCAGAGTGCTGCGTTAAAGAAAAACCTTTACCTTAGGCAATATGATATAAAAGAAAGTGTCTTCATCAAAATTGATGAGAGGATATTCACACAGATATTCAATAATCTTCTTAATAATGCAATAAAGTTTACTAAGTCGGGAGGTATAACTGTAGAAATTGATGAGGAAACAGAAGGGAAAAGTGCTTGGGGCATTCTAAGATTTATTGACACCGGCATAGGTATTTCTGAAAATAGTTTAGGACTTATATTTGAGGAATTTCGTCAAGCAAGTGAAGGTATTAGCAGAAATTATGAGGGGACTGGTCTTGGGCTTACCATTACTAAAAAGTCCGTGGAACTTATGGAAGGTACTATTGCAGTAGAAAGCAAGGAAGGAGTAGGATCAACTTTTACTATTCGCTTCCCTGTGCATTACTCTGAGCTTAAACCAAAAGAAACTATGCCTGCTCTGAAGCCTAAGGACGGGGATATACTTTCTATGTCTAGAAAGAAACTACGTATTCTTTTCGTGGAGAACGATATGGCAAGTAGAGAATTTGTTAGGCTTTCATTAAAGAAACTTTACGATGTTGAAATGGCAGAGGAGGGAGAATCGGCAGTTCAAAAAGCATCTGAGAATTCATACGATATTATTTTAATGGATATAGGCCTAGGGCGCGGTATGGATGGAATTGAGGCTGCAAATAGAATAAGAAAGATTGACGGATATGGTGACGTTCCGATTATAGCAGTTACAGCTTTTGCAATGAAAGGAGATAAAGATAGAATCCTCTCACAGGGTTTATCAGGTTATATTTCCAAGCCATTTGGTAAACAAGAATTGATGGAACTCCTAGATAAGTACATCTCGAAGGCTGAATAATTCTTTTTACATTTTAGTTGTTTTATATTGATAAAATGTAATAGATTTGCATTCAACATTAAGTCGTTTAATAACCACAGGATAAATGAGAAAAGTTCTTCTTGTTGAGGATGATGAACCTACCAAGGATATTATCAAATATCTTTTAAGAAATGTCTGTGAACTTCAAACTACTAATAGAGGAGAAGTAGCAATTGATCTAGCTCAGAAGACTACCTTTGCCCTAATACTAATGGATATTAAGTTGGATTATGGTATGAACGGTATACAGGCTACTAAGAACATCCGCAAGATACAAGGTTACGAAAAGATTCCAATTATTGCAGTTACTGCGTACGCTATGAGAGGTGATGAGGAGTATTTCCTATCCCAAGGCCTATCTTATTATATAGCAAAACCATTCGATTTGAAAAAGTTTGTCACCACCATCAGTGATTTCCTTTCCTTTGAATATTGATTATAGTGTACCCCTTGATTGCTTCCAAAGCCACCTTTGCTTTGAAATCGCCGCTAAATGTTTTTCTGGCTCTCGTCATTTTGTGGCTCCTTATTGTTTTTATTTTTCAATAAATCACCACATTAAATTTACCTCTTTCTTACTCCAGTTTTGGGGGTACACTATAGTACAGTTTGTCACAGATAGGTGACAGGGAAAAGTATTATAGAAGAGGGAGAATAAGCCTAGATATAAGGAATTAATGCGCGTTCAGAGTGTATTCAGAGTGTATTCAGAGTGCATTCAGAGTGCATTCATGACGTTGTTTTGGATTTTGATTAGAATTTATGAGGGGCGGAAAGAGTTAATTGAATCTACTTTAAGAATATAAACTGTATTGAAAGTTTGTAATGTTTCAACGCTTCAAGATATTAAATTGCGCTATATAATGCAAGAAGAGGTAAAAAAGGCGATTTCTTCATATTAAATTTAAGGTTAAATAATTAAAATTTTGGCAAATCTTTTTATCTGTAAGGGTTTTATAATTTCGGTAATTCTGTGATTTATTAGGGGTAGAAAAGTTAATATTGTTTTTATTTTGTTATATTTCTATTTTTGCTAGAAATAATGAAAAAGAAAATATTCATATTAGCATTAGCGAGTCTTTTTTTCGCATCATCGACAGCGTTCCCTGTTGTAGTGCATTATTGCACTATGAGCAAGGCTATGATGGCAAAGATGCCAGTCCACCAAGATAATTGCAAAATGAATATGGAAAGCTGTCAGTCTAACTTAGGCAACAGCAAAGAGCCTGCGGTTAATAATACGGGATCTTACAGACAGCCAGACTGCTGCAGTTATAAAATTGTAGACAATCATCTAAAAGACAACTTCGTGCAGGTAAAGGACGGCAACAATTTTTCATTTTCTAAAATAGTAATTAATTGCGTAACCTTAGAAAGTTTAAGTTATAATTATTATCCTACTTTCAGTCACGCAGATAATACAGCACCTCCGATAACGCAGCAAAATCATATATACCTGGATAACTCCGTCCTGCTCATTTAATCCTACAATTATAATTTCGAATTCAATATCAGGGAAATGTTACGTACTTTCCTGATATTCAAATCATAATATTTAATTACAAGTAGAATAGCAAATCTAAAAGAATAAGGCTATTGTATAAGAAAATCATATAGATTGATAATAGCATGAACGAATTAACGTCATGAAAATTCAGAGAAAAAATAATTGTTAGCGGAGATAACAAAATGAGAAAGACAGCATTATTATTAATAATAATATTTTATGGATCAATAGGCTATTGCAAAGGAGGGAATGGCCCTACTCTTGATAGCCTTATTTCTATAGCCATTCAAAACAATCCTCAATTAAGGGCGGCGAGAGATCAAACGCTGGCCGAGAGGACAAAAATAAATCAAGTTACAGCGTGGGATCCGCCTCAAGTCGGCATTTCCTTTTATCAGACTCCAATACAGTCATTCCCTAATCCGATTAGAAACAATATGGAAACAGATTACTATATACAGCAAACAATTCCATTCCCGGGTAAGCTTGCCAATATGGGTGATGCAGCTTTAAGCAACGCACAAATGTATAACGAACAATACAGCGAACTTAAGAATAAAATAATTACTGATTTAAAATCTTCTTATTACGAGCTTTATTATGTAGATAAGAAGATTCAGATTAATAAAGAGAACCAGAATTTATTGAAACAGCTCAATGCTATTGCATTAAAGCAGTACGAAGTTGGCACCGGCAAGCAAGCTGACGCATTAAGGGCTCAAACTGAACTATCAACCTTGATCAATGACGGGGTAAATCTTCTTAAGGAAAAAAGAGATGTAGAGACAATGATAAATACAATATTAAGCAGACCAGTAAACACGCCTCTGCCTGAGATCAATAATATTCAAGATACAATATCGAACCGGTCTTCATACAATGCGGGCTGGACTTATGAACAGTTAGTCGATCTTGCTTATCAGAACAGACCTGAAGTTAAAGTGATGCAAAATAATATCGAAATGAATAAGTACGAATTAAAGACCTCCAAGCTACAGTATTATCCTGATTTCATGGTCCAACTGATGTATAAGAACATGTCAAATACTCCGAATGATTTTTGGTCGGCAATGGTCGGTGTAAATGTTCCTTTGGCATTTTGGTCAAAGAATAAGTATACGGGGAAGGTACAGGAAAATGAGAATAACATCAGCGCAGCTCAGGAGCAATTAAGTGCTGTAAAGAATATGGTAGCAAGCGAGGTTCAGAGTGCGATAATAAAGATAGAGACGAATAAAAATCTAATTGACCTATATAAAAACACCGTTATACCGCAGTCAGAACAGACACTTCAATCAACACTATCTGCATATCAGACCGGGAAGACGGAATTCCTGATGTTTATTGATGCATATAAAACAGTTTTAAGCTCTAAGTTGAATTACTACATGGCGCAGATGAATTACATGCAGAGTCAAGCGATGCTTGAACAAGCCGTAGGGCTAAGCATTAATGAAATAGAAGATAGAATTAAATAAAAGTTTAAGGAATATATATAATGAAAAAATTAATAATAACGGGTATAATCAGTATACTAATTGGACTTGGCGGAGGATGGTTAATATTCAAGAATCATTCGTCAGCGAATTCGGCAAATAGCGGTGCAAGGAAAATTCTTTTTTACCGCTCACCTATGAATCCAACGGTGACTTCAAAAGTACCTATGAAAGATCAAATGGGAATGGACTATGTACCAGTATATGCAGATCAGAGCGGTTCAGGAGAAGGCAGGAGAATTGCATATTATAAATCGCCTATGGATTCGACAATAACTTCGCCGGTGCCTAAGAAAGACTCAATGGGCATGGATTACATCCCAGTTTATACTAATGAAGTTGGAGTTGATGAAATACATATTGACCCTGCAACACAGCAGAATACCGGAGTAACAACTGAAACGGTAGAGAAGATGAATCTAACGCGTACAGTAAGGACGACGGCAAATATTACATACGATGAGACAAAGCTTTATACAATATCCACAAAAATTATGGGATATATTGAAAAGCTTTATGTTGACTATACAGGTCAGGTTGTAAAAAAAGGTCAGCCACTATTAGAAATATACAGTCCTGATCTAGTAAGTACGCAAGAAGAATACTTGCAGGCAATAAAATACCGTGATGAAATATCTAAGAATGGTTCATTAATAAGTCAAAAAGGTGCAGAGCAGCTAGTAGAAAGCGCAAAGCGACGATTGTTATATTGGGATATTTCGGAAAAAGAGATTAAAGCACTTGAGAAAAGAGGAACGCCTCAAAAGACTATGATAATCTATTGTCCGGCAAATGGAATTGTAACGGACAAGATGGTAATTAACGGACAAAATATTGAGCCGGGAATGGCATTATATAAAATTGCAAATCTTTCAACCGTGTGGGGAATTGCTCAAATATATCAGTATGAATTGCCATGGATAAAGGTAGGCGACAAAGTAAACCTTCAATTATCTTATATACCCGGTAAAACTTTTGAAGGGCGCATATCATTTATATATCCTTATGTTGATTCGGAATCGAAAACCGTACAAGTAAGAATAGATATACACAATACAAACAACTTCGAATTTAAGCCAGGAATGTTTGCAGACGCATCAATTAAATCGCCTCTTATATTAAAAACAATGACAGTGCCGAATCAAGCGATAATACATACGGGAACGAGAGACATTGCAATAATCGCTCTAGGTAACGGCTACTTTAAACCGGTTAATGTAGTACTTGGAGCTCGCGGAGATGGAGGGTATGTACAAATACTAAGCGGCTTACATGAAGGAGAAGAAATAGTAACATCCTCTGAATTCTTAATTGATTCTGAGAGTAATTTAAATGCCGCATTGAATAATATGCAGGCTGGATCATCTTCCGTACCAAATGAGCAAAATAATTCTTCATCAAAGCCCGTAGCAGAAAAGCCTGCGATGGATAACAGCAGCTCTAAGGTTATGAACATGAATGCAGATAAAACCACTAAAATCAAAAATGAGCTGATGAAAGATACGCATGCATCTCCGGTTGAATACAAAGGCACAATAGATGTGAAATCAGTTGACGATAATAAAGACGGAAAAGTTTATCAATGTCCGATGGATTTTAATGTTCTAGCAGATAAGCCCGGGATTGATCCTAAGTGCGGAATGAAACTTCAAGAAGTCACAATTAAACAAGCCGAAACGAATTTGAAGGAACATGGTTTCAAGGTTAAACAATAATAGTTTAATGTTTAAGATAAGTGAGATACACAATTTTGGGATAGTTCAAAAATGAATTTGGAATTGTCGGGACATAATTAATCCCAAGGAAAGTCTTTTAACAATGGAAATGAATAATTTTTATCGGAGTTTCAGATGTTAGAAAAAATAATAGAGTATTCGGTTAAGAACAGATTTCTTGTAATACTAGCAGTAGTGTTTTTAATGGGCTGGGGAATTTATTCACTATATAAAATACCGGTAGATGCGATACCGGACCTCAGCGACGTTCAAGTAATTATTTATACGAAATATGAAGGTCAATCGCCCAGAATAGTTGAAGACCAGGTGACTTACCCATTAACTACGGCACTTGTATCCGTACCCGGAGCAAAGGTAGTAAGGGGTTATTCCTTCTTCGGATATTCACTTGTTTATGTAATATTCAAAGACGGTACTGATATATACTGGGCAAGAAGCAGAGTATTAGAATACTTAAACTATGCGGCAAAAAGACTGCCGGCTAATGTAGTACCGACATTAGGCCCAGATGCAACAGGAGTTGGATGGGTGTTTGAGTATACGCTTTCCTCAAAGAAGCGGTCTTTGGCAGACCTTCGTTCTATACAAGATTGGTACTTAAAATATCAGCTTAGTTCAGTTCCCGGAGTCGCAGAAGTTGCGAGTGTAGGCGGGTTTGTTAAACAATATCAAGTCACAGTAGACCCTGCAAAATTGTTAGCATATAATATCCCACTTAGTGATGTTGAAATGGCAATTAAGAAATCGAATAGTGATGTCGGCGGTGAGACTATTGAAATGGGTGAATCTGAATTCATGATAAGAGGGTTGGGATATATAAAATCTATTCAAGATGTTGAAAACATCCCTGTAATGATTGATAAGAAAACAAACACACCAGTATACATAAAAGATATAGCCAACGTTGCGTACGGACCGGAGATGCGTAGAGGGGTAGCTGAGTCAGACGGCAAGGGTGAGACAGTAGGCGGAATAATCGTAATGCGTTACGGAGAAAACGCGCTATCTGTAATTGAAGGAGTTAAGAAGAAACTTGCAGAATTGAAGCAAGGACTTCCGCCGTATGTAAAGATTACGGCTGTTTATGACAGATCTGGTTTAATTGACAGAGCAATTAATACACTAAAGGACAAACTAATTGAGGAAATACTAATAGTCGCCTTAGTTTGTATAATATTTTTGATGCACTTCAGGAGTGCATTTGTAGCAATATTTACATTACCTACGGCAATCTTGATGTCATTTATAGTAATGAAGGCTCAAGGGATAAATGCCAACATAATGTCCCTAGGCGGAATTGCAATTGCAATAGGGGCGATGGTTGACGCCGCGATAATAATGATTGAGAATGCGCACAAGCATATTGAGCACGACATGCTGAAGCCTCCGGAGAATAGAAGAGACAGGTGGCAGCTAATAATTGAAGCATCAAAGGAAGTAGGTCCTTCCCTATTTTATTCTCTGCTTGTAATAACAGTTTCTTTCATTCCGATATTTACGATGCAAGCTCAGGAAGGTAAATTATTTAGGCCACTTGCATTTACAAAGACATATTCAATGGCAGCGGCGGCGATACTGTCAATTACATTGGTACCAGTGCTGATGGGTTACTGGATACGCGGGAATATAATGCCCGAGGAGAAAAATCCGATAAATAAGTTCTTAATAAAAATTTATCATCCGGTAGTTGACTTCGTAATAAAGCATTGGAAATATGTAATCCTTACGACTATTTTAATAATGGGACTGACCATAATTCCATTTTCGCGACTTGGCAGTGAGTTCATGCCTCCGCTATATGAAGGTGATTTACTTTACATGCCGACAACGCTGCCGGGAATATCAATTACAAAGGCAAAAGAACTGCTTCAGCAGGCGGATAAAATAATTGCCTCCTTTCCAGAAGTTGAACATGTATTTGGCAAAGTTGGAAGAGCAGAGACAGCAACTGATCCAGCAGGGCTAGACATGTCAGAGACCACAATAATGCTTAAGCCTCAAAGTCAGTGGCCGAAGGGAATGACAGTAAAAAAGCTAATTGACAAAATGAACCAGGCAATAAACTTCCCCGGGGTTACTAATGCGTGGACAATGCCGATAAAGACAAGGACAGACATGCTAAGTACCGGAATTAAAACGCCAGTGGGTATTAAGATCTCAGGACCAAATCTTGATACTCTACAAGCTATTGGAGAGCGTGTTGAAGCTGTGATGAGAACAGTACCGGGGACACTGAGCGCTTACGCAGAAAGAACCGTTGGAGGGAATTACATTGATATAAATATTAACCGTGAGGAAGCTGCAAGATACGGATTAACAATACAAGACGTAGAAGATGTAATTCAATCGGCAATGGGCGGAATGAATGTGACGACCACAGTAGAAGGACTTGAGCGCTTCCCTGTTAATTTAAGATACGGACGCGAGCAGCGAGACAACATAGATGATTTGAAAAGAGTACTTGTACCTACGCCAACGGGTGCGCAAGTACCTATGGAGCAACTTGCGAACTTCACGATTCACAAAGGACCTATGGTGATTAAGACTGAAGATACAAGACCGAATGCATGGGTATACATTGATTTAAAGACATCCGACATAGGGACATATGTAAGAAACGCACAAAAAGTAGTAGCTAAGAATATTAAGCTACCGACAGGATATAGTCTCGTTTGGAGCGGTGAGTTCGAGTACATGCAGCATGCAAATAAACGTTTAATGGTAGTTATTCCGATGACGTTATTTATAATCTTTTTAATCATTTACTTAAACACTAAATCATTAAAGAAGGTAGCAATCATCTTTTTGGCTGTACCGTTTTCATTAGTTGGAACATTCTGGCTGCTATTTATATTGGGATATAATTTGAGTATAGCAGTCTGGGTAGGTATAATAGCGCTGGCAGGACTTGATGCTGAAACGGGGGTTGTGATGCTTCTTTACCTTGATGTAGCTTACAAAGAATGGAAGGACAAAGGAAAGATGAGAGGCATTAAGGATTTAGTCGAGTCGATTCATCACGGAGCAGTAAAAAGAGTGAGACCGAAAATAATGACGGCGTCTGTAATAATAGCGGGTTTAGTTCCAATTATGTGGAGTAACGGTGCAGGAGCAGATGTAATGAAGAGGATAGCGGCGCCAATGCTTGGGGGAGTTGTAACGTCTGTGCTAATGGAACTTGCGGTCTACCCGGTAATTTATTATTTATGGATGTCATGGGAATTAAAAAAACAAGCTAAGCTTGAAGGAAAATTGTTAGAAAATTAAGCGAAAGGAAAAGAGATGCCGTCTTCAGAGAAGTGTATTAACCACAACACGGTGAGATGGCATCTCAAAAAGGAATCAATATGAAATATATAATTTTAATAATAGCAGTAGGATTATTTGTCTTTGTCCTATGGAGGAAATTTAAGAAAGCTTCAAATGGAAAAGACTGCTGTAAGTAAAGATAGATTTTTAACAAAGGCTGTCTGTTTAAGGCGGTCTACATTAATTAACAAAAATAATATATAAGGTACATTATCATGAAATTGAATTTTGTAAACACATTATGTTTCTCATTCGTTCTATTTCTTTTTGCAGCGTCGTCAACATTGGCGCAGGATTCTACAAAGCCAAAGACATCGAGTCATAAGCAGCAAATGGAGATGAAGGTAATGGATAAGAGTATGAAGATGAACAGCAGCATGAAGATGGGTGGTGGCATGAAGATGGATAGCTGCATGAAGATGGGCTGTAAAATGAAGGCAGAGTGCAATAAGGAAATGGGAAAGGACTCAACCGTTAAGGGAGATAAACCTTTTCTTTATAAAGGAGTGATCGACCTAAAATCAATAGACTTAAATAAAGACGGAAAAGTATATCAGTGTCCAATGGATTTTAATGTACTATCCGACAAACCGGGCGTTGATCCAAAATGCGGAATGGAATTGAAGGAAGTAACGTTGAAGCAAGCCAAGCATAATCTCATAATGGCAGGTTTAAAAGTAAAGTAATTATAAAAGCTAAGTTACCCGGTAAATTAGGCACAGATAGGATGATAATATTTACCGAGTAACAAAGCAGTAAAATAAAGTGAACGTAAAAAACGACAATGTTATATAAGCGGGTAATTTTTTAAAATATGCAGTGCCGCTAATCGGTTTAATACAACCACTTGACGAATTTAACAAGACTCATGTCCTTTATGGCTTTACAAATTCATGAGTCTTTAATAGGTTTAGCAACGTGCAAAAAGCATAACGCATATATTTGCATATTTAGCTATAAAAATTACTATCGGGAAGGATATAATATGTCTCTATCATACTTATCATTTACAGCAGCAGCTATTTTCTTCGGTGTATTCTTTCTGGGGATTGCAGTTTCTTATATTTTTTATAAAATTCGCAAGAAGTCACCTTACCAGTCAAATTCATGGTAAATTTGGGGAAATTATTTTATTCATATAGTTATAAAGGCTTAAAATGAGTCTAGATAAAAGTATTTTCGAATTACTTGGCATTTTAACTTTAATATTTTTCTTAGTTATTTCGGTGTCTTATCTATTTTATAAACTAAAGAACAGATCACTTTAAGACACGATAACTAAACGGGTAAAAGTATTAGTAATTTTTAACACCTTTCCTAATCTTTATATAAGATAAAATTTAATAATTTTTTTTTTGCTTTTATTTAATTTCACAAATTAAAAGAGCCATCTTTTACGTAATTTCAGCATCAACATTTCTCGTAACATTATAATATTCATAACGATATAAATTAACGCAACATTATTTGAGTAAAATAATGAGTTAGATCTTTGATTTAAGATTAAGGAAAACTTTTTGCATTTGTTTTACTATTCAATAATCCAGGATGAACGGAATAACAAATGGATTATTGTGATTAATATTCGGGCTGCAGGGTTTGAATGAGGAAAATTATTTAGATGGACATCGTAGTTTAATTTATTTTTTATAAATTTGTTTACATTAAGTTAAACATGAAAGAAAAGTTATGAATAAAAACACTTTCGTTAAGTTTCTTATTATTATTTTCCTAGTGGGATTAACTTCCGGATTAGCGCAAGAGAAAAATGCTTATTCACCAAGAAAAGTTTTTGATCCATTATTTGACAGTACACCGGGGACTGTTTATAGAAGCGGAAACGGCGCACCCGGCCCAAACTACTGGCAAAACAGAGCAGACTATAAAATTCATGCGCAACTTGATGAAAAGAACGACTCACTGTCGGGGAGTGAAGAAATTACCTACACAAATAACAGTCCTAATAATTTAAATTATCTTTGGCTGCAGCTAGAGCAAAATCAATTAAGGAAAGACTCGCGAGGAGATTTAACTTCGCCGCCTTCTAATAATGCTGAGAGGTTTTACGGAGGTTATAATATCAAATCGGTGGAAGTTAAGCTGAATGGTAAAAAATTTAAGGGAGATTACGTAATAACAGACACAAGGATGCAAATAAGGCTTCCGGATAATGTGAAACCGAATGGCGATAAAGTTTTCATATATATCGATTATTCATTTCCGATACCTCCGCCAAATTATGGGCGGTGCGGATATTTAGAAACTAAGAACGGAAAGATATTTGAGCTAGCGCAGTGGTTTCCGCGAATGTCAGTTTACGATGATATTAAAGGATGGAATAATCTTCCCTTCTTAGGATCGGGAGAGTTCTATTTGGATTACGGCAATTATGATGTTTACCTTAACGTGCCCTGGGATGAGTTAGTTGTAGCCCCTGGCAAGTTACAAAACCCAAATGATGTATTAACAAAAGAAGAGATTAAGCGTTTAAAGGAAGCCGGGGATAGCGATAAGAGAGTATATATTAGAAATGCAAGTGAAATTGAAAATCCTAACTCACGACCTGTGCATAATGGAAGATTGACGTGGCACTTTAAGTTTGAAAATGCACGTGACTTTTCGTGGGCTTCATCTAAAGCATTTATATGGGATGCAGCAAGAATAAATTTACCAAGCGGCAGGAAGGCATTAGCAATGTCAGTTTATCCCGTAGAAAGCAGCGGAGCTGACGCATGGAGCCGATCGACAGAATTTTCGAAGAGCAGCATTGAAATATTTTCAAAGGATTGGTTTGAATACCCATATCCAACGGCAATTAATGTTGCGGGACCTGTAGGCGGTATGGAATATCCCGGAATAGTATTCTGCCATTGGAAAGCAACGGGCAAAGTACTTTGGATGGTAACAAGTCATGAACTCGGGCACAACTGGTTTCCCATGATAGTAGGTTCAAACGAACGAGAGAACGCCTGGATGGATGAAGGATTTAATACATTCATAGATATATATGCTTCGGATGAATTTAATCACGGAGAATTCGCACCCAAGAGAGACGGCGAATATGCACCCAAGGGAGGTGATCCCGCCCGTGAGATTGTACCTTATTTGCTAAGTAAAGACTCTCAGCCAATCTTAACATATGCGGATGCAATACCGAACAGGTTTGTACATACTCTAGAGTATTATAAGACTGCTCTTGGACTTGTAATGTTAAGAGAAGATATATTGGGAAGGAAAAGATTCGACTATGCATTTAGAAATTATATATCTAATTGGGCTTATAAACATCCTTCGCCTTTAGATTTTTTTAGATCAATGAATAACGGTTCAGGCGAGAATTTAAATTGGTTCTGGAAGGAATGGTTTGTTAAAAATTGGGCACTTGACCAGGCAGTAGACAGCGTTAAATATGTCGACAATGATCCGACGAAAGGAAGTCTCATTACGATTGAGAATAAGGACAGGATGGTAATGCCGGTAGAAGTAGAAGTCAAAGAATCAAACGGGCATTCGGGCAGGATAAAGCTGCCTGTGGAAATTTGGGAGCGCACGGGGCTATGGACATTTAAGTATAACTCAACAAGCAAACTTGATTCTGTAATAATTGATCCGGGCAAAAAGTTACCTGACGTTAATGCGGAGAATAATTATTGGCCTTTAAAATAAGGTTAAATAGGTTCATCAAAGGATTAAGAAATCAATCAAAGAAATTAAGCTGTGTTGTGTTTACAATTTGATCAAAAGATTGCCCGATTAGAGTTAGAATTGAATCAGCAATGGGCTTTAGTTGTTTTTCGATGTAGTGTTGATAATCAATATCGCTAACGTCGAGTTCTATCGGCACAGGTCCGCGTTTAGTTATTATATATTCGATATACCCGCTGCTGGTACCAATAAGCTTAGCAGCTTTTACCTGCGGCGGGATATTTTTAAAGTACTGATCTACATCTTTTCTTAATCTTTTACGATAAACAAGTTTATCATTAAAATTGCCTTCTAAGAGGCGATTAACGAATTGCCTAACCCAATCAATAATTTCTTCATTATTAAATACTTTTTGGTAAAGCTCAACCTGAAAATCTTTAGCAAGGCGAGTCCAATCAGAGCGGACGAACTCCATGCCAACGAACTCAAGTTTTTCCATTCCGTTTTCATTAATAAGACCAGCATATCTTTTCTTAGCTCCGCTATCACTTCCGCGTGCTTGTGTTAAGATAAATTTACGATAATACTTTTCATATTCTATCTCAAGATATGATTTAACTTTAAAATCTTTATTCAAAGTAGATACCCAATACTCATTAAGGTCATTAGCCAGACTTTTTCCCAACGAATCGACATTTATATTCTCAATAATATTCAGTTTGACAAACAAAGAGTCCGTATCACCGTATAGAACTTCATAGCCATTGCTTTCAATAAAGCTTTTGCTTCGAAGCAATAGCCATTGACCGGTGGCAGTAATAGCTGTGGGTAAATCCGGATGATAAAATCTACAGCCATAAGAGCCCATTACTCCATAAAAGCTATTCATCAGGATTTTTATGGCTTGAGATAAATGAGTATCCTTGTTTTTTTTTGCATCAGAGCGCTTAGCCATCAAATTATCTATAAAACCGGGAAGAAAGTGCTGTGTCGAAGAAAATTTTAGTCCAGTAGGAGTATGTATAGTATCCGTATCAGATAATAATCGTGATAACGGATCAATCTTAAATGTTTGAATTATAGAGGGGTACAAACTCTTAAAATCAAGGACTATTACATTATTATATATACCGGGTTTTGGGTCAATTACATAGCCGCCGGCGGCGTGCTGAGATTCCTTTATATCCTCAACATTAGGCGCAACAAAGCCATATCTATGAATATTAGGAAGCATAAAATGGTCAAATGCCGCAGTCATCATCCCAAGTTGGTCAATTAAAAGTCCTGATAATTTAGCTCTTTTAACGCACAGATCAATCACACCAGTTTTTTTAAATATGTCAGTTACCAGTAAGGTATCCTTTAAATTATATTCAGCAAGTTTTTTCTTATCATCTTTGAAGAGGCGTTCAATTTCTTTAATCTTATTCTGTTCAGGGGTAATTATTTTCCCAGTACCAAGAAGTTCCTTTGCAACGGTATCAAGTTTAAAGTCCTCAAAAGTATAAAAGGCGGAGCGTAATGCCGGAGGTCCGTCAATAACTATTCGTCCGGGGATATAAGCAAAATACCCGCCTGAAGCTCCTCTTCTAAGAGTTACTTTAGACTTCCCTCTTCCGAGGTCAAATGGAATTTCATTTTCCTGAAATTTCTTTTCGAGGAACATTAAGTCGAAGCCCACAACGTGCCATCCAATTATTATATCAGGATCGCATTCTTTAAACCATTCTAGAAAGCTTTTGATAAGTAGTTTTTCATTAGGAAAAAGTTTAAGATAAGCGGGAGATTTTTTTGCTGATTCCCCTAACATAAAAACAATTTTCTCTTCTTCTTGCTGCCAGGTAACATGGCAAGCAATTGAATAAAGTGAATTACTTTGGATACCTGTTTCAATATCTAATGAAACAATTTTAAACTCAGGATTAACTTCAACAGGCTTAATTTGGGGATTAAGAAAGGAAATAATCTTGCCTCGTGTAACTGCTGTACCAGAAAGATTCACTTGAGCATTTATAAATCTTTCCATTAGGAATCTTCGTGCCGGATCAACATCTGTCTCAAAAGTCAATAGATTTTTTGACTTGCAGAATTCAGATGCTTTCTTCAAATCTCTCATTGTGTCAAAATAGAGGACATCGACATCAGCGCCTGCAAATGATTTGAGATTCAAGTTCTTTCTTTGAAACCGGACTGATAGTCCATCCAGAGTTGCATTGCGATCAATAAAGAATACGGGCTTAACGTTGCTAATAATAAATTCAACCGGAATAGATTCATCGGATATTCCATAGAATATCAAAATATTTTTCCCCCGAGCATCCTGCCATTCACTTGTTAAGAGAAAAACGTTTGTACTTTTCATTTCATTAATTAGTTTTCGCGATTTTCACGTCATTAAAATTAATTACTTCATCTTTCGATTTAAGCAAAGAACCGTTTATTAAATTATAGAGGGCGTATAATTCAAGTGAAAAAGGGATATATCCCAGGTACCCGAGAATTGGCATTTCAAAGATGTGAACGAAGTTAACTCCCGGCAAAAAATAGATCCACTTAGGATAAGAATAAAAATTCCACATTTCCCAAAAGAAGCCGCATATCAAGGCGCCTGTAGTTAATGAAAGAATAGGCTTCCAATTGCCGACAGCTAAGAAATTGAACAAGTTTTTATTTCCAAGCATAAGATTTACAGGTTCAATAATCAGATACAACGAAAGCCAGAGCAAGAAATAGAAATACTCAGGGAGTAAAAGAATTAATGAGAGCATAATAATGCCGGTTAAAAGAATAAAATAAGTTTTTCTCTCATTTATTTTTATTTCTTTAGAGATATTTATTTTGTTTAACAATTTAGAAGTTCCCACTAATTCGGCAACTTCAAAGACGGCGGGTATTACCGTAGAGAAACATATTGATGCTAGAAGCGCAAACTGGAAGTCCGTGAAATATTGTCTTCCTAAATAATTCCAATTCCGGGTAAAATAGTTAAGAGCTTCAAAGAGCCACCAGACCGGTACAGAAATAAGAAATAGACCAATAAATTTGTATTTAATTCTGCTGATTAGTGAGTTCCCTTTTACAGAATAGACGAGGGCATCAATTAGTATTATAAATCCGAGCCAAAGTGGAAAGAATGCCCATTGAGTTCTTAGACCATTCAGATTCCAGTTTAATAGCCAAAATATTACTACGAGGGAAGTGCCAACATATCCTCTGAAAGGGAAAACCCTTTTCATTGTTCCTAGTTCCATCAAAATAATAATTGTGTTTATAAAAGATAATTAAATATATAGATAATAAAACCTCATTTTGCAATGAAGAGCGGCTAGACAAAACGGAAAAGTCAATCAAATAGGCAATAGGTTTTATGGTTTTCCGGCAAGTTTTTCCTTAAATGCTGATTCAAATTTTTCAATTTTAGGAGCGATCACAAAGTTGCAGTAACCCTGATATGGATTTTTTTCATAGTAATGATGATGATATTCCTCAGCCGGATAAAATTTTTCGAATGGGACTATTTCAGTGACAATTGGTGAATCGAAGGCATTTGATTTAATAAGTTCATTTTTATAATACTCTGCTTTCTGTCTCTGATCTTCATTATGATAGAAAATTACAGAGCGATACTGAGTGCCGGTATCTGCGCCCTGGCGATTTAATGTTGTCGGGTCATGGGTTTTCCAAAACACCTTTAATAAATCATCAAAAGACACTTCAGAAGGGTTGAAGGTAATCTGGCATACTTCTGCGTGTCCGGTTTTACCTGTGCAGACAGCTTCGTAAGTTGGGTTTGGAGTAGTGCCGCCGGAATATCCGCTAAGTACGTTAGAAACACCTTTTAGTCTATCAAAGATTGCTTCCGTGCACCAAAAGCACCCGCTGCCGAAGGTAGCAGTACTTAATTGAATACTTTCCTTGCTCATATTAACCTAAAAAGATTGATTAAATTATTATATTTTATAGTGTTAGTTAATTTAATAAAGTTATATAAAACTAGGATTGTTTATATCACAGGCATAGAAGGAATAACTATACAATTCAATTTTAAATATTAAGCAAGAAAGGAATTGAAATTCCTATTCAAGATATCCTAACATTTTATGCAAGAGTTATTTTGCGATTAAATAAATCTATAACAATTGAGCAGTTATAAAGATTCTTATTTTAATTAAGACAAAATGCGACGAAATAATGGCTCATCCGGGCAATTTATTATTCAAGTTGTCTTTCCAATTCGGATATATTTGAGGCACTGAGACGGAAAATCACTGATTTTAAGAAAGTTGAAAAAAGTTTTTTCATCAGTTCAATAAAAAATGTAACTTTGTAAGCGCTTTCCTTGATTTTATTAGACAATAAAAATAACTTTTAGCCCTATTTTTTAGTTCTTATGGAAAAAGATGAAGAAAAAAATATTACTGTAAACCGAAAGGCGAGATTCGAATATAGTATTATTGAGACATACGAAACAGGAATTGTTCTTACGGGCACGGAAGTAAAGGCTCTTCGTCAAGGCAAAGCTAATCTGGTTGATAGTTATGGCAGTGTAAAGAATGGCGAAGTTTGGCTGGTAAGTGCTAATATTAGCGTATATGAGCAGGGTAACATAAATAATCACGAGCCGACGAGAAGCAGGAAGCTGTTATTAAATAAAAAGGAAATAAGGAAGTTAAGCAGTAAGATAAAAGAAAAGGGTTACACTTTAGTTCCACTTAGATTATATTTTAAGAATGGAAAAATAAAAGTTGAAATGGCGCTTGCCAAAGGAAAAAAGGTTTATGATAAACGCGAAACAATTGCAAAGAGAGATTATGAGAGAGACAAAGCCAGAAATTTTAAGAACTGAAGGTAATATTCCATATTACTTTTTTATAAATAATCATTGGAGATAAGTACGAATTGAAATTCCTTCCTCTTAACGAACAAATGGACCTCATAAAAAGAGGCGCACATGAAATCATTCCTGAAGATGAACTTGTAAAAAAGATAGAAAAATCAATTAAAGAAGATAAACCTCTAAGGATTAAACTTGGCTGTGATCCAAGCAGACCTGATTTACATCTAGGTCACTCAGTTGTACTTAGGAAATTAAGACAATTTCAAGAACTTGGTCATCAGGCTATATTAATTATTGGTGATTTTACAGGTATGATCGGGGACCCCTCGGGTAGAAATGTGACGCGTCCTTCCCTTTCGCTTGAAGAAACAAGAAAAAACGGAGAAACTTATCTACAGCAAGCTTCAAAAATACTTGACCGAGATAAAACAAAGATAGTTTATAATTCAGAGTGGCTCGGTAAGATGAGTTTTGAAGATGTAATAAAGCTTTCGTCCAAATACACAGTAGCCAGAATGATTGAGCGCGATGATTTTACTAAAAGATTCAAGTCAGGCGAGCCGATATCTCTTCACGAATTTCTTTATCCACTAGCGCAAGCAATGGATTCTGTAGCAATCTCAAGTGATGTTGAGCTTGGAGGGACAGATCAGAAGTTTAATCTCTTAGTAGGAAGAGATATTCAGCGTGAATTCGGAATGGAGCCGCAAGTAATTTTAACTATGCCATTAATAATAGGTACTGACGGTACGGAGAAGATGAGTAAATCCTATAATAACTATATTGGCATATCAGATACGCCACAAGATATTTTTGGTAAAACACTTTCAATTCCGGATAATTTGATTTATAATTATTATGAACTTGCAACTGATATTTCAAGTGAAGAGCTTATTGAAGTAAGGCAGCAGCTAAGCGATAAAGAAGTCAATCCAAGGAATTTAAAGCGGAAGCTGGCAAAGACTTTAGTCAAAATGTATCATAGCGAAAGCGCTGCTATAGAAGCTGAAGATGAATTTGATAAGATTTTTATAAAGAAAGAAGTACCAGATGATATTCCGGAGATGGCTTTAGAAAAAGGCGATGAAGGGATAGGGATATTAGATTTATTGGTAAGAGTAAATTTTGCCGGATCTAAAGCTGAGGCAAGGCGATTAGTAGTACAAGGCGGAGTAACGATTGACGGCAATAAAGTTGATGACATCTCGACAAATATAGCTTTAGATAAAGAGATGATACTTAAGGTAGGAAAAAGAAAATTCATTAAATTAAAAATATAACTTAGAAAGGAGATGAGAATTTGTATGTTCCATCAAAAATATTTTTTACAAAAGGGGTAGGCAGGCACAAAGAGTATTTAACTTCTTTTGAACTTGCTCTTAGAAGTGCAGGGATTGAAATTTGCAATCTTGTAACTGTAAGCAGTATATTCCCGACTAATTGTAAGCGCATCACAAAGGAAGATGGCTTAAAAGAGTTGACGCCTGGTCAAATAACCTTTGCAGTGATGGCAAGGAATTCTACAAATGAGCCAAATCGTTTAATTGCTGCTTCAATTGGTGTAGCTATTCCAGGAGATAATAATCAATATGGTTATTTATCGGAGCATCATCCATTCGGTGAGACAGAGAAAGTAGCCGGAGAATATGCAGAAGATTTAGCGGCAACAATGTTAGCTACTACTTTGGGAGTAGAATTTAATCCTGATACTGATTGGAGCGAAAGAGAAAACATCTATAAAATGTCGGGCAAGATTGTACGATCGTTTAACATAACTCAATCTGCCGAAGGTGCTAAGAATGGTTTATGGACAACAGTGATAGCTGTTGGTATTTTACTTCCTTAAATAGGAGTCTGAATGGTCGATAACATTTTTGCCTGGATTGTTTTTGCAATCGTAATTGCAATCCTTTTATTTATCGATCTATATTTAACCGATAAAAGGAAAGAGAGAATCTCTGTAAAAAGCAGTTTAATCTGGAGCGGTGTTTGGATAAGCACCGCTTTTCTTTTTTGCCTTTTTATATATTTTTTTATTGAATCGGGGCATACAAAAGCAATTGAATTTCTAACGGGCTTTCTAATAGAAAAATCTCTCTCCGTAGACAACCTCTTTATTTTTCTAATGATATTTAAGGTCATGAATGTCTCAAACGCTAACCAGCCTCATGTCCTAAAATGGGGTATACTTAGTGCTATTATATTCAGAGTCTTATTCATTATTATAGGTGTAGGCTTAATAAAATTATTTCAGCCAGTTACATACATCTTCGGAATAATTCTTCTATATGCAGCCTATAAAATGGCATTTGCACCGGAATATAAAATTGACTTAGAAAAGAATCCGATTATAAAGTTTATAAAAAGATACTTTAATATGAACTCAGAGTATCATGGGAGAAAGTTCTTCTTAAAGGAAAAGAAAAAGGTTTTTGTAACTTCAATGTTTTTAACTTTTATTCTAATTGAGTCATCAGATATTATTTTTGCAGTTGATTCAATTCCTGCCGTTATTGCAATTACGCGTGATTCATTTATCATAATCACATCAAACATTTTTGCAATTCTCGGATTGCGTGCATTGTATTTTGCAATTGCAGGTATTGTGGACATATTTGTTTATTTGAAATATGGGGTGGCTTTAATTTTGTTTTATGTAGGTGTAAAGATGATGATAAGTGAATTCTATAAAATTCCCAGTGTAGTGTCATTATTTATAATATTGGCGCTTTTAGGCGGTTCCATTATTATTTCACTTTTGCACAAGAGATCAATTTCTCAATAATTATTCCTGTTAAATGGAATAAAGCAGCTACAAACAATCCGGCAAGCATAGGTTCGATTTCACCTAAAACCTTAGAAGAAGCAAAGTCATTTCTAACAAAGTACCATATCAAACTAGCGGAAGAAGCTGCAATCATTTCAGCAAGTAATATTTTTTGATTTATCTTCATCTTCAAATAGTATGAACTAATAACCGGCAATATCATACCCGGGATGCAAATAGAGCCTATTGTGTACCAAAGCTGGATCACTGAAGGGATATAAAAGGCTAAAATAACTGAAAGTATTCCGGAGAAAATAAGTCCATAAACGGTATAATATTTTAGTTTATTTTCGTCTCTAACTTTTCTTAGCTTGAATATAAAATCACGTCCTATAGTTGTTCCGCTTAAAAAGTAGAAACTGTTTAATGTAGACATAATGGTAGCAAACATTGCGGCGTAAAAGAATCCCTTCCAACCAGGTGGCAATATCTTTTCAGCTAACAATGGATATGATAAAGTTGGTTGAGCAAGATTTGGCAATATTGCTCTTGCATATAAGCCTGTTGAGGTAGTTAAGAAATCAAAAAGGGCAAAGAAAAGGACAGAAATTATTATTCCGTACATAGCCGTATTACCGGTTTTAGCTGCATAGGCTCGCTGATGAAATCCCGGATCTGCAAAAGTCCAAAGCGCAATTAAATACCAAACAATTATGAAAGTAGGAGATGCTCCGCCGGTAAATTGAAGGTGATTAGGAGGCAAATTGTGTTGAAGGAAAGATATCCCACCATAAGAATGGTAAGCAAAAAATATTGCAGCAATAAATCCACCGAACATTACGAAAAACTGGATTACATCAGAGTAAATATTGGCTTTAAACCCGCCGTTAATCAAATAGGAAATTGAAAGCAGCAACCCAAGAATCAGGCTTATTAGAGTTCCGGTTCCAAAGATTAATGAAATAATATTTGCAGTCATTAAAAGATAAGGTGCGGGGGAGACCAGGATAAAGACAAAAAAAGCCGAAAGTAGTCCAACGTTTTTCCCATATACTAAAGTTAACTTATCAGGAATTGTATAAAGGGATGTTAGTCTGACTTTCTTTGCCAAAAAGAAAGCAAACAACAATGCAAAAATATAATAAGGGATACCTTGAGTAAACCAACTAAGTAAGCCATACCGATAGGTGAATTCCCCTACTCCGAGGATTCCGCCGTACCAACTGGAAACAGTTGTAAGGATAAAAAGGAAAAGACCGACATTCCTTCCCGACAAAAGATAATCTGAAGGGTCCTTTGTAGTTCTACGTCCAAAGTAAAAGCCAAAACTTAGGACTACCAAGAAGAAAATGCCAATTACAAGATAGTCAACTAGTTTAAAAGAGACCATTTTCTTTCAATATATTAAAATCACGAATGATAAAAATTATTCCGTCTTTAACCGTTAATTTTACTTTTTTAGATAAGGCAACGTTACTAGTGCTTTCCTTTTTGCCAAATGGTAAAGGTATGTTTTCAAGACGGTATTTTAGACCGTCTGATTTAATTTTTGTTTTAGAATCAAATCCATAAATCGAGATAGTTTCACCTTTAATGGTATCCAATTCTACTTTTCCAGTATATGCTTTCAAGAAAGAGTTTTCGGCGATAATATTCATGCTTATTTTAGTGAAAAATTTTAGAATAATTCCAAGATTACATATTGTATGATCAAGCCTATCGCCGGTAACTCCGGTTAAAACAACCTCTGAATAATTGTTCATAATTAAAAAGTCTAAACATTTCTCTACATCAGTACTATTTTGATCTTTTATATGAACCATTTTTGCTTTATTCTGATAATACTTTAGGGTTGCAGGCAATGCAGAATCAAAATCTCCTATAATATAATCGGGCACGACCCCGATCTTTTTAGCACTATTTGCGCCGCCATCTGCACAAATCAAGGCAGAGTAACCTTCTCTTTTTAAAAAGTTTATTACACTCTTTCTTGGTGCTTTCCCATTTGCAAGTATTATACCTTTTTTCATTTTTATCACATCCCTATTTCAATACCAGTTAAGAAATTTCTTTCTGCAGCCGGGTAAAATTCTGCGCCGATTGCATTAGCAGAGTAAAGTTTGTCAAAGATATTATTTACCTGGACATATACTTTTGCAGGAGTTAAAGCGTCAAATAGACTCAACTTATAACTTGCAAAGAAATCAGCATTAAAATACGCATCATTTTGATTGTCAGAATATCCAACAAATCCCGGATGCTCAATAAGATACTGCTGAAGGTTATTCCCAAAATTATCAGAATAAAAAGCTCCAACATATTTACCATTTAACTGTAAAAAAAGGTTCTCATTCTTATAGGATATTCCAATGTTAGCAAGAAAATCAGGGAACCCGCCGATCTTATTTCCGGAAAGATCAATTTCGTTTGAGGAATCAATAAAGTAAACGCCGCTTTGAATAACATTGCTACTATAAGTTGCATTAGCATGAACGTCGAGATACTTATTAAACTTATATACTCCGGAAAATTCAATTCCTCTATGAAGTGTACTTTTCATATTGCCAGTTATTGGCTGTCCGAATAAATCAAGTTTCCCATTATTAACGATTTCATCATCAAATATCATATAATAAACGTCAAGAGTCAGGAGGAAATTATTCTTAATATAAGAAGTTCCCAGTTCAAGATCATTCATGGTTTCAGGGAGCACGTAAGGCTGGTTAAAATTATAAGTACCATTTGGGTTTTGCTGAAATTGCGGGACAGCTCCAAAGCTAGAGCTTTCTCCGTCATAATAAGCCGAAAGAATCGGTTCACTCGAAACTCGTGCAAATGAAAAATAAAGGTTTTGAGAATTATTGAACTTGTAGTTTATTCCGAATTTTGGATTTAAGAAGGTATTGCTAATAGAGAAGTCATTATGAAGAAATCTTTCGTTAGAAATCGTATATTTATGATATGCTACCTGAATTTCACCAAGCAGGTTTAATTTATTTGTTAAATCAAACGTACCATGTACATATCCATTAACAATATCCTTACCTCCATTAAAATAATAGAATCTATAGTCTTTGGTTAATCCTACAGGCAACTCCTCACCGAAGGCTATACTTCCCCAATGAGTAGATCTATGCTTCCGAAATTCTGCACCGAAAATTATTTCAGCATCAGGGTATTTCAAGCTAAGCCTGGGAATCCATCCGAATTGAGTATTATCGACTTCGGCTTTAATTAATGTATTTACCGGATTTTGGGTAGGATTAAATCCATACTGGGAAGTTAAACGAAGCATAGTTGTATCAGCCCAAGAGCCGTCGTAATTAAAAAAGCCATTGCCAATTACTAGAAATGCGGCAGAGTTAAACACAATGTTTTTATTTATTCGATACTCATTTAACAGCTCAAAATGTGGTTGAGAAAAATTCTCAACCTCAGATGGTCTTCGTAACACGGTATAAGTGTAGGCGTTATTGCTTTCTCCCCAATCTGAATAATTTGCTTTCCTAAGGTTTACATCGGTTATAGCGAACTTCGGCAGTCCATTATAAGCCAAACCGTCAGCAATCGGACCACCATAGAAATTAACCTGGGTTGTTAAATTCTTATCATATCTAACAGCCGAGAGATAGTATGCCGTAAAATTTGTCCATGAACCGTTTCTATAACCGCTGCTTAAAATTTGGGAGAGTTTTGCATATATAGAATACTTCTTATCAATTAATCCGCTTGAAAATGAAGCGCTGTACTTTCTAGTATTATAGCTACCTGCTGAAGCCGAAAGGCTCAATTGCGGAGTGTTTGAGAAAGTTGATGTAATAATATTTATAGAACCTCCAATAGCAGGATATCCGACGATACCAGAACCAGCCCCGCGCTGAACCTGGATTACTTCGGTACTTGAAAGTAAATCCGGGAAATCCAGCCAGTAAACATTGTGATCTTCAGGATCATTCTGCGGAATTCCATTTACAGATACTGAAATTCTTCTTTGATCAAATCCTCTTATACTAAGATAATTGTACCCAATACCATTCCCATTTTCGGAGTAAAAAGTGGTAGAAGGTAAGGAGCCTAGAAATTCGGGAATATCCTGGACAGTATAATTCTCGCTTATCTCCTTACGAGTTATTTTCTCAAAAGCCAAAGGAGAAGTGCCCTCTTTTCCAAGGCTTCCCTCTACAAGAATTGTCTGGGAAGGGATGATTTCAGGGGTTAAATTAACTACAAATTTTCTCTTAATATTTACTGTGGTCAGCAATATTCTTTGAGTCTTATATCCGACATAGCTTACTACTAAAAAGTCTTCAAGGCGTATATTTCCGCTAATATGAAAAGAACCATCAGCTTTGGTTGTGGTACCTAATGATGTGTTTAATATTGAAACGTTAGCATCCTGTAAGGGTTGTTTAGTTTGGGAGTCATAAATACGCCCATCAATAGTAATTTGTTGAGCAAGTATGCAGGAATTAATTATAATAAAGAAAGCAACTAAGTATTTCATTCTTCCTCCTTGGGAAAAAAAATAGCCGTTTAGAAACGGCTAAGGTCTTAATTGCTCTGTAGCCCGTTTCCCTACGCTGGTATTATCCAGATCAGGTTCTAGGGTTTGTTCTCAGTCATCGCGATTAACTCGGGACAACACCCCTAACAGCTTATGGTTTATAATTTATTTGTTATTTAAGTTTATTGAGTTTCAATCTCAGTAAATTTTTCCTTTGCTTATTTTATTCAAGTCTTATTTTCTGTCCGACTTTAATTTCATTTCCTGAAATTTTATTTATCGATTTCAATTCATTCACGGACAAGTCATAGCTTCTAGCAATCGAATAAAGTGATTCACCTCGAGTTACCCTATGGAATTTAGGAGTTTTTTTAGAGGTCTCTCTACGGTATGCAATTTCTTTCTTTGATAAAGGTTTTGCAATTTTCAAAGTTTCGCCCGCAGCAATTTCGTTTCCTTTAATACCATTCATTTTCTTAAGATTGGCGACTGGAACATGATACTTTTCAGCGATCTTTCCAATTGTATCACCTCTCTTAATTTTATAACTTTCAACACCGGAAGCAAAGCCGCTGTTATAAGAAATATCGTTGACATCAGCGTCGGAATAGATTTTCAATCGTTTACCAGCAACAATTTTATTGCTACGCAAATCGTTCCATTTCCGGATACTTGATACAGGTACTTTAAATTTATCGGCAATTTCACCAAGAGCGTCACCCGGTTTAACCTTATAGTAATTAATATTTGCCGAAGTCTTATAAGTATTATCTCCCAGAGATGAAATACGGTTATTCGTATAAATTTTAATAAACTTACCGGCGGTTAATCTATTTCCGCTAATATGGTTCCATCTTTTGATGGCAACTTCAGGTACGCCAAACTTAACTGAAAGTTCGCCTAAACTCTCACCTCTTCTGACTTTATATCTAAATACAGAAGTTTTATTAATACCAGCTTCTTCACTTTCAGCAACGTACTTTAATGAACGATCCGTATAAATCTTTAGCCGCTTTCCTGCAACAAGTTTATTTCCCGGAATATTATTCCAATCACGCAATGCGTTAATATCGACTCCATATCTCACTGCGATTGAATTCAGACTTTCGCCTCTTCTAACTTTGTGATATATCCATTCTTTGTCTGCTTTAACTACGGCTGATCTCAAAGAAGATTTTTCAAGTGATGTTTGATTATCAAGACTTGCATAAAAATCTTTTTTATCTGAAGGGACATAGATTACTAAGTTCTGTCCAACGACTATACTTCTAGTATATGAGATATTATTCCAGTTTCTTATATCACTTACTCTTGTATTGAATAGATCAGCTATACCAAGAAGATTGTCGTTCTTTTTAACTTTATAATTCACCGGCACTAGCCCATTAGCAGCTACCTGAATATTTTCAGCTAAATCAGTTTGGCTTGAATCTTCCGATGTATTCGCGCTGCTTCCCGTTTGGGCAACTAAATCTGTAGCAGCATTTTCGGATGTCGAATCAATTTTTTCACTCTTATTTAATGCTACATAAGGTGATACATATTCATCACTCGAATTATTTTGCGAAGTTTCCACAGCACTATCTTCACTACCAGAATTTACAGCAACATCGGATGAATTGTCTTCGGCATTTTGTGTATTAGTATTATAAGCTACATCAGAATTTGAAAGCTTTGTAATGGGAATACGTAATCTTACGCCGCGATACAATCTTGTTCTAACAGAAATATTATTAGCATCTGCTAGTTCAAATTTAGAAACTCCATAATGAGCAGCAATTCTGGCTAAAGTTTCGCCTCTTCCCACAATGTGCACAAGATAGTTTCTTCTTGCACTTTCAGGAATATTAACCATATTTGAAGCAAATGTTTGAGCAGAAAGCTTTGGTATGTTTAAAGGGTAACCGCCGGGAAAATTAGCCGGAGTTGCCATTTGCGTAAGTTCCGGATTCATTTCCTGAAGAGTTTCAACATCCACGCCTGCAGATTTTGCCAGATAATTTAAGTCAATTGCGCCCTGAACTCTATAAGTAGTACAGTCGAAAGGTTTTTCAATTGGAATATTAGTGAAGCCATACTTTGCAGGATTCATAGCTATTAAACTTACGGCTATAAACTGAGGCACATAACTTCTTGTTTCCCTTGGAAGATATTCTCTTGCAGACCAAAAATCGTTTGCTCCGGCTCTACTGACTGCCCTGGTTATTCTACCTTCGCCAGCATTATAAGCTGCTAAAACTAAATACCAGTCGCCGAGGTCATTATATAAATCCTTTAAATGCTTAGCCGCTGCAATAGTTTCCTTTTCGGGGTCACGTCTTTCATCATAATAGAAGTCTGATTCAAGACCGTATAAATGACCTGTAGATTTAATAAATTGCCATAGACCAACTGCATTTGCCCATGATCGTGCGGTAGGATTCATTCCGCTTTCAACCATACTCAAATAAATCAGTTCTTTAGGCAAACCTTCCTTATGAAAGATTTCTTTCATCATGGGAAAATATCTGCCTGACCTTTCAAGCCACAACTGCATATGGTCTCTTCCACGTCCAGTAAAATATTCTATCCATTGCTCAACATAGGAATTCATCACTAAAGGAAAGTCTGACTTTACCTCAACTTTTGATGTATCCATGGTTTTAGCAACTGGACTACCCTTAATTTCGGGTAATGACTTGCCCATCCACTCTTCCAACGCAGCAAATGACACATTGCTGGGAAGTTCTGGAAGGCTATCTACATACTTTTTATAATCGTCAATTATTGAATTTTGGAGTTCAATATATGCTTCATTTTGTTCAATTCCGGGGTAATAGCTGAGGTTATTTATGATCCTTAGTGCCGATTCATAGTTAGCAACAGTTTCTTTAGTACTATTTTTTTCCTCTTTTGCCAAAGCTGCAACATAATATTGGCGAGCTTGCTCTAACATTTCGGAAACTATCCCCACTTTTTGCTGATCATTATTCTCAGTTTTTAATTTTTCATCTTTTGCTATTTCTTTATTTGCACTGCATGAGTAGAAGAGCAATGAAAATAAAGAGATAGCAAGAAACGTAAATACTTTTTGCTTCATGAACACTCCTATTTTTAAAATTTATATTCCAATATAACCCGTCTTTTTGTATTTATCAAGTAAAAAATCACATAAAGTCAGATAATTATTAGTTTTGCAACGAGTTAAAATAATGATTAAAGGGGGATATTGCCGTGTTTTTTTCGTGGATTGGAGTCCACTTTTGTCTTCAATAATTTAAATGCCTGAATGAGCTTTATTTTTGTATCTTTTGGTTCTATAATGTCGTCTATAAATCCTCTTTCAGCGGCAATGTATGGGTTTGCAAATTTTGCTATGTATTCAGATAGTTTCTTTTCTAATTCTTTCTCAGGATCATCAGAAGCAGCTATTTCTTTCTTGAATATTATTTCAACGGCACCTTTTGGACCCATTACAGCAATTTCTGCAGAAATCCAGGCAAAGTTAAAATCGCCCCGGATATGCTTTGAGTTCATAACGTCATAGGCACCGCCGTAAGCTTTTCTTGTAATTACAGTAACCTTTGGAACAGTGGCTTCGGCAAACGCATACAACAACTTTGCTCCATGCCGGATTATACCGTTCCATTCTTGTTCTGTCCCGGGTAAAAATCCGGGTACATCTTCCAAAACCAATATCGGTATATTAAAAGCATCGCAAAACCTTACAAAGCGAGCTCCTTTTACCGAGGCATTTATGTCAAGGACACCTGCCAGAACTTCCGGCTGATTTGCAATTATTCCAATGGAAATGCCTCCGATTCTTGCAAATCCGGTAATAATATTTTCAGCATAGTTTGCATGTACTTCAAAAAAATCATTATTATCAACCAGCAAATTTATAATTTGCTTCATATCATAAGGCTTGTTTGGATTATCAGGGATAATTTCGTCAAACTTTAATTCAGGCTTAAGATTTTCAAAATCAAACAGCTTATCCTCCGGCTTGTCCTTAAAATTTAGAGGGAAGTAACCTAGCAATCGTCTTACATTTAAGAGTGCCTCTACTTCGTTGTCATATATAAAATGAGCTACACCGCTTTTAGTGGCATGTGTTTCCGCTCCTCCTAAATCTTCAAAGCTGACTTCTTCATGAGTCACTGTTTTGACAACGTTAGGACCTGTTACAAACATATAGCTTGAATTTTTTACCATAAATATAAAATCTGTTATAGCCGGCGAATAAACTGCACCCCCGGCACAAGGTCCCAATACGACAGATATTTGAGGGACTACGCCTGAAGCTAAAGTATTTCGCAGGAATATATCTGCATAGCCTCCAAGACTTACAACTCCTTCTTGAATCCTTGCCCCTCCCGAATCATTTAAGCCTATGACTGGGATACCAAGCTTCAACGCCATATCCATTACCTTTACTATTTTTTCAGCGTGAGTTTCCGATAAAGATCCGCCAAACACTGTAAAATCTTGACTAAATAAGGCAATCGGTCTTCCGTCTATTTTGGCAAATCCGGTAACTACTCCGTCGCCCGGGTAATGTTGTTTGCTTAAGCCGAAATCGGTGGCTCTATGTTTGACAAACATATCAATTTCTTCAAAGCTTTTTTCATCGACTAGAATTTCAATTCTTTCCCGTGCGGTAAGTTTTCCCTTGGCATGCTGGCTTTCGATCTTCTCCTGCCCCCCGCCAAGTCTTGTCTTTTCTTTTTTCTTTTCTAGTTCTTCAATTTTATTTTTCATTGAATAGCTTCAAATGATTTTTCTATTTCGTTTTTCAATTCAATATGCCTGTTATCGCCTTGATGGGATTTATTAAAATCCAGCATATCTATTTGTCTTATAATCTTACCCGGCCTTCTTTTCATTAATAAAATCCTACTTGACAGTTCTATTGCTTCCGGAATATTTGATGTGGCTAAAATAAAGGTTACTTTTAATTCATGAATGACCGATTTAATTAAATTATACAGTTCCTTTTTAGATTCGTTGTGAAGTCCCTTGAAGCACTCATCTAATAAAATTACTTCAGGATGCACAGAAAGGGCTCTTGCCAGGGCTATCCTGAATCTAAAGCCCGAGCTTTTTTCATGCGGATAATGTTTTTCATAACCGCTCAAGCCAACTAAGTTGATTAGTTCTTCTTTTCTTTTCTTAATTTCATCCTGACTTATATCTCTGAGGTTAAGTGCAAATTCAATATTTTGGCTTACGCTCATCCAAGGAAATGAAGATGCTTTTTCGGGAATGTACGCTATGCCTCCGCCGGGCTTAACATATTTTTTACCGTTTAGTAAAACTTCACCACTTGAAGGTTTCTCAATAGCGGAAATAATTTTTAGGAGAAAAGATTTACCCGCTCCGGATGGAGACAATATTGAAGTCAAACCGTTATTGTTTTCAAGGGGTTCAATCGTAAAGCTAATTCCATCCAAGACATGGATACTTGAACCTGCTATACCATGGAAGACTTTGCTGAGGTCCTTTATTTCTAAAATCGAATTCTTAACGCTCAAAAATTACTCCAGTGTATAAATTTATTCTTTAGATATTTTAGTATATAGAATCCAACAAATATTGTCACTCCCGTTATTACACTAATAGAAAATAAGGCAGATAAATCCTTGTAATTCAGAGCATTTCTAAATATTGAGCCCAAGCCGTAAGCGCCCCGCATGAATTCAAAAACTATTAATAAGAGCCAAGCTAAGTAATGAAGTTCAAAGATATAATTAAATAGAGCAGGCTGCACAGCTTTCCAGACTATGTTGTTTGTAATTTCGTTTTTCGTAGCGCCTAATGAAGCTGCTGCTTCAATATACTCCGGTTTTACCTTGTATGATTCTTCCTTAATTTTAACTGCCATTGGAATCATAAAAATAAATAGAGCAAATATAAATCCTGTCAAGTTAGAATTCGGAAACCACAGAATTAAAAACATTCCCAAGATTATAACAGGAAGAAATTTGAAAAGTTTATAGAAAGCATCTAAAGTGCCGAAGAACCAATCGTATCCTGCGATATACTTACACAAGGCCCAGTCAATGAAATATGAAATTATTAGAGCAAGGTATATTTCAGAAACTGTAATTCCGAAGTTCTTAAAAAGATGATAGTCATTTATTAGTGAACTAAAAGAAAGGAAGACTATTGAAGGCTTTGGAAGGAATCGGTTACCAGGGAAAACAAATTCAAATAATATTAACCAGATAAGAAATAACCCACTTAATATAATCCGCGAATTTTTACGATAAGCCATTTTGCTCATTTATTATGCCGCTTGGTGATAGAGTATTATATCTTTGAAAATATTTGAAAATTAATATATCTAAACAACACCTTTATATCAACAAGAACGGGTTCTCCATTTTCTCTATTCCAATCTTGCTGCTTTCGCCGTGTCCAGGATAAATCAACACATCGTCAGGGAGAGTTAATAATTGTGTGTTGATTGAATCAATTAAAGATTCATAATTAGCGCCCCAAAGATCGGTTCTCCCAATGCTCTTTTGAAAAAGTACATCACCGGTCATGCAAAACTTTTCCTTAGTAAAATAAAGGCAAACTTCTCCGGGCGTATGTCCGGGAGTATTTAGAAACTTTATCTCAGAGCCGCCAATTGATATTGTTTCATCTGTGGAAATAAATTTATCCGGTTTCGGCGGTGTTTCTATAGACAGTCCAAATGCTGCAGCTTGTGTATCTGCTCTTTCAAGTAATGGCAAGTCCAATTTTGGTATCATATATACTGGATTATATTTTTCTTTTATGAATTTGCTGCCCATAACATGATCAATATGGCAATGAGTATTTATGTGGTATTTTACTATCAGGTTATGTTTATTCACATAAGCAGTTAATTCTCCCTCTTCAGCCTTATTGGAACATCCTGCATCAATTACCGCGCATTCCTTTGTCGCTTCATCCCATATTAAATATGTATTTTCATAAAATATATTGAATACAAATTTCTTAACAACGAGCATAAAATTCTTTATCCTTTAAAATTTCTATTAACCCGGGTAAATAGTTTCTTTGTATAATTATTATAATTATCCTTTGTTTCTTCAAGAGAGTCACCGCCGAATTTCTCTAAAAAGAATTTAGCAATACTCCAGGCTGCCATTGATTCAGCAATTACAGCGCATGCCGGTACAGCAACGAAATCACTTCTTTCACGTCTTGCATCTACAGCTTTCATAGTTTTTAGATCAACACTTTCAATCGGGCTCATAAGAGTTGCAATCGGCTTCATAGCTGCACGAATTATTATCGGAAGTCCTGTTGAAGTTCCACCTTCAATTCCGCCTGCTCTATTTGTCTTCCGTGTAATCAAGTCCCCTTTCTTAATAATTTCATCGTGTGACTCTGAGCCAAATTTCTCTGCTGTTTCAAAACCGGTACCGATAGACACAGCTTTAACTGCATTTATTGACATTACCGATTGTGCTAATTCCGCATCTAGTTTAGTATCATAATGAACAAAACTACCCAGTCCTAGAGGCACACCTGTAACAACAACAAAAAATGTTCCTCCTAAAGTATCGCCTCTTTTTTTAGCTAATTTAATTTTATTGATGATTAGCTTTTCATGCTCATCATCAAGCACTCTAACGTCGCTTTTATCAGCTTTCGCGGATAAGCTCCACCCTGTAAAATCTTTGGGCAATTTATTATCAAATAGATTTGAAGCAAAATTCTGTTTAGGGTAGATACCGCCAATACTTTCAACAAAGCTGCCTATGCTTATGCCGAATTCTTCTAAAAATCTTCTTGCTATAGTAGCCGCTCCAACTCTAGCTGCAGTTTCACGCGCACTTGATCTTTCAATTGAATTTCTGATATCATCAAAATTGTATTTAGACACCCCTACTAAATCAGCATGACCCGGGCGTGGGATTGTTATTTTCTCAACAATAGATTTTCGCTTACCGGAAGTCATCTTCTCAGTCCAATTTTCCCAATCGCGATTTTTTATTAGTAAGGAAATAGGAGAGCCAAGAGTTTTTTGAAATCTTATTCCTGATAATATTTCTGCTGTATCAGTTTCAATTTTCATCCTCAGGCCTCTTCCATACCCAGCCTGTCTTCTTTTTAGGTGAAGGTTAATATATTCATTCTCAATTTTAATATTTGAAGGAAATCCTTCAATAATTGTCGTTAAAGCTTTTCCGTGCGATTCACCTGCAGTAAGAAATCTTATCATTAATTTTCCTGAATTTATTTTTATACAAATATAAAAAAAACGCCCGAATAACCGGGCGTTTTTTGAAATTATTTATTTAGTTCTATTTAGGAATGTCTAATCCGACAAACCGGCTGTTGCCTTTCGAATCTACAACCTTTAGCAATACAGCCGACCCTTTTTTACTATCGAGTATCTTTTTGAATTGCGACGCATCCTTCACCTTTTCTCTGTTTGCCTCAACAATTACAACTCCTTGAAATAGTCCTTGATCCTGTGCATTACCATATTGAGCAACATTAGTAATCATTACTCCGTTGCTAACTTTATAATCAGTCTTTTCCTGAGATGTTAAGTCTCGTACTGTTAAACCAACGTTATCAAGTTTTGTTACTGACTTCTTTTCATTATCTTCGCTTGAAGAACTACTTTCCGACGCTGGTTTTGCACTGCTTTCATCACTCTTAGCCTTTAACGTTACATCTCTTTCTATATTCTTTCCATCACGGAAGATTGAAAGGTGAACAGTAGTGCCGGCTGTCTTGGATGCAATATAACTTTGAAGATCATTTGATTTATCAACACTTTTTCCGTCGATCTTTAAGATTACGTCGCCAGGCTTAATATCTACCTTAGAAGCAGCTCCGTCAGGAACTACACCCTGAATAATAACGCCTTCAGGCTTATCCAGACCTAAAGACTTAGCCATTGCATCATCAACATCACCAATTTCAACTCCAATATAGCCTCTGTCGACTTTTCCGTGAGCTATAAGATCCTTAGCAACTGACTTTACAATATTAATTGGAATAGCGAAACCATAACCAATAAAACTATCTGTACCGCTAGTAGCGATTGCAGAGTTCACTCCAATTACAGCACCGGATAAGTCCACCAATGCGCCGCCGCTATTACCCGGATTAATTACAGCATCAGTCTGTATGTAATCTTCAACACCATATTTATTATTTATTAAGCCCAATCTGCCTCTGCCGAGGGCACTAACAATACCAGCTGTTACCGTTGAGGTCAGCATTAGCGGATTGCCTATTGCCATAACCCATTGACCGACTTTCAGATTATCGGAATCACCCAGATAAGCTGCCGGTAAATTATGCGCATCTATCTTTATTACCGCTAAATCCGTTAATGGATCTGTTCCTATAACTTTTGCACTATAATTTCTTTTGTCGGATAGAGTCACTTTTACTGATGTGGCATTCTTAACAACGTGATTATTAGTTACAATATAACCATCTGGTGATATTATAATACCGCTTCCCGAGCCCTCTTCTTCTTTAGGCATATTTTGGAATGGGAAGAAAAAGAAATTTCCATGAGGGTTCTGTTCAGTCTTTGCAACAACAGAAATTTGAACAATTTCAGGTGTTACATTTTTTGCAACTTCAATAAATGCTTTACTGAATGAAGATGCATCAGCATCCAAATTTACCGGTGCATTCGGCGCACCTAGTCTAATATCGGCATAACTTGGTCGAACCAAGCTAAATCCTGACACTAAGATTGCACCGAATACAATCCCTACTGTTATCAAAGCAATTGCGCTCCAAAAACCTTTAGACTTCATTTTATTTTCTCCGTTTAAATTTTTTAATTATTAACTCTGCACTATTGCATTGGTAAAAATCTTCAATTAACCTCTTACTTATAAATTTGTAATGATTGAATTCCTTTGAAATCAGGTACATGATACTTCAAATAACTTTCAAGGAATGTAATAGCATTATCCGCTAATTTTTCTTGAGCTTCTATTTTTTTTCTGCTTTTTAGACAATAGAGGTAGTTAAAAAGTTCCGATGTAAATATATAAGATTCGGCTTTGTCATTCCGGCAGACGTGACACAAAATACCTGTACTAAAATTAAACGATAGACCGTCTTTAGGATCAAGCGGTTTTCCACATGAAGAACATCTATCAAGTGACATTTCATAACCCAATTCACCAAGGAAGAAAAGAAAGAATCTTCCGAACAGAATATTTGGTTTCTCATTTGATGTATTTAAAAGTTCTAGGATTCTAACTATACCGTCATATAATTTTGAATTTACTTCATGATCAACGGTTAATTTTTTTACTAGTTCTATAATTGCCTGGGAATACTTTAACTTTTCAAAATCACTCTTGAGTTCGGTAAAGTTTGAAATTAAATCAGCACTAGAGATTATTTGAAGCTCCCGGGTATCTTTTTTATATAGGACTATTTGAAGGTGATTTACTGGATCGGTTACTAAGCCTAATTTCGATTTTGGGCTTCTGGCGCCCTTTACAATAGCCGAGATTTTCCCTAACCCTTTTGTATAAAGAGAAATGATATAACTTGTGTCACCGTATTTTATTTTACTCAAAACTACGGCTTCGGTTTTTATTATTTCGCTCATTAAAGAAAGTTATAAGGGAAAAAATATATTGTTTCTTCAGTTATGATTCCTGATATTAAATGAGACGGAGTCACATCAAAGGCAGGCGAAAAGGCTTCGTAATTTGGCGGAGTAACCTGATTTCCGTTAAAATTGGTTATCTCATTTTTATTTCTATATTCGATTTTAATATCGCTGCCTGTCGGGATAGTTCTATCGATTGTTGTAGTCGGTGCTGCAATATAAAAAGGAACGTTATGATAATTACATAATACGGCAAGGTTATACGTCCCGATTTTATTAGCAGTATCCCCGTTTAGTGCAATTCTATCGGCGCCTGTAATTACCAGGTCAACCTTGTTTTGCTGCATTAATACTGCCGCCATTGAGTCTGTCTGAATTGCAAACGGAATTCCGTTCTTCTCAAGCTCAAATGCAGTTAATCTTGAGCCTTGCAGCAAAGGGCGGGTTTCGTCGGCATAAACAAAATTTACCAGTCCTAACTTAAAGGCTTTCTTAATAACATTAAATGCAGTCCCATCCCCGCCGGTAGCAAGTTTTCCTGTATTGCAATGGGTTAGTACTTTAGACTTTTTCAAAAATAATTTAGAGCCGTTCTCACCTATTTTATCGCAAAAGGCAATATCATTCTGATGAATTTCTTTTGCTCTAGTTAAAATTGTTTGGTATAAACTCTGCGATTCAGTATTGCTTTCAAAAACCTTCTTGATTTCAGTAAGCGCATAAAACAGATTAACGGCTGTAGGTCTTGTTTTTTCCAATCGCTTATAAGCAGAATAAAACCTATCGACTGATTTATCAGAAGATATATCCTTCAGTGAGAGAGCTAAAGCATATGCAGCGGAAATTCCTATTGCCGGAGCGCCTCTTACTTCAAGTCGTTCTATTGCTTCGGCAATCCTATTATAATCGTCAGTCTCAACATAAACTTCCTGCAGAGGAAGTTTAGTTTGATCCAGGAAAATAAACCTGTCATTTTCAAATTTTATTGAGAAATATGAATCCGCTTCAATTACAGACATTATACCTTCTACTATTTCTTTTTTTCTTGAACCATCGGTTTTAATTTTTGCACCATCATAGTAGCATAAGAATTCTTAGGATTTAACTGAGCTGCTTTTTCAAAATTCTGCAATGCTAATTCTTTATTCCCGGAAAGGAAATATGATTCAGCTAAGCTATTAAATGCGTTTGATGAAGTCGAGTAAGTCTCAGTATTAAGTTTAAAAATTTCAATTGCCTGCTGATTCATTTTAGCAGAAAGCAGACGTAATCCAAGAGTATTAAGCTCACCTTCATTAAAATTATATTGGTCTTTTTTAGTTTCATATAAGGTATGATACTGTTTTACAGCTGCGTCCATACCGTTCTCAAAAATAGTTGCGAGTAAAGTATCTGCTATTGATGGCTTAGGAGTTGTAACATTTAATAAGTCTACATCAAAAATTAGAGTTGCGTTTGCCGGAATAACACCACCAGCTCCTCTTTCGCCATAAGCAAGCTGCGGCGGAATAATAAATCTGAATTTATCGCCAACATGCATTAAAGCAATTCCTTCGTCCCAACCTCTAATTACCTTTCCTTCACCTAAAATAAAGTCAAAAGGAACGCCTCGTTTTATTGAGGAATCAAAAATATTTCCGTCCGTAAGATATCCGGTGTAATTTACCTCAATCTGTTTACCGTCTTCAGCTTTTACGCCTGTTCCCTTTGAGATAATGATATATTTTAATCCGCTGGCAGTTGTAATTGTGTCCTTTACTGCGAGACTATCCTGAGCAAATATATTAAACGATAAGAATAATAGGACCCCAAGCAAGCTTAATAGTGTTTTCAAATTTGACCTCAAAATTAATATTATATTGATATTTACCATTCAAAGATAATGAAAAATGTATGAATTTGATCCATTAAATTATCTGCAGTAATCAGGAATATCAATTTTGACTATTCCACACATTAATACTTAATCTCTTAAGGTATTCAACCATTAGATTTGTAATAAATTCAAGATATAATGTTCTATTTAAAATAAAAAAGCCCGGCGATGGGGGTGACACCGGGCTTAACTCTGTTATATCAAAGGAAAGGGGAGTTTCCAATGAAAGAGTCGTTTCTAAGTTATACTTTATTGCACGATATGTCAAGCTTAAGTTTAAATTTGATTTATCAAATGTGGTAGCCAATTTGAGTTAGAAACCAGTGTTTTTATCGAAGATGCTTTTTCAACACTATAAATGAAAGATAAAATGCAGAGTAATTCAATATTGATTATTAGGTGTTGCAAATGGGACAATTTCGCAAGCGGAAGTTTGTTTATAAAAATAAATAAAGAGGAAATAAATAAAATGTAGTAGGCGCACAAAAAACAATATTTCAGAATTCTCTTTAGCTTAATTTTGCAAAGGAAAAATTATATTGATAACTTATTAAAATAAAGCAAAACAAGAGATATTAGAAATAAAATAAGAGCCGCTCAAGTCGGCTCTTATTTAGTAATCTTGAAAATGAATTTTTATTTTAGCAGTATCATTTTCTTAGTTGATACATAACCAGTAGTTTCTAAACGGTAATAGTACATTCCACTTGCCAAATTGGAACCATCAAAATTTGCTGTGTAGCTACCAGCTGGCTTGAAGCCATTCTCAAGTGTCTTGACAACATTTCCAACTATGTCATATACTTTTAATGAAACAAAACCATCTTTAGGTAATTGATAATTTATCACAGTAGTAGGATTAAAGGGGTTAGGATAGTTTTGATCTACTTCATAGAATTTCGGCAAAGGAGTTGACAATACTTTTAGTTGCTCAGGACCAAACGTCGGTGAAAGATTTGCAACTGCTTTTGCAGCACCAATGGAAACAGTCATTTGATTTGATGTAACAACCGTATTATGAGCATCAGTAACTATACACTTTAAATAGATACTTGCATAAAATGCTGTCGTCAAGGTCGCACTATTTGTACCACATGTATACCAAACACCTTTTGTAAGAAGATTAGGACTTATAGCCAAAGCCGATTGAACTCCTCCCGGATATTCATAATACCACTGATAGCTAAAGGGAGGAATACCATTTGTTAAGCTTGCATTCCATGTACCGTTTTGTCCAATTGGCAATGAAATTGAACCTGAAATAGAAACCGCGGATAGTGGGAAAAGTATAGGCAAACCGCTAAGGGTAACTTTGCCTCCCGCAATACTTCTTGAGCGAGCAGGAATGTTGTTTGTCAAAGGACAACTACAATAAGCAGGGCCTTCAGCAGGATATGTGAAAGAGTTAACGTCTAACCAGCTAGGCCTCCCATTGAGATAATATGAATCATCATAGGCTATAATTTGACTTCCGAAATTTTGATGCATGTAATACCAATAATGGGTCACTGGTTGTGAAGGATTTGCTCCAAGCCATCCATATACATCTAATATTGACATATAACTTGGATAATCTGCTCCTTCGCATAAATTAGCGACAATATTGACAGGACCTAAGGTAGTTTCAGCAAAAATACCACCATTTGATTGAGTTTCATCACTCCATACTGCATTTCTAAAAAAAGTATTGTATGGACCGTTATTTCCGTGAGATGCGTCAACATATACCAATTCAACACAATTTGACTCAAATAAATTGGCGTGTGCATAAGTACCATGAACTGCAATATCTGACGGTCCTGTAACTGGATCAGATGTCCAGGGTGGAAGTTCGAAAGCCCAGTCATAATTTCGGACATAATCATAGTTAAAGGAATATACATTTCTGTTAGCAGACGACTCTACAAGCATAGCATGACGTAAATAATTGAATATATTATTTTCGATCAAGCAATCTGTTGATCTATCCTCACAAACCACGCCATATCCTGTGCCCTGTGGGTTTCCATAAGCATTAGCATGATGAAAAAAGCACCCATGGATGAAAATATGTGAGCTTGCAGAAATATCTACGTGCCAGGTTACGGTACCATGACTTTCTATTCCATAAAGCCAGCAGTTTACAGCATGGCTGAAATAAAAGTTCCTACCCGCATTTGCCGCTCCGTCATTTGTGCTTCTTTGTATTTTGAAATCTTCAAAACCAATATTTTGCACAGGAACAAATTTTTGGATATAAGGCGAAAATCCAGTTGGATAGTCCATAGATAGTGGATCTACAAGTTGAAATTGTGTACTGCTTATTTTTTCTTTTATTTGCACTACTTGACCGACTTTTGCCCAACTACCTTCATTCCAGCCATTCATTCTAATATCAAGAAGTTCAATCCAGTCGCTTGTATTTAAATCGCTTCTTGAACTAGATAATGTTAACGTATTACTATCTTTGACGTAACTTTCAGATAAGGCGGTAGTTGTTCCCGTAGAATATCCCGTAATTGAAAAGCAATTATTTGAACTTGAGCCTGTTTGAAAAAAAAAAATCACTTTATCTGAACCCAGACCTTTTATTACCAAATTATTATCAGCAGTTCCAAAAGTAATAGTTCAATTAAAATTATATGTTCCGGGCTGTGAAAAGTAAATTACTTTCCAACCCGTATAGTTTCTGGCAGCGACTATTGCTGTCTGTAGTCCTGCTGTGTTACTACTTGCACTACCACCGGGTGTAACATTATACGGTGGTTTAGTGACATCAATAATTAAGTTATAAGCTGTAGGTCTCTGGATTGTCAAACCCGAAACAGTCCAGTCAACCCTATTTCCTGTCGGAATCATTGGCGGATTCATAATCTGTGCAAAAATGTTATTAGAAATAACAAATATTATCAGCACTAGCCAACATATTTTTTTCATTTTTCCCCTTGTTAATTATTTAATTAAAATATGTAACCTATTAAGGAAGAAAATATATTTGATTTGTAAGTTCCCATTCCGTCAACTCCAAAGACAGAATAGTCTTTTATAAATCTCAAATCAAATTGAAATTTATTATACCCTAGATTTATGCCAGTCGCTATATAAGTCCCGGTATCATTAAAATACGGCTTTACTTCACCAATATAAGAACGGTCCGGGTAAGGATTTATAATTGTAAATTCAGAAATACTGTATAGCTCATTATCATAAACATTCCAAGTTATACCAGGTCCGAAGTAAATATTTAATTTAATATTTTTTATAGTAGATAGATTATAGTTTAATAAAAAACTATTTTCAATATTCAATAATTTATAACTCTGATTAGCGTAAATATCATTGTACTCTGCATCATAGCCAAGTGCCAAGCCAGTTATCTTACCACTTTTCCCAATTATGCCTGGTTCCCATGCAAGATATAAATTTTCAAATAAATGATAGTTGGCTCTAAATGTTAGTATAAATATTAGTTCATTATGCTTTAATTTATCTTTATAATAGTTATCTTGATTAACTTGGTAATCATGCGAAAACCCAATACCGGCTTTAATACCAAATTCTTGTGCAAATAAAAACGGAGGACTTTCGGGCTTATGGAGTTGTTTAAGATTGGTAGAATCTGCTTCATTGGTTTTATATATATCTAAAAACTTGTTTGGGTTATTCAAAGCTAATTGTTGTGGAAACAAATTAGTGATTTGAAAAGCAATAAATAAAAAGATTAATAAACTATTCTTAATGTTATTTACCTAAAAAAATTGTAAAAAGGAGATATGTTTGGATAGTTTCCCCTAGTAGAAATAGTTTCTGTCGCAACTAAAATTAACGATGTAAGAGATAAAGATATTAACTAAAATTTCCTATCTATTCCGACTAATTAAATTTACAGAGGTTAACTTAAGTTAAATTGGTTAAACCGCCAAGTTAAACAAAAAGAAAATTTGTAAAAAAAAAATTGAATTATCAAACTCCCTGATTTACCTTTGTACAAAAATTTCAACTAAATTAATCATGTCGCAACTTTACATTGGTACATCCGGCTGGTCATACAAAGATTGGGTTGGCAGTTTTTACCCGCCTTCACATCCAGCCGCCTTCGACATGTTTGAATATTACTCGGATTACTTTAACGCAGTAGAAGCTAACTCGACATATTATTCTTATCTCAGTCCTAAAATAGCCGAAGGCTGGGTAAAAAAGATTGAGCACAAGGAGGACTTCCTTTTTACAATTAAACTGCACAACGACTTTACGCACGTGCGAAAATATTCAAAGGACAACATAAAGTCAGTTAAAGCTCTGCTTGATGTACTTAACAATGCAGGGAGACTTGGCGGCTTACTAGTACAATTCCCCTATTCATTTATCATGAACAAAGAAAATGCATATCATCTAAAGTATATCATTGACGACTTTTCAGAATACCACAAGTTCATAGAAGTCAGGCATAAATCATGGATGCTAGATAGATTTTTTAATTTTGTAAGAGAGAACAACAGCTCATTATGTACAATCGATCAGCCAATTTTTGGTGAGGCAATTGATTTCAAAATGATAAATGCGGGTGAAAATTCTTATATAAGGCTACACGGCAGAAATGAAAACGCCTGGATACATTCACTCAGCAACTTCGGTAAAGACCAAACTGAAAAGCAAAAAAACGCCCGGTACGATTATCTTTACTCCCCTGCTGAGCTTGCACAAATTGGATTAAGGATAAGACCAATAATGGAAAATATAAAAAGAATTTTTATTTTTTTTAATAATCATCCTAAAGGAAACGCAGTGGCTAACGCATTTGAACTGCTGCACTTTCTTAAAAACAATATTGGGCTAGAACTTCCTGAAACAACACTAAAAGCATATCCTCGTTTATCAAGAATCAGCGCAAAATAAACCGTAGGTTATTTACGAGCCTAACGCTAGTTCTGTTTATAAAACACCTTCCAATTTATGATCCGAATAATAATTTCCGGTTTGATGCTAACGTAGCAATTAGCTCAGTTTCAAAAAGAAATTAGAAAAGAATTGAGAATACCAAAACTCGAAATGCAAATACTGAGCCTTAAATGGCTTGATAGATAATTACTTCCTTTGTATGATTATCTTAATGTAACTATTATAATTTAATAAGGAGAACTTTTATGATGCGCTTTTCTTTTTATACTTTAATATTATTTAGTTTAGTATTATCGTCTGAATTATTAGCACAATCCCAGCCGGATAACCGGATCGGTATAGGAATTAGTATCGATCCTGCAAGAATAGGTCACACTACTTATTATTATAATGGTGAAACTTCAACGCTGACAGAAGAGGTTACTAATATGTCTCCAATTTTGTTTTATCTGCCCATAAGGATTATGGATTCTATCAGAATCGAGCCATTGTTTGGGCTGTATACGATGAATAGTAAAAATTCGTCTAGCACTACAAGTTCAACTGCCTATGGAACAAGGTTAACAGCTACTGTTTCTGATGCTTCTGCATATGTTATTGGCGTCGGTATATTCTATCATGCCCCATTAACAAAGTTTTTCGCCTTGTACCTGGGACCTAGGATAGATTACACTTTTTTCTCATCAGTAATTGATAATCAATATATGTCCAACTTGTATACGAACTATTCAAGCACTGAAATTAAAACAGAAACGTTTGAAACAGATCTGACAGTTGGAGTAGCTTTTGGAGCAGAATATTTTCCTGTTACACATTTTAGTCTTGGTGGTGAGGCAGGGTTTAATTATACCTCTTTTGGAAATCCTGATATCAAATATACATCTTTACCTCAAAATCCCTCATCTCCTGAAACAACTAATAACGAAAGGTCTCAGCATTCATTTAAAACAGATGGAATCTTCTTTGTTCGTTGGTATTTTCTTTAACAAATATCTGAATTTTAATTCATTTTCCATTTTGCATTATACAATGCAAATTAGTGTGTTTGAAAATATTAGTGGTTAAATTTTCCATTGAAGCACAGTATTTCCAAAGTGCATATTAATACTAGTACGTCCGATCTTTCATCACTAATTTTAATTAAGCAACTTCTAGAGACCTCCTGCGTCTAAATTTCGACTTCAATTATTCGAAACAAGTCGGGGAAAATTTTTATAAAAAAATCATTCGACTAAGTAGTGAATAATTCAACTAAATTCAATAAGTTAGTGCCGTCTTTTAACAACATTATTCTTATTAAAGGTAAAATTATGAGTCTAAAGTCCACCTATAGGTTAATCGGAACCATAGTTTTTTTGATTTCGGCTACCGTATTATTCCTTACGGTTCAACCCTCGGTATCTTTTTGGGATCCGGGTGAAATATCCGCTGCTTCATATTCGTTACAGGTACCCCATCCTCCGGGCGGTCCTCTCTGGCTTATAATCGGAAGATTTTTTTCTATGATTCCGTTTGCGCATAATATAGGCTACAGAATAAATACTGTATCAGTGCTGGCAGGAGCCTTCTCCGTGCTGCTTTTATATTTGAGCGCAGTGAAGTTAATTGAGAGTTATAGAGGAAAGAATTATAAAGATATACCGGATGCATTAATTACATACCTTTCTGCAGCAACCGGCGCTTTAGCTTTTGCTTTCTGCGATACCTTCTGGTTTAATGCAGTAGAATCTAATTACTTCGCCGTAAGTACTTTGCTATTCTCATTAGTTATCTGGCTTATGATGGACTGGTATGAAAAAGCAGACGTTAAATCAAACGAGAAATATATCATCTTGATGGCCTATTTAATTGGGCTCTCGACGGGTGTGCATTTGATGAGCGTACTTGCAGTGCTTACTTTCATAAGCGTCGTTGTCATGAGAAAATATGTAACCGATGATGAAATGTACAAAAAATCGGCTTACTTATTTTTAATCCATATGGGAATACTGCTTCTTGTTGCTATTGGTTTATGGGCATCACAAACAAGTACTATACCTCCTACTTCCGAACAATTTCATGCATTTGATTCTAAATTCAAATGGATAATGCTCGGTATTTCGGCTATATATATGGGTGCATCATGGAAAAAGGTATTTAACAGAAATTCATTCTATGTACCTATAATGATAGGCGGAATAGTTCTCGCGGTTGCCTACCCCGGTGTTGTAAAGATATTCCCATCAATTTTACTTGCATTAGGCGGTCCTGACATAGGGACAAATTTATTGATTGTAGTAATAATATTAGCTGTATTGATCTACCTTACATTTTGGACAGCTAGGAATAATAAGCAAATACTACATGTTGCTTCACTTAGTCTTTTATTTACTCTACTTGGCTTTACAACCTATGCAATGATAATTATCCGTTCGAGCCAGCATACTCCAATGAATGAAAACTCTCCGGATAACTTTAAAAAATTAATGTATTACCTAGGTCGTGAACAATACGGCGACTTCCCTATCTTCGAAAGAAGATTTTCGCAAGAGCCTAATCAACAAGGCATATACACAAATTACAGTAGTGATCTTGATTTTATATGGCGCTACCAGTTAAACCATATGTTCAACCGTTACCTTCTATGGAACTTTGCCGGTAAAGTGTCGACTAATCAGGACGCCGGAGTGAATTGGAATCAACTATACGGTATTCCATTCTTTATAGGTCTTCTGGGATTGTATTTCCATTTCAGGAAAGATTGGAAAATGGCGTCAGCTTGGCTGATCTTGTTTATCTTCATGGGGTATCTAATTGCATTCTATCAAAATCAGCAGCAGCCCCAGCCACGTGATAGATTCTATTTCTACCCTGCCGCCTTCTTTGTCTTTGCGGTATGGATATCAATCGGAATTAGAGAGATTGCGGCGCTGGTAATGGAGAAAATTAAAAATCCATCTACAGCAAGAACAGCAGTCTTTGCTTGTATCGGATTAGGATTATTATTAATCCCGGGTAACATGTTTAGAACAAATTATTTTTCACATGACCGGTCACGTAATTGGCTGCCCTGGGACTTCTCTTATAATCTACTCCAAAGTTGTAAGCCAAACGCTATTTTATTCACTAACGGTGATAACGATACATTCCCATTGTGGTATCTCCAGGATGTTGAAGGAGTCCGGCAGGACATTAGAGTTGTTTGTTTAAGTTTAGCGAACACTGATTGGTATAACCTTCAATTAAAGAATAACTCTCCTTATGGAGCAATGAAGGTAAAGTTCGGGATGACAGATGATCAAATAAAACAGTTACAGCCTATTCAATGGCAGCCGCAGGAAATATCGATTCCTGTATCGAAGGAAGCTATAAAGAAATTTGACGTAACCGATTCATCAGTCATTAAAAATGGCGATATTACTTTTATGATGAACAATACACTCCAATTCGGTGATGTAAAAGCAATAAGAATCCAGGATCAAGTAGTGCTTGACATTGTAAAGAATAACCTGTGGGATAGACCAATCTATTTCGCATCAACATGTTCACAGGACTGTTTTATCGGAATGGACAACTATTTAGATATGGAAGGTCTTGCATCCCGTCTTGTTCCTGAAAAGTTAGTAGGTGCAAATGACGTAAATGCTAAGATTACTGCTAAAGACTTGTTCGACCTTAATCCCTCATACTCAAAGACCTATATGCCGGGATTCAAGTTCAGAGGAGTAAACGATAAAACTGTCTTCTTTGATGAAACAGAAACAAGACTAATCCAGAATTATCGCAACATATATCTTCGTCTCGCTTATTACTATTTGAATGTAGCAAAAAATGACAGCATGTGTATTGCTACTTTAGATCAAATGAACAAGGTAATCCCTACATCAGTTATAGATATTGATTACCGGTTCTTATATGACATCGGGAATATATACTATGCTGCAGGTGATACAAGCAAGTACAGAATTGTAGCTGCTGATGTTGAAAAACAAGCACTGCAGCATCTAGACGTAAGCGAAAATGATTTACAGTCACCATATAATGCTTATAGTATTCTTGAGAGACTCTACGTTAACTTAAAAGAATATGACAAAGCAATTGCAATACTACAAAGGTTAGAATCTTATTATCCTAATGCCGGAGGTATTAAGAATGAGATTCAGCAATTGCAGCAAATGAAGCAGGCAAACGCTAACTTACATAAGTAAAGCCGCTTTAGTAATATAAAATAAAAAAAGCCCCATAAGTATATTGCTTATGGGGCTTTTTCTTTATACTAAATGTTTGGCTCGATAGCTTGATTCTTAATAACTCTTGCAGAGAATCAATATATTTTACAACCAAATCTAATGAACTATTAAATTACTTTAAGGCAAGCGTCAGTAAAACTATTAAGAGCTTATTTAACAATAATGCTTAATATTTTATCAACAATAATTACAACGAGAATTAGCAGCACAACATAAAATAAAATATACTTAACAGAGGAAGCCGAAAAACCAAAAGAAGATTTATATCCGCGCCATCCGCATTCCTTACAACGGTAAATTTTATAGAAAGTAATTTTCTTTATGATGTCTTCTTTAATATTTTTAGCTTTAGATCGATGCAGAGAATTCTTCTGCTGACAGGAAGGGCATAACTCATATATGGGATTTCGCTTCAGTATAATTTTTGATTTATACATAGTCAGCTATAAAGTTAATTGAATTAAATATACTTTAATATAAATCGAAAGATGTATTAAATCAATATTTATCCCTTTTAGCCTTTAATAATAACTCTAAAAACTCATAAACCCCTTCCTGATCATTAGTCCTTTGCGTAACCAAATCTGCTAATTTACAAATCTCGGGAATAGAGTTGGCTAAAGCAACTTTGACCGAGTCAGTCTCAAATAGACTAACATCATTATACCAATCACCAATTACTGCGCTTTCTTCCGGCTTTATCTTTAGATATTTCAATAATTTTTGAAGTGCTTTCCCTTTACTAGCGCCTTGTCTTCTCAATTCCAGATAATAAATTCCTTCATGACTCTGAGATTTGAAATAAGATGAATTTAAACCCAACGTATGAGGGAAACTCATTTTATCTTTGACATGTTTTAAGTTATCCTTATAATCGCTGGCAATAACAACCTCTAAAGTTTCCTTAGTCAATTCGTCGTACGAATGAACTTCTTCATATTTTGCTCCGAATTTATCCATAATTCTTGGAATAATGGAATTATTGTCCGTATAATAAATTGCATCTGCATGACAAAGAGCAATATTCAAAAGAAATTTATCCGCAAAGTATAGCGCCTTCTTTATATACTTTTCTTTTACAAAAGACTCAAAAATAATCTTACCTTCAGGATAGTTTTTAATCATACAGCCGTCGAGAGATATTAAAGGAATTCTAATATCCAATTCTTCCGCATAATTTATAAGTGCTGAATGTAACCTACCGGATGCAAACGAAAACTGTACGCCTCGCTGCTCAAGTTCCTTAATTATTTTCTTAGTTTCATCACTAATAAACCCTGAATGGTTAAGTAAAGTCCCATCAAGGTCAGAAACAACCAATTTTATTTTCTTTAATTTATTTTTATCTATCATATTATTTCTTAGAAGAGTGCAATTATTAAATTATAAGTATGTTACTCCGGGTTTGAAACGAAATTTATCCGGAAACAGTATTATATACTTTAGAAGGACCTTAATTGTTAGAAAGAATGAAATATTTATTTGTTCAATACAAATATGATTATTTTTTTATAGAGAATAAACCCATAAGCACATTAAATAATCTCAAACTAAACGATAGCAATGATTTTTTAATAGCATATAGGAATAATTCTATAAACTTAATTTATTACTAAATATTTTGAAAGAAGTCTAATAGATTTCATGAGTTGTAATATAAAGGAGAGTTTATTTAAGTGCCCGGAACAGGACTCGAACCTGCATGCCGTTGCCAGCATTAGACCCTGAACCTAACGTGTCTACCAATTCCACCATCCGGGCAATAACAATATTAATTAAGACTATCTAATTTACAATTAAATAGATTTTTATGCTAGTATTTAATATATCTAAGCGTAACTTTTAGATATAAAGACATGACGCTACCAACCTGCATCTCCCTTCTTATCTTCCTTTTTAATAACACCATCCGGGCCATGGATATTACATTTAGGGGGCAGGTTATTTGCATTAATAATATCAGTAACAGTTACAGGGCAATATTTAGTAGCGAGCCTTGTATCGCCATCGTCCATAGTTGTTTTACAGAAGGAAACGGTATCTATACCCGGAGCCATCTGGAAATAATCAACGGGGAGATTTAATGTTTTATATGCATTCTCCATAAACATTGCCCAAATAGGAAGAGCTGCGGATGCCCCCTGACCATAAGAGCTAGTAAACTTTATTCGATGATCATCAAAGCCAACCCAAACTCCTGCTACTAAATTAGGAGTATAACCAAGGAACCATGCATCCGAATAATTCTGTGTAGTACCTGTTTTTCCCGCGCAGGGATATTGGAAATATCTTCTGACTCCCGCGCCGGTGCCATAGTTAACAACATCTTCCATCATGCTTACCATAATTGAAGCAGTTTGCGGTGAGATTGATACTTGATAATCAGGAACAAATTTATCAATTAAAATTCCGTTTCGATCTTCTATCTTTAAGATGGAAATAGGATTTACATGGACTCCTTTATTGGGAAATGTTCCATACGCAGAAGTCATTTCTAACGGAGAGACTTCCGAAGTTCCTAATGCTATTGATGGGACTGCATCTAACGGAGATTCAATCCCCATTTTATGGGCATATGAAACAACCTGAGAAGGAGGAGCCATATTGCTAATAGTTAGTCTTCCGGCAATAACATTTATAGATTGAGCCAAGGCTTTCCGGAGAGTCATATAACCTCCGTACTCATTCGTTTCAAAGTTATCAGGAGACCAGCCGTTATAATTAAACTTTTGATTGAGCAATGTATAAGCAGGGAAATACCCATTATCAATTGCAACAGTATAAACAAACGGTTTAAATGAAGAGCCAGCCTGGCGTCGAATACCCGAGACATGATTCAATCCACGTCCAAAGTCCTGATTAGCACCACCGACCATAGCCTTAATTTGTCCGTTAGCAGGATCAATAACAACGAATCCAACCTGGATTGTAGTAGCTGCTTTCTTAACCGAATCAACAAATGCCGGGTCAAATTTAAGCTGGTTATAAACTTGCACCTTAGCTGATGAAGTTGATGCCAAATGGTATTGAGGACTATCTTTAATAGCTCTATCTAAAATATTATCAAGCAGTGCCTGATGTCTTCTCCAATTCCAATCTTTATCAAACATAGCCTGAAATTTCTTAAGATGATCAGCCGCTGCTTTATTAGCAATCTTCTGCATTCGCGAGTCAATGGTTGTATAAATATTTAGTCCGTCGCGATAAAGATCATATCCATATTTTTCAGACATAGCAACCATTTGCTGTCTGACATATTCCATGAAATAAGGAGCAATCGTTTGATTGCCGCCGATCTTCTCTGAAGCTAAAACAATAGGCTCAGCTTTATATTTCAAATAGTCAGATTCACTGAGGAGATTGTTAGTAACCATATTGTGCATTACTAAATTTCTTCTTCTTACGGCGTTTGCCATATGCCTAACGGGGTCATAGTATTCCGGTGATTTAAGAAGAGCGATTATCATTGCAGCTTGCGGAAGAGTCAATTGCTTTCCATTTTCATTAAAATATACATGGGCAGCAGACTCTACTCCATAAGCGCTTTTTCCAAAGTAAGAAACATTCAAATACAATTGAAGTATTTCCCTTTTTGTAAAGGTTTTCTCTATTTGAACCGCAGTTATCCATTCCCTAATTTTTCTTACACCGGTCTGAAATATATTCTCATCTTTTACTTTAAAGTGATAGAGATTTTTTGCTAACTGCTGAGTAATAGTGCTTGCTCCCTCCCTAGAGAAAGTAAAAACATCCTTTATTATTGCTTTGAATACGCGTCCAAGGTCAACTCCCCAATGGTGATAAAAATCTCTATCTTCAGTTGAAATTAATGCGTTTGCTACATAAGGAGGAAGGCTATCTATCTTAGTTTCTATTCTGTTTTGTATATAAAACTGCCCGAGCAATTCTCCATCACTGGTAAAGACTTTGCTAGCCAGCTGCGGGCGGGGGTTTTCCAGTTCTTCAAGAGACGGCAATCCGCTGATTACAAATATTCCAAATCCAATTATAAACGACGCAATAATTGCAGCAAGTATTATCTTAGTCTTCTTAGGAATGCGAGATTTTGATTTTTTCTTATTCCTGTAAGCATGATCATTAAAGTATTTTTTATATTCAAAATCAGATTGGTTTTTTGCCATTTTATTTCCAGTCAACTATTTCAAATTTATTATCTTTAAAAATTCCATAACATGGTTCATCAAGCCATGAACCAAGGTTAACATATACGCCATTTTTATAATTTAGATAACACCTGCGATGAAGGTGACCAAGCAATACATAGTCATAGCCTTCATCTATTTTAATTCTAGCAGCTTCAAATAAGCCATCTTCTTCGCCGTAATCTTTTTGGGAAGTATAATCTCTACTTGTTTTACTTGTTGAACTCGCAATTGATACGCCGATATCAGGGTGAATCCAGGAATAAAATTCTTGAACCCCTTTATTCCTTAATACGGACTTTAATATCTTATAACCTAAGTCGTTTTTAACCATACCGTCACCGTGACCAATAAAGAACATCTTACCGTTCAGTGAAATACTGATAGGTTTTTCATACATTATTGCGCCGATCTCATCTTTAAAGAAATTACGATGCATAAAATCATGATTGCCAATTAAGTAGTGTAATTTTATTCCGCTTTCAGTAATATCCTGTAATGCAGTAAGAGTTCTAAAGAATCCTTTTTGATAAACCCGTTTATATTCGAACCAGTAATCGAAAAGATCACCCACAATGAATAGATCAGTGCAGTTATTTTGGGCAAAATTCAAGAATTTAACAAGCAATCTTTCTTTAAGGTTTTCCAATTCTTTTGATTGAAGCCCAAGATGTATATCAGAAATAAATAGATAAGATTCGTTCACAAAATTATTTCAATTATTATAGAGACAAAATTGATTGGTTATTTTGAGATCAAATATAGATAAATATTAATAATTTTTCTTGTGCTCATTGAATTCAGCAAGCAGCCAATTATTAGGATCAACTTTTATTTCAGCAGGTTCTTTAGTCACAGGGAAAACAAAACTTTGATGTCTTTTATCTACAAAAATCGTTTTAGTTTCTTCACTATTATCTTTATATACAATTTTGACATCGAGCGGAAATTGGTAATCCTTATAACCTGTTTGCGTCTGATTCAGATCAAAGGTCAAATTATTATTATTTGTGTACCAAGTAAAGTCTACATTTATTATCCCCGAGCCATCAAAGACCCATTGATTAAAAAACTGTTTAAGATCTTTACCTGATATTTTCTCGCATATATTCTCAAAGTCACTAGTTGAAGCATTTTTATATTTATAAGTCTGAAAGTAAGAACGCAATATCTTGAAAAAAGTTGAATCACCTACTTCATGACGCAGCATATGCAATACCCACGCTCCTTTTTGGTAAACTGTCTGCCCAAAAAGATCTTTTGGATTATAAAGAGTACCGAAAAAATTATCCCTGTATTTGCTTAACATAGCAGATTTAAGAGCATTAAAGCCACCTATGTGCTCTTTATAAAGAACTTCGCAGTAAGAAGCAAAGCCTTCATTAAGCCAGATATCCTTCCATGTTTTGGGTCCTACGGCATCTCCCCACCAGTGATGAGAGAGCTCATGAGAATAAACATCTTCAAATAATTTATTTCCTCCAATAAAATTAGATCCGATGCCGGTAAGAGTTTGCGTTTCCATAGCGCCAAGTTCCCAGAGGAATTCAGCTACTCCATATTTTTCTTTAATAAAAGGATATTCGCCAAAAGTCTTTGCAAAGAATTTTATCATATCGGGCTGATCCTGGAAATCAATTTTTGCTTCATCCAATTGATTCGGGAAAACATAATAATCAATAGCCATTGTATCCTGATTATTCTGCGAAATATACCTCTGAGAGAATGTTTTGTAATCGGAGGAAAACAAACAAATAAGGTAAGTAGAAATAGGATAATTTGATTTCCAATGATAAGTTCTCCTAGAGCCATTAGTAGTTATGCCCATCAGTAAACCGTTTGAAGCAGAGACTTCAGAGGAGTCATTAGTTATTCGTATATCAACCAAAGCTTTATCGGATGGAATATCGTTGCATGGGAACCAAGTTGAGGCATAATTCGGTTCATTCAGGTTATAGGTGCAAGACATTCCGTTCAGCTCTCCAAAAACAAAAGACGAAAAGCCGACTCTTTTCGGTGTTCCTGCGTATTTTATTCTTATAACAAAAGTATCAGAAGAAGTATGAAAATACGGTATGGAAAGCCGGGTACCTTTATTTTGATAGCCTGATTTTAGACCGTTCAATGTAAGCAGAGAAATATTCATATTGTCGTAAAAGTTCAGGTCTATTTGCTTAATAGTTGTGTCAAGAACAATACCGGTAATCACTACATCGCCTTTTAAGAGCTTTTGATCGGGGTAAAGATCAATATTCAAATTGTACTTTAAGACATTTATCTTAAACTGATTCGGAGAGGCATAATCATTAGGCACATTGTCAAGAAGGTAATCAGAAGCCTGTTTAACTTTCCTGGATGAAGTACCTATCTGCCACCCGGTTAGGATAAATCCTAAAATTAAGACCGAAAGAATGACCTTTATTTTCTTACTCATCTATAAATTGCTTAAGTTAAAAAATCATTAAATACAGTAAAATGAATTTGTAATTCTCAATATAACAATTATTTTTAAAGAGATTAAAAAACGGTGTTAAAATAACAAATAGTCTAATTGCCAAACAATCCATAATTAGATATATTGAATGTAAAGAAATAAGGAGGAAATATGACTTTCCCTGGTTCTTCAATTCTTAGAGACACCATTACGATGTTATTAGCTGGTGGTCAAGGTGAAAGGCTTTATCCGCTTACCGCACATAGAGGGAAACCATCAGTCCCATTTGCAGGGAAGTATAGAATAATAGATTTCGCATTATCAAACTGTCTTAATTCAGGATTAAGAAGAGTTTATATATTAACACAATATAAATCAGATTCATTAAACCAGCACATTTTCGAAGCCTGGAGCATATTTAACCCCGAACTCGGTGAGTATATTTATTCAATTCCGCCGCAGAGAAAATTAAATAATGAATGGTATATGGGGACGGCTAACGCAATTTATCAAAATTTAAATTTATTCGGGACAGATAAAAAAGCTAAGTGGGTACTAATATTAAGCGGTGATCATATATATAAAATGGATTACTTAAAAATGCTTCAATATCATGTTGATATAAAAGCAGATCTTTCAATGGCATGTATTGAAGTTCCTAAAGATGAAGCTTCACGTTTTGGTATAGTAAGTGTTAACGACAAATATGAAGTTCAAACATTTACAGAAAAGCCTGCTGATCCGCAAGAAATTCCTGATAAGCCTGATTTTTGCTTTGTGAGCATGGGGATTTACGTATTCAATGCAAACGTATTACGTGATGTATTTCTGGAAATGGAGACTCAAAAGATAAAAGCACACGATTTTGGGAAGGATATTCTTCCGTATATGATAAAATCAGGAAGAAATGTATCTGCTTATAAGTTTTTCGATGAGAATAATAAAACAAAACCTTACTGGAAGGATATCGGAACAATCGACAGTTATTATGAAGCAAGTATGGACTTGATTAGTGTTACACCTGAATTCAATTTTTATGATAACGATTGGCCGATGAGAACATATCAATATCAAGCACCGCCTGCTAAAACGGTATCTCATGAAGGCGAGAGAGTCGGAAGGACATTAAACTCGCTTATTTGCGACGGTACAATTGTTTCAGGAGGACTAGTTGAAAGATCACTGCTTGGGCCAAATGTTAAAGTTAATAGTTTTACTTACATAACCGATTCAATTATTATGAACAATTGTAATATTGGAAGGCATGCAAGAATAAGACGAACAATTATGGATAAGAACGTGAAAGTGCCTGAAGGATATGAAATTGGCTTTGATCTTGAATCCGATAAAAAGAAATTCCACGTAACAGAAAGCGGCATAGTAGTAATAAGCAAGAATCAAATCTTACCGACGTAAATAAAGCTTAAGATTAAAGATAACTCATGCCGAAGGTCATTACCTAAAAAATCTATTTGATATAATTTATCAGGTAGATTTTTTAATTTAAAATCACTTAAATAATTAAAGATGAATTCAATCCTTGAATCAAAAATAAAGAATCTTCCGGACAGCCCAGGGGTTTATCAATATTTTAACGACAAGGGCAAAGTCATATATGTAGGGAAAGCAATAAACCTTAAAAACCGGGTAAGAAGTTATTTCCATAACGGAGTTACATCTCCTAAAACTCTTGCTCTTGTAAGTAAAATTGCAGACCTACAAATAATCGCGACCGATAATGAAATTGAGGCACTTGTTCTTGAGAATAATTTAATAAAAGAGTATAAACCCCGATATAATGTCAACCTAAAAGATGATAAATCTTATCCTTTCATTAAGGTAACAAAAGAACCATTCCCCAGGGTTTACCCGACAAGAAGAGTTATTAGAGACGGATCGAAATATTTTGGACCGTACACTGATGTAAAAAACATGAAAGCATCACTTCGGACTATTAATCAAATATTTAAAATAAGGAGCTGCAAGTTAGATTTAACAAAAGAAAATATTGAAAAGAAGAAATTTAAAGTTTGTCTTGATTATCATATTAAGAAGTGCGACGGACCTTGCGAAGGTTTAGTATCCGAAATTGTGTATAATGAAATGGTTAATGAAGTTGTTAAGCTATTAAAAGGTAAAACTGACGATTTGATAGAAGACTTGAATAAAAAAATGCAAGCTGCTGTATCTGATTTGAATTTTGAAAAAGCTGCCGAGGTAAGAGATAAATTAAATCAACTTATGGCAATAGCGTCTAAGCAAAAAATTGTGAGTGAGAATTTAGAAGACAGGGATATAATCTCCGTAGCTTATGAAGGAAGGGACTGTGCTTGTACAGTATTTAATGTAAGAGCCGGAAAGCTAGTAGGGAAAAAGCAATTGCATTTAAGTTTCGAAGAAGGTGAAGAACTTTCAAATCTTTATGCTTCTTCAATTAAATTTTACTATGCAGAATTTGTAGAAATTCCGGATGAAATTGTACTTGAAACAGAACCTACGGATATTATTTTATTAAACGAATGGTTAAATTTAAGAGCCGAAAAGAAAATAAAATTCATAATTCCGAAGAGGGGCGCTACTTTTTCACTATTAAAAATGTGCAAAGAAAATGCGACGCTTCAATTAAAGGAAATTCATTTACAGAAAATGAAACGTGAGGGGCACATTCCTCATGTATTGGCAGCATTGAAAAGAGATTTAAGATTAGACGTGTTACCAAGAAAAATTGAATGTTTTGATATTTCTAATTTGCAAGGGACAGATACAGTAGCCAGTATGGTAGTATTTGAAGATGGGAAGCCTAAAAAAAGTCTATATAGAAAATTTATAATTAAAGATGCTGACGGACCTAACGATTTTTTAAGTATGCAGCAAGTAATAAGAAGGAGATATACAAGACTAATTGAAGAAAAGGCAAACCTTCCAGAGCTTATAATGGTAGATGGAGGTAAGGGACAACTATCCAGCGCGGTAGAAATTCTTGACGAGCTTGGTTTTCATAAATATAACATAATCGGATTAGCTAAAAGATTAGAAGAAGTGTATTTCCCGGGGCAATCAGAGCCGGCATCAATTCCAAAAACTTCTTCAGGGCTAAAGATTCTGCAGCAAGTAAGAGATGAAGCACACAGGTTTGCAATTACATTTCACCGCAACAGGAGAGACAAGAGAACATTTAAAACAGAACTGACAGAAATAAAGGGAATTGGAAATTCAATTTCTCAAAAATTATTAAGGGAATTAGGAAGTTTAGAAGAAGTAAAGACTGCAGACTTTGCTAAACTAGAAAAATTAATCGGAAAACAAAAAGCTGAACTAGTAATTAATTATTTTGCTGAGAATAAAGACAAAGCAGATTAGAAAACATTTATTTTTTATTAAGTTTCAAGAAATCAATAAATATGAAAAGAATTATTATAATAATGCTCATTAATATGTTTCTAGTTGCCGGATGTTCTTATTTCGGGCAACGCCGGAAACAAATGGAAATGAGCACCCCTGTCTTGAAAAATCTTGTAGCTAAGGCGATAAACGGAGACATTGCGGCGGATTCATCGGTTTCAGATTTAGTAGACCTGTCTTTGCCTGTCAACAAAAGCTATAACGATCTGAAAGTAGATAGTTCTTATACAATATCCGGCAAGAAATTCTTCTATGTCCTTTTGACATATCCTAATCCAATATATAATCGTTTTGCAATTTATAATTCAAATTTGAGCTTACTTTTGATGGATAAGTCACTTAACGGATATGCAGGTACAAGAATATTAAGCTTAGGTAACCGAATATATATCACCGTGAATGAAGATTTTAAATCTAAAAATGTTTATGAAATAAACAGACTTTCACTTTACGAAATAACAGATTCATCTGCTATATTGACTTTTAGAGATTTCACCAAGTTGATTTCACCGCAGAATATTTATACTCAAGTGATTTCAAAAATCTCAAACGACAGGATTTTAACTAATATCTCTAGCTCAAAGCCATCACCTATTTCAGCCAAGTCAGATGCATTCAATTATAATTATTCAGAGAAAAAATACATAAGCACGCAAAACGTCTTTTCTAATTTCGTAGTTAATTTTATTAAGAATTCTAAGGATGTATCCGGAGTTCCAGAAATAACGGATTTGAAAACTGCATTGGAGTCAGTCGGATTAGACCCAGGTGTTGATACACTTAAGTCAACAGCAAATACAATTAGCGATGAAGGGTTCTCATTAACTCTAACGGATAATTGGAGAACACTTAAAGATATAGGTATAACATCCTTCTTAAAGAGAGGTGTAAAAGGTACAGAATATATAAATGAAACTGTAGGTGCATCAATTTCAGTTATTACGATTCCTATCGATGACTCTGCGGAAACGTTTATTAGCTACAATTTAGATAAATCAACAAAAGGAAAATATGTAGTTCGTTATTCAGGCAAAATTGAGTTAAAGAAAGATTTTGTTCAATTCTTTGAATATACATGCGGAACAAAGAAATATTTATTAATACTCCAAGCATCAAAGTATACTTATGAGCAGTACAAAAATATGTTTCAAAACATCATTAATTCTTTTGCAATAAACTGCTAAATTGCAGCGGATTAAAGCCACTAAGTGAGGTAATAAATTCTTATGATTAAAGAATTCAATCGAACGAAATACCGGTAATAACTAATTTTTAGGGATATAAAACGTTTATCAAATAATATTAAATCACTTTCAATTATTTAAGACAAATTTATAAAGGCAAAATGAATATATATTTAATTCGGCATGGTGAAGCGGAAAAATCGTCAATAAACAAGAAGGATTTTGACAGAGAACTTACGAACCCGGGCAAAATTAAGGTAAAAAATGCGGCTCTAGCCTGGAGTCATTATATAACTCCATTCGATTATTTAATATCATCACCGTTAGTAAGAGCTTTACAAACGGCAGAAATAATTTCCGAATATTTTGAAATAAAGAATGAAATAATTGTTGATAAAAGGATTTCAACCGGAGGTGAAACCAGCAGCATAATTGAAATTGCGAATTCTTTAGAGGCAGGAAACATTGCATTTGTAGGACACCAGCCGGACTTTTCAGAACATCTATCAGTTTTAATATCGTCAAACGGTGCAAATATTGATTTCAAGAAAGCCGCAATTGCAAAAATTTACTTCCCTAACAAAGTGCACCAGTCAAGAGGGATTCTTGAATTTTTAATACCTGCAGGAATCTTTAATAAATAAAATCCAGCTTTTTGCATCTTAACTTCTTATAAAGTAAAGTATTTTTTATAAAATTATTAATCCAAATTTTACCAGGGAGTTAATATGAAAAACTTAAGCCACATTTCAATCTTTTGAATTCCTCTTTTCCTTATCGGCCTAATTTTGCAAGGCTGCAGCAGTGAATATTATATCACTTCGCCGCTTTGCACAAAAGCAAAACCACTTTGCTTAATGTAATAGCTATGGCAAAGCAAATAACTAATACAAATTCCATTTCACCCAACATTGATGTCTACTTGACGTTAAACAAGAAAACAATATTAGTTAGTATATCCGATTCATATTATAAGGGCTGCGTTCAATACGTCGCTAACTAATTAAAGAAAGTTTGTTATGAAATCAATTTATTATTTAATAGTAGTATTTTTTTCTTTAGTTATTTCAGGCTGCTCCACGACTTATACAATTAAAGATTTTTCTTCTAAAGAAAAATTCTATGAAGACTTTAACAATTTTGCAAGCAGCAAGAGCCTTGATGCGGAACTTATAAATGGCACTACTATTACTGTCATCAACGGATATATTCTTGGAGACACGCTTTATACCACCGGATTTAGAATAGACAGAAAGTCCGGGGAAATTGCTTTGTCTGATATTAAAAAAATAGACTATACCGGCAGCGATTATAAATCTGCAAATCTGCTTTTGAAAAACGGCAGTCAAATATCCGTCGAGGAAGTAAATTTTAGGAATGATACATTAAGTTATACGAACTCAATAAGGCAAGAAGTAGCTATGCCGTTGTCACATATACAGAAAGTAAGCTATAAAAATAGATGGTTTAGCACTCCGGCTGGGTTTCTTAGCGGAAGTATTATCGGCGCGTACATTGGCTCTAAATTTCCGTCTTATAGTTATCACACAAGTATGTCTACAGGTAAACAGGAAAGTGAGCAAAACATAAATAGCGCGCTTTATGGATTAGGTTCAGGAGTGATTATAGGTACTGTTATCGGCTGGCTAATAGGTTATACTTATACATATCAATTTAATCCTTAGTTTATTTATATAAGCGACGTAAAATATATTTCGGCGTTTTTGTAAAATAATTTCCTTAAGGTAAATAATAGGAAAATAATACGAAAAGTGAAGAAAATGGAACAATTGTGCAAGTTAGGAACTTTTTTTGGTTAATTGCAGTAGCCGCAATTATCTTCAGTGGTTGTGCTTTTATTTTAAAATATTTTAATGAGACTATGAGTTTTGATGGAGGTCAAGGATCTGGCTCAGACTAAGAGTTACCGAATTATAAACGGTTTAGGTGCTGGTTTTGTAATCTTAGATATTATAGGTGGCTTGGTTCCAGTAGAATTGATATGGATACCGGAGCCCGGTATAGATTCAACAAAAATAATGTAAATGCAATTTTAGAGAAACGGCAATAATAAATTAGTTCAGTCCGATACATTTTAGAATTAAAAAAGGGCAACCGGCTACACAAACTGCATGCTTACCGCTGCTTCCTTTCGGATCTGACGGGGTTAGGCACTTGCTTGTTAACCGGCGCCCAAAGAAGTTATAATAATGAGGGGCAAAGATTAAGAAATAATTACTTTGGATCAAGGCTTATTGAAAATAAATTCATATTTTTTTTTCTGAAGCTTTAGTAATCGACTTACGCTCATTAAGAGAATTTCTTTCCCAAAAAACTTCATTTTCATAACCTTGAATAGTTTTATTATAATTGGCTTCATTCAATCTTTTTTCAGCTAAACAGCAATAATACTCGTCCATTTCAATTCCGCTATAATTTCTACCGAGTTTCTTAGCTACAACGGCTGTTGTTCCGGACCCAAGAAAGGGATCAAAAACCAAATCGCCGGGATTAGAACTTGCGAGTATTATTTTAGCTAACAGCTTTTCAGGTTTTTGAGTTGGATGTTCAGTATTTTCAGGCATAGACCAAAATGGGACTGTTATATCCGTCCAGATATTAGACGGATAAGTAACTCTATATCTTCCTTCTTCAACATCATTCCAATCTTTTGGTTCACCATTCGTATTTTTATAAGGAGCAATTACTCTTCTTTTAATTTTTACATCTTCAATATTAAAAATAAATTTATCTGAAGCAGTAAAGAACCAAATATCCTCAGAACAATTTTTCCAATTATATTTAGCTCCTCTTCCCTTCTCCCTTTCCCATGTAATTCGATTTCGAACTTTGAAATATTTCTTAGCGACATTTAAGATTGCAAGAGAAGAGCGCCAATCACCGCAGATATAAATTGAAGCATCGGCTTTAAGTTTTACGACAAGCTTGCCGAGCCATGAATCAATCCAATTCTCATATTGAACCTCATCCATTTCCTTAAACGAAGTGTCATTAAATTTCTTATTTAGATTATACGGCGGGTCAACAAACAATAAATCTATGAAATGATCCGGCAGGAAATCGATAGTTTCAAATATGTCCTCATTTATTATTTTATTTTGTGCTTGCTCTTTTGTGAGTATTGAATTAGGATGTAAAAGGCTTTTTATAAATTTGTTTTGTTCATCCGGAGATATAGAAATTGTTCTATTGCGAGGAGCCTTAATTTTCATTGAGACATGTTTCATGAAGGTTTAGATTTCTTAACATTTATTACTGAATTCTCTTTAGTTATTTCCAATCATTTCCGAACTTAGACTGAAGTTTTTTATACTTGTCTTTTATGAATTCCAATTCCTTTACAATTATTTCTAATTTTTGGACAAGTTCATTAGACAAATTCTTTGTATTTTGATCAAACCTGCCATCTTTAGCGGCTGTTTCAAGTTCATGGCAGAGATCAGAAACAAAATCAACCCCCAAGGTCACACTGCTTCCCTTCAATTTATGAGCGCTAAATTGCAGGCTCTTTGAGTCCTTATTCTCAACCGAAGAAATTATATTTGCTATATTTTTTGGCAGCTCATTTATATAAATTCCGAAAAGTTCTATTAAGAAGTCAATATCGCCTTCGGTTTGAATATCATTTAGAAATGTAATCTTATCTTCATCAATGATTTTTGCGGCTGTCTTTTCTTTCTTGGTTTTAGAAATTAACTCGCCTCTCTGCTGGTCAATGATTTCGCTCCATTTAGTTAAGGCACTCTGAAGCTCCTCAATCCTAATAGGCTTAGAAATATAATCATCCATTCCAGCAGCAAGGCATTCTTCTTTATCGCCCTGCATTGCATTAGCAGTCATTGCTATTATTTTAGGGCGCTTATCAACCTGCAGCTCATTCATAATTCTTTTAGTAGCTTCGAATCCATCCATTTCAGGCATTAAAATATCCATAAGTACGATATCATAATGTATTCTTTTAACAGCGCTAACAGCTTCTATTCCGTTGGCTACAACATCGACGCGGTAACCCATTTTATCTAATATTCTAGCAGCCACTTTTTGATTTACTGCATTATCTTCGGCTAATAAAATTCTAAGCGGATGTTTTTCAGCCAGATCTGATTCAATTTTTGCTTCATTATAAGTTTTAGCTTTTTTCAGAGGCGATGTACCGGAGAAAACCGATACAAGAGTTTCATAAAGCTGAGCTTGTTTAATGGGTTTGCTAATAAAAGCAGAAAGATTCAGGTCGTCATATGCAGTGCTTTCTTTCCTTCCCATAGAAGTTAAAATTATAATAGGGAGATCTTTCCCTGCATTCAGTTTTCTTATTTCACGAGTTAAGGTAATTCCATCCATTTGAGGCATTTGAAAATCAAGAAGAGCAATATCGAAATCCTCGTTACGGGAAATCCATTCGATAGCCAATTGAGGAGATTCGGCTATTTTAGCAAACATACCCCAGCTATCAGCCTGAGCTTTCAATATTCTTCTGTTAGTTTTATTATCATCAACTATTAGAATTCTTTTACCGGCGAGTTTCGGTACGTGCCCATATAAATAAATTTTTGATTGAGATAACGAAGCTTCGCTTTTAATTGAGAAGTAGAAAGTTGAGCCGCTGCCGAATTCACTTTCCACCCACATCTTACCACCCATTAATTCAGTAAGGCGTTTGCTTATAGCAAGACCAAGACCTGTTCCGCCATGAGTTCTTGTAGTTGATGCATCAACCTGGCTAAAGGATTTAAAAAGCCTATCCATTTTATCTTCCGGAATACCGATACCCGTATCCTTCACGGCAAATAAAATTTCATAAAAGCCATTTTCTATTTGCTTAGATGAAGCACTAACGAAGATTTCGCCGACCTCAGTAAATTTAATTGCATTATTTATTAAGTTAGTTAATATCTGTCTAAGTCGGGTAACATCTCCTTTGATTGAAATAGGAGTACTTACATCCACCTGATAAACAAGATCTAATCCCTTTTCTCCTGCTCTTGAAGCAAGCAAATCAAGCGAGTCTTCGATACAATCGCGAATATCAAAGGGCTGAGTCTCAAGCTCTAATTTGTCAGACTCAATTTTTGAAAAATCAAGGATATCATTTATAATTACAAGCAATTGGTCACCACTTAATCTAATTGTATCTACATATTCCCTTTGCTCATCATCGAGATTTGTATCTAGCAGCAGACCGGTCATACCAATGACACCGTTCATCGGTGTTCTAATTTCATGACTCATTAAAGCAAGGAATTCGCTTTTTGCCTTTACACCTGCCTCAGCTTTAATAACTGCAGCGTCAAGCTGGCTATTTTTCCTAAGCAATTCTTCCTGAATATTATTCCTTTTTAAGATTGCGCCAAACATAGATGACATAGTTATCAGCAACGACTCTTCGTTAGCCGTCCAGGCACGGTCAGTTTTACATTCATCAAAACCAATAAAGCCCCAATATTTCTCATCGATCATGACAGGGACTAATATTATTGATTTGATATTGCTATCTACAAATACCTTTTGATTTTCATTAGGCAGGTTTTTAATTATAAAATTTAATGACTTCCCTTTAGAAAAATTATCATAAAACTTTAAAGTTTCAAATCTTGAATAAGACAGCTTTTGAAAAGCGGCATCTTCAATTTGTGATTCTGCTTCAGGCGAAGCCCATTCATATAACAAGCTAACGTACATTTCACCTGTTTCTTCATTCTCCTTATGCTTAAATATATATACACGGTCAACAGCAGCGGCAAGACCTAATATTTTCAAAGCAGCAGGAAAACCTAAGTTAGGATCATTTACGGAGATTAAGGTTTTGGTGGCTTCAGAAATTCCCTGAAGTAAAATATCTTTTTTCCTTAGTTGCTGCTCATTGGTTTTACGTTCGGTTATATTTCGGAAAATACTTAATAAAAGCTTCTTATTTCCTATTCCTTCAAGCATAGAATGAGAAATATCGAAGTCAATTTTATTTCCATTCCAAAGGACCGGACTTTTTTCAAAATTACTTTGGAAAGCGTTATTCTTAAACTTAAAGAGATATTTCTTTAACTCAATTTCAGCATTGCCATGATGATAAGTATTTGAGAAGTAATCCCCTTCTATTTCAGATTTAGGTTTCCCGATCATATTAGCATAAGCCTGGTTACACATGAAGACAATACCTTTTTCATCTGTCAGGCGTATACCATCATAAGCCTTTTCCCAGACATTCCTAAAAACATTTTCCGATGATCTTAATTTTTCCTCTGCTTTTATTCTTTCAGTTAAATCATGAAGAGTTCCCTGCCCTACATACTTCCCATCAAGTAAAAATATCTTAGCGCTTAACTCAATAGGAATAATGCTTCCGTTCTTGTGGGATATAGAGATGTTTTGATCTTTAACTTTCTTATCCCGGAACAATCTTGACAAGATTTCAAGTGCCTTCTTTAACTCAAAATGCGGAACATAATTAACAAATGAGTTGCCGATAACTTCATTAACTTCGTAACCGAATATTTCCAGACACGAGTTACTAATAAATATAATTTTCCCGGTCTGGGAAATTCTAAAGATTACATCAACCGAAGTCTCAGCAAAAAGCTTTTGTACTGCATTCTCTTCCGGGCCCGCTGATATTAAGCCGGTATAATTATCTATGATAGATCGAAATTCTTCAGGTATAACCTTTTCTTCGAGAAGTTTGAAAAGAAGTTTAACAAGATCAACAGGTTCTTTTTCGGTCTGGCTTTGTTTAGATTTTCTTATTTTTTCCAATAATTAAGTATGCTTCCTAATAAAATATCCAATACAGATTAATTCAATATTTTAAGTATAGTCCTTTAAAAAAGGAAAATTTAATTGTAAGTTTTAATTTATAAAATTTGATTCAACCGTCCAAAATATTATAAGGTGAATATAATTAGACTATGATTGAATATGCAATCTAATAATAAAATTCTTTTTAAATCCATTAAAAAAATGAGGATAAATATGATGCATATAAGAAAGAATAATTCTATAAGTAATTTAGCTAAATAATCAATTAAATATTGACGCAAGCTTTTATTTTTTATTTTTCATTATATTATGCCTGGTCTACCAAATATTCTTTTATGCACTTTAATATTAAGGGCAATGCTATGAATGAAGGATCTAATATATATGGGAATAAAAAGTGGACTCTTCTATTTGCAGTAATTATAATCATTATGATAATTACTGGCGGAGTTCTGTATTACAAAAGCGAAGCAAATGCGATAAAGCAAGAAAAATATGGTGAGCTAAAGGCAATTGCAATGCTTAAGATTAAACAAATAGTCCAATGGCAAAGCGAAAGACTTTCCGAAGCCGAATTCTTTTCTACAAATCAGCTTTTTATTCAAAACACAATAGATTTGCTTTCTGCTAAAAATAAAAGCTCTATAGATAGATATTTCAGGCAAACACTATTGCCAATAAAACGTAACCACAAATACGCTAACATTTACATTATTTCGCTAAAGAAAAAAATTATTTTCTCTCTTAATAAAAATGCCGCTAAAGTTGATCCCACTACTTTAATAAATATTGACTCGGCAATAAATAGCAGGAGAATCATATTCTCAGATTTTCACTATTCTACCATCGATAATTCTATTCATTTAAATATTATTGCACCAATACTAAACCAGAATAAAGAGCCCGTTGCGTTAATGATTTTTAGTATTAATCCTAATGAATATTTATATCCGTTAATACAGTCATGGCCAATATTAAGTAAAACATCCGAGACTCTGATTGTTAGAAGGGACGGGAACTATGTTTTGTATTTAAGCAAGCTGCGGCATTCTAAAGATGCAGCGCTAAAGTTCAGGGTACCTTTAACAGATAGAAACATACCGGCTGTTAAAGCAGTGTTAGGCTATGAAGGAATATTCGAAGGTCGTGACTACAGCGGTGTAAAAATTCTTTCTGATGTTCGACCGATACCCGGAACAAACTGGTTTATGATTAACAAAGTTGACCAAAGTGAAATCTATTCAGAGCTGAATTACCGAGAAGTTATTATAATAATTCTAATGCTGATATTAATATTTTTGACAGGAGCAGCTTTCTTCTGGTATTACTCTAACACGCAAAAGAACATGTATAAAAATCTTTTTATAGCAGAAAAGGAGTTAATAGAATCTCAAGAAGAATTCAAGACTACTTTATACAGCATAGGTGATGCAGTCATTACTACCGGCATATCCGGAAACGTAAGACAGATGAATCATGTTGCTGAACAATTGACAGGATGGACCGAATCGGAGGCTAAAGGGAAAAACCTTCTAAATATATTTAACATTATAAATGAAGACACAAGAGAAAAAGTAGATAACCCGGTTGACATAGTTTTAAGCAAAAAATTAGTTGTAGGTCTTGCAAACCACACAATACTTATTTCAAAAGATGGACATGAGACGCCTATTGCAGATAGCGGGGCGCCAATAAGGAATAAATTAAATGAAATTACTGGAGTAGTACTTGTATTTAGGGATCAAACAGAGGAACGCCTGAAAAGTAATGCGCTATATGAGAGTGAAGAAAAGTTCCGTAATTTTTTTGAAAACTCGCCTGTAGGAAAATCAATAACAGGGATTGACGGATCAATCAATGTAAATAGAGCATTTTATGATATGCTGGGCTATTCAGGTGAAGAATTATTAGCAAGGCGTTGGAGTGAAGTCACTCACCCGGACGACGTTCAAGCTTCAAATGACATTCTTAAGTCTCTTCTTGAAGGAAAACAAAAACATGTCTTTTATAAAAAAAGATTTATTCATAAAAACGGCAATATAGTTTGGGCGGAAGTCAGCTCTACATTACAAAGAGATTTAGACGGCAAGCCCCTGTATTTTATTACAAGCATAAACGACATAACCGAGCGCAAGCGCGCTGAGGATGCCGTGCTGGATTCCGAGGCACTTTATCATTCACTTGTGGAACATATGCCTGCAAGCATTTTCCGCAAAGATATTAATGGGCACTATGTCTTTGTCAATTCAAGGTTTTGTCAGCTTAAAGGACTTTCGAAAGAAGAAATTCTTGGTAAAACTCCGTCTGAACTATTTGCTTACAAAACAGCAAAAGAATCAATGGAAGGAAATCCCACTCTATTAAGATCAAAACAAAATACTTTATTGCAGGGTGAAGAACATCATGATATTATTATGAACTCCGGTAAAAATATTGAACTTGAAGAAATTTATCCACAAACCGACGGGACAGTCCAATATTTTCAAGCTATAAAATCTCCTATTTTTTCTTTTGATGGGAAGATTATAGGTACGCAGGGTATACAATTCGATATCACGGAACGAAAACTAGCCGAAAAAGTATTACAAGAAAGTGAAGCAAGATACCGTTCGTTATTTGAAAATATGGTTGAGGGGTATGCCTACTGCAAAATGCTATTTGAAAACAGAATACCAAAAGACTTCATTTATATTAAGACAAATAATTCATTTGGGAAATTAACCGGCGTGAACGATGTTGAGGGGAAGAAAGTTTCTGAAGTAATTCCGGGAATACTTGAGTCTGATAAGGAATTAATTAATACGTATGGAAGAGTAGCTTTGACCGGTATACCTGAAAGGTTTGAGGTTTACGTAAAAGCACTAGATGATTGGTATTCAATTTCTGCTTACGGCACAGGAGGCGACTACTTTGTAGCAGTCTTCGATGTAATAACGCAGCGCAAAAAAGCCGAAGAAGATATTAAAAAACTAAATGAAGAACTTGAAGAACGTGTTGAGACGCGCACTTCGCAGCTTGAACAGGCAAATAAAGAATTAGAAGCGTTTAGCTATTCAGTCTCCCATGATCTTCGTGCTCCTCTTAGAGCAATTAGCGGCTTTTCCCGAATTCTTGTTGAAGATTTTAGCAATCAACTGAATGATGAAGCTAAGAATTTATTGACTGATATTGTTGCCAACACGAATAAAATGGCACAGTTGATAGACGACCTGCTTGAGTTTTCAAGGTTAAGCAGAAAAGAGTTTAGCAAGAGTAACGTGGATATGAAACAGCTATTTACACAAACCTTTAGTGAGCTAAAAGCACGGTCATCTGAAAATGGACTTCAATTTATTATAAACTCTATGCCGTCTTGTACTGGAGATTATTCTTTATTAAAGCAGGTAGTAATTAACCTGCTTACAAATGCGGTTAAGTTTACAGGTAAGAAAAAAGATGCTGTGATAATTGTTGAAGGCGAAGAGAAGAATAACGAATACATTTATTCTGTAGCTGATAACGGTGTAGGGTTTGACATGAAATATGTTAACAAGCTATTTGGAGTATTTCAACGATTACATAGTGCAAATGAATTTGAAGGAACAGGAGTAGGACTTGCCATAGTGCAGAGAATAATTAGTCGTCACGATGGAAGAGTATGGGCGGAAGGAGAAGTAAATAACGGTGCTAAATTTTATTTTTCATTACCTAAGTAGGCACTATTTAGCTGTAAAAACAGGATAAACATTAGCAGTATCTTCTTCATGAATCCTCTTATTATAAATTGTCTTCTGAACAATAAATTAGAAAGGGATAAATTATGAAAAACCTTAAAATAGCAGACATTTTACTGGTTGAAGATAACCCGAGCGATGTAAAATTGACTTTAAAAGCTTTGCAGAAGCATAATCTTGCTAATAAAGTTGTAGTTGTTCAGGACGGAGAGGAAGCGTTGGATTATATTTTCTCAAAGGGGAAATATTCAATGAGGGATATAAACGAAAAACTAAAGGTTATTTTCTTAGATCTTAAACTTCCAAAAGTAGACGGTTTGGAAGTTCTAAAAATTATAAAATCAGATGAGGCTACTAAATTAATTCCAGTAGTTGTTCTTACATCGTCAAAAGAAGAAAGGGATATAATCGAAAGTTATAAGTTAGGTGTCAACAGTTACATAGTAAAACCAGTAGACTTTGACCAATTCTTAAAATCAGTTGCAGACATCGGTTTATACTGGCTGCTTATAAACGAACCACCGAGTAGTTAAATACTAAACAATTTGTAATTTAAATAATAAAGAAAGTTGACAAAAATAAGCATGAAAGAAAATCTTAAGGTATTATTGGTTGAGGATGATCCAAACGATGCAAAGATGCTTTCAAAGGAACTTGGAAAATATTATAATTTGACAATTGATCACGTTGAAACGGAGGAAGAATATCGCAAAGAAATTAACTCCTTTACCCCGGATATTATTCTATCTGATTACAGTCTTCCTGCATTTGACGGAATGAAAGCTCTTTCAATAAGGCAGCAATTAGCACCTTTGATTCCCTTTATTTTATTGACAGGTTCGATTAATGAAGAGACAGCAGTTGAATGTATGAAAGCAGGGGCTGATGATTATCTTATTAAGGAACACTTACACAGACTATCTCCTGCAATTAAGTCAGCAATTGAAAAGAAGAAGACTATGCAGGAAAAGGAAAATGCAGTAAAGGCTTTAAAGCAAAGTGAGTTACTATTAAGTGAAGCCCAAAGAATTTCCAAAATAGGCGGATGGAAGTACGATGTTGCTGCTAATACTTCAACCTTCACCGATGAATTTTATAGAATTTACGGCAGAACAGTTAATTCCATAGAGGAAGGATTTTCATTTCTCGAATTAAATGATAGAATTATAGCGCAAGAATCTTTTAAGGAAGCTTTAGTCAATAACAAACCTTTTGAAATTGAAGCCAGGCTTATTAATTCTTACGGTGAAAAATTATGGATTAGAACATCAGGAAAACCAATAATTGAAAATGGTAAAGTTGTCAGTATAGTCGGAAATTTAATGGATATTACAGAGCGTAAACTTGCAGAAGAAGAACTGTTAAATGCAAAAGGAAGAATGCAGATGATAGTTGAGGGAACGCCTCATCTATTCTTTTATGTACAGGACGTTAATGGAGATATCAACTACATTTCACCTTCGGTAGCGGATATTACCGGGTATAATGCTGACGAATGGATCGGGAAAAGAGACTGGTTTATTACGGATTCTCCATTAAACGAAGACGCAAGGAAGCGAACGCATGAAAATCTAAAAGGGATAATTAATAATGATCCCATTTTGCTAGAAGTTAAACAAGCTAAAGGGCAAAAAATATTATTAGAAATTTATGAAAGACCGATATTAATGGATAACAAGGTAATCGGTCTGCAAGGAGTAGCTCATGACATCACCGAGAAGAAAAGATACGAAGCAGAATTAATGGCAGCTAAAGAAAAGGCTGAAAATTCGGACAGGCTTAAGAGTGAATTCTTAGCTCAGATTTCGCATGAAATTAGAACACCATTAGTATCAATTGTAAATTTCACTGATTTAGTGGTCTCAGATATAAAAGAAGGCAATAGCAGTAACCTTAAAGATTATTTGCAATCAATATCAGGCGGGGGGAAGCGCATTAAAAGAACATTTGATTTAATAGTTAATGCGGCTCAGCTAGCGTCAAAAAATTACGAAATGACCTATAGTGAATTTGACCTCGTTAGTGATGTGCTACTATTAGTATTCCATGAATATGAGAGCACGGCTAGAGAGAAAAAACTAGACTATAATTTTCATAATTATACAAACAAAGCTAAAATAACCGCCGACAAATATAGCATTGAGCAATTGTTTTCAATTCTAATAGACAACGCAATAAAATACACAGAAAAAGGATACGTTAAGATTGAGGTTGTTTCAAAAGGAAATGAAATATTTGTAAGTATTAAAGATTCCGGTGTAGGAATTTCGGAAGATTTCTTACCTCATATATTTGAACCTTTCCGTCAGGAGGAGCAAGGATACTCCAGGCGTTTTGAGGGAAACGGATTAGGACTTACTCTTGTAAAAGATTATTGCGAAATTAACAATGCTGAAATAATAGTTAATAGTGTTAAGGATAGAGGTTCTTCTTTTACGGTTAAATTCAAATTAAGCAAGTGAACCAAGTTTTATGAAAGATTCCAAATCAATTTTTAATAAACTAAATAATATCCAATTAGAGAAAAAATTATCCTTCGGGTTTGGAGTATCTATTTTGGTTGTTATTATGTTTAGTATTTTTTGGTTTAATTCTAAATTGGAACTCAGAAAGACTTCAGATTTAATTATAGAAAACTCAAAACTAAGAGTATCAATACACGAACTTATTTCATCATTAAATCAGCTTGAAGCAAAACAAAACAGAGCTTTCTTTAAGAACATAACGAAAGAAGACTCATTATATTATAGTAAAGCATTCATCAATATTAAAAGTTCCATGACTAATTTAGAACTTTTAATAGACAATGACCCCGTAGCATTAAAATATCTTGATTCTCTCAAGGCTGTTATAAAATACCGTTCATTAACGTCAGCCGGTATATTCTCTTTATTAAAACAAAATGATTTAGATAAATTAAAAATCAAAGACCGGGCATTCAGGACGATATATGGCTATCTTTCTGAGATTGATGAGAATGAAGAGGCAAAGAGTTTTGATTATGCGTTAAAATTTCAAAGTCTTTCCGATAAGAGTCTTTACATCCAAATTACGATATTAATTCTTTTTCTTTTAACGTTAAGTATTTTCTTCAGTTTTATGATAAAAGATGTTAATAAAAGAAAAGATTTAGCAGCAAAGATTGCAGAAAGCCAAAAGAAATTAAAAACAATTATTGATGCTGCGCCTGAAATAATTTTTGTAAAAGGACTTGATAAGAAATTCCAGCTTGTTAATTCGTCTTTCTTGAGAACATTTGATATTGAGGAAAGCGAAGTAATCGGGAAGGATAATGCAATAATTTTTTCTAAGACAAATTATACCGAGGCTAAAGAAGAAGACGAACAAATACTTAGGGGGAAAAGGCAGATAAATAATATTGAAAGAAGGATAATTATAAATAACGGAAATAATAAATGGTTTAAGATTAATAAAGCGCCGGTATTTGACGAGGACAATAATATTACCGGTTTAGTAGGAATAATGACTGATATTACGGAACTTAAAGAATATGAGACAGCACTAAAAAATTCAAAGGAAGAACTTTCAAAGCTCATTATTCAAAAGGATAAACTGTTCTCTATCATAGCTCATGATTTGCGAAGTCCATTTACAGGCTTACTAGGCTTTGCTTCTTTGCTGATAGATGATTTTGACAATACCTCAAAAAGCGAAAAACTTCTTTATATTACTAATATAAATGTTTCGTTAAAAAATCTTTTATCTCTCATAGATAATCTTTTAGACTGGGCACGGCTTAATCTGGACAAGGTTAATTTTGATCCGAAGAATATTGCTATAAATATTCTAATTGATTCAGTGTTCAATTCACTGTCGATAGTAGCAAAGAATAAAAATATTTTGCTTAAAACCGAAAGTGAAAAAGTATATAATATTTATGCAGATCCCGATATGATCGAGACTGTTATCCGCAATCTAGTTTCAAATGCAATTAAGTTCACAAATGAAAATGGAACTATTCAGATTAGTAAAACAGATGAAGGAAATGAATTAATTATTTGTGTTGAGGATAATGGCATAGGGCTAAGACGAGAAATGATAGAAAACCTTTTTAAGGATGATAACCAGAAAACAACATACGGAACAAACGACGAAAAAGGGACCGGGTTAGGACTTTTAATCTGCAAAGAATTTGTAGAAATGAACTGTGGGAAAATCTGGGTAGAAAGCGAATTAGGAAAAGGAAGTAAATTTTATTTTACACTTCCGAAAGCGGGATAAAACAGATAAAGATAAAAATATTATATCAATTGGTCTTTTTACTAAATACTTGGAAAATTAAATCGTGGAAATGTGAAGTAATAAAGTTGCGGACTTTTATATATTTTAGTCAGACAATTTTGCGTAGAACCATGTAGATTCCAGAATATCTTTATCGGCAAATAGTGGAATACTATAGTCCTTTAAAACCGGGAAGGAAAAAGATGTCCAAGAAAAATGAACAAGGATATATTCATCAAAATCAAAACTTAGAAGTAAAATACGATGAAACTCTGTCGCTTCTTAACTCAACCTTAAACGCAATTAGAGAAGGAATACTTGTTGTTAATTTACAAGGCAGAATCGTCTTTTTCAATAAAAAATTTTTAGAGATATGGAGCGTCCCTGAAGAAATAATTAAGGAAAGGAATGACGAAAAAACTTTATCCTATGTTTTTAACCAATTAAAAGATCCGGTTAATTTCATTAATAAAGTAAATCAATTATACTCAACTCCAGAGGCAGAAAGTCATGATCGATTAGAATTTAAGGACGGACGAATTATAGAAAGATTTTCACAACCTCAATTATTTAAGAATACATTGGTCGGAAGAGTTTGGAGTTTTATCGATATTACGGATAAAATAATTGCAGAAGAAAATTTAATGAAAGAAAAGGATCTGCTTCAAGCTTTACTTGACAACATTCCGGATTCGATTTATTTCAAAGATATTGAATCCAAGTTTACGAGATGTAATAATGCTCAAGCAAAGCTGCACTTCGGTATTTCAGATCCTAAAGACGCCATTGGGAAAAGTGACTTTGATTTCTTTGAAATAGATCATGCCGCGGCAGCTTATGAAGATGAACAAAGAATTATCCAATCAAAATTGCCTTTAATAGCAAAAGAAGAAAAGATCCGAAATGCTGAGGGGGAGCACATTTGGGTAACTGCCACAAAGGTTCCGATAATAAGTCACCAGGGTCAATGCATAGGGTTAGTCGGAATATCCCGTGATATAACGGCGAGCAAGCTTGCTGAAGAAAAACTAGAAAAATATTCTCAAACGTTGAAAGAATTAAACGCTAGTAAAGATAAGCTATTCTCCATTATAGCTCACGATTTGAGAGGTCCATTTAATCCGCTTTTAGGTCTTTCAGAGATTTTGGTTAATGATTTTGCAACATTATCACAAGAAGAAATTAAGGACTATATAAAAGAAATACACAATTTATTGAAAAACGAATATAACCTTCTGGAAAATTTGCTGAATTGGTCAAGATTAGAAACTGACAAAATGAAATTAAATCCTGAGAAGATAAATCTTTTTAACAAAACAGAAAACGTGATAAATCTTCTTTCGAAGAATGCTAAACTAAAAAAAATTGACATACGAAATGAAACACATAAAGATATTTTTATTTCGGCAGATGCGACAATGCTGCATTCGATATTACAAAACTTAATTGCAAATTCAATTAAGTTTACGAATACGGGTGGTTCAATAAGAATAAATTCTATAAGGACAAATATTAATTTTATAACTCTAACAGTTTCTGATAACGGAGTTGGAATGACTGAAGCACAAGCAAAAGAATTATTTGGATTAAATACTAAATCTACAAAAGGTACAAATGACGAGAAAGGGACCGGGTTAGGACTTTTAATCTGCAAAGAATTTGTAGAAATGAACGGTGGGAAAATCTGGGTAGAAAGCGAATTAGGAAAAGGAAGTAAATTTTATTTTACGCTTCCGTTAGAGAAATTTTAGCAAGGAAGCGAAACTACAGAAGCAATAATTATTCATGAATTAAAATAGGCACTATGATTGAGTCTAAGGTATAACGATATTTAGTCGACCCTTAAAAGCTATATAAGGCATTAAAATAAAATAGATTAAATTGAAAAATGCTAAGTAATAATTGCAAGAATTAATATATTTGCATAAAAAACCTTGCAAAATAAAATGATAAAAAAGACAGAAAAGAAATCACAAGTCAGTATGTTCTTCTCCTTAAAGGATACCTTAGATTAGAAACATCCATTATTCATATTGACAGAAAAAATTAACTGGCATCAATTTGAAGAGGCTTTCAGGTCTCTTTACTGTTCGGATAACGGACGCCCGGCACTGCCGATTCGGTTAATGGTAGGTCTGTTGATATTAAAACATCTGCGTAATATTTCAGACGAAAGTGTAGTTGAGCAATACTCGGAAAATGTTTACTATCAATATCTGTGTGGACAGAGTGAGTTTGTAGCCAAAGTACCATGTGAGGCAAGTGAGCTGGTTCATTTCCGAAATCGCATAGGCGAGCAAGGCATAGAATTGATATTGAAAGAAAGCATACGTATAAATGGCGATGACAGATTTGATCCGG
>JAJYDC010000058.1 GCA_021777835.1 Bacteroidota bacterium | reverse complement strand
GTTCAATATAACCGCAACAGTGAAATCTTCCTTTATAGCTTAGATCAAAATAAAAAATATGCACTCACTGATGATTTCTTTGATAATATAAATCCGGTATTCGATGCGAATGGAAAATATCTTTATTATTTATCAAGCAGAAATTTTGACGTGCAAATGGATTTTTATGAAGATGATCATATAATTGCTCACCCACAGCAAGTTATGGTCGTGCAGCTTCAAGCAGGTGAAAAACCTCCCTTTGATGATGCTGCAATGAAAGATGAACCTAAAGAATCTAAGACTTTCAGAATAGATTTAGACGGAATAAAAACTAGAACCTATCCCCTTCCAGTTGATCCCGGTAATTATTTTTATCTCAAAGCAGGTAATAATAAAGTTGCTTGGTGCTCCGTCCCGAAATTTACTGAAGACGAATATGGTGAGATATTTAAACCGGGCGGCGCTACTAAATGGAACTTGCACATCTTTGATATGAAAGATAAAAAGGAAATTACGCTGGACGATAAGATTAAGAATTTTAACCTATCAACTAACGGTGATGAATTATTAATTCAAAAAAATGCGGATATCTTTACTACATCAATGGATGATGCTTATAAGACAAAGACCGCCGGAGAAAAACTTAACCTCGATGGAATGACTTATACAGTCGACGATCAAAAAGAGTGGACTCAAATCTTTAACGATACCTGGCGATGGTATCGCGACTTTTTCTTTGATCCGAACATGTTCAATCTTAATTGGAAAGCTATAGGCGATAGATATCGCGCTGACATTCCTTATCTTACTTCAAGAAGCGACTTGAATTGGCTTTTACTCCAGCTTGTTGGTGAACTCAGTGTATCTCATACCTATATATCCGGCGGGGATATGGGACCTGAGACAACACCTAAGTCACCCTTATTTACCGGTTGGCTGGGATGTGACTTTGTAAAAGACGGTAATTCTCCATTCTATAAATTCGGTAAGATATATGGACCTACCGAATACAACTTAAATTTGACCTCTCCCCTCGATCGTCCTGACATAAATGTAAAAGAAGGGGATTATTTAATTGCTATAAACGGTAAGGAAATAAAAGTTCCCGATGATTATTATAAATATCTTCAGATAACCGAAGGACAAAAAGTTTCCGTTACTGTTAATGATAAGCCTTCCGCTGAAGGAGCAAGGACTTATGAAGTAGCTCCTATAAAAAACAATCCTCAGTTGAGATATTATAGCTGGCTTACACATAACATTCATAAAGTGCTGAAAGACTCACACGGTGAAGTGGGGTACATGCATATTAACGCAATGAATGCTCCCGGTATAGGTGAGTTTGATAAATTCTGGCGTGCATTCAGATATAAGAAAGGAATCATAATCGATATGCGAAGAAATTCAGGAGGATGGACTGAATATTTTCTTATCGATAAACTAGTAAGGAAAATGGTTGCCTACAATGTACTGCATCATATGGTTCCGTTCAGATATCCCGGAAGTACTTCAACCGCAAAGTATGTAGTAATCTCAAATGAGTATAACGGATCCGACGGAGAAGCATTTATTGAAGACTTCAGAGCTAATCATTTGGGAAAGGTAGTCGGAACAAGATCCTGGGGAGGCTTAACCGGAATATTAAATACTCAAACCACAATTGACAATGGAAAAGTTGAGCAGTCAAATAACGGATTCTTTGGTAAAGAAGGTAAATGGTGGATTGAAAACCATGGCGCCGATCCTGATATAGACGTTGATAATGATCCGGCATCAGTAGAAGAAGGTAAAGATCCGCAGCTTGATACAGCAATTAAAACTGTTATGCAGGAAATAAAAGACAATCCTTTTACATTTCCTCAACAGCCGCCGTATCCTGATAAGAAGAAATAAAAATAATAAAGGCGCCCTGGTTTTCTCTCTCCGTTTACCAGGGCGTCCTTTTATTACTAACCCCCGTGAATAACATTTCTAATGTCTTCTAATTTTGTTAATTTCACATCCGTAATTTAAGAAAATATTTTATATACAAAAGATAATAACAACAACAGTACTATTTTTTTTACTAACTTAAGATAGGCAAGATTGTAAAACATATTTGATGTACCATGCGAAAGCCGGTATTCAATATGATAAAATAGGCAAAGAACGGATCCCTTAATAAAAATCATAATTGAAAAACTTCAATCACTAATTTCTTTTTTAAGAATACAACGAAAGCCGTACATTGACAACTGATAAATACCTCGAACCCTTTCTAACAGTTAAAGACTCCGGTATACATGGCAAAGGATTATTTTCGACAATAGACATACCGGAAGGGAGCAAAATATTTGTAATAAAAGGAGAAGCTATCTCCGAAGAAGAATGCATCAAAAGAGAGACAGACGGCAACGTATACATCTTTTGGAATGATTACAATTACATAGATACATCAATGACAGACAAGATAAAATACATTAATCACAACTGCGACTGCAACTGTGACGTCCTAGAAAACAACGAAGAAAGTTTACTCCTATCGGCATACAGAGACATTAAAGCCGGTGAAGAACTAACAATCGATTACGGCTACGAAGAAATCTACGAACTCTGCAAATGCAGCATCTGCGCTTAACAAGTGACGAGTGACGAGTGACGAGTAATGAAGAACAATGTACATCAGGACTAATCAATCGTTACTATCTCCCACTAGATACTCCTAAGTACCATTAGGTACGAAATATTTATAGCAAAATAATCCTAATAGAAAATAAAGTCCTTTTAGGGACGAAATATGTTTTGGCTGAAATAATATATCGTCCCTGTTATGTTAAAAGTCAAGTATAAATCTGAACCAAACACATTATTTTTTTCTTTGGCTTACCTTTAGCTTGTAAAGGTAAAGAAAGTATGTTTTTCTACACTCAACATCCTATCTGTCTATGTATGTTTTTCCTATGTTATCATCTTTAATTTGGTCAATTATTACTTCAATATTGTTTTGCTTTTTCTATAAAAAATAAATCAACCTGTTATGAACGGTCATCCTCTCTTTGTATAGTTCTGATAAATCTCAGCTACTCTTAAGGATGCCTTTTTATTTCCTTTTAAACATAATATCTCTGGGACTCCGGAGAAACTTCCTACTTGTCCCTATTTCCCGCTCGTCACTCGTTACTCTTTCCTGCTCGTCACTTGTCACTTGTTACTCGTCACTATTTCCCCGTCCCGGGGAAATTTGCATTAAATTCCGAAAATCCCTACCTTTTCCCCCAGATATCCTTCATTAATTCTTCACCTAAATTTTCCGAAAGGAATTTCTTTATGGAAGATAAATTCAAGACCTTTAACGACTTCTACCCCTTTTACCTGTCCGAACATCAAAATAAAATCTGCATAAGACTGCATTTCATGGGCACCGGACTTGTAATCTTTATTGCTATATATATACTCCTGACATTTGACCTGCCCATGCTAATACTGCTGCCTATATTCGGGTATGGCTTTGCATGGATCGGACACTTCGTCTTCGAGAAGAATCGCCCGGCTACTTTTCAACATCCTCTATATAGCCTTCGAGGAGACTTTGTAATGTTTAAGGACGTCTTGACCGGGAAGATTAAACTGTGATATTCCCCAATGCCAAGGGGAAGCATTGGGATAGTAAGATAATAGCTCAGCTACTTGTTTTAAGGAAATTTTAAGCTAATTCTTAGATTCGTTTAATCTAAGAAAAGTAAGTTAAGGGAAATAAATAAAAGGAGAATAAAATGTTTGATACTTCACTCATCCACCCAATGATTGTGCATTTCCCGATTGCTTTATTAATTGTCGGATTTATATCTGACTTAATTAGCATTTTCTTCAAGAATACCTTCTTCGCTAAAGCAGGACTGTACCTGCTTATTTTCGGCACTCTAGGCGTTGTAGCCGCTTACATTACCGGAAATATTGAAGGCGATGGATTAACTGAAACAGGTCCTCTTAAAAACGCAATTGAATTTCATCAAGATGCGGCTCTTATCTCTCTTTGGATAATGGTAACAACATCAGTTGTAAGAATCGCCTTTATAATGATGAAAAAATATGAAGGCGCCTTTAAGTATCTAGCACTGTTTTTATTTTTTATAGGCGTTCTTTCAATTGCCCGGACAGGATATTACGGCGGAGAGCTTGTATTTAAGCATGCCGCAGGTGTTCAGTTTAATCTGGGAAACACAATTGAGTAATATGAATTATGGAACTATTTCTGAACTTAGAGAGGTTCTGACTAACTAATGAATGACATTTAAATGCGAATTCTTATAGTTGAAGATGAAAAGGGTATTTCCAATTTCCTAAAGGAAGGCTTAGGCGAAGAATCTTTTGCCGTTGACGTTGCATGCGACGGCAACAAAGCATTGGAGCTTAGCGCGTTAAATGATTATGATCTAATACTTCTTGATTGGATGATACCCGGTGTTAGCGGAATTGAAGTCTGCCGCCAAATCAGAAAAACAAATACTTCCGTCCCGATTATCTTTCTTACCGCTAAAGATACAGTCTCCGATACTGTATTCGGACTCGAAGCCGGAGCTAATGATTATATCAAAAAGCCTTTTAAGTTTGAAGAATTGCTCGCTAGAATAAGAGTGCAGCTTAGAACTAAGGAAGGTGAACAGACTACTCTTGCACTTGGCAATGTTGAAATGAACCTAGAATCCCACCGGGTATTTTCAAATTCAAAGGAAGTATTCTTGACTCAAAAAGAATTTTCACTACTTGAATTCCTAATTAGAAATAAAGGCAAGGTCTGCACACGCACTAGAATAATCGAACATGTATGGGATATGCACTTTGATTCGGACACATCGGTCATAGACGTGTATATAAATTTTCTTAGGAAGAAATTAGATTTAGTAAATGGAGCAGGCTTTATTCATACAGTCAGAGGCGTCGGCTATGTTGCCAGGGAAGACTAATGCAGCTTAATCTTAGAAATCGTATTACACTTTATTATTTAGTCGCTACGGGAGTTCTAATCGGAATTCTATTCTTTGTTATTTACTTGACTGTGCGTGAAACTGCATACCACCACATGGATCAAGACCTTAAAGCTGAATCAAATGAAATACATAAGAACCTCGTTATACTTAACGAGCAGTTCTTTATAAGTAATAAATTTGAATGGAATGAAAAGGAACACGGTCAAATTGAAGTCAATCCTGTCTTTATTGAAATTGTAGACGCCGACGGTAAACTTATAAAGAAAACAGGAAACCTTTTAAACGGCAGCCTGCTTTTTAATCCTAAAATCAAACAATGCACATATTTTAACACATCGCTCTCCGGTTCACCAACAAGACAGGTTCAGCTTCCCATCAATAACCCGGTCGGCAAAACATTAGGCTATATTATTATATCAATCCCCCTTGAAGAATCGGCAGTAGTGCTTCAGAATTTATTCGTCATATTAATTACTACGTATTGGGGTGTACTGTTTGTATTATTTTATATTACAAGATTCGTCGCCGGCAAAAGCATTTCTCCTATAAATAAAGTAATTGCAACAGCCGAAAGAATAACAAAGGAAAACCTTGATGAAAGAATTGACTTGCCCGTCCATAAAGATGAAATCCATAAATTAACATCAACCATAAACCGCCTTCTGGATAGACTTGAAGACGCCGTGCTTCGTGAAAAACAATTTACCTCCGACGCTTCGCATGAACTGCGCACCCCCCTATCGATAATTAAAGGTACATTAGAAGTACTCATAAGGAAACCGCGTTCAGTTGAACAATACGAAGAGAAAGTAAATTATTGTATTAGCGAAGTCGACCGCATGTCTGAAATAGTAGACCAACTGCTACTGCTCGCTAGATATGAGAGCGGCAAAGTAACGCCTGTAATTACAAAAATAGATATTCATGAAATGCTAAAAGCTGTTTTAGCCAGATTGAAATTCTTAATTGAAGAGAAAAAGATAATAGTAAACTATACTGCCGTAAAGGCTGCTGTTATTTTAGCTGACTATTCAATGCTGCAAATAATTTTAGAGAATCTAATATCGAACTCAATCAAATATTCTTCTGACGGAAAACAAATAGATATAATTCTAAAGAATATTGGCGGTAATATTGCACTTGAAATTAAAGATTACGGAATTGGAATTCAGCAGGAACATATAGGTAAGATATTTGATAGGTTTTATAGAGCAGATAGTTCAAGAAATTCAGAAATAAGCGGAAACGGATTAGGCTTAGCGATAGTTAAAAGACTGGCAGATCTGCAGAACCTTTCACTTTCAGTAAAAAGTATCCCCTCCAAAGGCACCTCATTTCAGATCATTTTTTAATAGTTAATCCTTTAAAGTAAATAGGAATATATTTTAAGCAATTTTTAAGAATCCTTTAACTATTGCTTTAGACACTAAAGTTATTTTAGCCAGGTAATAATTATTATTTAAAACTTTTAGGAGAAACAAGATGAGACTAAGAACAATTCTATCGAGCATGCTGGCAATAATTTTAATCACGCAATTCAGTTTCGGTGCGGGTAAAAAAGCCAGTGATAAAACAATAGAAAACATAAAAGCGGCAATTACAGGAGAAACAACAGCAAGCGCCAAATACGCCGCATTTGCAGAACAAGCAAAGAAAGACGGATTTGATAAGATTGCTTTATTATTTGAAGCTGCGTCAAAATCTGAAAATATACATGCAAACAACCACCGTGCAGTACTTGAGCAACTAGGAGAGACAATGCCTGCAGTTATACCAAACTACGTAGTAAAAACAACCAGAGAAAATTTAGAAGATGCTATAAAGGGAGAGACCTATGAAGTAACGACAATGTACCCTGATTTTATAAAAGCTGCTAAAGATGAAGGCGTTAACCTTGCATTGATTTCATTGAACTATTCATTCCAGACTGAAAAGAAACACAAAGCAATGTATGAAAACGCACTAAGCAAATTAGATGATGGTACAGTGCAAGAACTATCAGACATGTATATGGTATGTCCGACATGTGGCAACACCTACGACACTCAAGCCCCCAAGCGCTGCGGCATCTCCATGACCCCGAGTGAACGTTTCTTGATCATTAAATCGTAATTAGTGACGAGCAGGAAATAGTGACGAGTAACGAGTGACAAGTGACGAGCAGGAAAGAGGAAGGAGTAATACGTGAATTAATTTAGCAACTCCATGCTATAATCTAAAATTGAATATTCTTATCCCGTGCTTTAGCACGGGATAATTCAATAAGAATAGTCCAGGTCTTCATTAATTAGTACAGAGAAATTAATCAAATTATAGAGTAATACAAGGATGCAATTATTAGCCTCATGCTTTAGCATGGGTTAAAGTAGTAATAAAAAAAATAGGGCCTCGCCCCTACCTATTTCCTACTCATCACTCTCAACCTGCCAAAGGCAGGTTTACTCTTCACTAATTTCCTACTTGTCACTCGTCACTTGTCACTCGTCACTTGTCACTCGTTACTCGTCACTTGTCACTCGTTACTCGTCACTAATTTGTCACTCGTCACACCTTTCCCCCAAACTCCTAATCAACCCCAGAATCATTTTTCTTAACTCAGACAATTCTCTTTGAATTTTATTTGAATCCTCGCTTAATAAATATTTCAAATTTTCACTTATTATTATTTGAGTTTCCAATTCAGAGACACTTCCCAAAGAAATAAATAGAAACTGAATAAATTCTCTGGAATGATTTCTTCCCGCCCCTTCGCTAATATTTGAAGGAATAGAAACAGCAGCTCTTCTAATCTGATTAGTCAGCCCATAAATTTCTTCCTTTGGAAAACCTTTAGTTAAGGAATAAATAATAGAAACTAAATCAACACTTCTTTTCCAAACATCTAAATCTTTATGAGACCTCATACTAAAACCCTTCCCACTTTACTTTTATTCTTCCCAATTGCCCCTACTTACTGCCTTCTTCCCGCTCGTCACTCCCCAACCTGCCGCCAGGCAGGTCACTTTTCACTAATTTCCATCTCGTCATTATTCCACCTCCCCAACCTGCCGCAGGCAGTTTCACTCTTCACTTCCTTCCTACTCGTCACTTGTCACTCGTTACTAATTTGTCACTCCTCCCTACTCCCCAACCTGTCGCAGACAGGCCATTACTCCTTACTCCTGCTTGTCACTTGTTACTCGTTACTCGTCACTATCTAGTTAAACCATACTCCAGTGATACATAAAATTCATTCCTCCTCTGACTCACATACGAAAGATCACTCTGCTCCGTAGAAACATTCGTCGTTTGAAACTGCAACTTTGCGGAAAAATCATTAGTTATTTCATAACTTAAATCCGCGCCTACATACGCATAATTCGTCCTCAACCCGAATAAGAACGGCGGCTGTGGATTATTATACTGCTCGTCTGCAGTAGCAGCAGCGCCCTTCCTAACATACTGTCCCCAGACAGTAGCCTGCAATCCTCGAATAAACCTGTAATCTATAGCTCCGTATACACGATCCGCATCAGTCCCCATCCAATCACCGATAGAATACCCGCTGCTCTGGTATGTTAATGTCGGAATATAATGAGTATATGTACCCGGATAAATCTTCGTAAACTCTGCGGTAAGAGTTAAATTATCAATCGGTAAATCAGTAACAGATCCGCCAAGCGTAAACCCAATTTGCATATGCTGCTTTTGAGAATTAAATAAGTTCTCGACAGTAAACTCATCGACAAATAGCGTTCCGTATAGATGAGTATTCTTTAATTGATTTCTCGAACTTACCCCGAAGAATAATGACGCATTGCCGCCTGCATTATTATTATTCTGACTTAAATAATGATCCGCCAACCTGAAAAACATAATCGGTATTAAATACGGAATTTCCAATTTATCGGCATAAATCATAGATTCACCTATCGACAAATCCAACCCATCCTCGGGAGTAACAGTTATTGAATGAGATACAAAATATTTGTCTCTAAAAATCGCTCTTGATTGACCCTTTAGTAAAGTTGCATACTCAGAAGTCGAGTCAATAACATTAGAATTAAGCCATGCATGAATGTAATTAAAATGCAGCCATTTAACCGGATGCAAGTCAAGACGTATATAAGGGAAAGAAGGAGCTTTATCAGATAAGACTAACAAACCGCTGCGCCCATAACCCCAATTTAGAAAGTCCTTCCCTATTGCCACATCACCCCACGACCAATTCGTAGCTATATTAGCTTCAACCTGATCATATTGAATATTATTGTTATCATATTTAGTAATAGATACACCGGTAACAGGAGTAAAATTCTTAGTACGGTCGATAGTAGTACCTGTTTCCGAATTATCATTAAAACTTAAACTAAAACCAATACTCCCTGCGACATAGCCATACAAAGCAACGCCATTCCATGAATGAGAATACTTAGCCCCATCCCTTTTCCCCGTCTGATACCCCAGAATAGGATCAGCATTTATTTGGAACAAACTATCCTCATAAGAAAACAACCTCCACCTCCCATAAGGATCCCAATTAATAATAGTAGTAACCGGCCTCGAATCATTAACCCCATCCATTTCCTTCATTCCTAATTGCAATCCATTACGCATAGCGTTCGCAGAACTCATACCATCATCCCCATCCGCGTTCGCAGAACGCACATCACCGGGCGCATTCGCAGAATGCATATCATTATCTCCAGATGCATTCGCAGAATGCATCTCACGTGAAGCGTTCGCAGAACGCATATCACGAGCCGCGTTCGCAGAACGCAAAATCGTCTTAACC
>JAJYDC010000057.1 GCA_021777835.1 Bacteroidota bacterium | reverse complement strand
AACTTCATTTACCGGGAAGTGATTTTGTGGATAGAATTTTCGCACAATCAGACAGAAATATAAATGTCTTAAAGAATCTACAATGGATTTTTATGAGCGGAAGGTTATCGGGAACAGGTTATGTTTCGATACTTCCGGTTGATCAAGGTATAGAACATTCGGCAGGAGCTTCTTTTGCGCCTAATCCTCAATATTTTGATCCAGAAAATATTGTTAAGCTTGCAATAGAAGGCGGCTGTAATGCAGTTGCATCAACATTAGGCGTGCTTGGTATGTGTTCAAGAAAATATGCACACAAAATTCCTTTCCTTGTGAAAATAAACCACAATGAACTTCTTACTTACCCAGACAAATATGATCAAATTATGTTTGCCGGAGTTGAACAAGCATATGAAATGGGAGCTGCGGCAGTGGGAGCTACTATTTATTTTGGCTCACCAGAAAGCGACAGACAAATTATTGAAGTAAGCGAAGCCTTCCATCATGCACACGAATTAGGTATGGCAACGGTTCTTTGGTGCTATTTAAGAAACGAAGCCTTTAAGACTAAGGAAAAGGATTATCATGTAGCGGCAGATCTAACTGGACAAGCAAACCATCTTGGTGTCACGATAGAAGCAGATATAATTAAACAAAAGCTACCTGAATGCAACGGCGGTTTTGAAGCATTGAAGTTCGGTAAAACAAGTAAAAAGGTATATTCCGATCTGTCAACCGATCATCCTATCGACTTGACACGTTATCAAGTTATAAATAATTATATGGGACGCGCCGGGCTAATAAATAGCGGAGGTGCTTCAGGTGCAAATGATTTTGCTGAAGCTGCTAAAACTGCTGTAATAAATAAAAGAGCAGGCGGCATGGGATTAATTTCCGGACGGAAAGCATTTCAGCGCCCAATGGCTGACGGAGTTAAATTACTAAATATTATACAGGATGTTTATCTTGAAAAAGAAATAACAATCGCATAGTAAAGAAGCTTATTGGAACTCGAGATGCCCTTCTAATTAGAAGGGCATCTTTGTTTTAAATGGCTTAAGGCGCTAACGATTCCTGAGCACTTTCTTGTAAAATTATAGCTTTTCTTTTATCCGGCTTAATGAAAGTTTTTATAACCATAATTATTACCCCTATTGATAATGCAATCATTAAGATATCAACAAGAATTAGAATATAATTTTTAGTCTGGATATAATTCCCGAACAATATTATTAAAGAAGTTATAGTAGTAACAATCATAAATAGGGCAGGATAAAGAGCAAAGAAATATTTTTTACCTTTAATTAGAAGCCAGCTTGATACAGTTAATAACCCAAGTGCAGCAAGAAGCTGATTAGCAGTGCCGAATATTGGCCATAGCACAGAAAAGGCATTCGAATAACCCAGCAACATCATTAAAGAGACTGCTAAGCCGGAGTTAAACCAATATTTCTTTAACAGGCTGGGAGTGTTCTTGAATAATATTGTCCATAGCTCCTCAAACAAATAACGATTTAATCTAATAGAAGCGTCGAGTGTAGTTATGACAAAGCCTTCAACTAATAAAATACCGAAGACAGTTCCGAGGGAAATTGGGATTTCCAATCCCTGGTTAAAAAGATGTCCTGCTGCTAATGAAAACCCCAATATTGGATTAGATTTTACACCAGCATTGATTGGCCAAACAATCGATTTATAATCGAAGAAACTCAATCCAATTCCGATAGAAAGCAAAACACAAACCGCTAAAACAGATTCCAGCAGCATTGCATTGAAGCCAATCTTTCTAGCATCAGCTTCATTTGAGAGTTGTTTGCTTGTTGTTCCGCCCGCAACAAGAGAATGAAATCCTGAGATTGCGCCGCATGCAATTGTAATAAACAGCATCGGCCAGATAAGTCCTAAACTTTTAGTTCCATCGGCAACGTTGAAATTAGGCATAGTAATATGGACTCCTCTGAAACCGGTTAACAGCAGAGAAAGTACCATCAGAATTATTCCTGCATAAAGTATTTGAACATTAATAAAATCCCTAGGCTGCAGGATAGCCCACACAGGTGTACCAGCAGCAATAAACACATATATTGAAATAATAATCATCCAAATGAACGGGGACAAGCTAACCGGGAAATATATTCCCAATAATATTGAGGCTATACAGATTAAAGATGCAATAATATATGAGACTATAATATTAATACTTTTCTTGAAAATCAGCCATCCAAGCAAAGGAGACATAGCGGTTATAAATATTACTGAAGTAGATGCGATTCCTCCGATTCTTCCATAAGTAACACCATTAGTTGTAACAGTATGAAGCATAGTATTACTTAAAGAAACGCCAAGTTTACTAAGAGGCCACACTGAGGTAAGCGAGATCGCAGTAGCGCTGAGGAAGGATGACGTAATGAGAATAAGCATCATTATAGAGAAGGAAATAAATAATTTGAATCCGGTATTTCCAAGCGTTTTTCTGGCAACCTCTGCCATTGATTTTCCGCCTTCACGCATACTTAAGAATAGTGATGTAAAATCATGGACAGCGCCAATAAAAATCCCTCCAAAGACTATCCAAAGCCATGCGGGAACCAGTCCATATAATATAGCCATGGTAGGTCCTATAATTGGACCTGCTCCAGCGATAGAAGAAAAATGATGTGCAAATACTACGTAGCGTTTAGTTGGCACATAATCTCTGCCGTCATTGATAGTAACGGCGGGAGTAGGGTTAGAGGGGTCTTCCCCCAAAATTCGTGAAATATATTTAGAGTATACTTTACCAGCTATATAAAACAAAGTAACCGAGATTGCAAGAATTAAAAGAACATTCATAAAACTCTCCCGCTTTATACTGAAATATTCTATCTAATCTGCTTCACATAATAAATTTAATTATTATTGAAGCTGAAGCAAGTAATCAGCTATCTTACCAAGATTCTTAATATCAATATTATTAAATGAGGGCATCATAACCTGATACTTAGCTCTATAATTCTTAAATCGTTCAGAAGACATAAAGGAACTTGGATTGCGCAGGTAATTAATCAAGTTGTCTCTAGACCAATATTTCTTTACGCCGTGTATGTTTGGAGCCATATTCGTACCCGTTAAATCAGCACCGTGACAGCTTGTGCAGCCAATGCTTGAAATTAAATCTACTGCAGTCGTCGGCTGTGCAGATTGCCCCATTTGCGGAGCTGCGTTATTCGATGGTTTAACTTGAAGGTCAGATCGTACAGTAGCTTTTTCAAGGATAAATAAGATCAAAAAGAGTCCCAAAAAAGCTGCTACCCATATTTGAGGTTTGGTCATAATAATTTCCGGTATTTATTTCATCAAAATATCTATTTTTTTACTGAGTAAAAATAGAAAATTATGTTGACATTTACTCGTCAAAAAGGATATAGATTACTATTTAAGTAATGATCTACGGTTAGTTTGGAGGAATAAATCCCAGAACTCAATTGAACTAGATTAAATGGATTTGGCTAATCTTGTTTAAGAGAAAACTGTTTCGGAACCCGAATAAGGCAATTAGTAATGCAAGTTACAATATTATGATTTAGATAAGCGCCGGCATCAACCGGATAGGCAAAAATTTGAAGGGAGGGCAAATAGTTAGATGGATTGAAGATAGGAAACGCTAAGCATTGGCTGATTTTATTTTTATCATTCAAAGCAAAATTTCCAATAGAAAATGGAAGTTTATTTATCTATTTGCGCAAATAATAATTATTCAATCTCGAAAGAGGCATTTACTACAGCTGTTATTTCTTTATCAATTGAAGTGAGATCGTTTATACCGTAATCTGAGACTTGATTAGAAAACCTTGGTGTAATCTGCAATACTCCCATTTTAGCGCTTCTCATTGGACCTAATTTCCTACCTGTAGCCTCGGCAATTTTTTCTGCTCTAATCATTGCATCCTTAGCGGCAGCTGCTTGAATTTCAATTTTAAGATCGGCTAATTTCAAGTAATGATACTCGGGCATTTCGACACGAAAATTAACTCCCTTTTCAATCAATGAACTTATCTCTAATGAGACAGCTTTAATTTTATAAACATCCGCAGATTGAATTGAAATCCGCTGACTATAGTTATATGCAGTTACTGTGTTAGTTTGCTGACCTGTTGAGGAAAGCTGATAAACCGGGAAGTTTGTAATTGTTGAAAGTTCAATTTTATCCTGTGGAAAACCTTTTGATTTTAAGTAATTGAAAAGAATTGGTTTTTCTCTTTCCAATTCCTTGTAGGCGCTTTCAGCATTTGGCGATTCGACGAACAATGTACCCTTTAGAACAGCAAAGTCAGACGTAATATTTTGTTTCGCCGAACCTGTTACGGTGATTGTTTGGCTAGAGCTATAATTTGACCTCCAGGCTGATACAAAAATTATTATACCAATTAAAAAACTAATGCTAATTATAACGGCGGGTAAAATAAGTTGATTTTTATTGTTCATTTCTGATAGTATTATTTGTTTGTGAAAACATATTGAAAAAGGAAATCAGATTCAACTAAGTATCTTGTTCCATACCTAACATGTAATGGACTATTATATGATTATATTTAAATAAAAATATTTATGAGATAAAGAATTTGAACAGATTAGCAAAAGAAAAAAGTCCATACTTATTGCAGCATGCAAATAACCCGGTTGATTGGTTTCCCTGGTGTGATGAGGCATTTGATAAAGCTAAAGCTGAGGACAAGCCTGTATTCCTTTCGATTGGATATTCAACTTGTCATTGGTGTCACGTAATGGAAAAGGAATCCTTTGAAGATGAGGCAGTAGCATCTTTAATGAACGACAAATTTGTATCTATCAAGGTTGATCGAGAAGAGAGAGCCGATATAGATGGAATATATATGACTGTCTGTCAGATGCTTACGGGAAGCGGGGGATGGCCAATGACTATTATTATGACTCCTGATAAAAAGCCTTTCTTTGCCGGGACTTACTTTCCAAAGAAAAATCGTTACGGAATGATTGGAATGCTGGAGCTTATTCCTCAAATTAGTGATTTCTGGAAATCGCACAGGAGTGATGTTTTAAAGTCATCGGAAGATATAGTCAATGAGCTTCAAAAAGTTCATACTTCAGACAGACCGGTACAATTGGGAGAAACTATTTTTGAAAAGGCTTATACTAGTTTTGAAAGACGATTCGATAAAGAATACGGCGGTTTTAATACTGCTCCTAAATTTCCTAGTCCTCATAATTTATCCTTTCTATTAAGATATTGGAAAAGAACGAAAGAGCCTCATGCCCTTGAAATGGTTGAAAAGACATTAATCGAGATGCGCAAAGGAGGAATTTATGATCAAATCGGATTTGGTTTACACAGATATTCAACAGACTCAAAATGGCTTGTGCCCCATTTTGAAAAGATGTTATACGATCAAGCCCTACTTTCCATAGCACTTATAGAAGCATACCAAGCCACCGGGAAGGAAATCTATAGAAAGATTACTGAAGAAATATTGAGCTATGTTCTACGCGATATGCTTTCTCCGGAAGGAGGCTTTTATTCTGCTGAAGACGCAGATAGTGAAGGTGAAGAAGGAAAATTCTACATGTGGACGCAAAATGAAATTAGGAGCATACTTAATAAAGAAGACGCAAATAATTTAATTGGAATTTTTAATGTGGAATATGAAGGCAACCTTCCGGGCGTTCATAAGAACGAGATAAGAGGACTCCACCTCAGTATTACTTCTGATGAACTCTCAACTGAGTTTTTAGAAGAAATAGAAACTTCAAGAATTAAATTATTTAATTATCGAGAAAACAGAATTCATCCATACAAAGACGATAAAATTTTAACCGACTGGAACAGTCTGATGATCTCGGCTCTGGCTAAAGCCTCACAAGTATTTACAAATTCTGATTACATAAGTGCAGCAGAAAAGACCGCGTCGTTTATTTTGGAAAATATGATCAGCGATAGCGGACATTTACTGCATCGATACCGGGATAAGGAAGCGGCTGTTACAGCTACACTTGATGATTATTCTTTTTTCATAGCTGCTTTAATAGATTTGTATGAGGCAACTTTCAAGACCTATTATTTAATAAAGGCAATTGAGTTTACAGACTTCTTAATTAATTATTTCTGGGACGAAAAGGGGGGTGGATTCTTTTTTACGGGTACCGGAGGTGAAGAATTATTATTAAGGCAAAAGGAACTTTATGACGGTGCTGTTCCATCCGGAAATTCTATCGCCATACTAAATTTAATAAAGCTTGGAAGATATACAAGTAATAGCAGGTATGAGGAACTAGCTCAGCAGTTAATAAAATGTTTTTCACGTTTGATTAATGAAAATCCCGCTTCATTTACGCAGGCATTAATTGGGTTGGATTTTGCTTTCGGGCCTTCTTATGAAATCGTAGTTGCCGGTGCGAAGGGAACGCAGAGTATAAATGATATTCTCGAAACCATTAAGAAGAACTTTCTTCCTAATAAAATTCTAATACTCAACTCAGATGATGATACGGATCTAAAAGAAATTTCGTCTTTTATTAAGTTCCAGATACCAATAGATGGAAAAGCTACAGTTTATATTTGCCGCAACTTCAATTGTAAGATTCCAATGACTTCATTTAAAGAGATACAGGAAGAAATTGGTAAACTTTGAAATATTTAGTGCAAACAATCTAAAGGCTATAATTTAATAATACTGTTCAGGATCATCTCTTTGGTTTATACATATGAGTACTTTGCCCGAAGAATACTTCGGCGGATTCCATTACTGTTTCAGACAAAGTGGGATGCGGATGTATTGTTAATTTTAGATCAGTTACATTAGCACCCATCTCGATAGCTAAAACGCCTTCAGCGATAAGTTCACCAGCACCCGGACCACAAATACCAACGCCGAGGATTCTTTGATCGGCCGGATCAATAAGCAATTTTGTCACTCCATCGCTTCTATCGAGCGTAGTAGCTCTTCCTGAAGCAGCCCAAGGGAATTTAGCCACCTCATATTTAATATTTTTTTCTTTAGCTTGATTTTCCGTTAATCCCGCCCATGCAATTTCAGGATCAGTAAAAACCACTGCGGGAATAGCTTTCGGTTCGAAGGCAACTTTATGGCCGGCAATTGCTTCAACAGCAACGCGTCCTTCGTGAGAGGCTTTGTGTGCAAGCATAGGTTCTCCGACAATATCGCCGATTGCATAAATATTTGGATCCGTTGTCTGCAACTGTTCGTTTACATTTATCCAACCGCGCTGATTAACGGTTACCTTTGTATTTTCTAAACCCAATCCATTTGTTTCAGGTCTTCTGCCTATTGACATTAAGACATAATCATAAGATTGTTCTGAAATATTGCCGTCTGCCGATTGAATTTTAACTACGATTGAATTGTCCGCTTCTTTTAACTCAAGTACCTTTGAGTTAAGCATTATCTTATCAAACTTTCTTTCAATTCTTTTAGCTAGAAATGAAACTAAGTCTCTATCGGCGCCCGGTAAAATTCCGGGAGTCATTTCAACGACAGAAACTTTTGTGCCTAATGAATTATAAACAGAACCCAATTCTAATCCTATATACCCTCCCCCGATAACCAAAAGACTTTTGGGAATCTCAGGTAAATCCAGAGCAGTTGTTGAATTTAATACTCTTTTACTTTTTAAATTTAATGCAGGAATAGTTGCAATAACCGAGCCTGTGGCAATTATAACTTTTTCGAACATAAGTTCGGTACTACTGCCGTCAGTTTTTTCAACTTTCAAAGTTGTGGAATTTATGAATCTTGCACTACCGGAGATATAATTAATTTTCCTTTGTTTTGAAAGAATGCCCAAACCGCCTGTTAGTTTAGCTACAACACTATTTTTCCAATCTCTTAACTTATTTAGATCAATTTTGGGCTTAGAAAATTCGACGCCCCAATTCTTAGCTTCTTCAGCTTCGGAGATAAGTTTTGCAACATGCAAAAGCGCTTTGGAAGGAATACATCCACGGTACAGGCATACACCGCCGGGATTTTTTTCTTTGTCAATTAATGTTACTTCCATTCCCAAGTCAGCCGCAAGAAAAGCAGCAGCATAACCACCGGGACCTGCACCAATTACTATAATCTTATTACTCATTAAAATATGTTCTCCATTATTTTCAAACCCATTCTCATAAACTAAAACTTTAACTCAGCCTTCAATCAATATCTTTATCGGCTGTTCAAGCGCTTCGCAGACCCACCTTAGAAATCTTGCTGCATCAGCGCCATCAATTATTCTATGATCATAGGATAGTGACAGCGGAAGCATTAAACGGGGTTCGAAGCCACCTGCGGGTGAGGCAGTAGTTACTTCTTTGTAAACCGGTTCAAAAGAACCTCTTGAAACACCGATTATTGCAACTTCAGGAGAGTTTACTATCGGGGTAAATGAAGTACCGCCGATTCCGCCAAGATTAGTAATTGTAAAACATCCTCCTTGAAGTTCATCTAACGATATTTTTCTAATCCTAGCTTTCTCGGCAATAGAATTCATTTCAATAGCAAGTTCCGTAAGATTTTTTTGATCAACGTTCTTAATAACGGGAACAATTAGTCCGTGCTCAGTGTCAACAGCAATCCCGATATTATAATATTTCTTATAGATTATTTGTTTCTTTTCTAGGTCAACACTGCTATTAAATTGTGGAAACACTTTTAATGCTGCAGAAATTACTTTAAGTAGAATTGCAGTAACAGTTAATTTGCCGCCGGCTTTTTCAACTTTGGGATTATAAGTTTTTCTAAACTTCTCAAGCTCTGTAATATCAGCTTTATCATGTTGAGTTACATGCGGGATAGTTTGCCATGCATAACTTAAATGAACGCCTGTTTTAGCGCGTATATTGCTCATAGGTTTAATATCTACATTTCCGAATTTTGAAAAGTCCGGAAGTGCTTCCTGTTTAATTCCAAACGACGGCTGACTATCTCTATTTTCATTTAATTTCTTCGAGTATGCTTTTACATCATCCATCGAGATTCTACCGAATGGACCCGTGCCGGGAACTTTATTTATATCAACACCGATTTCTCGGGCAATCCTTCTAACGGAAGGTGCTGCGGGGGCTGCTTCTTTAGCAATAGAAGGCTGCTGATCAACTTCACCGGGAGCAAATTTATTTCTCTCCCCTTTTGATGAATCTATATTAGCGGCATTTTTTAATTCAACATTTTCTTCGGCTGCTTGTACTAACTCTGGTTTTTTAGTTTCTATCTTTTCATCAACGGTTATATCACTTGTTTCTACTTTTAGAATCACCTGTCCCACTTTTGCTTTTTCTCCGGGCTTAAGGAGAATATCAACTACTTTTCCAGATAACGTTGAAGGTACTTCAATTGTTGCTTTATCTGTTTCTATTTCAATTACTCCTTGATCCTTCTCAATCATATCGCCAGTTTTCACTAATATATTGAGCACATCTGCGGCTTCGATATTTTCACCGAGTTCAGGGAGTTTCATTTCGACAAGTTCACTTACTGATTTTACTGTTTTTGTTTCGGGTATATATTTCTTTTCAGCAGGCGACTTCTTTTCTTCCTTCTGAGCTTTTACAGTTTCTTTTATTTCAGGCGTCATTGATGATGATTTCGACTCACTTGCGTCAAAGGTAACAATAGACTGCCCGACTTTTACTTTTTCACCCGGTTTGATAAGTATTTCTTTTATAATTCCGGAAACAGTAGAGGGGACTTCAATTGTTGCCTTGTCAGTTTCAATTTCGATAATGCCTTGATCCTTTTCGACTATATCTCCTACTTTGACAAGAATATTGAGTACATCGGCTGCTTCAATATTTTCGCCAAGTTCTGGTAATTTAAATTCTGTTGCCATATTCTACCTTAAAAATTTTCTTCTTTTGAATAAATTGATTAAACGGTAAGAGGATTTGGTTTTGAAGGATCAACACCTAAATCCTTTATCGCTTTATCTACGACTGCAGCTTTAATTTTATCTTCTTTTGAAAGTGCATATAAAGTTGCAACGACTATATGTTTTGCATCTACTTCAAAAAAGTCCCGCAAGCTTGCTCTTCCTTCGCTTCTTCCAAATCCATCAGTACCCAGTGCATAAAGATGACTAGGAAACCATTTAGCTATTGAGTCCGGAAGAGTTTTCACATAATCAGAAGCAGCGACAAAAATACCCTCTTCATTTTTTAGCATCTTTGTAATATATGGAACTTTTGATTCTTCTCCCGGATGAAGCATATTCCAACGTTCAGCATCCATTGCGTCTCTTCTTAATTCTTTATAGCTAGTAACGCTCCAAACATCGGTAGAAACCTTATAATCTTCTTCAAGGATTTCTTGAGCCTTTAATACTTCGTTTAGGATTGTACCGCTGCCGAAAAGCTGAGCTTTTAACTTTAAGTTTTTCTTTTGTGATGGTTTTAGTTTATACATTCCTTTAACAATACCTTCCTTAGCTCCTTCAGGCATCGGAGGCATCGGATAATTCTCATTCATAACCGTCAGATAATAGAATACTTTTT
>JAJYDC010000022.1 GCA_021777835.1 Bacteroidota bacterium | reverse complement strand
GAGGTTAACTTAGGTTAAATTGGTTAAACTGTCAATTTAACCGATATGAAAATTTGTAAATGCAAATGACTTATTGACTAACGACCAATGACAGTTTTTTCATACGAAATAGCGTAGGTTTTTGCCTATTTTTTCTTCTCTGAGCTACGTTTTTTTATCTACCATACATTTACCCTTACCCATATATAAATATCCCCTTAGAATCGATTTATGCATTTTTCCCTGCAGAATCAATTTGGACGACTTCTTTGAAATATCCTAAAAGCTAGATTGATAAGAGAAAACCCAAAGATCTGCATTTACTTTTATTACTTATATCTGCCTATTAGTTATTACAAAGATTCTTCTGCAGGAGATACGGCAGGGAAATTGATTTTATATTATTTCAGATACTTATCATACCAAAATTTTCTTATGAGGTTTAATTCTTTTCGGTGATTTTTAAGAAAGTGATCGCCGCCTTCAAAAAGAATTAACCGGTGGGGGATTTTCAAAGAAATCATTTTCCGGGACATTTCTATTGCTTGCAGCGGTGAAACAATTTTATCATCAACTCCGTGGACAATTAAGTAGGGAATATCCGGAAGCTGATCTACAAAATTTATTGCGGAACGCTTTTCAATTGCCTCATCAAAATTCTCTCCGGCTATCATTTCCCGATAACTATTCTCGGATTGAGGATTCCTTTCAAGATGCTGCCTAAAGTTTGAAATAGCACCGACAAGTATAGCGCACTTAAAGTTATGGTTTTTTTGAAGAGTCAGGTAAGTCATCATTCCCCCGCGGCTCCAGCCTTCAATACCCCATTTATTAATATTAGCAAAAGGCAATTCCTTAGCAAGGGTGACAAGATTTAGTATATCATTAATTTCCTCACCGCCAAGCTGCTCTTTTCCCTCTCCGCCTGCATTACCGCGGTATTGAGACGCTAAAACAACAAATCCCCAACTTGCAATTTGACCGAACATGCCTCGTGCGGTGAAACTATCTATTGCTCCGCTGTTTTTAGCTCCTCCCCGGTTCCATATCACACATGGATATTTTTTTGTCTCATCCATAGGATAAGCCAGATATCCTTTAACTTTCAATCCGTCGGATTGGTATACAATTTTTTCCACAATCGAATTGTCAAATACTTCCTGTCCCCAGCCGCTAATAAGCATCTTTGTTTGGGTATCGTTTAGATTTATTTTTTGTCGTTCTATTAGTTTTGGTTCCATAATCTTTAATAATATTGATGTACAATCTTTTATTCATACAAAGTTATAGATAAATAAATTCATTTTGTTATGAATAAATTTTTATATGTTTGTCACATAAATTTATAAAATAATCGGCGGTCAAATGCAAAAGAATACAAAAAATCAGTCAAAGAGTTCTACAGTTAAAAAAGTTGAGACAAAGAATATTAGCGGATCGATGAAAATTATAGGTGCCGTTTTATTGGCAGCTATAATTGTTTTTCTAATATTAACTAATCTACCCAAAAAACATGAAAGCAATAAAGAATTTATGTTTAGAAAAGACGGTGAATTGACTTTTATTGACTCTGCCAGCAATGCTGCAAAGACAAAGATAGATATTCAAATTGCGGATAATGATTTTGACAGAGAACTTGGTTTGATGTTCAGAAAAAGCATGGAAGAAAATCAAGGTATGCTCTTTATTTTTCCTACGGATACTACACAAGATTTTTGGATGAGAAACACGTACATCCCGTTAGATATGATTTTTGTAAATTCCAAAGACAGGATAGTAACGATACAACACGCAACCAAAACTTTATCCGATCAAACCTATGCTTCAACAGCGCCGGCAATGTATGTTATTGAAGTAAGCTTGGGATTTACGGACAAATATAAAATTAAAGTTGGTGATAAAATCTCATGGCAAAGGACAGTCCAAAATTAAGGGATGATATTATATTAATGTCTATTGCTAAAAAAGAAAGCATAAACTTAATTTTTAATCAAAGGTAAAGACTTCAAGTTAATGTGTAATTCATAACAGATAGGTAAGAGAAGCCCATAGACTAATCTATGGGCGCTGATAAACGAAGAAATAAGCAGATAATCAATCGAAATAAACCGCGTTAGAAGTTTCAGGTTCTATTTATATGAATTTAACACCTTCATATAGTTCGCCCTCTCAAACTGCGATGGGTCAGCAACATTTTTATAACTCATGCTCCCTCTCATTTGATCGATGGATTTATATTCGTTTGTTTCCATCCAATAAATTAATTGAGTAGTAACATCCGAGATATGGTTGATTCCGAATTTCAGTAAGCTGGAAAGCATTTGCGTTACCTTTGCGCCAGCCATAATCATTTTCAACACATCCTTTTCATTATAGATACCGCTTGTAGCAGCCAGGTCTGCATTAACCCTACCGTATAGAATTGCAATCCATCTTAGCGGAAGGCGCATATCCATCGGCGTACTTAAAAGAACATTCGGAACTACTTCTAATCTTTCTAAATCAATATCCGGCTGATAAAATCTATTGAACAATACCAAGCCTTCGGCGCCTGCTTTGCTAATTTGGTCAGCCATCCAGGTAATTGAGCTAAAGAAGGGACCAAGTTTAACTGCGACAGGAATTGTAATTGAAGATTTAACTGCCTTTACGATTTCTATATAATTTTTTTCAACATCTTGACCGGAAGACTTAATGTCGGTGGCAAGTCTATATATATTTAATTCTAATGCATCCGCGCCTGCTTCCTGAATCTTTTTTGCGTAATCGACCCATCCGCCAAGAGACTTTCCATTTAGACTAGCAATGATTGGAATATTAACAGCATCTTTTGCTTTCCGAATGTGTTCTAAATATTCATCGGGACCAATTTTGAAATCCGGTGATTGAGGAAAATAAGACAGTGCTTCAGCATGACTTTCCGTGTGAGCTGTTTCATGATGATAAAACTCTAAAGATTCGTTTTCAATCTGCTCTTCAAACATTGAGTAAATAACCGCTGCTCCTGCTCCTGCGTCTTCCATTTGCTTAATATTCCCAATATCGGTAGAAAGCGGTCCTGCAGAAGGTACTATTGGGCTTGAAAGGTTTAACCCTAAATAAGTTGTTGTGATATCCATAATAAATCTCGCCTATATTTATGATTCATTCTTATTCCGATTACTAATAATCGGAATAAGTTGAATCTAATTAATGTTTATTTCTTTATTTCTTCTTTTGGAGATGCAGCTAGCTGCTCATATACTTTCCATTTATCAAGTACGTCCTGTTGTGCTGTAACCATTAACTTTTCGGCTTCCACCGGATCAGATTTGGTAAGCATTTTATATCGTGTTTCCAAATAAGCATAATCCTTCAATGGTATTTTAGGAGCTTTAGATTCAAGCTTGAATGGATTCTTACCTTCTGTGGTTAGCTCAGGATTATAACGATATAATTGCCAATGACCGGAATCTACAGCTGCTTTTTGATTTTGCATTCCCTTTGCCATATCAATTCCATGAGCAATACAATGGCTGTATGCAATTATCAAGGATGGACCGTCATAAGCTTCGGCTTCAATAAATGCTTTGACTGTTTGAGCGTCATTAGCTCCCATTGCTACCTTAGCTACATAAACATTCCCATAAGACATAGCCATCAAGCCAAGATCTTTTTTAGCTAGCGGCTTTCCACCGGCTGCAAATTTTGCAACAGCTCCTCGAGGTGTTGACTTTGACATCTGTCCGCCGGTGTTTGAATATACTTCGGTATCGAGCACTAGAATATTGACATTCTTTCCGGACGCAATAACATGATCTAATCCGCCGTAACCAATGTCATATGCCCATCCATCTCCGCCCATTATCCATACAGATTTCTTGACTAAATAATCTAGTAGGCTTTGAAGGTGTTTGATGTCTCCGGATTTACCATTTCCTCCGGCTATCAATAATTCATTTAACTTTTGTTTTAATATCTCAACTCTTTCTCTCTGATCATAAATCCCAGTTTCACTTTTTTGATCAGCTGTTAAGATACTGTCAACTAATTCAGCCCCAACCTCTGAGGATAGTCTTTTAAGGATATTTGCAGCCTGTCCAGCGTGTTTGTCAATTGCTAAACGGAAACCTAATCCAAATTCAGCGTTATCTTCAAATAATGAATTTGACCATGCGGGTCCTCTTCCATCTTTATTTTTAGCCCAAGGAGTAGTCGGCAAATTTCCGCCATAGATTGATGAGCATCCTGTGGCGTTTGCAATAACAGATCTATCACCGAATAATTGGCTTACCAATTTAACATAAGGAGTCTCTCCGCAGCCTGAGCAAGCGCCTGAGAATTCAAATAATGGCTGTAGGAATTGCGAATCCTTTATTGCTGATGTTGCTACTAAACGTCTGTCTACTTCCGGCAGCGTTAAGAAGAAATCCCAGTTCGCTCTTTCTTGTTCTTTAAGAGGCAACTGCGGCATCATGTTGATGGCTTTCAACTTCGTTTCTTTTTTATTCTTTGCCGGGCAAATATCTACGCAAATTCCGCAGCCTGTACAGTCTTCAACTGCTACCTGAATTGTGTATGCCAAACCTTCGCCGTAGTCTTTTCCCTTAAACTTCATGTGCTTGAATGTTTCAGGTGCATTTACTAACAGGCTTTCATCATATATCTTCACACGGATTGTTGCATGAGGACATACTGCAACGCATTTGTTACATTGGATGCAAACCTCCGGATCAAATACGGGAACTTCTAGTGCAATATTTCTCTTTTCCCACATTGCAGTTGCTGTCGGATAAGTTCCGTCAATAGGCATTTTGCTAACAGGTATAAGGTCTCCTTTTCCTGCAATCATTGGAGAAAGTACATTTTTAACGAAATCCGGGGCATTTTCAGAAACTGTAGGAAGGAATTGATGTTTGCTTGTTGCGCTTGTTGGTAATTCAACTTCAAATAGATTAGCAAGTGTTTGATCAACAGCGTTGAAGTTCATCTGGACAATCTTATCGCCTTTTGCTCCATAAGTTTTCTTAATTGCTTTTTTGATCATCTCAATTGCTTCATCTTTAGGAAGAATTTTTGATATAGCAAAGAAGCATGTCTGCATTATTGTATTTATTCTTTGACCCATTCCAGTGTCGCCGGCTACTTTATAAGCATCAATTACATAGAACTTCATTTTCTTTGCTATCAATTCCTGTTGAATTTTTTCAGGAAGGCTATCCCATACTTGTTCTTTAGGAATAATTGTATTGAGTAAGAATGTTGCTCCTTCAACGGCATCTTCAAGGAGATTCATTTTCTCTAAGAAGTTAGGCTGGTGGCATGCAATGAAGTTTGCTTTGTCTACAAGATAAGTTGACCTAATTTCTTTAGGTCCGAATCTTAGGTGTGAAATTGTAGTGGAACCGGATTTCTTAGAATCGTAAACGAAGTAACCTTGGGCGTAAAAGTTTGTGCCTTCACCGATTATCTTAATTGAGTTTTTGTTAGCACCGACAGTTCCATCTGCGCCAAGACCATAGAATTTACCTCTAAATGTTTCTGGTGCTTCAACATTAAATGAAGGATCGAATTCTAAACTAGTATTTGTAACGTCATCATTGATACCAATAGTAAAATGGTTCTTCGGTTTTTCTTTTTTATCAGCATTAAGTCCTTTAGACATATTTTCAAATACAGCCTTTACCATTGCAGGGGTAAATTCCTTAGATGATAATCCGTATCTTCCTCCTATAATTTTGGGATATGCAAATGGAAGATCGCCGTTATTAAATCTTTCGGACACTGCGTTTACTACGTCAAGGTAAAGAGGCTCGCCAGAAGCGCCAGGCTCTTTTGTTCTGTCTAATACGGAAATTACTTTTGTCGTTTTGGGAAGAGCATTTATAAAATGATCAATTGAGAATGGTCTGTACAGCCTTACTTTAAGAACTCCGACCTTTTCGTTTTTCGAGGTTAGATAATCTATTGTCTCTTCGACTGCTCCTGCGCCTGAGCCCATTATTACTATAACTCTCTCAGCGTCTGCAGCTCCAACATAATCAAATAAATGATATTGTCTTCCTATAAGCTTAGCAAATTTGTCCATATGCTTCTGAACAATGTCAGGGCATTCATTATAATATTTGTTTACTGTTTCTCTACCCTGGAAATATACGTCCGGATTTTGTGCAGTTCCGCGTAATACCGGGTGTTCTGGGGTTAATGCGCGTTTACGATGTGCAATTACAAGATCATCGTCAATCATATTGCGAATATCTTCAGTAGTTAATTGTTCGATTTTCATTACTTCATGAGAAGTTCTAAAGCCATCGAAGAAATGTAAAAATGGGATACGTGATTCTAGAGTTGCAGCTTGTGCAATTAGCGCACAGTCCATTACTTCCTGAACTGAGTTTGATGCTAACATTGCAAAGCCAGTCGAACGGGTAGACATTACATCGCTATGATCTCCGAAAATTGAGAGGGCTTGAGCAGCTAATGATCTTGCCGAGACATGAAATACTGTTGATGTTAATTCGCCTGCTATTTTGAACATATTTGGTATCATCAATAGCAAACCTTGCGAGGCAGTAAATGTCGTAGTAAGAGCACCATTCTGTAATGCTCCGTGGACGCTGCCTGAAGCTCCGCCTTCACTTTGAAGTTCGCTTACTGAAGGTACTTCGTCCCAGATATTCTTTTTGCCTACTGCAGACCATGCGTCGCACCATTCGCCCATGTTTGACGATGGTGTTATCGGGTAAATTGCTATTACTTCATTTGTTTGATAAGCTACATAAGCCGCTGCTTCGTTGCCATCAATTGTTACTTTTTTCCTATCCATCTTATTTCCAGTTATTTTGATTAAAATTTATCTCTTTGAGTGCTTTAGTTTACTCTAAAATTATACCAATTGTTTTGAGCCAAAATGGTCTTTTTTTATCCTTATTTTATCAAAAAAGGTAAAAGAGGTAACTGTATATAAGCGATTTTCTTAATCTTGGGAATAGTTATTATTAAGCAGGTAATCTCAACTAAAATTGCAGCTTAATGCAATAAGATACGTGTTTTGGGTTTTTTCTAATTCTGCTGGTAATACTATAACTCAATGAATTTAAATAGTCCTATAATATTTTAGATAATATCATTCACTGTTTATTAAAAGACAAATGAAACAAGTGACTTCTTTCACTTAAATTTCTTCTATTGACTTTCAGTTTTTTTCTATTCAATTTGATATGGATTATTTTTAGAATACTTAAAGGGAGCACGTTGAATAAAAAAATAAGCATCTTTACCAGTCTTCCCATTCACTGTTTTAGACAATTCTTTACTTTCTCTTTGCAATTCCAAAAGCCATCAATAATAAAATAAGACAAGTTTTAATCATTCTTTTTACTTAATGCATCCGGTATTAATATGAAGCGAAACTACTTTCTGAATAGTAAATTGTATAAATTCTTAAACTTGTTTTTAATCTTGACCATACTCCCGAGCGCTATCTTTTTGCTGTTTTCATTTGAAGGATGCAAAAGCCCGACCGGACCAGTAGAACTACAGCCCGGCAGAAGGGATTATACATGGACAGTTGATACTTTAAATGTTCCATACACAGTTTTGGAGAGCATTTGGGGAAGTTCTCCGACTGATGTTTGGGTTGTAGGACCCGGTGGAGATAAAGATAAAACCATTTATCATTATAATGGACAGAAATGGGTTAATGACGGTATATCGAGACCATTAGCTCCAGCAGCAGTTTTTGGGTTTTCGCAAAGTGATGTTTGGTTTGGATCTTACGGTAATACAATATGGCATTATGATGGTAACACTCTATCAAAGTTCCAAGATTATACGATTCCTAATTATCCTTATGATGGCATACAAAATTTTTGGGGCGATAATCCAAACAACGTTTACGCTGTAGGCTTTGCAGACAGCAATAATATAATTAGAGGTGTTATTCAGCATTTTTATAATTCCCAATGGAATATTGTATATATATCCCCGCTAATTTCTGTTTATGAAGTTTTTATTTTTATCTATAAAGGAAATTCGACGGACAACAATTATTATTTGTTATCTTATTATGGGGTCGACGCCGATACAGCAAAAATTTATGAATATGATGGAAATAATAAATTAAAGGGAATATATTCATCACCGGCATCACAAGCAGGATTAGCTTTAATAAATAATGAGGTCTTTTTTATACTAGGTAATCAAATATGTTCAAGACAAAATAACGCCTTCAATACATTGTTCACTGTTCCAGGAAATAATTTCTTACATGGTATAGGGGGAAGAAACAAAGATGATATTATTTTAGAAATGACTGATGGTATTGCACATTATAATGGTAGTGACGTAGAGTATTTATATCATTTTAATCATCCTAATATTAGCATATTCGGTACTCCAGTAATTTTTGAAAAAGAAGTGTTTATTCTAGCATATGATTTCCAAAATAATCTAAATTTAATATTTAGGGGAAAATTAAATTGATAAAGAAAGGAGATATAAGAAATGAATAAATTTATAATATAACGGAACAATGCTGTTACATTGTTCCGCTTATTTTTGAATAGCCACCATTAACGCATAATTAAATTAAACATTCCCATGGAATGTCTTAGGTTATTCTATTTTAAATATGATATTTTTTTAATTAAAAGGGGTTCAAAATGAAAATTAGACTTTCTTTCGTATAATTAGTGTTAGTTTCAAGTTTAATGTGGGGACAAACAATCATACTCCAAAATATAAATCAAACCAAAACAACAGCACATGTAGAAGATATACTGGGCAACCCTCCTACTTTTTATTATAATTTTTCTTCAACCTGGGATATTGGGAGTACTAGATCAGGAGGGAACCCTGTGATATATGACTACTGGTATAGCGTATATAAATTCTCTCTTTCCGGAGTTCCCGCAGGTTACCCGATTAAAAAAGTAACTATGACCGTCTTAGTATCAAAGTGTGACTATTATAGCAATACTTTTCAAGTAAATTTATGTCAACTGGATAATGGAACCTCGCTAACAAATTCACAAGCAATTATTAATGCAATTGGAACTGCTACAAGTATATCAAAATCATTATACCAGGACACTATTACCGTTGATATTACTAATCTTGTTGGGCAGAGACAATTATATGATCAATTTTTCTTATTAGGTGCTTCTTCTAATGATGTCGAAAATAATTCACATGCACAAATCAGTATCACAGTTAACGTAGAATACTATTTACCTGTAACTATTATAGCAGATAATAACTTTACTGCCTCTAATAACAAAGATGGTAAAATTATTGTAAACAACAATAGCCCGGTTGACGCTCCGGCAAATGTTCCAAACCTTATTATTGGGTCAAATGTTTCATTACAAGCAGTTTCTCCACAGACAGATAATCAAGGCTATCAAAGAGTATGGAATACAAGCGGTGTAGCTGCCAGCATAAGTTTCTGGCAGAAAAAAGTTAATGGCGTTTCAACAGTTATGGGTAACAATATTCAATTATCACATACAATTACTCCAGATGATTGGAACGCCAGTTATGTTGCAAACTTAATGAAAGTTTGCAACATAACTATACAAAATAATTTCATCGGCGTTGGTCACGGAAACACAATTACAGTTAATAATAATGTGGTTGGCTCTCCTTCTTCAAATAATATGATAGTAGAGCAAAATGCTATTTCTGCTATTGCCTATAACAATGTTATCGAAATAAATGGAGTAGATTACTATTTCTCTAACTGGACAGATTCAAATAATAATATCCTTTCTATAAATAACGGTGTAACTTTTAATCCTATAGCAAATATGTCATACAATGCTAATTTTATTGGCTACCCATTATATAATATAAACTTCGGCTATGATATTGTAGTCGGTCAGCCAATTAAAATGCATTGGACTGATAACCCAAATCCAAATGTTACATATCAAATATGGAGAAATATCAAGGGCGGGTCAGGACCAGTGTTAATCGCAAGTGTCGGAAGGGGTGTGCAGACGTATACCGATTATGGTTATCTGTTCACAGGCGCTTATAAAAATGATTTACTGTACTATGATGTAAGGCAGTATTACTCAGTAGAAGGCACATATTCAAATACTAATTGGCAAGCAGTTTACGGTAAAATTGCACCAAAGGCATTAGTAAATAATAGTTTGGATCAGGGTGAAAACATTATAAGCTATTTCGTAGGTTGTTATCCCAACCCATTCAATCCATCAACAACGATAAATTATCAACTACCGGAAGCCGGATTAGTATCATTAAGGATTTTTGACTTAATGGGTAGAGAGGTAAAAACACTTGTAAATGAAATTAAAGAAAAAGGTTCATACAATATAAGCTTTGAAGCATCAAGCCTCTCAAGCGGCGTATATTTTTATCAGCTAAGAGCAGGAGATTATGTTTCAATAAAAAAGATGGTTTTGCTCAAGTGAGAAAACGAAGTACAAGATTGATTGACTGAATGAGAAAAAATAGAGCCGCCGCAATGCGGCTTTTTTCTAATTTCTCATCTACCTCTCGCATCTCCCTATTATACTTCATACAGCTTCAAGTGTTAAGACCAGTCATAACTTGTTAGTTATAATAAATTGGTTCATAAATAAAAAAGTAGTGGCTGATTGGTAAACTATAGAGTCCCGCCATGAATTATATATGTTTTCAAATAATTGAAAGAATGACAAACAAGAATTATGATAGTTTTATTCTTACGTCTACCGCAGTTATTAAATCATGTTCTGAAATGATAACAGGGTTAAAATCAAACTCTAGAATTGAAGGGTTGTCTAACATCATTTGAGCGGCTGATTTTATTATATCCTTTACTTTTGATTTGTCAAATGCCTTTTCACCTCTTACTCCTTCAAGGAGTCGACCCATTTTAGTTGATGCAATCAATTCTTCAATGTCATAGTCATTGAGATGAGCTGATATAATTGCTGTGTCATTATATACTTCGACATACTTTCCGCCGGTGCCGAACATAATTATTGGTCCGAATGCCGGGTCTCTGAATCCCCCGACCAGTAATTCAAATCGCGCTTTGATGTATGGCTGGACAAGAAAACCATCAAGTTCGAGTCCGTGATTCTTAAAGTTTTCTAGTATCTCCATTTCTGATTCAAGAAGCTCGTTAATGCTTTTTATATTTATCTTAACTGCATTTAGCTCCGACTTGTGTATAAGATTTTTTGATATTCCTTTAAGTACTATAGGGTATACAAAGTCTTCTATATGCTTATTTATCTGACCGGCAGATATAAATTTTGTGCTTACTAGCGGTATGTTGTAATGCTTTAATAGTAGTCTTACCGACTCCTGTGATACAATCGAAGTTTCTTGTATAAGATTAAAGCCAAAGTTTTGAGCAGGTAAGATGTCGCGGTGTTTTTTATTTTTATTTATATAAAACAAAATATTTGAAATTATTTCTGCGGGCTCTTCGGGGTTTTTGAAAAGTGGTTTCTTGTAAATTGAATTAGTCCGGTAATTCTCCCAGAACTCAGGCAAGGGCATTACTACTTGGAAGATAGGTTTACTGCTTTCAATACTGTTAACTGATTCAACAACTTCCATAGGCTTAACCATTACCGGTTCAACGAAAATTGAGATTACGGCATCAACGTGTTCATCCGATAATAAAATTTCATTAACCAATTTATAATGTTCTGCTGTGCCGCCAGGAAGTAGGTCAACAGGATTATTGACACTTCCTTCTGCGTGTACAACTTTCCGTAGGGCATTTTTTGTCACTTCTTTTAGCTTCGCAAGAATTAATCCTTTAGCCCCTAATGCATCAACAGTCAGAATTGCAGGACCGCCGGCGTTAGTAACTACCGCAATTCGATTGCCGGCAGGGGGCGGGAAATTTTCGAATCCTTTAGAAGTATTAAAAAGTTCGGTAAGTGTATTAACACGGATTATTCCGAACTGATTCAACACAGCGTCTACAACTCTATCACTTGTGCCAATTGCACCTGTGTGAGATAAGGCTGCTTTTATTCCTTCGTTAGTTCTCCCCGCTTTTAGAATAATGACCGGTTTAGAATTATTTTCTTTTGATATTATTTTAAGAAATGATTCACCGTCAACAAAGCTTTCCAAATATAGGGCAATGGTTTTTATATTAGCATCATTCCGCCAGAACTCCAAAAGATCGTTTTCGTTAATGTCCGATTTATTTCCTACGCTTATGAAATGTCCGAATTTAATATCTGTTTCCCGGAGCGAATTTAAGACAGCAGCACCAATAGCTCCGCTTTGAGAAAGAAAAGCAGTGCAGCCGACTTCAGGTTTTTCAGCGACAAAAGTTGCATTAAGCTTTATATCATCAAGAGTATTTATAACACCCATGCAATTGGGTCCTACTAACCGTGCGCTGGCAGCTTTGATCTTATTAATAATCTTCTGCTCAAATGCAGCGCCTTCTTTACTTACCTCTTTGAATCCTGCGGTTATAAGGATTATACTTTTAATATTCTTTAGTAATAGTTTATCGATAGAATCGTCAACATACTGCTTCGGTACAACTATAATGGCAAGATCAATTCCATCCGGCAAATCCATAATAGATGAATAACATTTATAACCTAATAAGGAATCTGTATTAGGGTTTACAGGGAATATTCCGCCCTTGAAACCATAGCTTTTGATAGAATTTAAAAGCTCATAGCCGATACTTTTTTCTTTTTGTGATGCGCCAACGACAGTAATTTTGGAAGGGTAGAAAAAGCTTTTGATTTCATTATTCATTATAAATTTCCCTCAGCTTTTTATTCAATTAAGAATGAGAATATTGTATCTGCAATAATTAAATAAACATTCATGTGTAATTTATGAATTTTTATTCAATTCCCTTTTTAGTTTTACCCAAAAGGTGAAATTAAATGGTGATACAAAATGAGACGAATGCATTTTCAAAAGGGTGTTTTTAATGAAGATATGGCTTTGACTACTTTAGAGGCTATAAGACAAGAGGGAGATAAGAGCAATATAAGAGCAAGATAAACGTATTCAGGACGTATTCAGAATTTGGATTTGGGGTAGTCGAAGAGTTAAACGGTTAGTAAAAAACACTTGTCATATAGTAAAAGAACTAGTCTTTAATTTTAATAAATGTATAAAATTGTCAGCAAGAATGCAATAGAAAAATGCGAAAGTCACTAAAGTTTGTATAATTTATGATTTAGATTATTAACGAATTATCTTATACGAATTATTATTAAATTTTCTTATGTATTATGAATTTATTATAAAAGTTCTGTTTTTGATAAAAATATTGATATTATTTAATACTACTTCTTTTTTATGAAACACAAAATTTTTATATTGACTCATCATAACTTATTTATTTATGAAAACATATAATTATCTGCTAAATACTATATCGCAAAAAGGTGCTGCATATCTGGTTTTGCTTGATCCGGATAAATTGAATGATAATGATTTATCTCGATTTATAGTTCATTGCGAGCATTCCGGAGTGGATGGATTTTTGGTTGGCGGAAGTTTAATGATTAATGGTCACTTTGAAAGTTTTCTTGACAAAGTAAAAACTCTAACGAGCTTGCCAATAATCATATTCCCCGGAAGCGAAAATCAAGTATGTCAATCTGCAGATGCAATTCTTTTTATTTCAGTGGTTAGCGGAAGAAATGCGGAGCATTTGATTGGGAAGCATGTATTAGCAGCTCCATTGATTAAAAAATATAATTTAGAACCGATTTCGACGGGTTATATTATCGTAGAGTCGGGCACAATTACTACTGCCGAATACATGAGCGGAAGTTTACCTGTCCCAAGAAATAAGCCTGAAATAGCTGCTGCCACAGGGCTTGCTGCAGAATATCTTGGTATGAAGTTAATATATCTTGAAGCCGGTTCAGGCGCCGATAAGCCGGTAACTAACGAAATGGTTAAGGCAGTATCAAGCTATTGCAGTGTACCAGTAATAGTCGGCGGAGGGATTAGATCTCCACAGATTGCTCGTGAAAAAATAGAAAGCGGAGCAAAGATAATTGTTACCGGGAATTTTCTCGAAGATATAAATAATTGGGGCTTGATAAAAGAATTTGCTGATGCAGTGCATGTCAAATTAACCCTTGCTGTATAGTAAGAATACATTATTACTTAAATTGGAAAATATGGATAAGAGAAAATTCGCAATTGATTCTTTAGCCGAGAGTTCAGAAACAAAACTTAAAATGCAGAAAGAATGCTTACCTGACATTCTTTCAGCAATAGATTTATTAGTGGCTGCTTATAAAAACGGGAAAAAATTACTACTATGCGGCAACGGGGGAAGTGCTGCAGACTGTCAGCACATAGCTACTGAGCTAATGATTAGGTTAAATCATAACATCCAACGCCCTGCTCTTGCTGCTATAGCATTAACTACAGATACATCAAATCTAACAGCCGGAGGCAATGACATTGGATACGAAAATGTTTTTGCACGTAATATTGAAGGCTTAGGGAATGAAGGTGACGTTCTTCTAGCAATTTCTACTAGCGGAAATTCTCCTAATATAGTTAAAGCAGTTGATATGGCGCATTCAAAGAAGATGAAGGTAATAGGATTTCTAGGAGGAACGGGGGGGAAATTAAAGTCAATGGTGGACTTGCCAATTGTGATTCCTTCAAACAATACTCAGCGAATACAAGAAGGACATATCACTGTTGCTCATATTTTATGTGAAGTAACCGAAATCGAGCTATACGGAAATTAGGAATATATCCTGATTAAAATAATTCCTCAACTTTGTAGTTTAATCGTCTAATCCCCACGTAAAAATCTTTAGATCATTTTCTATATTATTTTGAGTTACATATTTCCAAGGTCATATCTGGAATTTAGTAACTAAACATTTGACAATATTATTTAGAACTCCTTCAGATTTTTAAGTTCTGCAATTGCAATCTCTGCATTTTCGCTTACTCTAAGTACTCGATCAAGCTGTGTTATTTTAATTAGTGTGCTAACCTTTTCCGATGGAGCCGCAATTCTTAAACTTCCGCCCATTGATTCCAAGATTCTGTTTGCAACAAGAAGTGCGCTTAAGCCAGAGCTATCGCATGATTCCACATCACTTAAATCTACAATTAGCTTAGTTACATTCTGGACTTTTAATAGCATTGTAAATTCTCCTTTAACCAAGCCGGAGACATTTGTATCAAGTCTCTTTTCGTTAAGCTTAAATATTGTTATATCATCCATTCTCTTAGTCTCGAAGTTCATGATTTTCCTTTAAAACATTTGTAAACTATTTAAGAATTCATTGTAGATAATTTCAGGATTTTCCTGGCTATTAGCAAACTGTAAGTTATAGAACAAATCGGAATAATTCTTTTCAAATCCTATTCGAATATTAGAGTTAACAAGATTTGAAACATAGCTGTAGAACAGGTTTTTCTTTCTATTTAGATCAATTACTACATCAACGGTAATTTCCGATAATTTATTAGACAATTTTTTTGATGGCATTCCAAATACTGTTATGTCCTTTACCCCAAAGTCAACCGCATTGCTTTTTAACTTTGCAGGAAGAGGACTTATTCTAAAATCATTTGTAAATATTACGAACTTCTTTTTATTATCTTCGAGAAACTTCACCACATTGTTTATACTATGATAATCGATTTCATCTTCAGGCAATATCAAGAAAAATGATTCTGATTTGATGAATACATCTCTGAAGTTTTGCTTTGCAATATGCCTTTTTCTCAGCCTTTGCTTTATAATTAATATAGTAATTTTATCTCTAATGTTATCAAACATCACTTTGAAGCTTCTTCTAATAGATTAATAAATTCAATTTCAGTTAATACATTCACGCCTAAAGTTCTTGCTTTTTCTAATTTTGAGCCTGCACTTTCTCCTGCAATTAGGCAATCAGTTTTCTTGCTAATACTTGAAGTAACTTTTCCACCGAGCAAAGTTATCTTTTCGGCGGCTTCATCTCTTGAATAATTATTGAGAGCGCCTGTTAATACAAATGTTTTATTCAAAAAGAAATTCTCCTTTACTTCTTTTTTTTGTGAAGTAAACTGTATTCCCTGCTTTTTAAGTCTTTGAATAACTTTTATATTTTCTTCTTCAGAGAAGAATTTCTTAACACTGCTGCTAATACTTGGTCCGATTTCATAGATTGATGAAATATCTTCCTCAGATGCGGAAATCAATTTATCAATCGATAAGAAATGATCGGCGAGCTTCTTAGCAGCACCCGCGCCAACATATCTGATTCCGATTGCAAATAACACTTTAGCAAAGGGCTGTTTTTTACTTTCTTCAATTGAAGCTAATAAATTATCAATGCTTTTCTCTCCGAGACGTTCGATATTAATCAAATCCGTCCTGTGCAGGTGCAAATCATAAATATCGGCGTAGGTATTTAGCAATTTCTTTTCAACGAAAAGATCTATTAGAGCTTCGCCAAGACCTTCAATATCCATTGCTCCTCGTGAGGCAAAGTGTTCTAATCGACCTTTAATTTGTGCCGGGCATTCGGCATTCTCACAATAATATGCAACTTCATTTTCAGGTTTGAATAAGGGGGCTCCGCATGCAGAGCAATTTTCAGGAGGTATGGTTGGTTTGTATTTGGATTTCCTTTCACTTAAAACAATACCAACTATTTTAGGTATTACTTCGCCGCCTTTTTCTAATACTACAGTATCTCCTACTCGAATGTCTTTCCTGGTAATTTCGTCAAAGTTGTGCAGAGTTGCCCTGCTAATTGTTGATCCAGAGAGCAACACTGGCTCAAGCTCGGCAACAGGAGTGATTGCACCAGTTCGACCTACCTGCCAGGTAATCTTAGTTAATTTCGTATATACTTGTTTTGCCTTAAACTTGAAGGCAACAGCCCATCGTGGTGATTTTGCAATGCTTCCCAAGATCTTTTGTTGACGTATTGAATTTACTTTGATTACTGCCCCATCAATTTCAAATTCAAGTGAATCTCTTTTTTCTTCAAGGATTCTGCAAGCATCTAGAACTTCAGTAATATTTTTACAAAGTCTGTACTCGGGGATGACATTGAATCCGAGGCTTTTCAATAATTGTAAGTTTTTAAACTGAGACTCAAACTCTTCTTCTGTGCTAATTATATAATATAGGAATGCATTAAGGGGGCGTTTTGCTACAAGTTTTGGGTCTTGAAGTTTTAAGGTACCGGCAGAAGAATTACGCGGGTTTGCGAATAATTTTTCGCCTGTGCTTTCGCGCATTTCATTAAGTTTGCGAAAGTCCGCAATCTTCATAAATATCTCTCCGCGTGCCTCAAAGTCGTTAAGTTTATAGTTGAAAGAATTTAAAAGATTTAATTTAAGAGGGATAGATTTAATGGTTCTAACATTCGCAGTAATCTCTTCACCGGTAGTTCCATCTCCCCGAGTAGCTGCTGTTTTTAGAAGTCCTTTAGCATAATTCAAAGATACCGACGCACCGTCAATTTTAGGTTCGACGACATATTCTATTATTTCACCATCAGGTAAGCCTTCCCGAACACGCCTGTCAAAGTCTATCAATTCTTCCTGGCTGTATGTATTAGCCAGGCTTAGCATTGGGACTTTATGAGTAACAGGCTTAAAGTCTTTTGTCAGATCTTTTCCAACACGTTGAGTAGGAGAATCGGGGGTAATTAAATGGGGATTTTCAGTTTCAAGTTTTTCAAGTTCTTTAACTAATAAATCATAATCCAGGTCGCTAATGGAGGGTTCGGCGAGGACATAATACTTATAATCATGTTCTCTGATTTTCTCTTTAATAGTTTCAATTCTTTTTCGAATATCTACTGCCATTTATTTGAATTAATTTTGAGGTAAAGTTAAAAATTTCAACCCTGTGCTATCAATAGAAACTTCCTTCACTTCATTTTTCTTACCTGTAAAATTTAAAGGTTTGCCATTAAGAGAAAATTTAATTGCAGCAGAATTTCCTATCGTAAGCAGATAGCTATTTTTTGCTTTAATGCTCTTTTGAGAATTAGGGAATAAAGTAAAGATGCTTTCTGATTTACCGTCAAGCAATATTTTAATCCAAGAAGTATCTTTTGATTCAATTAGAAGTGACAAACTATCGGATGGTGCTGTAACAGAAGAGGAATCGTGAGCTTGAGCTTGCGGTTCCGCTAGATTATCCCTCTGCTCGTTTTCTTTCACAATTTCACTATAAGGTTTTTCAGATACTATAATTTCAGAGCTTCCCCTAATAAAGGCAAAATAGACAATCACAAAAAGTAATAATACAGCTGCAGCTGAGGCAGCAATAACCATTTTCCTTTTATATTGGATTACAGCTTCCTTTTGACGCGTTAATTCTTCTTCGCTAGTATAAGGAAGGGAGGAATAAAACTTATTCTTTAACTTGGCATCTTCATCAAGCGATTTATCCTTTTTAGTCTCAGCCTCAGGTTGGGCATCATCATCAAGAGTATGGCCTTTCTTTGCTGCATCAAATTTTTTCATCATTAATTTTTCGTCAAGACCAACAACCTTTGAGTAATCTCTTACAAAGGCTTTAACGTAAAGTTCAGGCAGAAATATTAAGTTACCGCTTTCAATTTGCTCAATGAATTTCAGATCTATTCTGGTTTTTGCTGCAAGTTGCTGAGTAGTAAGTCCAGCGTTTTCTCTGGCTGACTTTAGTTCTTCTGCTAATTTTTCAAACATGATATATTATTATTTATTAATATTTATAAAATATTTCGTGGTTCAACATCTTACTCACAGCAAATTAACTTTGCAGCGAAAGCACCGTCCATGTGATGAACGTGCGGAAAAGTTTGTATACACCCGTTCTCATCAACCAAGTCCTTAGAAAAATAGAGAGATGCATTGTCCAATTTGAAGTTAGGATTATTATTAAGAAACTTTTTTATAATTTCATAATTTTCTTCCGGTTCAATTGAGCATGTACTATACACAACAACTCCTCCGGGATTTACGAGTGAAGAAGCTTTGACTAGTAATTCGTATTGAAGCTCATTCATACTTCTCAGATCTAACAAATCTCTTTTCCATTTAATGTCCGGTTTTTTTGTAAGGGTGCCAGTTCCGGAGCAAGGCACATCCGCTAAGATGCGATCAAATTTATTATCATTAAATTCCAGAGCGTTGACCACGACAGTTTTAACACAATTGATTTTCAAACGATTTAGATTTTGTTCAACTATTCTTACTCGTCCTTCATAACGATCGACCGCAACAATTTCACCTTGGTTATTCATAAGACTTGCAATATATGCTGACTTTCCTCCCGGAGCGGCACATAAGTCCAAAACTCTCATTCCGGGTTTTACATCTAACAACCTGCAGGCAAGTCCTGCGCTTTCATCTTGAACATTAAAATAACCTTCCTTAAAATATTCCCATGCGGTTATATTTGTCAAGTTTTGAAGCTGAAAAAATTCTGGTAAATACTTGCCTTGTTCGTACTTGAGGTTTACAGAATTTAAGAGCTGCTTAAATTCTTCCTCATTTGTTTTGATGGTATTAATTTTAAGCGTCAGATAAGGTTTCTCGTTATTAGCTGCCAAAAGTTTTTCGGTTGCTTCCCGATCGAAACGCTCCAAGTATCTTTTAACCATCCAAGATGGATGAGAATAAAAGGCGCATAAATAGCCTACCAAATCTTCTTGCGGGTCAGGATATCTAATTGCATTTTTGCTTCGAATAATATTCCTAAGAATAGCGTTTGTCAGGTCAGCAGACTTTTGTCCCTGAAGTTTTTTTACAAATTCAACTGCTTCATTAACAACTGCATAATCAGGTACTCTTTCTAAAAATAGAATTTGATAAAGAGCTACACGCAGTCCATTTTTTAGATTAGGAATAGCTTTTGAAAATTGTCCTTTATAAAACCCGTTTAATATCCAGTCTAATCTTCCCATCCACCTAATTACGCCATGAACAATTTCATAAAGCAGAGCTTTATCCTGACCACTCAATTCCGAATTCTTCATCTCGTTATCAAGCAGTTTTTCAAGGTATGCATCTGTGCGTTCAACTCTGTTAAGAATTTTTACGGCTAATCCTCTGACGCCTTCATATAGATCTTTTATTGTGTGTTCTTCTAATTGAGTCATAACTAATATGGATAGCCTCTTTTTCTTCTTTCCTTTTTAGTAATATCAAAAACTTTTCTAAATAGTTTTTCTTCTACATCGTGCATTATTTTATTTCTTCTTGTCATTACTCTTTTCGCAGTTTCTATACTGCGTTCAAGGTCATACGTGGTTATAGCATCACTGCCGCCCCAAGAAAAAGACGGAATATATTTGCCCGGGAATCCAGCACCAAAGATATTGCAGGAAAAGCCAACCGATGTACCAGTATTGAACATCGTATTAATTGCTGTTTTTGAGTGATCGCCCATTATGAGTCCCATAAATTGTGATCCGCTATTGACAATCTCTCCGTTGACATAAACCTTAACATTGCCATAATTGTTTTTTAGATCGCTGCAATTAGTATCTGCGCCAAGGTTAACCCAGCTTCCAAGATAGGCATGCCCTAGAAAACCGGAGTGCTGTTTATTAGAATAAGGTAGAATAATTGAGTCTTCTACTTCGCCTCCAACCTTTGATATTTTTCCAATACTTACGTTTTCATAAATTCTAGCACAGCTTTTTATTTGGGCAGATTCACCAAGATAAACCGGTCCTTCGACAACAGCGTTTGGAAATACAGTTGCATATTGATCTATATAAATTGGGCCTTTGCTAGCATCCAATACCGCGCCTGGTTTTATTTCAGCGCCATTCAAAATGATTATATTGTCGTTTTCAATTAAATGGACACCCTCAAATATTTTCCCCTGAATTCGATTTTCAGCTTTAATATTTGAAGAGAAGAATTCAAAATCCGCAAGCATTTCTTTTCCATTATTGTTGATGAGATCCCACATATAATTAATGTTCTCAACTTCAACATTTTCTACAGGAAGTTCACTAAAATTTGACTGACTTAGAAGCTCGTGCAGATTATTTTTTAATGCTTTAAGGCGCTCTCCTGAAACGCGGGCTGCGACTAGATTATCACCGTTTAAATATACTTTATCAGAATTATCATTTAATGGAATTAATTTAGAGATGTTACAATTAGCCAAAATATTGCCATTTATAAAGAGGCACGAATCGTCTTCAATTTTATTTACATCTATCCCGGGATTGTTTGCTTTAACAAATTGAGTAAGGTAAGGTCTACAGTGAAGTGAATATTTTGTATTTGGATATGCACGCAATATTTTCTCTCGTAAGGTAGACATCCCGCAGACGAGATCATAAACCGGACGATAGAAAATTAACGGCTCCAATCTCTCATAATCAATACCTTCAAAGATGCACAGCTGCATTTAGAAACCCTTAAATTAAATTGCCAAAAAAGATAATACTTTTTAATATAATAATCTTGTATCAAAAGGGCGAGAAAAACGAAAAAAGCCAGGCATGCTGGCTCTTTAACATAGACAATTTTTTGACGCTATACCGAAATTATTTTTTGCCGTATTTCTTATTAAACTTTTCAACTCTACCGGCTGTATCTAATAGCTTTTGCTTACCAGTAAAAAAAGGATGTGAGCCGCTTGAAATTTCTAACTTTACCAATGGGTAAGTATTACCATCCTGCCATTGGATTGTTTCACTTGTTTGTATCGTTGACCGCGTCAGAACTGCAAAGTCGCATGAAGCGTCCTGAAAGACTACTGGTCGATAATTCGGATGAATTCCTTGTTTCATTTTTAGCCTAAATTTTAACTTAAATATTATCTACAAATATATGAAAGTTTGGTTTTCATTTCAAACCAATAATGGAAAGAAGATGGATAAAGTAGAGATTTGTCAGATCTGCCTTTTTAGGGGTTTTCCAGTCTCTAAGCAAGAATTTCAGCAATCAGTAGTGTAATTAATGATTTTGCATCGAGAGATGTCGTTTTTATTGAAATATCAGCTTTTAGAAGGGCTCTAGCAGCACGAAATAGCCCTTCATCTTTGTAAAGCTCCCTTGCTTTTATATAATCGGGATAGTAAAAAGGATGGGTACCGATAATTTTTGCACCAACTTCTTTTGAAATATTATCCCTAGATAATTCGCCTACACGGGTTAGTTGTGTGAAATAGCGGTTAATCATTCCGACTATTTTAGGAGGGTCTGTACCATTTGAAAGAAGGTTATATGCAATTTTTAACGATTCTTTCTTATTTTTCCTGCCTAAGGCATTCTGTAAGTCAAATACTGTATATTCCTTTAGCGCCGCCGAAAGTAATCTTATAGATTCAATCGAGATTTCTTTATTTTCTCCGAGGTTAATGAATAATTTCTCAAGCTGTGCTTCTATTTGGCTACGATTTTCACCGGTAATGTCAACTAACAATTGTGCATTTTCATAAGAAATCTGCTTACCATTTTCTTCAACAAAATCCTTAACCCAATCTATTAAATTCTTTCCTTTTAACTCCTTGGCTTCGAAAATATACTTGTTCTGTAAGAGAGATTTATATGGTTCTGAATCAAGGGCAGGCATTGAACCGCTTTGAATTAGTATTAGTATTGTGAATTCGGCTGGCGAGCTAACATATGATGTTATCTTCTTTCTATCCTTTAACTTTTCAAATTCCTTTACAATTACTAATTTCTTATCAGACGTGAATGGAAATGCAATTGCAACATTTATAACATTTTCTGCTTCGGCATCATCTCCGTGGATTACTTCTTTATCGAAATCAGATTTAATAAGAGGCGCTATTGATTCTTCAAATAGTTTAAGCGTTGTTTCAATTCCGAATTCATCTTCTCCGCAAAATAAATAAACCGGCAGGATAGCATTCTTTCTTAAACCTTTTATAGCCTCAGTTATTGAAGGAATGGGAACTTTATTTTTCGCCATTTCTCATACCCTTAAACCTATGCATCTTGCTTAAATTAATTAACAAATTCCGTATCCACAATATAGATTACTTTTGCTTAGGTCTCGTTTCAATTGTCATTTTTTCAATGATTACAGGTTTAATAGGCTTATCATTTGGTGAACTTGTAGGCACTTTTCCTATTTCTTGAACAACTTCCAATCCGCTAATTACTTTTCCAAAAATCGTATAATGAAAATTAAGCCATGGCGTAGCTGCTAGAGTAATAAAGAATTGGCTTCCGTTTGTATTCGGACCAGCGTTTGCCATTGCTAAAACACCAGCTGAATCAAATTTGAAATTTTGATTAAACTCGTCCTCAAATAGACCACCATAAATACTTTTTCCGCCTTCGCCGGTACCTGTTGGATCGCCGCCCTGGATCATAAAATTATTTATGACTCTATGAAATGTCAAACTGTCGTAATAACCTTGATTAGTAAGCCCGACAAAATTTTTCACTGCTTTCGGAGCAACATCCGGTAGAAGTTCAAGATCAATTGTTCCCATATTGGTTTTCATTACTGCTACTAAGATTGAATCTGGTGATACCATACTATTTTCCTGTCCGTTTGATTGTGATTGTTTACATCCGAGAAAAAATACAAGTGCTATAAAAAATAAGGATAAGTTTTTCATATTTTCTCCATAAAATTTTGAATAATATTTATAGTCTTAGATATAAGTTTAAGCTAATATCATATGAGTTAAAATTAATGCTAATATTGCTAAGCCAACCGCTATCCTATAATAGACAAAAACAAAAGTCGTTTTTGTACGTAAAAATTTCAATAGTAAATCTATTGACCAATACCCAAAGGTCAGTGCAAAAATAGCGGCGACAATAAGGTCAAGGCTAAGTGCCGGGTTAATAAATTTTCGTGATTCCCAAAGCTCGAGAAAACCGCTGGCAAAGACAGCGGGCAGACTAAGTAAAAAAGAAAATCTTGCTGCAGCTTCTCGTTTCATTCCAAGAAATAATCCCGCCGTAATTGTCGTACCGGAACGAGATGAACCAGGAATTAAAGCAAAGCATTGGGCTACTCCTACCAGGAGTGCATCCTTAATAGAAATTTCTTTTATTTCCTTCTTAAAACTTGATGTTTTTTCGGCAACAGCAAGAATTAAAGCCAGCCCAATCATACTTGCAGCAATAACATATAAGTCTTTAGTAAGAGAGCCTTCAATAATTTTCTTAAGAGAAATTCCAACAATCCCTATAGGAATAGATCCAACAATAATCAGCCAACCTAATTTTGAGTTCAAGCTTTGCTTTGAGTATTCAATTTTACCTTTACCGACATTCTCTTTGAAAAAGGCATTAAGTATATTCCAAATGTCTTTCAAAAAATAGATTAAAACTGCGAGCATAGTTCCTAATTGAATTACAGCCATAAAAGCTGTCCATTCATGATCGCTCAAAGCCGGGATTACATGAAATAACTTTGCGGCGATAGTTAGGTGAGCAGTACTGCTAATCGGTAGAAATTCTGTTAATCCTTGAATAATACCAAAAATAATTGCCTGTAATAGATTCAGATTCAATCTCCTAAAAAGTGTAAGTTAAGCCTATGCGCAGAACAGCCGAAAACATGTTGAAATTTACATCCGAATAGTTAGCGTTATTGTTAACAAGATATTTTCCGTTACTGCTCGGCTTACCATTTATATCATATTTCAGATCACCGCCTATATTAGCATACAAATTTTTGCTAAGCAGAGTATTAGCATCGGCGCGTATAAGTATACCAAATCCGGCCGATGTATAGTTTGTACCTGAGGGAGTGCCAGGAAGTTGTTCATTTACGTTTACAAACCTTGGACCTATTCCTCCTCCAAACTTAAAGATATAACCTTCGCCGCTTATAACATAATAGTTTACGAGGGTAGGCATTAGGATGTCATAATTCATCTTATAAATTCCGCCGATAGACGAATAAGTATATGAATTTATTAAATATGCCAAGTCTAAGCCGACTTGATAAGATTGACTTGTTGAATAGTCAAATTCACCTGAAAAATTTATGGCAGAATTAAAAGTTCCCAATTGCTGATTATAAGAAGCAAAATTTTCATTAATATAATCCGTCAAGGAAGAAGAACTTACGAATGAAATTCCCATACCTGCTCGCAGACTATACTGGGCAAATGCATTTGCGGTTATAAAAATAGAAAATATTATTAATGAAATGAATTTCATGATTCTTCCAAATCTGTTTCTATTACTTTGAAAAGATTCTCATGCTGTTTATTAAGAATAAAGAACGACAAAAGCGAAGTGAAGATAAATAAAATATAAGATATAATATGTGTCAGTATTGCGTAAGCTAAGCTTATAGATTCGCCGAAGCCAAATAATAGAACCAGAGTTGCTTTAGATAAAGCTTCATAAGAACCAACTCCTCCTGGAGTAGGTATTACAACCCCGATAGCGCTTATGCTCATTAATACCCAGGCCATGCCGAATGTTAGATGATGATTTTGCATTCCAAGAGTATAAAATCCTAGGTATGAACTTAATGCATAATTTAGCATTATTAATACGCTAAGCAAAATTACAAGCAAATAATTTTTTACTCCCTTTAAGCTTAAGAAACCTTTAATCAACATATCAAAAATGTAACCTGCTTTATGTGCGTAGTTAGTAGAGAATCTCCCAATAATTTTAATCAATATGCTATAAAATTTCTCCTTGTATCTGATAATTAGAAATAAAAAGAGAAATGATATCACTACCAGAAACGCAGTAATAGCGAGGGCTGATTTGAGCCATGGAAAGTTCGAATAAATATTATCGCTCCAAATTATTAATGAGATAAAAACAGCCAGCCCCAAAAAAATAACATCAATAATTCGCTCAAGTATTACTGTGCCAAACATTGATGTACGAGAAAGATTTTCCCATTTACCTATTAAGACGGCTCTTGTAACCTCACCTAAGCGAGGTATAACACAGCTTACGCCGTATCCTACCATCATAGAGCCAAATAGATTTTTTAGTGACGCATCTTTTTTGACGGAACTTATGATTATTTTCCAACGAAGGGCACGAAGTAAATGAGAAAACATTACCGAAACAGCGAATATGATTATCCACATTATTGAAGCATTAGAAACAGTTTCGAATACCTTCTTTACGTCGACCCCGCGAAATGCTATATAAAGAAAGACTGCGGCAAGCATAAGTGAAATCAGATATTTTAATGCGTTCTTTAGTTTAAACATTTTTGTTACTTTATCTGATGTCAACTATTGAGCTTCCTTTAGGAGGTATGAATTTGAATATGGTACTACTAAGCTTTTGATTTATTTGGTATCCCTTAAATGTAATTTCGACTGCTTTCCCACCACTTGAATTGATTGATATCTTCTCAATTAAGTTTTCTTCATTTATCCAAATCTTAGCTGTTTTAAACTTCATCGAATTGCTTTTTGCAGTAAGTACTAATATTTCTCTTCCACCTTCTTGAATTGAGGAAACTGAGCATTGGGACGGATACGATTCGATAAAATCACTTATCGAAAAAACTGAGGGGTTTTCTTTGTCATAATCGCTAATCACTACTTTGTTATCTTTTTTGTTGTAGCTCCAATTTGTTTTGCCGTCAGATACAATAATGAGATTTTTCAACTCAAGTCTAAGTTTGTTTTTCTTTTCAAAGAAAAATTTTCCGGAGAGATTGATTTTACCATTTACTGACTGACTAAATTCAGCAGTTAAATTAACAATCGAATTGAATTTGTTTTGAAGTGACTTTAGCAATTGATCGCCTTTGCCCCTCGTAAAAGAATATTGTGTGAACAATGTAAAAAGAAAAATTATTGTAATGTATTTTTTCATAACTTTTTATAAGTAATAATTAGCATTAGTAATTTATAAAAATTGAATGACATATTAATAAGGAAAATTAAATGTTATTGAAACTTTTTCTTGCTTTTCACGAAAATGCTAAATGTATCTATTAGGCTAAAAATCCTACTTTATCAATTCCATGAAATTTACTCATATCAACTGCTGTAACATTGAGTTCCGACTCAACATAAATGTTCTGGAATTTAGCCCCCCAGACAATTTCATGATACAAGTAGGATGTTCTTGAGTGCACAGACTGAGAAAAAGTATCATCAAATGCCTTTATCATAATTATGAACTCTGCTTCCGAATCTATTAATTCTGTTTCACTAACTCCATATAAGGGGCTATTTTCATCAATAGGGTGAACAATTGTCCAGGTAAGAGGGAAGAAATTTATTAGATTTCTTTCGAGATTAAGTACATAAAATTTTCGTTTAGAATTTATGTCTTTGGATTCTTTTATTGACGCTGTAACCTGAACTTCGACTTCAATTAGTTGATTCTTCCGTGCATTGGCAATTCGAAATTCAAACGCAGTTATCTCCTTGTAAGGCGCAATTATTGCTTTTTTACTGTAGAGAATTTTTGCATTTGGGCGAGAAAATCTTCCATATAGCAGTCCAGTTGCAAGTGCGAATCCTAATAATCCAGCCATTGATTCGACTAAAGAAATTAAGCTAGCCCAAAATCCAACCGGATGTATAACCCCGTAGCCTACAGTGGTAATTGTCTGCCCGCTAAAAAAGAAGGCATCAAGGAATTTTTCAAATGTAGTTACTCCCGATATTCCACCAAGATGATTTACTCCTATTAGCATATACAGTGAAGCAAAAAATAAATTCACTACAATGTAAGCAAGCAAAACCACAAGGTTAAATTTAAGCCAAGACATGGATAACAATGAATGATATATGCTTAGCGATTCAAAAAAAGGAAGTGATCTTCTTTCTACATTAAAAGATCCATCTTTATTGACCATTCGCTTTCTTTGACTCGAAATTTTGGAGCCAAAGCCCAGGTCTCTAAATTCATCTTCTGGCGTTGTTTGTCTGTTTTTTAATTTCAACTTGTTTATAAGGATCTTAAAATGGTTTCGAGTTGTTCTTCGCTGTCAACTTGCACAGCTCTCGCTTTGCTTCCATCGCTAGGGCCAACTATTCCTGCTTCCTCAAGTTGATCAATAATTCTTGCTGCTCTCGAATATCCTAATTTTAGTCTTCTTTGAAGCAACGATGTAGAGCCTTGCTGATGCCGAACGACCACCCTTGCGGCATCTTCAAACATTGGGTCTAAATCATTTAAGAAGCCACCCGCGGATTCTTTTTTCTTATCATATAGTGATGGAAGGAAATATGGTTTGGAGTAACCTTGTTGTGAAAAGATATAATTAGTAATTCTTTCAACTTCATCTGTTGAAATGAAAGCATTCTGTATACGGATTGGTTTAGGTGATCCTGATGGAAGAAAGAGCATATCACCCTTACCTAACAGTTGTTCGGCACCATTCATATCAAGAATTGTTCTTGAATCGATTTTCGTAGCTACTTGATAAGCAACTCTTGCACTGAAGTTTGCTTTTATAACACCCGTTATTACGTTGACTGAAGGACGTTGAGTTGCTAAGACTAAATGAATGCCAACCGCTCTGGCAAGCTGAGCAAGACGGGCTATTGGCTCTTCTACTTCCTTGCCGGCTGTTATCATTAAGTCAGCTAATTCATCAATTATAACGACTAAATACGGAATTGGGTGATGCTTAATTTCATCTGTATCTTTAGGCTTTTTCTTTGGATCATTTACTTTAGAATTATAATCAATGATATTTCTTACTCCGGCCTTAGCAAGTTTATCGTAACGCTTTTCCATTTCGTACTCAACAGATTTTAACAAAATTACGGCGTTTTGAGGATTGGTAATTATTTCTTCTTCAAGGTCCGGCGAAACTGCAAGGTAATGTCTGCGCAATTTATTATAAAAAGATAATTCGATTTTTTTAGGGTCAATCATTATCAGTTTTACTTCGGACGGATGTTTTGAATAAAGCAGGCTTGCTATGATCATATTTATTCCGACGCTCTTGCCCGACCCAGTTGATCCTGCAATTAAAAGATGCGGCATCTTAGCAAGATCAGCAATATAAACATCTCCATTAATAGTTTTACCGTATGCCATTGGCAACTCAGCAGTAGACTCGGAAATTTTCCCAAGTACAGATTTTGCATTCACCAGAGAGGCTACTGCGTTAGGTATTTCGACTCCGATCGCGCTCTTACCTGGTATCGGTGCTATAATCCTTATACCGCGGGCTGCTAATGCCAATGCAATATCGTGCTCAAGTCCTACAATCTTGCTTATCTTTACCCCAGGTGATGGAACAATTTCATAAAGTGTAACAACTGGACCAGGCGTTACATCTATCTTTTCAATTTCTATATCAAACAACTTTAATTTTTCTTTGAGAAGTTCAGCATTACGCTTTAGCTCTTCCTCGGCAACCTTAAAATCTTCCGGTGGAATAGGTTCAAGAAGTTCAAGACTTGGCTTGGCATAACTTAGCTTTTCTTCCCAATTATTTGGTAAACTTGCTTCAGCTTCCTTATCTAATCCATTCTCTAAAGAATCATCAACTTTTTTTATGTCGACTTGTTTGTCTTCTTCTTCCTTAACTTTATTAACTTCATGTTTAAGAGGCTTATCATCTTTGCGAATTATTTTTATTTTAGTTTCCTTTTTTGGTTCAGGCTCAGCAAGCGTTTCTTCCTCTGCTGCCTTAAAAATAGTTCGTTTTTTCTTTTCCTCTCTTAGCTCTTTAATTTTATCCAAATTCTTATCTTCATTCTTTAGTTCATCTTCCTGAGTTATATCATTCAAGGAGCTCTCGGAAGCCGTAAATATATTTTGAAGAAAATGGAAGATTCTTTCTATTTTAATATCAAATGCCACAACCATTAGAACAACAGAAGCTGCAATTAGAAAGAAAAGAGTCCCAATACCCCCTAAAAGCCTGCTTAATGTAAGACCGAGATAATCACCTATTGAACCTGAAAGCTCATATACACCACCGAAGAAATTATAATGTGTCCTGAACAATCCAAAAAATGTTGAGAAGATTAAGGCTGCAAGCAGAAGAAAATTAGATATATTTATCAGTTTTCGAAAATTGATTTTGATAAAGAATGAAAATCCCCATGCAAAAAGAATACTAGGAAAAACTAAAGAAAAAATTCCTAGAGTAGAATTGATGAAGAAATATGAAATGTACGCGCCAAAAATTCCAAGCCAATTGTGAATTGTATCCGCTTTATTATTGAAATCGGTGTTTGAACCGAAAGGCTTAAGCAAGTCTGAGAATTGAAAATTTAGGTTTGCCCTATCGAACCGTGAATATGAAAGAATACTTAGCAGAATAAATACTGAAAAGAGGATTAGAATTATTCCGGTGATTTTCTTCTTTTTACCGGCATTTGTAGGTGAAGATTTATCGACTTTTGCTGGTTTGTCAGATTTTTTTTTTGTTTTTCTTTTTATAGCCATTTCTAATTAGCGATGTTTTCTTTTTCATTCATCAATGAAAGACCATTTTCAGGGAGCAACTTAATAACATTTCCAGCAAAATATGGTACAACTTCCGAACTATTTAGTTTACTACAATATTTAATATCATCTTCGAAGCCGTTTTCAAAAAGTAACTTTCCATGTTCTGTCTCGGCCAGCATTTTAAATATGCTTCTTCCGAATGATTTGCTAAGTGCCAAACTCGCTTTTGCAGAATCAGTTAAACTCAGTTCGGTATTTATTTTTTCAATTTCAGAAATTAATTTACCGGCACAAATAGTATCTTCCATAGAGAAATTATTTGATCTGCCAGCACATTGAATCTCTATATCATTATCAAGAAAAACCAGATGCTTTGCCACTGCGGCAATATTGTTGAAAGCACATATAAATAATCCCGATGAAAATTTTGCCTTTACAATTGCTTTTGTCCCATTTGTAGTATAAAGAATTATTGATTTGCCTGCAACAATCTCTTGACCATATTCTAGGGGAGAGTTACCAAGCGCAAATCCCTCAATCTTCTTTGTATTTCTTTCTCCTCCAAGCAATGTTTGTCCGCCGAACATTCCACCTGAGACTTTAACGGCAAATTCCACAGTACCTACAGGTACAATTTCCTTAGCTCCGTTCTGAAGTGCCGCTACAATTGTTGAGGAAGCACGAAGGACATCAATAACAACAGTTGTCTTTCCTGTGAAATATAAATCATCTGCTATAACCGGAGTAAACAATACATTTATCTTCATAACACACAGCAGTACTATTATTTTTTTACAAATGGAAGTCCGACTACTTTAGCCGCAGATTCCTTACCTCTAATTAAAAAATTGACTTCCGAGTCTTCCTTTGCATAGTTTGAATCAATATAACCAAGGGCAATGGGCTTTTCTAACACTGGGCTAACTGTTCCGCTAGTTATTGTTCCGATCTTTTTCCCTGAAATGGAGATATCGTATCCATGACGAGGAAAACACTTCTCTTCAGAACTTAATGCAATAAGTTTTCTTTTCAATCCATCAGACTTTATTTTTATCAGCACGTCTTTAGCAATAAAATTCACTTTATTAAGTTTTGTTATCCAGCCAAGACCCGCTTCTAATGGGTTTGTAGTCTGGTCAATATCGTTTCCGTAAAGGCAAAAGCCCATTTCAAGACGAAGTGAATCTCTAGCACCCAAGCCCACCGGCTGTATATTAAACTCATTTCCGGCTTCAAAGATTTTATTCCAGACTTCTTCTGCCATTTTTTTATCACCTTTAAAATACAATTCATATCCAAGCTCGCCTGTATATCCTGTCCTAGAGACTAACATTTCGTACCCGGCAATTTTGGCATGAAAAAAGTGATAATATTCAAGATCCAAATTCCTATTGCAAATTTTTTGAAGAACATCCTTTGAACTAGGTCCTTGAACAGCCAGAAGCGAATATTCTTCACTTTGATTTTCAATCTTCACATCAAAGTTATTATTTACATTCATCCAGTTAAAATCTTTTTCGATGTTGGATGCATTAATTACAAGCATAAATTGTTCGTCTGATATTTTGTATACGAGAAGATCGTCAACAATTCCGCCGTCAGGGTAACACATTGCAGAATATTGTACTCTGCCAGGAGACAATTTTGATGCATCATTAACCGTAATATTCTGTACGAATTCCAATGCATTCTTTCCCGTAACAATAACCTCACCCATATGTGATACATCAAACACGCCTACTGAATTTCTTACTGCCTTATGTTCTCCAATTATGGAGCCATACTGAATAGGCATTAGGTAGCCGGCGAATTCGACAATTTTTGCACCTAGTCTTTGATGAATTTCATAAAAATTAGTTTTCTTCATACATTTTTCCCATTTTATTACCTACAAAGTCTTTCGAGCTTTCTGGTACTGAATTTAATAAAATTAGCTTGCATTATTAATTTCTTCCGTCAATTCTTTTTGAGTCTTCTTTGAAAAGAATTTTATTTCATCAATTGATAGACTTGAATCTTCAACAAGCTTTAATTTAATAAAATATTTTAACTCTAGCTTAAAGAATGTTCTAAACTTTGACTCTTTAAGCTTTGATGCTACTGCGGGATGGCATTTAATTATAAGTGATCTTTCTTTTGAAATCCGTTTGAATTTTCTAAGCCATTCTTCGAGGTCATAAACTTGATGCGAATGCTTTGTAAGTAAACCGGTTCCTAAACAATATGGGCAGACTTCTTTCATCGCCTGCATAATGTTCTGCCGAATTCTTTGCCTTGTTATCTGTACAAGTCCAAAATCGGACATAGGAAGAATAGAAACCTTTGCTCGATCTTTTCTAAATTCCTTCCGTAGCTCATCATAGATTTTCTTACGGTTTTTATCATCCTCAAGATCTATAAAGTCAACGACTATTATTCCGCCAATATCTCTCAATCGCAATTGACGACATATTTCCCGGGAAGCTTCGAGATCTGTTTTTAATGAATTTAATTCCTGTTCTTTGCTTTTAGCATAACGTCCACTGTTTACATCTATAACAAACATTGCTTCGGTACGTTCAATAATTAAATATCCACCGCTAGGCAATTGAACTTTACGACCCATTAAGGTTTTTATCTGCTCTTCAATTTTGAACGAGTCGAAAATTGAATTAGTCGATTTGAAAGGTTCTATTTTATCGGCAAGCTGTGGTTGTACTACCTCAACATAGCTTTTAATTTGTTTGTACAATTTTTTTGAATCAATGAAGACTTTGGAAATATCAGAAGTAAATAAGTCTCTAATTACACTTGATGTAGTATTTAGATCTTGGTGAATAAGTGCAGGAGGTTTCTCGGTTTTTACAGCAGTTTCTATTCCCTGCCAGGTTTTTACAAGGTTATTTAAATCATCTTTTAATGCTTCTTCAGTTTGAAATTTCGCAACAGTGCGAATTATCAATCCAAAGTTCTTCGGTAAAATTTCACGGGCAATATGTCTAAGACGCTTTCTTTCTTTGAAGTCTGAAATTTTCTTAGAAACTCCAATCTTATTATCGAAGGGAAGCAAAACACAAAATCGGCCTGGAAGTGATACAGAGGATGTAACCCTCACACCTTTATTATCAACAGGTTCCTTCGTAATTTGGATAATTATATCTTCACCTTTGTGAAGTTTTGGAACTCCATGGCTATCTACGTTATCTTTGCCGTTTCTTCCATGTGAATTGCTCTTATTGTTTGAAGTTTCTTCGTCATCATCTTCATCAAGATCTGAATCGTCACCAAGGATATCCTGAAATTGTTGTGTCCTTGCACCGATATCTGAGAAATGCAAAAATGCATCGTGCTTCATGCCGATGTCTACAAATGCAGCTTTGATTCCAGGTAATACTCTTGCTACCTTACCTAGATATATGTCCCCAACCATTCTACGGTTTTCTGGATAGTCAACAAAGAAGTCAACTAAGTTTCCATCTTCCGTAATTGCTACTCGCGTTTGCGAAGTAGAGGAATTGATTATAATTTCTTTTGTCATATAACACAAACTCGTTTAATGAAATTAAATATTTCATATAAAAAATTCTAAAAGCGAACCGGTTCAGTTTATAAACAGCACACTCATTAGCTTCGACAATTCGATACGAATTAATTTCGAATGGACGAATAATCATCAGCCAATAAACGAGCTGAAATATATTTAAGCCTTTACCTAACAATCTGAACCTTCATTAATTATTTTTTCAGAAGCAAGTTCTTAAAAAACATTTTAAAAATTAGCTTCTAATAGCTTGCCCTACCGGGCATCAAATACAAAAAATCTTCGGAGCAATCAGCATATTCTGTTGCGCCTTTATAATATGGAAATTTGCCGGACATTATCCGGCAATCTCAAACTAATTTCCGGAGTTAGCTGAACTATTATTTTCATGTAATAATTCTTTTCTACTTAACGAATATTTGCCATTTTCAATTTTTAATAATTTCACGGTAACTTTGTCACCTTCTTTATAATAATCCGTTACTTTGTTAACGCGCTTATTATCAATCTGCGAAATATGAAGCAATCCTTCTTTTCCAGGAAGTATTTCAACAAATGCTCCAAAGTCCATAATTTTTGTTATGACCCCATCATAAATTTCGCCTACTTCTGGTGTGGCAGTAAGTTGCTTGATATATTCTTTGCACTTAGTAGCACTTTCCTTATTTGGAGAAGCAATACTTACAGTACCAAAATCATCAATATTGATATCAACTCCAAAAAGTCTCTGCATACCTTGAATTGTTTTTCCTCCGGGTCCAATAATAAGTCCAATTTGATCTGTTTCAACTTTCATGGTAATTAATCTAGGTGCGAAGGAAGATAGTTGCTCGCGTGGTTTATCAATTGCAGCGTTCATAATTCCTAAAATGTGAAGGCGGCCTTCTTTAGCTTGATGTAACGCTTTTTCCATTATTTCAAACGAGATACCTTGAATTTTTATATCCATTTGAAAAGCAGTAATTCCGTCAGCAGTCCCTGCAACCTTGAAATCCATATCGCCAAGATGATCTTCGTTGCCAAGAATATCTGAAAGTATTGCAAACTTTTCTTCTTCTTTAACAAGTCCCATTGCAATTCCCGCAACAGGTTTTTGAAATGGTATTCCTGCATCCATTAATCCCAGCGAGCCGGCACAAACAGTAGCCATCGATGAAGAACCGTTGGATTCTAATATATCTGAAATAACCCTGACTGTGTATGGGAAAACATCTTCAGCAGGCATTAATACTTTTAATGCTCGTTCGGCTAAATTACCATGTCCGATTTCGCGCCTTCCGACTCCTGACATTCTTCCAACTTCACCAACACTGAAAGGTGGGAAGTTATAATGAAGCATAAACTTTTTGGTATATTCCTCAAAAAGTCCGTCAATAATTTGCTCGTCGTTTTTAGTTCCAAGCGTAATTGTAGTTAAACTTTGTGTCTCGCCTCTTGTAAAAAGGGCTGAACCATGAGTCCTTGGGAGTAATCCTAATTCTATAGTTATAGGACGAATTTGCTTTGTGTTCCTTCCGTCCAAGCGAATTCCTTCTTCAAGAATTCTCTTTCTCATCAAATCTTTTTCAAGATCATGTAGAATTTCACCGATAACTTTTTCTTGTTCAGGATATTTCTCAGCTAAATTCTCTTTTACGAAAGCTGCAAGATCTTTATTTTTTGTGCTTCTTTCTTCTTTAGCTAATATAGAGTGGACAATTTCTTTAAATTTGTCGTAAGCTAATCCCATTACATCTTTAACTAATGCTTGATCTACATCGGGAACAACTACTTCCCGTTTTTTTCTTCCGACTTCCGCTTTAAGTTCTAATTGGAGGTTAACTAGCTTTTTAATTTCTGCTTGTGCAAATTTCAAAGCATCAAGTAAATCCTGCTCCCCTACTTCTTTTGATTCACCCTCAACCATCATTATTGAGTCCGATGTACCTGCAACAACTAATTCCACATCACTTTCTTTAAGCTGTTTGATAGTTGGATTAACGATGAATTCTCCGTTAACTCTACCTATTCTAACTTCAGCACACGGTCCATCAAAAGGAATATCTGAAATTGTTAACGCTGCGGATGCTCCAACTGCTGCTAATACATCTGCATCGTTTTCTCCGTCGTGTGAAAGGACAAAAGCAATTACCTGAGTTTCATTTTTGAATTCATTCGGGAAAAGAGGACGAATTGGGCGGTCAATAAGACGTGAGCTAAGAATTTCTTTTTCCGTTGGTCTTCCTTCCCGTTTTATAAATCCTCCGGGAATTTTACCTGCTGCAGATGTTTTCTCCCTATATTCGACTTGAAGTGGGAAAAAATCTTGCTCCGCCTTTGCTTCTTCAGCCATTACGGAAGTTACAAGTACCATTGTATCACCATATCTAGCCATAACGGAACCGTTTGCTTGTTTAGCAAATCTACCGGTCTCGATCGAAAATATTTTTCCGCCAATTTCTACTTCTTTTGTAACTAACATTTAAAACCTTTACTTTCTAATATTCAATTCTTTAATTATTGTTCTGTATCTTTCGATTTCTTTACCGGCTAAATAATCTAAAAGTCTTCTTCTTTTTCCAACCATCATCATTAATCCACGTCTGGAGTGATGATCCTTTTTGTGAACGTTAAAATGGTCGGTAAGTTCATTTATTCTTTTTGTTAAAAGTGCAATTTGAACCTCCGGCTTGCCCGAGTCCTTCTCATCTTTGCCATACTGTTTTATTACAGCTAGCTTTTCTTCTTTGGTCATTTAATTTATCCTTATATGTTTTGATTCAATATAATCCCAGAATTTACCGGGATCAATTAACTAATTTACTTAATATTTTTCTTCCTTCTTCGGTATCATTTTTCATTTGCTTAATAAGTTCTTCAGCGGATGAAAATTTTTCTTCACCTCGGATTCTTTCCACAGTATTGACAGTTACAAATCTTCCGTAGATTTCTTGATCGAAATCAAGGATATGTACTTCTGTGGTAATCGCTCCTTCATTGTAAAAAGTAGGGCGTTTTCCTATACTCATTACTCCCATATATTTATCATTGCCGAGAATGAATTCTACGGCATAAATTCCAAGAGCAGGCAGCAGCTTATTACTATCATCAAGTTCAATGTTTGCAGTCGGAAATCCAAGCAATCTTCCTCTTTGGTCTCCTTTAACAACTATGCCGCTAAAAGAATAATATCTATTTAAAAGCGAGTTGGCAAGCTTAATATCACCGCCTATCAGAGCATTTCTAATTTTTGTACTGCTTACAACAATTCCATTTTCTGCAACAGCATCAACTGTACTTACCATAAAACCGTATTCTTTGCCCATTTCTCTAAGAGTCTGCTCGTCTCCGCCTCTTCCTTTTCCAAAATGATGATCATGACCGATTACAATTTCTTTTACTCCAATTGAATCCACAATATACTTCTTAACAAATTCTTCTGACCCAATTTGCGAGAATTCTTTAGTAAATTCAATAATTAGCATATTATGAACACCTAGATTCCTTATAACTTCAATCTTTTCTCTTAGGGTACTCAGTAATTTAATTTTACTGCTATTTGAAACAATAGTCCTAGGATGTGGGTTAAAAGTAATCAATAAACTCCGTGAGTTTGATCTTGTTGCTTCTCTAACAACTCTTTCAATTATTTTCTGATGACCAGGGTGAATTCCATCAAATGTACCTAAAGTAAGCAAAGTATTTTGATCTCTTTTTACCTCCGATAGGCTGTAAAATATTTCCATTGCAACGTTTGTCTATACAATAATTTGTAAAAATAAGTTTTTTCAGGTTAAAAAGGAAATAAAGAGATCACTTCAAAGTCCTCTAAAAATTCTATAATTCCATAGAAGTTGTTTTTGAGATAGACATTTTTTTCACAAAATCGTCTACAATAACCGCATTATCAACAGAATAAGAGCCAATTTTTGTTCTTCGTAAAGCACTTAGTAGACCTCCGCAGCCTAATTTTTCCCCAAAATCATTGGCTATAACACGAATGTAGGTTCCTTTTGTACATGTTATCTCAAAATAAATCTCCGGAAATGAGATTTTTGAAATAATAAATTTTGAAATTGTGACTTCTCTAGCTTCCCGGTGAACTGTCTTCCCTTGCCTTGCTAAATAATAAAGAGATTTACCTTTATGCTTTATAGCGGAAAACATTGGTGGAACCTGCTTTATTGTACCAATAAATTCATTCCTTAGTTCCAAAACTTGCTCTTCGGTAATACCGTTAAGTAATTTTTCTTCTGTAATATCGGTTTCTAGGTCCATTGATGGCGATATTTTTCCGAGTAAGATTATTCCTTCATAAGTCTTTTCAAAGTCTTGAAATTTTGTTATCTCTTTTGTTAATTTTCCAGTGCATACAATAAGCAAACCAGAAGCATTAGGATCTAAAGTGCCAGCATGTCCGACTTTCTTAGCCTCAGTAGACTTCCTAATCTTATAAACTACTTTAAAAGACGACCAACCAATCGGCTTATCAGCAAGTATAATTTCTCCGCGATTAAAGTCACAGTCAGAAAAATTATTCGTTTCCCTTGTTATCATTTTCGTGAATTTTCTTTAATAAGCCTTCAATTTTCTCAACATAATCTAGAGTATCGTCTATAAAGAACTTTAATTCGGGTACAAACTTAATTTTGATTCTTGAAGCAAGTTCGGATCTAATAAATCCCGTGGAAGCTTTTACTTTTTCAAGCACTGCTTCGCGTTTTTCTTTTTCAAATACCGAAATATAAATTTTGGCAAGTTTAAGATCGGGTGTAACCTTAACCGTTGTTATGGTTACAAATCCAAAAGCAGGGTCATTTAATTTGTACAAGAAGATTAAGCTAATTTCTTCCTTAATCAAATTTTCAACTTTATCTATTCTGTGTTGCATAAAATCAACCTCCTAAGCAGCATATTATATCAATCTTTTTCTAGAACAACGATCAGCCTTCCTGATCTCTATGCAAGCTTTTTCTTTGTTTCAACTATTTTAAATGATTCAATAATATCACCAGCTTTTATATCATTAAAATTTGAAATATTTAATCCGCATTCATATCCAGCATCAACTTCTCTTACATCATCCTTAAATCTCTTTAAGGAAGCAATTTCACCCTCGTGAAATACAATTCCATCACGAATTAGCCTTACTTTGCTGTTTCTCGTAATTTTGCCTTCCTGGACATAACATCCTGCAACAGTTCCAAATTTCGGAACTTTAAATGTATCTCTTATTTCCAAAGTAGCTGTAATTTCTTCTGAAAGGACAGGGGAAAGTAAACCTTCCAATGCGGATTTTACTTCATTTATCGCATCGTAGATTATACTGTATAAACGAATGTCTACATTCTGTGTTTCTGCCAGCTTACGAGCATTTAGGTTAGGTCTAACATGAAAACCTATAATTATTGCATTTGATGCTGATGCTAATAAAACATCACTCTCTGAAATTCCGCCTACACCTTTATGAATAACCTTAACAATAACTTCATCGGTAGACAATTTCATAAGTGAATCTGAAAGTGCTTCAACAGAACCGTCCACATCGCCTTTTACAATAAGTGCAAGTTCCTTAACTCCGCCGATGCTTATGTTTTTAGCAATCTCATCTAAAGTAATATGATGAACTTGCTTTTGATCTTGTTCACGCTTCAATTGCTGACGCTTTAACCCTACTTCACGAGCCATTTTCTCTGACTCTACAACAACAAAAGTATCTCCTGCCTGTGGAGCTCCTTCAAATCCAAGAACCAACACAGGTGTTGACGGTGGTGCGTCTGCGATTTTATTCCCTCGCTCATCAAACATTGCGCGAACCTTGCCTTGGTAAATTCCCGCAACAAATGGATCACCTATTCGAAGTGTACCTTTCTGTACCAAGATAGTTCCTGTAATTCCTCTTCCTTTATCAAGCTGAGTTTCTACGACAACGCCGCGAGCTAATCTATCTGCATTTGCTTTAAGGTCAAGCACCTCCGCTTCAAGAAGTATTTTTTCAAGCAGAAGATCAACATTCAATCCACTCTTAGCAGAAAGTTCAACGCATTGATACTTACCCCCCCAATCTTCAACAAGGATGTTTCTTTCAGCTAGTTGCTGTTTTATTCTTTCAGGGTTAGCTCCGGGTTTGTCAATCTTATTTATAGCAATTACGATAGGCACATTTGCTGCCTGGGCATGGTTAATGGCTTCAACTGTTTGAGGCATTACTGCATCATCAGCTGCAACTACAAGTACCACGATATCAGTTAACTGCGCACCACGAGCTCTCATTGCAGTAAACGCTTCATGACCCGGTGTATCTAAGAAAGAAATATATTTATTATCTCCAACGTTAACTCTGTATGCCCCGATGTGCTGAGTTATTCCACCCGCTTCTCCGGCAACCACGTTTGAGTTCCTGATGTAATCAAGCAATGAAGTCTTGCCGTGATCAACGTGTCCCATAATAGTGACTACTGGCGAGCGATGAAGCAGTTTGGATTGATCGTCGGGTGTATCTTCAAGTGCCTCCGATGTATATTCTTTTTGAAATTCAACTTCAAAACCAAACTCATCTGCTACAAGTGTTATTGTCTCAACATCAAGTCTTTGATTAATTGAAACCATCAGTCCAAGCTCAATACATTTAGAAATAACTTCACCTACCGGGACTTGCATTAAATTTGCAAGTTCATTTACGGCAATAAATTCAGTAACACTAATTTTGTTGCCTTCAAGGGTTTTTTCCTCAAGTCTGCGTTCCTCTTCAGCTTCTCTTTCTCTTCTTTTCTTTTTACGGGAGCTTGCTCTGTCCGATGCGACTGAATCGTCCATACTTAAAAGAGTTTTTCTTATCGCTTCCTTTACTTCTCTCTGATCAATTTCAAATCGTTTTACTCTCTTTTTCTTCTTAACAATCGGAATTTCCTCTCCCTGGACATCATTAGGTTTCTTTTTTGCCTTTGGCTTCTTTTTCTTTTTAATTATTTCAGAAGAAGATTTTACAGTTTGCTTATCATCAGATGCTTCCCTTATTATTTCTTTCTTTTCAATCCTTCCGGTACTTTCGCCAAGATCTAGTTTGCCTACTACCTTTAGACCCTTTTTCTTTGCCGCCTCAATATCTTTAGGAGAAATAAATTTAGCTGACACTTCTTTATGTTCAAATTCAACAATTTCAGGTGTTTCTTTTGCTTCTACGGATATGGTTTCTTCTTGAACTACTGACTCAATTACAGGTTCATCTGCTGTTTGTTCATCCTGCATTTCATTGGCTTCAACTTCTTCAGCTGGTGCATGCTCTATGACTTCCGGCTCTTGTATTGGAATCGGCTCTTCTTCGATTTCCTCAACTTTTACTTGGGGCTTTTCCTTTACTTCTTCACCCGATTTTTCTACTCGTTTCTTATTGAATTCCGCTACTTTCTTCTTATGCTTTTCTGCTTTCTCTATATCCTTCTTAAAATGATCATTAATTTCTTTGACCATTTCATCGGTAACCAAAGAGTTCGGACCCTTAACCTCGAATCCTTTTTTTATCAAGAACTCAACGAGATTTTCTGTGGATAAATTTATCTCAGAAGCTAATTTTACAACTCTGAGCTTTTTTGATTTGATTTCGGACATAAATTACATACCTTGATTTATAGCTAGTCTTCGTCTTCAAACTGTGACTTAATTATTTCGAGAATTTCTTCAACTTTCTTTTCGTCAAGTCCTTCAATTTCTTTTAATTTTTCTGAACCTGCTTTAAGTACTTCAAGCGCCGTATCATAACGATGATTTATAAGCAATTCGTAAATATCTGCGCCAAGTTCTTCTTTGATGTCTATCAGTTCTATATCTTCGTCATATTCTTCAAACGGTTTTTCTTCTCTTAAGATTTCAATTTCATAACCAGTTAATTTGATAGCAAGTCTAATGTTTACACCGTTTCTACCGACTAATAGAGAAATCTGGTCGCTATCTGCTGTAACAATAGCTTTTTTATTGTGATTATCCAATTCAATTTTTTTTAGCTTCGCTGGGGCTAGCGCACGTTGTATAAAAACTTGTGGATCATCAGAATAATTTATAACGTCAATATTTTCGTTGCTTAGTTCTCTGACTATTGCATGAATTCGAACGCCTTTCATTCCCACGCATGCACCAACTGCATCTATTCTATTGTCCTGTGACTCTACTGCTACTTTAGCACGTTCACCAGGTTCACGGGAAATAGCTTTAATTTCTATAATCCCGTCATAAATTTCAGGTATTTCTATTTCAAAAAGTCTTCTTAAAAAAGTATTATCTGAACGAGAGATAATTATTTGTGGTCCACTATTGGCTTTTTTAACTTCTTTCACAATAGCACGAATAGTCTCACCTTTTTTATAATGCTCATGTGGAATTTGTTCTTGTCGGGGAAGTAATAACTCGTTTTTGTTATGATTAACTAAAATATCATTTTTCCTAATTTGATATATATCGCCGACGACTATTTCACCAAGTAAATCTTTATATTCATTGTATATAACATCTTTTTCTATTTCGCGTATTCTTTGGTTCAGCCCTTGTTTTGCTAATATTATTAGTCTTCTACCGAAAGACTCAAGGTTAAGTTTTTCAACATAGTCATCGCCTACTTCAAGTTCATCTTCATTACCGCGTTTTTCAACCTCTGCAATGCTTATCTGAGAATTTGGATCTTCAACGTTATCTACAATCAGGCGCTCTAAAAATATTTCAATGTCGCCTCTGTCCATATTTACAACGACGTCATATTTGGATTCCTCGCCATATTTTTTCCTAACCAGCATACCGAAGATTTCTTCGATTATACCGGCTAAAACATCCTTATCAACTCCTTTTTCTCTCACCATTTGGGCAAAAGATTCAACAATGTCTGCGTTCATTTCTTAAATTCCTCCGTTAAGAAAAACTTACTAATACTTTAGCTTTTTTTATGTTATTAAAATTAATTATTATTTCGTTTTTTTGATCTGATTGAAAAACCAGGTTCTCGCCTTCTATACGCAATAACTTTCCTACTAATTTCTTGGTTTCGTCGTTTGGTTTGTAGGAGATTTCAAATTTTCGATTGATATGCTTTGGATATTGCTTTAAGTATTTTAAAGGTCTATCAACACCGGGCGAAGAAACTTCAAGACGGTAAGAAGAATCAATTAAGCCAAGGCTTTCTATCTGTTCTTCAATTTCCCGGCTGACTTCAGCACAATCGTCGGCAGAAACGTTTTTTTCACCATCAATGAAGATTTCGATCATCCGGTTATTCGGATTACCCCGAAAAATTATATCGACTAAGAAAAAGCCATAGTCCTCCGATTTACCGGCAGCAATTTTACTAATATTTTCATCAAATAAATTCATAGAAACAAAAATCGCCCTCAAGAGGGCGAAAAAGTTGTTCAAACTTACTACTATTTACACCAATATGCAAGATCTTGCCTGTAAGAAATTTTTCAATGTAATAACTCCATAGAAATGTCATAGATTGGACTCAATAGAAATGTCAGTAAAAATTAGATTAGAGGACTCAGAAAAAAGGAGTTCTCGAGATGGAAGGAATACTGACAATGAGTCAAAAAGAAGTTGACAGACTGAAGGTAATCACAGAAGTAAATGATGATAAACTGACAGTAGAGGAAGCCTCAGAAGTACTGGGAATCTGCCCACGTCAGACTTACCGGATATTAAAGCGGATAAAGGAGGAAGGCAGCAAAGGAGTAATTCACCGGCTGAGAGGTAAGAAATCAAACCGTGGCTATCCGGAGGATTTGAAGAAAGAAGTAATCAAGCTATACAGGAAGAATTATCCGGATTACGGACCGACATTATTTTCGGAGATGCTGATTAAGTATCATAGTATATCTGTAGACCATGAGACGATAAGAAAATGGCTGAGGCAGAAGGCAATAACAACATCGATGAGGAAGAAGAGACCTCACAGAAAGCAAAGGGAACGAAAGAGCTGCTTCGGTCAGTTGCTGCAGTTTGACGGAAGCACACATGACTGGTTTGAGGGACGTGGAGCGGAATGCTGCTTGATGAACTGTGTAGATGATGCAACAGGAAAAGTCTATCTGAGATTCGGAATAAGTGAGAACACGGAAGATGCAATGTTGACGATGTGGGAATATGTAAACAAGTACGGTATACCAAGAAGCCTGTATACCGATAGACACAGTGTTTATTATGCCGAAGGTAAGCTGACGGATTTTGGACGAGCAATGAAAGAGTTGAATGTAGAGATAATCTATGCCAAGTCGCCACAGGCAAAAGGACGGGTAGAGAGATTTAACAGAACGCTTCAGGATCGTCTGCTAAAGGCGCTAAGGAGAGAAGGGATATCAAATATAGCAGAGGCAAACAAATATCTTCAGGATGAGTTTCTAAAGGAGTTTAATGAAAGATTTGCAGTCAGTTCCTCTCAGGCAGATGTTCATAGAGATGTCAAGGGAATAAAGCTTCATGAGATATTTTGTTACAAGAAAGTCCGTCAGCTAAGGAATGATTACACGATAAATCTTAACGGAGGCTATGTTCAATTGTTAAAAGGGTCGGCCCCTCTGCCCAGACCAAAACAGAACGTAACGGTTAGCCTCTGGCTTGATGGAACAATGCACATAAGCTTCAATGAACAAGAGTTGAATTATAACATCTTGAAGTCAAAGCCGTCAACAATGGAGCCTAAGAAACAAATACCATCGAAAGAACATCCTTGGAGGAAGATGAATCAGAAACTGAAAAATGACAAGCAGCGGAATTTATTTGCTGCAGCATTAGGGTAACTCCAGTCGGGCTACGCCCTCCTTCCGTTACCCTAATGCAGTACTTTAACTAACATATTAATTAACTTTATTACTGACATTTCTAAATAGTTTTATATACTGACATTTTTAAAGA
>JAJYDC010000056.1 GCA_021777835.1 Bacteroidota bacterium | reverse complement strand
GTTCCTTTCGGATTTTGGTTAATAAATTAGTGATTTTTTTCTCATAGATAAATGCTGTTTCGCTACGCTCAACATCATTTATCTAATTCTCTCTATTAACCATTTACACAAAATTATTTACACTCCCTTTAAAGTCGTTACTCTCTTATATGTTAATAAAATGTTCCGTAGCCTGAATCAATCTTTTAGACTACGGAATTTTTTTAGCATATCCTGCTGAATAGTTTAAGGTGAATTCAAATTCATTCTACTCTTTTACTGTTTAGTCCTTGCTTAATGATTAATGGATTAAATGCTTTGGATACAATAATTACCTTATCTCCTCGTTGAAGTTCTTTTATTTCTTCTTCACAGCCAATTACTTTTACAATATTATTCCCTATTAATACACTCACTATATATATCACATCATCTTTTTCAATATTTAGAATTTCTCCTGTAAATCGAAACTTACCGCTGATATATTTCTCTTGAAATACGTCTTGAACTCTCCCCTGCGCAGTTATTTTCCCGCCTGCAATTCGAATGACTTTGTTAGACATTTTATATATTTCGGAAATATCATGACTGACTAATATTGTTGCCAAATTATATTTTCCGTGAATTCTTAAAATATAATCCTGAAGTTTATTTCTCATTTCTATATCTAGCGCCGAAAGTGGTTCATCAAGCAAAAGAAGTTTTGGTTTTCTAACAAGCGCCCTTGCCAGTGCAGCGCGCTGTTTTTGCCCCCCGGAAAGAGTGTCAGGTTTTCTCTCAATTAAATCCCCTATCTCCATAATATCTATAATTTCATTCAGGTAATTTTTATCCTTTTTATCTGCAAGTGCATATTTAAGGTTTTCAATAATATTCATGTTCGGAAAAAGCGCATAGTCCTGGAAAACAAATCCTACTTTTCTTTCCTTAGCGGGAAGTGAAATATTCTTCTTTTTATCAAACCATATTTCATCATCCAATTCAATTCTTCCGTCTTCAGGATAAATCAAGCCTGCAATTAAACGAAGTATTGTCGTTTTACCTGCACCGGAATGACCTTCAATTGTTAAAAACTCATTACTCGATATAGTGAAGTCAACGTCAAGAGCAAAGGTTCCGTTATTACTTTTTAGTCTCTTATTTAACTGAATATGAATCACGTTTTACCTACACGAAAATATTTGTGGTTAGTATAATAAACGGTAAGCAAAATTATAAATGTTATCAGGAATAAAATAAGTGCGTATACATTTGCGCTATGATAATTCAAAGATTCTACTTCATCATATATTGCTATTGAGGCAACTCGCGTTTTACCGGGAATATTTCCGCCGATCATTAATACAACACCGAACTCCCCGATTGTGTGGGCAAAGCTCAATACAATTCCGGTTAACAACGACGGCTTTATATTAGGCAATAGTACGTTGAATAAAATCGATACCTTTCCCTTCCCTAGTGTTTCCGCTGCCTCGTTTAATGACTTAGGAAGGCTTTCAAGCCCGGATTGTAATGGCTGCACCATAAACGGGAGACTGTATATGAGAGAAGCTATAATCAAACCTTCAAAGGAAAAAACGAGTTTTATATTAAAAATATTTTGAAGAAACGCTCCCAAAAAATTAGCGGGTGAAAAGGCTACCAATAAATAAAATCCCAAAACAGAAGGAGGAAGCACAAGCGGCATACTGACAAATGTATCAATTACAGGCTTTGATTTGTTGTTAGTGGTTGAAAGCCAGTAAGCAAACGGAATTGAAATTATTACCAAAATAAATGTTGTTATCCCTGCCAACTCAAAGCTAAGCAATATAGGATTTAGATCTGTCATTCTTGAGATAGTATTACTTCATTAGTTTTGATTAATGCTGCTACTTCATCGCCGGGCTTTAACTCCATATCATTAACCGAAAATTGAGTTATTATTGACATCAATTTATTCCCTTTATAATCAAGAATTACTTTACTCAGTAATTCACCTTTTTCAATAGACACTATCCGGCAATTCAATCTATTTTGAAGACTAATCTTCCCCGAAAAGTTTTTTGCTATTAAGACTTCTGTCTCTTTGAAAATTACATTTATTGTTTCACCCTTCTTAAGAAACCGTGCACTCTCCGGTGTTTCAATTAATACAGCCTTCATAATGTCAAGGTTAACCAGTATTTCTACAATCGATAAATTACCGCTTGTATGTATAGAATCTATTTTACCGGAAAGTTTATTCATCTTAATTAATCTTATATCCGTATTTTTTTAAAATACTCTTCACTTGATCCGAAAACAAAAATCTAAAGAAAGCCATTGTCTCATGAGGATGTGCTTTAATGCCTTCTTTTAGCATTACACTGCTCTGCATAATCGGATCATATAATTTACTGTCTACATCGATCCATTTCCCTTTGTGCATCATTGCAGGTGACAATACTACGGATTTAGCACTAAATCCTATGTCCGCCGCTTTTGAAATAATAAATTGATTAACAGACGAAATGCTTTCGCCATAGACTAATTTATTTTTGATTTTATTTTCCAATCCAAGATTTTGCAATACCTGCATCGCAGCTCTGCCGTATGGCGCTGTTTTAGGATATGCGATTGCAATATTTGTTATGTTTGAATTCAGAATTTCTTGTAGCCCTTTTTTAAGATCCACATCATTTCTCATCGTCCATATTACTAATGAACCCTCAGCATAAACTTTAGGCTTGCCGTTAGTAAATCCATGCTCATACAAATAATCAGGATATTTTGTATCTGCAGAAATAAAAACATCATAAGGCGCTCCCTGTTCAATTTGTGCGGTTATTTGTCCCGAAGAGCCTAGTATTATTTCAACCTCAATTCCGGTCGATTTTTCAAATGCACTCTTAATATCATTCATTGCATATTGCACATTTGCTGCTACTGCAACAATTATTTTTGGCTTCGCTTCAGTATGCAAACCAAAAAGTATTATAATTGCAAATACTAAAATCATTTTAAGGAATGCCTTAATTACTCCTCTGTCGATTAATGCCGGATAATTGAATGTTGGAATCTTAAATATTTTTCCGCTGTTCTGTTTTCCCGCAATTCCATAATTATTGTTTTTATAGGTTCTCTTTATATTTTTCATTTTTAGGTCTCGATTTGGTTAAATCACTCAATTTTGCCTTTCTTATTAAGAAGAATTGAATAAATCTAATTCTTGTCTTTGATAATTCTTATTTTTATTTACATAAAAATAAGTAGAAATTAAGAAAATTTTTTCTATGGCAGAATAATTGATATTTATAAATATCAATTATCAGACCGTAATAATTTATCAACTGGTCGAAATGATAAAATCAAATGTTTTTAATTATCTTAAATAAATTATGTTGCAAAATCCAATAAATAAACCGGAAAATTCAAAGGACAAAGTGGTGAGAAAAGAACCGGTTAATAATATTAGTTTTGGGCAAAATAAAAAGATAAGTAGAAAACAATTTTTTCAAAGAATAGGCTTAATCTCTTTGTTGCCTTTGGCTGGAATTTGGTTTTCTACTGCCGAGAGGACAAAGATTCGCGAAAGACAACTAAAGACAATAAATATTCCTTCAAATGTTCCTTTCGGAGTATCTTTTTTTGGTTCGGTTATAGTCTCCAAAAATGACGAACATACAAATATTTTTTCTGCAAAATGCACCCACCTTGGATGCATAATTAATAAATCTGAAGACGGCGCGCTGGTTTGCCCATGCCACGGTTCACGATTTTCTGCTAACGGGAAAGTTATAAAAGGACCGGCAGATAAATCACTCGAAAAACTACCTTACAAAACTAATCCCAGGACCGGAGAAATTACGGTTGAAATACTGGTATAAAAAATCAAAGTCTGACGTTACAAATGAGCGGTACGCTAAAATTCTTAATTTTACGTACGGACAAATTTCTTTTGCTGCTTTTTTAATTGCCGCTATTTCAGGAGTGTTCTTAGCAATCCCTTTCGATATAAAAAATCCTATCGATTCATTAAGTTATATGCTGCTTACAAATCCAGGTGGAGTGTTCTTTAGGAATGTTCATTACTGGAGCGCCCAGCTATTTTTAATTTTCTCAATTCTTCACATTTATGATCATCTAAAAAAATCTACTGAGAAGGAAATAAATGAAGGCGTTTGGCTTCGGCTTACATTCTCCCTTATTGTTATATTCTTTGTAATGCTTTCCGGCTTCATAATAAAAGCCGATGCGGATAGTATCCAGGCTAAACGAATTATTACATCTCTTATAGATATTATTCCTTTTATTGGAAAAGAATTATCTGTCTCATTATTCGGACCGGTTAATAATTATCAGATACTTTATGTCCATCATATCGCTACCGCAACAATATTCCTATTGCTAATAATAATTGAACACGCAAAGTCTATCTGGCCAAAGCTAAGATTGGTATTATACCTACTCCCAATATTAATTTTTGTAGGTTATCTTTTCCCGCCTGGACTTCATGACGGACTTAATCCGATAATTAAAGGACCATGGTATTTTCTCGGACTTCAAGAAATCCTGCATTGGCTTTCGTATCCATCAATAATGATTTTTTTAATCGTATTATACATTTTAGCAATAGCTTTATTGCCTAAGTACTCCGTTAAATGGTCTGTAATAATAAAGAGGATAATACTCGTTTCATTCATTGTCTATTCCGTTTTAATAGTTATCGGTTATTACTTCCGCGGAGAAGACTGGAATTTTGTTCTTCCTTGGAATAACCCCGCTGTGACTAACTTCCATTTCGAGCCCTTCGACAACTTGCAGAGTGTCTCCGATAAAGAGCTTGAAAGTAAAAACATTCCGGTTGTTCTTGGTAGAAGAGAGGGTTGTTTGTTTTGCCATACTAATACAAAAGGATTTTCACCGGCACATAACCCCGAAGCAATTGGCTGCGTTTCGTGTCATTCCGGTAATCCTTTCACTCTTAATAAAGCTTATGCACATAAGGGAATGTTTTTAATTCCCGGCAATTTGGATGAGGCAAAAATTACATGCGGCTCAGCCAATTGCCATAGCGAAATTGTCCACCGGGTTGATAAAACTATTATGACTACATTATCGGGAATTGTTAGCGTTGACCGGTACGCATTCGGAGAGTCTAAAGAGTTAAACAAAATTCATTTTATTTCGCAAATAGGTACATCACCTGCGGATAGCCATTTGAGAAATCTTTGCGCCTCTTGTCACCTCGGCGGAAAGAAAACAGATTTGGGTCCTATAACTCAGTTATCCCGGGGTGGAGGCTGCAACGCCTGTCATCTTAATTATAGCGACAGCGCTCTTACGTCATTATCAGAATACATAAAAAACCCTTCAGCACTTACCGGTTCGGCCAATACTTTTGTCCACCCTTCCTTATCAATAAAAATTAATAACACTCATTGTTTCGGCTGCCATAGCCGTTCAGGAAGAATCTCTACAAATTATGAAGGCTGGCATGATACACTTTTACAACCTGAAGATGTGAAAGACAGCAGCAACTATCGCCTTCTTGACGATGGAAGAGTTTTTGTAAAAGCACAGGAAGATATCCACCATGCAAAAGGTATGGAGTGCATTGATTGCCATACTTCACACGAAGTTATGGGCGACGGAAATTATTATAAGCATGAAGAAGACCAAGCAAAAGTTAGCTGCACAGATTGCCACTTTAACGGTAAACCGGAGGTAAAAACTATTAGTGAAGTTGATCAGGAATCACAGCGAATAATATTCTTAAGGAATTTTGAACAGAAAGACCGGAAATTTTTAGTCGTAAAAAAATCCGGTTACCAATTAATCAACACCTATATAAATGAAAAAGGAAAACCCGAGCTAATTACGAAAAACAAAAATGAAACTCTCCCTTTAATACCCCCGGCACTAATTTGCACTGCGGGCAAAGGTCATCAAAATCTCTCATGCAGTAGTTGCCATACTTCATGGTCGCCTCAATGTATTGGCTGCCATACCCAATATGAACCTAATGAGAATAGCTTCGATCTTCTTGCAAGAAAAGATGTAAAAGGCAAATGGGCGGAGACTCCTTCTGATTATCTTGCTGAACCGCCGACACTTGGTATTAGAATTATAAAGGACAAAAACGGCAAAGATGTGGAAACTGTGGATACATTTATTCCCGGTATGGTTCTAACAATTCAGAAGAAAGATATTAACTCTAATTCTTCTTCAGATAAAAATATTATTTTCAGAAGATTATTCGCACCTACATTTTCTCACACCATAACCAAACAAAGCCGCTCTTGCGTTTCGTGTCATAACGATCCCGTAGCATTGGGATACGGACACGGTAAACTATTGTATGTTAAATACGGCAGTTATGGTAAATGGACATTTTCTCCTCAATACTCGTTAAGCAAATATGACGGTTTGCCTGAAGATGCATGGATAGGCTTTTTGCAAACACGAAAAAGTTATTATGCTACTAGAACTAACGTAAGACCGTTTAATATTCAAGAGCAAAAAAATATTTTGACAGTAGGTGCATGCTTAACATGCCACAAACCTGAATCTAAACCTATGAATCAGTATCTCGATACAGGTAAAATGCCAGCCGTTAGTTCTAAATGTATCCTGCCAAAGTGGTAATCTTTCCAATTAAAGCATTGCCTTGTGAGTTTTAGCAATTCTTTTTTAGTGCATCTTATTCTTGCCCTATGATATCCCCAGACGACCTCAAATAAATTTGTCTCCACTTTGCATTCGTGCATTAAAAGAAAAGCATTAAGATATTTCATGTAGTGGAGCGTAAAAGAGAAAATATGTTTGAGCCCGATTCCTATCGGGCGAGTTATTTTCTCTTAGCGTAACGGAATGATCTCGATTTAATCGGGGCAGTAATCTTTTTTAAGTGCATGCTCTTCTTATTATTATATGACCTTGCCAAGTGACCTCAAATAAATCGCGTTAATAAATTTTATGTAATGGAGCGTTAAACAGAAAAAGCTGTTTGAGCCCGATTATTATCGGGCGAGTTCTTTTTCTGTAGCGGAATGGAATAAAATTTTGGCGATTTATATGCAGTCTTGATTTGGCGCCTGTCCCGATGTCCTCATCGGGGCATCAAGGCAAAAGTACAATCAATTATTTGTTAACCTTTATCAAAGTTCATCCCCGCTGCAAAGCGTAACTTCCTTTCCTAAGATTATTGTGCTTTCCGCGCCAGCGCCCCCTTTCTTTGCAATCAAAAATAGATTTGGACAACTTGGACTCCAATTTTCTAATATCTCTAAACAAAACACTCTCCAACGAAGGCTTCTTAAATAATAGCCCAAAACCCAAAGGCGGCTCGCTCTTTTTTGTTGGCAACACTATAATTGCTGGAATTCTAGAACCTGTTTTTCATTGTTCCTGCCATTAAACACCCTTTTTTCATAATTCAAAAACCTAATATTCACGCAAAAGAATTATATCTACCTATTATTCGTATATTAAACCTGTTTTTCATATATTAATACAAAGATATTATGGAAAAGAATATGACAAATAAATACTATTCACAAAAAATAAATACTTTTCACGGTAGAGAAGCGCCGGAAACCGGAAACTTAGTTGGCTACGGCGCTTTAATCGAAACTCTAAAATTAGCAATGCCAATGCCAAATCAACTTGCGCTCATCAGCCAAAAGCACAAACAATATATTAAAAATGGTTGGCTCGTGTTTACGTTAAGGCATCAACCATCGGAAACCTTGTACGATCACCTTGTTTTTGCACTTAAATATGAAGGTATAAATCTGCTGTTCTTTAAAAAACTGTTTGAAAAAATTTCAAAACAGAAGGTGATAGACCTTATTCAAACAGAATACTCAGGACAGTATGCGCGTAAAATCTGGTTCCTATATGAATGGTTGATGAATGAACAACTTCCTATTCCTGATCTGTCAATAAAAAATTTAGTGCCGCTTATAGATGAAAAATTACAATACGCTTCACAAGTCAGCCTAAATTCAAACCGGCATCGTATCAAAAACAATTTACCAGGCACCGTTAATTTCTGCCCGCTCGTTTATAAAACGCCAAAGCTGGAAAAATATATAAATGAAAATCTTGCCGAAAAAACTAATCTGGTAATTAAAGAAATACACAAGGATATTTTATTGCGCACTTCTGCTTTTCTGCTGCTGAAAGATTCAAAAGCTTCATTTACCATTGAGGGTGAAAGCCCTACCCAGAGCAGAACCATGCGGTGGGGAAAAGCTATCGCGCAGGCAGGCAGTAAACCGCTTAGCAAAGATGAACTACTTCGCCTTCAGCAAATCGTTATTGAAAATAGCCGCTTCATAAAGATAGGTTACAGGACCGAAGGAGGATTTATAGGCGAGCATGATCGCAATACCGGCGAACCTATTCCCGACCATGTTTCCGCAAAATGGCAAGATATACAAACTTTAATGGAAGGCTTGCTGAATACAGCTGCAAAATTAGAAAAAGATAATTTTTATCCCGTTTTAACGGCAGCAATAATTGCATTTGGATTTGTATTTATTCATCCTTTTGAGGATGGCAACGGAAGAATACATAGATATCTAATTCACCATTTATTAGCAGTAATGAAATATACTCCGCAAGGTATAATTTTCCCCGTATCATCAGCTATATTAAAGAGAATTGAAGAATACAAAAAAGTGCTGGAAAGTTATTCACAACCGTTACTCGACTTCATAGAATGGAAAAAAACACCCGATAATAATGTTGAAGTGTTAAACCAGACTATTGACTATTACAAATATTTCGACGCGACTCTCCATGCTGAATTTTTATACGATTGTGTTGATTATACAATAAACAAAATTATTCCGGATGAAGTTTCATATCTTCAAAAATATGATGCTATGAAAGCCTGGCTGGATGATTATTATCAGATGCCCGATAAAACCGTTGCGTTATTAATTCGCTTCCTCGAACAAAACAATGGAACTTTTTCAAAAAGAGCAAGGGAAAAAGAATTTGCGGTTTTGAAAGACGATGAAGTAAATGAAATAGAAAAAAAGTATAAAGAAATAATGTCTTGAAAAACAATTAAACCAAATTAGTGTGAACTAACATTATGTCAGGATATTCTAAAGTTGAAAAACCCTTAAAAAATTCACGAATTATTATTGATTTGCCCGCCAAATACTTGTCATTTCGACGCCGAAGGGAGTGCCTGCCCAGTTTGCCCCGTATGCGGCGAGAAATCTCATTTCTGACAGTTTTGAGACCCCTCTTAACTTTCAAAATTATATAAGAGAATTATGCAACACTCCGGGATAGTCAAGTTTTTGTACTTTCTCCTATAAACCCTGCGGCCCTCATATCCCTTAGAAGTCGTAAAATTCGATAACTTTAAGAAATGCAAAAATCGATTCTGCGGGGATATTTATTTATGAGTAGGGGTAAATGTAGGGTATATAATAAAACGTAGCGTATAGAGGAAAATATAGGCTAAAACCTACGCTATTTCGTATGAAAAATTAGTGATTGATCGTTCGTAAATGATGCATTTATTGTTATACTAAAATCTAGTCAAAAAAAATATGAATTTTATTGAATTGGTGAATGCTCAACAATCAAAGTTTATGTCTTACGGTAATTGTCTAAATATATTATTTACTCTGCACTATATTATTAGAGTTCCGTTAGGAACGAAATATTTATAGAAAGATCTTAAAAGAAAAAAATAGAGTCCCGTTAGGGACGAAATATGTTTTCGCAGAAATCATGTGCCGTGTCTGTATCTGTCTCAATAAATATGTCATCACTTTGAAACTTAGGCATATTTTGTAAAGCATTATACAAAGAAGGCCTTTTGCTCTGATATGTATAATTTTTCGTATAGCATATACTCTTTCTTGTCCTTACATCTCTATCTTATTATCCACAAACTCTTTAGTTTGGAGTTATTAACTTCATTACCGGGTTAAATCAAGTTCAGAGTTCCGTTAGGAACGAAATATTTATAGTAAAATAATCCAATGAGAAAATAGAGTCCCGTTAGGGACGAAATATGTTTTGGCAGAAATCATGTGCCGTGTCTGTGTCTGTCTTGATAAATATGTCATCACTTTGAAACTTAGACATATTTTATAAAGCATTATACAAAGAAGGCCTTTAGCCCCATATTTGCTGTTTATGTGGCTAAAGCCAATATTGTTTTTTGTCTAATAAATCCCCACTATAAACCTGCCTGACCTGCAGAAAAATGATCCCCGATTTTTGCTAACAACTTTGGCAATCATCCTTTTTTTTTCAAATCCGGCAATTCGGCCAGCGAACCATCAACGATCTGCCATCTCTATTAAATAAACTGGAAAGATCGCCCTAAAGATTTATTTAAGGAGTGTAAATAATTTTGTGTAAATGGTTAATAGAGAGAATTAGATAAATGCTGTTGAGCGTAGCGAAACAGCATTTATCTATGAGAAAAAATCACTAATTTATTAACCAAAATCCGAAAGGAACTTTACACTCATGGAACTAACCGAAGAAATGATCGAGCAACTGAAAGCCGATCTGTCAAAAGCAAAGAACTACGAAGACCTAATGGGCAAAGAAGGGGCTATAAAAAAACTTATAGCCAAATCCTTAGAGCAAATGCTTGAGAGCGAACTAACCGATCACCTTGGATACGAGAAACATTCCCCAGCTGGCAAGAACAGTGGTAATAGCCGTAATGGTAAGACTCATAAAACACTGAAGAACGATAACGGAGAAATTGAAATTACAGTCCCACGAGATCGTAATGGTCAGTTTGATCCGATAATCGTCAAGAAGTACGAGAGAACCATTGGCCCGATAGAGGATAAAATAATCTCCATGTACGCAAAAGGAATGACGGTTCGGGATATACAGAGTCATATTCAAGAGATGTATGGTTTAGATGTATCCTCGACACTTATATCAAACATTACGG
>JAJYDC010000021.1 GCA_021777835.1 Bacteroidota bacterium | reverse complement strand
TAGAACGTTATCATAGGACTATTAGTGAAGAATGTTTAAGAATAAAATCACCTGTTAACTTTGATGACTTTAAGATTTATATCGAAGATTATATAAATTTCTATAACACAAAAAGACTTCATGCTTCTCTGAATTATCTTACACCGGAAGATTATCTCCTGGGAAAGAATAAGGGAAAATTACTTGAAAGAGAATTAAAACTAGAAAAAGCAGAAATAAAAAGAGCAGATTATTGGAACTCTATGAATCAAGCAGCTTAAATTATGAAAACTTTTTGTCTATATTATTTTTTATGAATTGTAACTTTTCCCTTGAAGCATTACATTATTTACAGTCTCGCAGAACTTCAGTTAATAGGCAACCTTTCGATGAAACCAGAATGGACATAGTATGAGATCTTTAAACACACTTTGTTTTTCGTTAAATTGTATGTGATCTTTGAAGAGGGACAATAAATTTGTATATAAAACAACTTGAAAAGACAGCAATAGTCTGGCAGAATGACAGAATCTCTTACGATGAACTTCTAAGACATATCCATTTCTATTCTACATTATATAAAGGTAAGAAAGTTACTAAAGCTGCTATCTTCTCTTCGAATAGACCAGAATGGAGCTATGCATTCTATTCTGCCTGGAAGAACAGTGCAATAGCAGTTCCGATTGACTCTCTGGCTCCAGCAGAAGAAGTTGCATACATGCTAAACGATTGCAGGCCTGAAGTAATTTTCTGCTCACAAGATACAATTGATATTTTTAATAATGCACGCAAATTATTAAAGTATGATATAGTTGATTTCATTTTTGAGGAACTAAACTATAATTATAGCAACTATACTCCCGATGAAATTGTAAGTAAAAATGTTTTCGATACTGCTGTAATAATTTATACATCAGGCACCACTGGTGAGCCAAAAGGCGTTATGCTATCTTACGATAATATACTAGCCAACTTAGAAGCAGTATCGGTCGAAATTCCAATTTTTACACAGCAAAGAAACGTATTAGCTTTATTACCTCTTCATCATATATTTCCATTAATTGGAACGCTAATCGCACCATTATTTGTCGGTGCTACAATTGCTTTTGCTCCATCAATGACCTCAGAAGATATAATTGGAACGTTGCAAAAAAATCAGATAGCAATAATCATTGGTGTCCCTCGCTTATATTCTGCGATTCACCAGGGAATTATAAATCAAATTAATAAAAGCATTCTTACCAAATCAATTTTCAGACTTGCGAGGTTTATAAACTCAAGAACCTTTTCGAAAGTAATATTTAGAAAGGTTCATGATAAGTTTGGCGGATACATTGAATACATGGTTTGCGGAGGAGCTAAGCTGGACGAAGGTTTAGCAAGAGATTTTAAGACACTTGGTTTTGAAATGTTAGAAGGATTTGGAATGACAGAGGCCGCTCCAATGATAACCTTCACTCATCCAGGAAATTGGAAAATAGGCTCTGCAGGTAAACCATTATCGTGTTTGGAAATGGCAACAAGAGATGGCGAGATAGTTGCACGAGGGCGCAACATTATGCAAGGATACTACAATCGCCCAGAAGAAACTAAAGCGGTGTTAAAAGACGGTTGGCTGTACACAGGCGATCTAGGCTACTTCGATAATGAAGGATTTATTCATATTACAGGCCGTTCAAAAGAAATAATTGTATTATCGAATGGGAAAAACATTAATCCGGAAGAAATTGAAAATAAAATTAAGATATTGTCAGACTATACTTCAGAAGTTGGCGTGTTCATGCAGAATGATATTCTAACAGCCGTTATCTATCCGAATTTTAAGAGACTTGCGGAAGACTCAATTCAGACTATTGAAGAAATATTCCGATGGGAAATAATTGATAAATATAATCATAGTGTTTCCTCTTACAAAAAGATTAATAAATTTATTCTTTATAAAGATGAACTGCCTAAAACGAGGCTCGGGAAAATACAGCGCTTCAAATTAGCAGAGATAATAAGTGAAAATACTGGGGTCAAGAAACAAGTATTAAATGAACCACAATTCGAGGAATACCTGGTAATCCGGGATTTTCTAAAAGAACAAAAGAAAAACGACATTTCTCCCGATGATCACTTCGAGATTGACTTAGGACTTGATTCATTGGATAAAGTTAACCTTCACGTTTTTCTTGAATCAACTTTTGGCATTAAAATTCAGAATGATGTTTTGATTTACCATCCGACTGTTGAGAAACTTTCCCAATTTATGAGAGAGAAAAAGAACAGGCTTACTGTAGAGACAGTCAAGTGGGCAGAAATATTTAAGGAAAAGGTAGAACTAAAGCTTCCCCAAAGTTGGTTTACTCAGAATCTTTTTAAAAATATATCTAAGATTTTATTCAAACTTTATTTTAGACTGAAGAGTGAAGGAACAGAAAATTTACCGGAAGGCCCGTTTATTATTGCTCCCAACCATCAAAGCTTTTTTGACGGATTATTTGTTTCCATGTACTTGAAAAACAAGGTAATGAAGAATACTTATTTTTATGCAAAAGAAAAACATCTTAGAAACCAATGGGTAAAAGCTTTTGCAAATAGGAATAATGTTATAATAATGGATTTGAATCGTGACTTAAAGGAATCGCTACAAAAATTAGCAGAAGTACTTAGGAAAGGGAAAAATATAATAATATTTCCAGAAGGTACGAGGACAAGAACTGGCTCTTTGGGAGAGTTTAAGAAATCTTTTGCAATTTTAAGTCAGGAACTAAATGTTCCGATTGTTCCGGTTTCAATAAACGGAGCTTATAAAGCATTGCCGAGGGGAAGTATTATCCCAAGACCTTGGAAGAAAATCAATATAAAATTTCTTAAGCCTGTCTATCCTGAAGGCCAGAATTATGATTCTTTGGTAAACATAGTTCGACAACGTTTATCTAAAGAATTAGCATAATGATTTAATTTAAAGGCTCAATCAGTTTAAATATCTTCACAGTATTAGGGGCTAGTTGAACAACCAATTGTCTTTCACTTTTACCCATTTTGACCAAACTACTTATATTTCCTGAAATAAGTTCTTTGCAAGAATTTGCCTTGCTCACTATTGGAAGCTCAAACTCCGAGAAGTTTTTTCCTAAATTGAATACTGTTATAATTGTTTCATTTAGATAACATCTTCTAAAAGCAAAAGTATTTTGTGCATTATTTGAATATATAAACGCAAGATCACCAAATTTTAACGCATCATTATTATTGTGAATTGCTATCAACTCTTTATAAAACAAAAGCAAGTTTTTATTTTGTTCAACTTTATATGAGCCGAGTCCCATTTTATACCCGCTTTCCGGTGTAATAACTTCATTATCATATTTTAAGTTATTCCATATCATTGGTTTACGGTCATCAGGATCATCTGCGCCCCACATACCAACCTCATCGCCATAATAAATCATGGGTGCGCCCCGATATGTCATTTGAAAAGCTAGAATTAATTTCTGCATCTCATAATCTTTTTGAGACGGTTTACCAGGGTTATAATTTGAATTAGAGGGATTTGCGTCATGATCATATTGGCGATCTGGATTGGCAATCATTGATGATAACCTCTCAGTATCATGACTGTCAATCAAATTTTGGAGAACAAATAAGTTTTTATACGGATATGTTTGATCAATTTTCTTTAATTCATTTATAAATTTCTCAACTGAGACTTTTTTCTTTTTAGCTATAAAAAAGTCGTTTACTGCAAAAGCAAAATTGTAATTCATAAGTGCATCAAATGGACCGTCAGCGCTAACATATTGGGGCGATAACTGCCAGAGTTCTCCAATAATAATTGCTTGAGGATTTATACTTTTAACTAGCCGCCTCCATTTATTCCAAAAGCCTAGAGGAATTTCATTAGCAACATCTAAGCGCCATCCGTCTATCCCATCGGCAGGATTACCAAAAGGGTCCATCCATCTTCTAGTCGCACTGAATATATATTTGCGTACATCCGGGTATAGATCATTTACTGTCCTATTAAAAATGGGAAGCGATTTAATCCCAGACCATCCTTTATAATCAAGTTTTTTGTTCTCATTATCTTTGTTGCCAAAGGACTTAATTTCATACCAGTTTATGTACTTAGATTCTTTTTCGTTTTTAACAATATCCTTAAAAGCCCAAAATTGAGTTCCGGTATGATTAAAAACTCCGTCGATTATAATCTTCATACCTCGCTTATGAACTTCTTGAATCAATTTCAAGAATAATTTATCTGCCGAAGTCCAAACCCATGTAGAAGGATCGTCGGGGTTTTCCGAAGCAATTAATTTTTTATCGCCTTCTGGGTCAGGCCCAAAATTAACATCGATATGGTGATAAGTTGAACCGTCATACTTATGAAGTGAAACAGCATCGAATATAGGATTTATATATATTGCTCCGATTCCAAGTTTTTTTAAATAATCGAGATGATTGATTATTCCTTGCAAATCTCCACCATAACGCCTCAAAGATAATCCTCTTCGGTAATTTCCCCCTAATTGTTTTTCCCAATCAGATTCAGCAAACCAATTACTTGTCCATTTTGTTACATGCCACTCAGGTATATTCCGTTTTGCCTCAAGCTTTATTTTATCTACTAATGATGAGTCATTTTGAGTATCACCATCTGCAAAACGTTCTGGAAATATTTGGTACCAAACTATTCCTTTCGCCCATTCAGGAAACTTATCTTGAGAAAGCAACATATTTGATACAATAACAATTAATAATAGAGCGAAACTGAAAAATCTTTTCATAAAGACAATTCTCTTTTCATTTTAGAAAGCGATTCAATAATTGAACAAGGTTTATAACCAATTTCCGTTTGAGCTTTAAGTGTAATTAGACCTGATTTAAGCGGCCTTTTTGCCGGCTGATGAAGTTCTACTGTAAGAATAGGTATAATAAGTCCTTTATCGAGATTAAAATAATCAGCAATAATGGATGTAAAATCGAAACGTGAAAGAAATTCTTGTCCCCCAATATTAAAAATCCCGACTTTACGAAATTCAATTACAATACTGATTGCTTGGACAAGATCATCAATAAAAGTAGGATTGTTTATTTGGTCAGTTACAATTCTAACAGGTTTCTTATCGCCGACGGTTTGAATAACCCATCTAACAAAGTCCGGTCTGCTTTGGGCGGCTAATCCATAAAGTACATTAGTTCTAAGGATTGTATTCATAGCCCCGGAAATTCTTAATGCATTTTCGCTAGCAAGTTTTGTTCTACCATAATAACCAAGGGGGTTTGGTTTCTCATTTTCATGATATGGACCATTCTTACCGTCAAATATATAATCAGAGGAGATATGGATTAAATGTGCATCTATGTTACGGGCAGATTCAGCAAGATACTCAACACCTTTAACATTTATTTTCCAGGCAAGCTCTCTTTCAGTTTCGCTTTTATCAACATTAGTATAAGCGGCTGCATTAATTATGAAATCAGGATAAAAATCAGAAATGATCTTCTTTATATTCTCTCTTTTTGAAATATCACAGGATATATAGTCTACATCCTTATAAAGTGGATTTTCCTCAATAGAACAACCTAATAATTGGACATTCTGTTTTTTTGAAAAAAAATCTATCGTTCTCAATCCAAGCATCCCATTTGCGCCTACAACGAGAATCCTATTTTTAATTATGTTGTGTGAAAACATCATATTTCAAATTCTTAAATTCGGAGACATCCGCATAAGAGGCTACACAACCTGCGGCGTTATTTGCAATTCGTAAAGCTTTATTAAAATTTTCGGATTGAATATAAGCATAAAAAAACACTGCCCCAAAGGCATCACCGCAACCTATTTTATTTTCTGTTTTGATTTTTATCGAAGAAACAAAAGTCGAGGATAATTCGTTATTGTTCATAGAATAAATCTTTGAACCGATCTCGCCTTTTGTAACAATCAAGAGTTTCGGACCGCAGCTTAACACTTCGCTAGCTATTTCAATTTCGTCATTTATATCAAAAAGAGTTAGTAATTCATTTTCATTAACTTGAATTATGTCTAGAAAAGAAGCCCATTTCTTGAAGTTTGGGATTTTTCTAAACTCCCTATGAAAATTTTCATCAAGCCCTCGTGCAAGAGTATGAACATCGAAATAAATTAAACCTCTATAGCTATCCCTAATTTCACTTAATTGCTCAATAGTTAAATCAAAACCGGTAATCATATTAATAAGAATTCCATCAAACTTGGAAAAATCAGAAGGAAATATTTCGAGTTTATCAGTAATGTTTTTATAAGTTTCTCCCCTCTCCTTTGAATGGTGCACATTTATGAAGACTTTAGGTATGCTTTCGACAAAAGTAAAATATCTGTGATCAAAAAGATCGTATACCGAAGAAAACAAATTATAATTTTCCTTTTGCACAGAGGTATTCAAAAATATTTCATCTTTTTCTTCTTTAAAACTTAAAAGAGTAAGTGCAGTATAAAATATTCCGCCTGGTGCTATTTTATTTCTACCCTCGTAATTAATGTGATCTTCTACTGAATGCCCGATTACTAATATTTTCATAAAGGCTGATATTCTTTTAAAATAAAATGCATTGATACGTTAATCTATTAAATAAAATTGAGTTTATGTATTTGGTTTGAGACTAAACAATAATTGTTATTAAATTTGTATTTATCTTAATAAAACAGATTTATTATATAAATTAAAGTTACGGAAATTAGAATTTTATGAAAATAGGAATAACTTGCTACCCTACTTACGGCGGTAGCGGTGTAATTGCGACCGAACTCGGAAAAGAATTGGCATTAAAGGGGCACCAGGTTCACTTTATTAGCTATGCACTTCCTTTTCGTCTTACAGATTTTGTTGAAAATATTTTTTTCCATGAAGTTGAGATGAGTAGCTATCCGCTGTTTGAGTTTCCACTGTATAGTCTTGCACTAGCCAGCAAGATGTCCGAGATTGCTGAGTTTGAAAAGTTGGATTTGCTTCATGTTCACTATGCTATTCCGCATGCTAGCAGCGCATATTTGGCAAAGCAAATCTTAAAAGGAAAAAGAGACCTTAAAGTCATTACCACACTTCATGGAACTGATATAACTTTAATCGGACTGGAACCGTCATTTCTTCCTCTTGTAAAATTTAGTATTGAACAAAGCAACGGAGTAACGGCGGTATCAAGATTCTTAAAAGAAAAAACTTTAACAAATTATTCAATTGAAAAAGAAATAGAAGTAATTCCTAACTTTGTCGACACTGAATTATTTAAGCCTGCTAGTGCATGTAGTTTCAGGAAGCATGTGGCACCAAAGGGCGAAAAAATATTAATTCATACTTCCAATTTCAGACCTGTAAAAAGAGTTACCGATACGATAAGAATATTTGAAAAGGTCATAAAGGAGATCCCTGCAAAATTAATTTTAGTTGGTGACGGCCCAGATCGTTCCGAATGTGAAAGATTATGCCGTGAACTTAGCTTATGTGAGCATATAAAATTTTTAGGGAAGCAGGAGGCTCTTGTAGAACTATTGAACGCTGCAGATCTTTTCATAATTCCCTCACAGTCTGAAAGCTTCGGACTTGCCGCACTTGAAGCAATGTCTTGTGGTCTTCCGGTAATTTCATCAAGTGTGGGTGGTTTGCCCGAGTTAGTAAAGCATAATGAAACTGGTTATATTGCAGAAATAGGCGATATTGATAGGATGGCTAAATATGCAATTGATCTCTTGACAAATGACAAGAAATATGAAATTTTCTCTACTAATGCTCGGAAAAGATCAGTGGAGAATTTCAGTAAAGAAAAAATTATTCCGTTGTATGAAAACCTTTATCAAGAAATATTAAAATCCTAAATGAATATTTATTGTGCCGGCCCAATTAATGGAGATGTTAGTTATCAGAAATTTTATACTGAAATTATTTCACACATTGATTCCTTAGGGTTAACGGCATTATCTGAATTAAATAATAAATTCTCTGAGAAGGAGTCTTTAACTGCAGAAGAAATATTCAAACGTGATATCAGCTGGATAAAAAAAAGTGGCTTAATAATAGCTGAAGTGTCCGGACCAAGTTTAGGCGTAGGCTTTGAAATTGCTTTTGGATTGTACCAGCTTAATATCCCAGTACTCGCGCTTTATAATAAGGAAGTAAAAAAAGTTTCTGCTATGATTACTGGATGTAATTCGAAGCTTCTCACAGTTATAGGCTACACAAATAGCAGCGACTTGAAAAATAGCATTTCCACATTTATAAAAAATCTCGAATAATAATTGAACGAAAAAAAGTTTATTACAGACTGGGTAATTAAGTTATCAGAGGAAGGGTTGAAGGAGTTTCCTGTCGATTTTCTAAAAACTGACGAAGCAAAAACAATAAACCTTCCTGAAAAAACTCTAGTTGTAGGGCAAGAATTCTTCGGCAGTTACGAAATTTTAACGACGGATGGTAAGTCTGTGCACCAAGCATCTGATTATAATGAAGCGAAATATTTTATTTATGCCAACAGGACAAGACCAAAAGAAATACTTTTCCCTGCAAAAAAGGAAAAAATGTTAGAAACTATTACACTTTATCAGGAATATTTGGATAATTTAATTAGGCATATCGAGACTGATTACAAAAAGAATTTTCCCGGTATGAAAAATTCAAGTTATGTAGTCAATGAAATTTTTAGGCACTTAAACTTGGTAAGGCATTAGAAGCAATTTTGATTGAAGTTAGTGAAAATATTAAATCATATTTAACATCGCTTTATGGGAAAAATTCTGCGGATGAATATGTCTATTTCATAAGGCATGAGCCAACTCAATACATCCGGGTTAATAATTTAAAAGCAAATAAGAAAAGCCTAATGAAAAGGCTGAGAGATGATTTGTCTATTAGTACTGAAGAAATCGAACTGATTCCGAACGCTTTAAAAATAAAATCTGGCAATCAATTTCTCGGAAAAACGATAGAGCATATAATCGGTCAATATTATATTCAAGGTTTATCTTCAATGATACCGCCGTTGATTTTAAACCCATCTTCAAACGATATAGTTCTGGATCTTTGTTCTGCTCCCGGCTCTAAAACAACCGGGCTTGGCGAAATGATGAATAATAGAGGAACATTGTTAGCAAATGAAATTGCACTTGAAAGAGTGAAGATGCTTGTTTATAATATTGATAGAATGAATTTGATGAACACCGGAGTAATGCATTTTAAGGGTGAATCATTAAGTAAAACATTTACAGAATATTTTGACAAAATATTAGTCGATGCGCCTTGCAGCGGTTTGGGGATTATTCAAAAAAAGGAAGAAGTCAGTAACTGGTGGTCGCTTGAGCGAGTTGCTAGACTTGGAGAACTTCAACTGCGACTACTAATTGCTGCTATTAAAATGGCGAAAGTCGGCGGAGAAATCGTGTATTCAACATGTACACTTACTCCCGAAGAAAATGAATTCGTTATAAATAAAGTCTTGCATAAATACCCTGTGGAAATTGAAGAGATCGAATTGCCCGTTAAATCGAGAGAAGCTTTCACGAGCTACAATGGTGATATTTTTCATCCTTCGCTTTCTAAGGCACGAAGAATTGTTCCTTGGGAAGTTGATTCAGACGGATTTTTTATAGTGAAATTAAAGAAAACTGGGACAACTAATTCACCAGATCTTTTAGATTTAAAATCTAGCGTAACACGATTATTGAATCACGAGCATAAAGATGTAAGAAAACTTCTGGAAATGGTTGAACAAGAATTCGGTATTGAAAACAATATCCTATCAAGCTATAAATTCCTTAAGAAAAAAAATGATATCTATTTCGTTAACAATAAATGGGAAGAAAATAATTTGGACCTTTTTGAAAGGATCGGTACAAAATTTGGCCTTATTGATAAAGGGAATAAAATAACACTTCACACCCAAGCAGCACAGGTTCTTGAAAAATACATTTCAAAAAAAATATACGTAATTGAAAATCATGACGATCTCAAGAAATATCTTGAAGGAGGAATAATCAGAAAAGATACTCCCATTGATGGACAATGCGTTGTTAAGTATCGTGACTATATCCTTGGCACGGCAGTAATTGCAAACGGCGGAGTTAAAAGTAGGTTCCCTCGCTCAAAAAGAACGCAAGAAATTTCATTTTTATAAACTCATTCCCAACATATTTCCTTTAGAATATTTTTGAATTTACAGACAAATGCTTACGTGGAATTATTCACGATTATTTTTCCTATTTTTCAATAGATAAATTTTAATAAATATGAATATTCAAATTTTCGGTACGAAAAGATGCAATGATACTCGAAAAGCCGAACGCTTTTTTAAGGAGAGGAATATCCAATTTCAATTTAGAGACCTATCCGAAAAAGGAATTTCAAAAGGCGAACTTGAAAATATATTGCGCACTGTTTCTTTGGAAGATCTGATTGACAAAAACGGTACCAAATTCCGTAAACGAAATTTTGGCTTTATGGTTTATGATATTATGTTCGAACTGCTTAACGATCCTCTCTTATTTAAAACACCGGTTGTGCGGAATCATAATATAGCTACAATTGGATACCGGCCGGAGATTTGGAAAGAGTGGATAAAATAAAAAGTTGAGAAGAATCTATGGAAGAACTAACAGTCACCTTTAAGGAGAGATTAAAACTTGCCGGCGTAACTTTACCAGATTCCATTGAACCGCAACTTGCAAAGGAAATCTTAAAAACAGCCGAAGAAATTATTGCCTCTGGTAAATCCTCCGAAATCGAAAACGATACATGGCACAAATTTTTAGATTTGACTAGATACCCAACTTTCCTTCTAAATCTAAGTCAAACTGATGAAACATACCGTTGGGCTGGAGTTGTTTTTAAAATTATCAAGCTATCAGACTATTCGTTTCAAAAACTATTTGAACAAAGAGTATCTACCCACCCCGATAAAATTTTATTCTCTCGTTTTAACGACAAAATAAGGAATAATTATTCCTATAAACGGATCGATTCTATTCTCAAAAATATTGCAGTTTCATTTTTCAAGCTGAAAGGCTCTAGCCCCAAAGTAGCAATTTATTCTGATAATTCACTTGAAACAGCATGCTGCGACTTGGCTTGCCTTTCATACGATATCTTTATTTCTCCTTTGCATATACACTTTAACATTGAGACTCTCTTATACATCTTTAACAAACTTTATTTTAATATTGTAGTTACCGACTCAGAAAAGCGCATGGAGATTTTAAGAAAAGTTAGAGAAAAATCAGAAACATTTTTTTTAATAGTGTATACCGGACTTTCAGAATTGCCGAAGGAAGAAGAAATAATAAACTATCAATCAATGCTTTCTAACGTTAATGAATATGAAATTCAAAAGCTGTTAGGGAACAGAAAACATTTTCCATCTGATGAAATATCTACGGTAATGTTCACTTCCGGCAGCACTGGAATGCCGAAAGGTGTTGCCTTTTCAAACCATAATATTCTATCAAAAAGGTTTGCAAGAGCAGCAGTTTTGCCAAAGGTAGGTAACAATGAAGTTCTCTTATGCTATCTTCCCTTATTTCATACATTCGGAAGATATTTTGAAATGATGGGCGCAATTTTCTGGAGCGGAACGTATGTTTTTGCTGGTAAAAATGATGTTGATTCCTTAATGAATTTAATGAAGGAAATTAATCCCACCGGTCTCGTTAGCATTCCCCTAAGGTGGAATCAAATTTATGATAAATTTAAAGAAGAAATAATTCTAAAGAAGGATATTCTATCTAAACAAAGTGTGTTATCCGGTTTAGTCGGAAACAATTTAAGATGGGGAATTTCTGCAGCTGGGTATTTGGAGCCAAAAGTATTCAGGTTTTTTAATGCAAGCGGAATTGATCTATGCAGTGGTTTTGGAATGACAGAGGCTACCGGCGGAGTTTGCATGACTCCTCCCGGAAAATATATAAAGGATTCTGTCGGCAAACCTCTACCGGGCGTCTCAATAAGATTTACAGATGACGGTGAACTTCAAATTGCTGGTGAATATATTGCAAAATATCTAGACGATTTACCTGCTGGTTCTCAACAACCAAAATGGCTTTCAACCGGAGATTTATTTAAGCAAGATGAAAATGGCTATTTATTTATCATTGACCGCGTTAAGGATATTTATAAGAATATCAAGGGACAGACTGTTGCGCCTGCATTTATCGAAAAGAAATTTGAAAACATACCCGGTTTAAAGCGAGCCTTTGTTGCGGGAGATATGAAACCATATAACACGCTTCTAATTGTTCCTGATTATAATGAACCTTTTATAAACCAAGCTAAATCACAAGGAAAGTTAAGAGACTACTTTAGCTCAATTGTCTCTTCAGTTAATTTAGGTTTAAGCGCATATGAAAGAATTGTTAAATTTTCTATTATTAATAGAAATTTTGAAGAAAACAAAGGAGAACTTACTCCAAAGGGTACTTTCAAAAGAAAAATTATCGAAACTAATTTTCAACATGAAATTAATGAATTGTATAAAAAATCAGATTTGAGAATTTCATGCGGAACAAAAAAAGTAATTATTCCTTTGTGGATACTTAAGGACCTCAGTTTAACTGAAGAGGATTTTGAATGCAAACCAAATGGAATTTTAATTAAGAATAAAAATATTTTTTTAAACATCATAAATAATCCCGTTCACAATAGAACCCGTATTGGCGATTTCGAATATGTTATAAAGTCAGATTCTATTGATCTGGGAATATTCGTTCGCCAGCCGATTCTTTGGGTTGGGAATAGCAACTTGATTAATTTTGCAGTTTGTAAAGAAGATTGGGAAATGGATTTCTCAAATATATCATCGCAAATATTTTTTGATTTCGGAGGTAATAATAAAAGCAACAAAAATAATTCGACCGTGAATATTTCTCATGTCGCTATCGGCATTGAAGATTTAAATAACGTAATTACGGTATTGTTGTTTGGAAAAGAAATGGATATTCTTGAATCACTAAAAAAGATCGAATCCGTTTTCCCGAATGTTGAGCACAAGGTTGAAAATCTTCTCAGCAGGCGTCTTGAATGTCTTGCTAACCATCCAAAGTTTTCTGTAAGAAGTTACGCCTATAAAATTCTTCTTTTGAACCAACCACAAATTGATTTCAACAGATATTTACCTTCTTTTATAAACAGCGGTAAAACTTTTTTGAATAAAAATATTATTGAAGAAATTAGCTTTGATAAGATGGAAGGATTCCGCTTAGGTGCAATTAGGCAAAGATTGGAATCATATCGCAATACATTAAGTTGGCCAGTCTCGGATATAGCTATTTCACAATTCAAACTTATTTTAGATTTAATAACAAAGTATGCTTATCATCATCCAACTTCTTATCCCTTAATAAGAACTGAATTGATCAATTGGATTTTGCATAAGCAGGACAAGAGAATTTCAAAATATGCAAAAATTCTTTATAAAGAACTTTCACAATGGTTTGAAGCAAGACTTAAGCTTTCTTCATATGAAAAAATTCATGAAAATTGGCGAAATAAAATCGTTTTCCAGGATACTATTTCCGGCAAAGAAGTTGAACGTATTGAGAATATTTTATTTACATCTACTTTTTTAAAAGAGGCCTTCCTTTTAATTTTTGATGAAGATAATTTTAACCTAAACGAGGTAAGCGATTACGGAATATACATTACAAAGCTTAGCGCTTCACATAAAAGATTCTTATACCGCTTAAGTATTAATAAGAAAAATTTCAATCATTATGATTTTATTATTTTAATTACACCGGATATAACACGTAAAAAAGTTTTAGATACAATCTATTTGATGATTAAAATTGCACAAAAATCATCAGGGGGATATGTTCTGCCAAAGCTTGGCAATTTTAGATCAACCTTGGGAATAGTTTCGTTTGATTTTATAAATGATCTTTCTGTTTGGGAAAAGATTCGCCAACTTTCTTCTATAAGCAATTTTTCACAAAACAATTATTATATAAGTGAATGGGAGATTTTATTTAGAAGGAGTATGACGGCATTTTTCGTTTTACTAAAGAACAGCAATTACGAAGTAATCCCCGGTCATATTTCTCCATCAAACGTAGTCGTCCAGGAGCCTTATTTCAAAGAAGGCACAAAGATATTGTCTATTAGCGGTTGGCACAATTACTCAAGTCCATCTGAATTGGTTGAATCACTATTCAATAATTTTTATTTACAAACAATTTCAAATTACCCGCAAAGTAAGGGCTATATTTATACAGAATGGATTTTTGATTCTTGTTTGGAAGGTCTAGGATTGCAAGACGGGATTGCATTCCTTAAAAAGATTAAAAATGAATTTCAAAATAAATCTATAAACTCTGTGACTAGAGAATTGGCAGTAAGAATAGACCCTTATTTAGAAAAATTAACGTCACAGCCATTTATAAATTCCTTCGTTTCAAGTGCTATCCATGATTACAGGAATTGGTTGAACGAAGATCCAATGGTTACAAAAAAAGCAAAGGCGGAGTTTGTAAATAATATGTATACCGTATACCGGTTAGAAAAATATCCTGAAGTAATGAGATACACTTTTTACAAAGAAACTTATTTTTCTTTTTATCCTAGAAATATATTGTCTTTGTTTGACAAACTTATTTTTTCGCTAAATAAATTTCCGGATCAACCTGCCGTTAAAAGATTAGAATTATTAGAACTGATTGAATTGCTAACAGATAAAACCGACAAAGAAGTTTTTAACAAAATTGCTTTTCCTAAATTATCCTATAATTCTAATTTGGAGCTATCAGCGAGTGGTGAAGAAGAAAGTTCAAAGCTTGTAATCAAAACAATGATTAAGGACTCTTTAGGATTAACTTACTCTATTAGGAGACCAGTTACTCCATCGGAAACAGGCGGTCTCTACAAATTATTTATTCTTGATAATTATCCGTTAAAGATTGAGAATGATCTTCATTATTTATTAATAGTTGATAACGACAATGAAGACACAATTGTCGGCGGTTTATGTTATAAATTACTCTTTCCAAAAATTGCTCAAATTGAAGGAATTGAAATCGCAAGGCAATATCGTAGTCGCGGTCTTGCAGGAAAGCTTATAGAAGACTTTTGTGCTAGATTAAGTTCTGATGGGATAAAAACTGTTACCACACACTTTTACTTAAAGGCATTCTTTCAAAAATTAAATTTCAGACCTAACAATCGTTATGGCGGTTTCGTTAGAATTTTAAAATAAAATACAGCATAACATTTTAGCAGTTATTTAGTCTGATGCTAAATGAAATATAATGTAAAATAGTTCCGATTATATGACATATTTAACGTTTTTCTCTTTCCTTCCTTAAAAACCACTTCACTTGCTTTAATCATTTTTCACTTTCTTTCAATTATTTTTGTTACTATTTTGTGACTGGTTCAAATATTAGAGTAAATGCAAATGAGTGTTAAACTAAGATCAAAGAAACTTTCCAATAATTCTGAATCTCTTTACCTGGATATTTATTCCAAAGGTTCAAGACACTACGAATTTTTAGATATTAAAATTAAAAAAAATGATCCGGAGAGAAAGCTTAAAAAGCAAATTGCGGAAACAAAACGGTCAAAAAGAGAAATTGAAATAATTTCAGATTATAATGACATACCAAGAAATTTAAATGGCGGTGAAGACTTCTTAGAATATTTTAAGGTCAATATAAAAAATAAATCTGCTCAATCTGTTTTTAATAATTTTAGCAACTTTGTAAAGCCCAAAACAATTAATGGAAAGCTACCATTTAAACTTATTACTGAAAAACTTATTGAGGATTATAAATCTGAAATGGAAAAGGTTCATAAAAATTCTACTGCTTGGGCTTACTTATTAAAAATAAAAACAATACTTAATAAAGCAGTCAAAGATAAATTGATATTACAAAGTCCTGCTAAATATGTAAAGGTTAAACTAAATGAAATTGAAAGAGTCTATTTGACAAAAGAAGAAATACAAGCTATGGCAGATACTGAAACTAAAAATATTGAAACTAAGAGAGCATTTATTTTTTCTTGCTTTACAGGATTAAGAATTTCAGATATAAAAAAAATGACCTGGTCAGAAATTAATGAAGACAAAATATCTTTCCGGCAAATGAAGACAAAGAGAATAGAATATTTACCTTTAGCTAAAACCGCTATAAAATATTTATATATAAATATTGATAAAAGGAGTATAAATCAAGATGAAAAAGTATTTAAACTTAAGCAAGAGAAAACAATAAATAATGAAATAAGAAAATGGTCTAAGAATGCTAACATAAATAAATCTCTCACTTTTCATTCAGCAAGACACACGTTTGCAACTTTATCTTTAAGCTCAGGAATTGATATTTATACAGTGAGTAAAATGATGGGACATAAATCAATAAAGATGACTGAAATCTATGCAAAGATTATTAATAAGACGGTAGAAGAAGCAATGACAAAATTACCAAGCATTTAAGATTAAAAAAAAAATGAATTATAAAACAAAATATTTTTCCCCGAAGCGTAAAAACTGCGTTTTGAGTACAGGAAAAGATGCAACCCCGAGCGAAGCGAGCTTGTATAGGGTTGCATCTTTTTCTGTACGATATATCTTTTATTTAGCGAAGGGGAAAAAATAGGAGTGTCAAATGGATGAACAAACTAAACTATTAAATGATCTAGAGAAATTAACTGAAGAAAAATTTATAGTAGCCTTTAAAGATAATTTTAAACATTTTCTTAAAGAATCATTTCTTTTTCATAATGACAATAAATTCATCTCACAAGTAGATTGGAAATTGATCTATAATATTTTTAATAACGAGTTTAAAACTCACTGGGAAAATTTAGGCGTACCTAAAAATATAAAATTATTTATGGCTAATAAGATTTCATTTAAAACTAGTTTAGCTGCCATTACAATGCCTCATATATTTTGGAATTTATTTATTATTTGTAGAAATATGGAAACAGGAACCATTAAATCAAATGAGCAAATGAATGAATTGATTAAGAAAAGTAGTACTGAATCAATGCAAAATTGTTTTGCAACTTTTGATTACCAATTAAGTTTAACTAGTAATAATATTGAAGAGCTTAAGAGAAAAGCAACACAGGGAGAAAAATTTCTAGGGAAAAGTTTTATAAATTCAGAAATAGAGGAATTTGAAAAGATACTTCAAAAGCATAAAGAATCAGAAAAAGTAAACGATAAAAGATCATTAAGGTCAATTACTTTTAACGTTGCAAAAGCTTTTGGATTAGATCAAGAATCAGAGCAACAAAAATTTTATAAACGATTTTTGAACTATAAAAATAAGAAGCAAAAATAATTTATCCGTTTTACGTATAACGGATAAAATATCCTTCCGTATAACAGACATGCAGTAATATAATTTCACTCCATTAAAATAAAATGAAATGGAGTGAAAAATGTATTCAAAAAATATTTCTAATATTTATAATTCATTACAAGAAATAAATTCTAAATTAACAGCTCAAACCAATGAATTTATCAATGCAGATGAAGCAGCCATATATTTAAGGCTAAAAAAATCTTACCTTTATAATTTAGTTTATAAAAACAAAATTCCTTTCTACAAACCATCCGGGAAGAAACTTTATTTCAATAAAGCTGAATTAAGCCAGTGGATAACAAAATCCAGGTTAGACACTTTAGAAGAATTTGCCCAAAAGCATGAGCAAAACTCAAATACTTTGCCTTCTCTTGACAAGTAAGAAACAAGTCAGGCAAAGATGCTTCTCACTGATAAATCTCTGATTGCCAAAAGAGGTCTAAAGAAAAAATTATCCTCTAAGTTTGCTTATAAAATGTTAGCTTTTGTAAAGGCAAATTTTCCCAATGATGAAATGATGATAAAAAGAATGATTAGACAAATTAAATGTTCTTCTCGTTTGGAAATCTATTCTAACGGTGTTGTAAAATCTATATTTTGTAAAGAAAAAACTTGCTCAGTTTGTAATTCTATTAGGTTAGCAAAGTTTTTAGATAAATATTTAGACCCTATTAAAGGAGAGAACATTAAATATCATATGGTTTTAACGGTCAGAAATCCAGGTCAGAGCGATTTAAAGTCAACGATTGATAAAATGTATGACTTCTTTAATAACTCATCTCTTAGAAAGGATAAAGCCTATAGGGGACTAAATAAAACAATAAAAATGTTTAGAAGTTTTGAAACTACATTAAATGAAAAGTCAAATACTTATAATGTTCATTTTCATATTTTGTTAGCCGGTCAAAAAGAGACAGAGGTAATTGAATACGGGAAATTACTAATAGATTTTTGGCTTAAATACTTTAAGGAAAAAGCTAATATCAAAGCTCAATATTTAGAAAAGCAAGAAAAAAGTATATTAGAAAATTTTAAATATTTATTTAAGATAAATGATATAACAGTAAGTAATATAAGAATGGTATATCATTTATTAAAAGCAATAGAGGGAAAGAGATTATTTACTGCAAAAAATATTCATTTAACTAAAGAAACAATTGAATCAAAAGAAGAAAAATTCAATGATATTGAGGATGCTAAATTAATTGAGACCTTTAATTATATGAATAAGGAAAAGAATTGGATTAATGATAAGACCGGTGAAATTTTTGTGCAAGATCAAGACTATGAAAAACTAAAACTTGAAAAAGCAAGAAGGAAAAAATTATAAAAACTTGTAACTATTTTCGACTTTCAAGTCAAAAAAAAGAATAAAGTTTCATAAGTAATGTAAATCGTTAAAATTTTGTTCTTTTCCAATGAAAAATCATCTTAAGCAAATTATGTTTCATTAAATTTATCAGTAAAATGCTAAATTTTACCTATTGTTTTGTAATTTTTAACTTTAAGATTTCCTTATTTTAGTAAAAATTAGCTAAATTTAAGTATAGAAAGGGGCTTTTTTGCTTCGCACCTTCTTATAACGTATATTATACAAAATTATTTTTTTTTAATTTTAATGGGAGTTAATATGAAAAACTTAATCCACGTTTCAATCCTTTTTGTTCTTCTTTCCCTTTTCACTGTTATTTTGCAAAGTTGCAGCAGCGAAAATGCAATCACTTCGCCACCTAACACACAAAGCAAAACCACTTCGCTTAATACAAAATCTATGGCTAAGCAAATAACTAATACAAATTCCATTTCACCCGACACTTCTGTCTACTTGCCGTTAAGCAAGAAAACAATACTAGTAAGCAGAAGCATGTCTGCTGAAAAGATTGCAATGGTAGATAAATATTTCTCTACTCATAAAAATATTTCTACCAGGACTAATGTTATATCTCCTAACCTTTTAACATGTGGAGTTCATTTAGAATACGATTATGAACAAGAAATGGATTTTCAAGCTGTCGCCGGAAAATCTTTAGGAATTTCAAATGATTTGAATTTAATATCGTGTTCTGATGCTAAAAACATTTATGGGTTTTCTTTATATGCAGCTTCTAGTTTTGATAATATTGAAACAGTACATGGTGCTGGATTTCCCTATTCTAATATTATGGTCTCCTACTTAAATCCTACTAATGCACTTGCAATACTTCAAGATACTTCTAAGCACTATTCAAAATGTGGGTATTATGAGATTGATGAACCTGCAAAATATAGTTATTCGTACACAGATACTAAAAGCTTGGAGTCTTTGATCAACAATTGGAACACTGGTGCCAAAGTTTTGCTTACTGATTTTAATTGGCCAGAAAAAACAGCATGCGCAAAATGGTATAATTGGGGTGCGCAATTAGGATTATATCAGGGCAGTAATTATTATGTAATGTGCGACACATATGCAGCAGATGCCTGTGGGAGCCCTTGTGATTATTGGAATGAATATACAAATTATTACAGCCCTGCTCACGTTTTTTCAAATTGGCTAGATAATGTTTTGGCACATTGGGGATATTGGGACTGTTGTTTTAAATTAGCGAATGGCACAGATCAAAATATTAACCAGATATGGCTTTGGGCAGGAACAGGTGATTTAACTGCATTACAAAGTTTCTGTACAGATGCATGGGAAAACGGATGGCTTTTAAGGCAGGAAAAACAGATTGAAATTATATGGAAGTGTGATACTTCTAATCCATGTACAAATTGTATTTGGCCCTATGGTATCTGGTATATATCCGATTCATATTATACGGGCCGCGTTCAATACGTCGCTAATTAATTTAAGAAGGACTGTTATGAAATCAATTTATTATTTAATAGTATTATTTTCTTCCTTAGTCATTTTAGGCTGCTCCTCAACTTATACAATTAAAGATTTTTCTTCTAAAGAAAAATTCTATGAAGATTTTAATAATTCAGTTAAATATAAAAATATAAATGTTACTTTATCAAACGACAGCTCATTTTCAGTTCCTTACGGTGCTATTTTATCCGATGATAGCCTTCTGGCTATAACGAACATAAAACATACGGTTATATTAAGGCGAAGTTCTGTTAAAGAAATAAAAGAATATTATGATACGGATTTTACCTATCCATTGCATGAAGTTATTTTGACAAACGGAAAGAAATTAAAAGGTGATGACGTCAGAATACTTCCTGATTCTTCAATAGAATATACTGTAAGGGAAAACGTATTTGGTGAAAAAATTCCACTTAAAAAAGTAAAAGAAGTAAATTACAAAAATCACTGGCTTGGTATTCCGTCAGGATTTCTAATTGGTGCAGTATCAGGATTTGGTGTAAGTTACATCCTAGATCAATTTGTAAACAGAAATGATGTCTATAACCGAAGCCACAAGAATATATTTATTTATATCGTTGGTATTCCCTTGGGTGCACTAACAGGTACCATTTGGGGTTGGTTGAGTGGCTATACTTATACTTATCAATTCAATCCATAATTATATTTATAAGTGCCGTAAAATATATTGCGGCGCTTTTGTAAAATGATTTCTTTAAGATAAATGATAAGAAAATAATACGAAAAGTGAAGATAATTGAACAAATGTGCAAGTTAGGGACTTTTTTTGTTTAATTGCAGTAGCCGCATTTATCTTCAATGGTTGTGCTTTTATTTTTCAAGGTACTAATGAGAATATGAGTTTTGATGGAGGTCAAGGCTCTGCCGAAGTTAGAACAAACGGAGCGAAAACTGGAGATACGCCTTGTAAGATAGGCTTAAATGAAACCAAGAATATACTGTCGAGTTCAAAAAAACTGGTTATCAGACTAAGAGTTACCGAATTACAAACGGTGTAGGGGCTGGCTGAGTAATCTTAGATATTATAGGTGGCTTGGTTCCAGTAGAATTGATATAGTTACCGGAGCCCGGTATAGATTCGATCAAAATAATGTAAATGCAATTTTAGAGAAACAGCAATAATATATTTGATAATGATTTTTATAAGTGGTTGAGCAAATCATGAGGTTTGCGCAACCATTTAATTTATATTTTTTTCCATTATATCTGTTGTTTTTTCAAAGTATTTTGTTACTTATTTGTGACTTTTATATTATTATCTTATTGTATTATAATAAATTAGATTATTTCAATATATTTTAAAAATAAAAAAGGGCGAATGAAATTCGCCCTTCATTTTTATCGGATCATCAAACTAAACATCATAGTATAAAGAGAACTCATAAGGATGTGGCTGCAAAGCCATCGGTTTAATTTCCTTATCGGTTTTATATTGAATCCATGTTTCAATTACGTCGGAAGTAAAAACATCGCCCTTCAACAGATATTCATGATCATCTGCTAAGGCTTTTAACGCTTCTCCTAAGCTTCCCGGAGTTGACGGAACATCCTTTAATTCTTCTGGAGACATATCATATATATCTTTGTCAAGTGGTTCACCCGGATCAATTCTATTGATGATACCATCTATTCCTGCTAATAAAATTGCTGGGAATGCTAAATAAGGATTTGCAGCTGGATCAGGGCATCTAAATTCGACTCTTTTAGCCTTTGGGCTGTTCGAGTACATCGGAATTCTGCAAGAAGCGCTTCTATTGCGTTGAGAATATGCCAAATTAACTGGCGCTTCAAATCCTGGAACAAGTCTTTTATAAGAATTTGTCGTCGGATTTGTAAATGCAAGAAGTGACGGTGCATGTTTTAACAGTCCCCCGATAAAATATAAAGCCATTTCACTTAAACCAGCATATCCGGAACCTGCAAAAAGTGGTTTCCCTTTTTTCCACAAACTTGAGTGGACGTGCATACCGCTTCCATTATCTCCAAAAATTGGTTTAGGCATATAAGTAACGGTTTTGTTGTTCTTTTTAGCAGTATTCTTAACAATATATTTAAACAACATTAGCTGGTCTGCTGCTTTTACAAGTGGTTCAAAACGTAAGTCAATTTCGCATTGACCTCCGCTTGCCACTTCGTGATGTTGTGCCTCAACATCAATACCGGCATCTATCAAATTAAGCACCATTTCATTACGAAGGTCGACCAGAGAATCTGTAGGCGGCACGGGGAAATATCCTTCTTTGTACCTTGGTTTATAACCTAAGTTTGGAGACTCTTCCCTTCCGCTATTCCACTTTCCTTCAATAGAATCTACAAAGTAGAAACTGCTGTTAGGCTGTGAATCAAATCTTACATCGTCAAAAATAAAGAATTCAGCTTCAGGACCAAAAAAGGCTGTATCCGCAATTCCTGTTGAAATTAAATATGCTTCCGCTTTATGAGCTATATTTCTGGGGCATCTGGAATATTTTTCTTTCGTTGAGGGTTCATAAACATCGCAAATAAAACTGACAGTAGGAGATTCTACGAAAGGATCCATATTCATTGTTTTAGAATCTGGAATAATTAACATATCACTTTCATTGATTGCTTTCCAACCGCGTATTGAAGACCCATCAAAGCCGAATCCATCCACAAATGAATTTTCTTTGAACTGCGATACTGGTACTGTAAAATGCTGCCATTGACCTGGAAAGTCCATAAATTTAAGATCTACAAATTTAACCCCCTTAGTTTTGATAAAACTAAAAACACCATCTAATGGAGAATTTGTTTTTGCCATATTATTTCCTTTATATTATTTTTTTATAATTAATTAAATGTCTATTGCTGTTGTTTCCTTTATTGTGGAAAGAACAAAAGTTGTTTTTGTGGAAATTACTCCGGGCCAAGATTGAATTTCGCTAAGAAGGTTTTCCAAAGATTCAGTTTTTTTTACAATTGCTTTTAATAAATGAGAGCCTTCGCCAAGAACAGAGTGGCATTCGATAATCTGCGGAGTTTTTTCTACTCGGGGGATGAATGATTTATAATGTTTGGATGACTCCATTGTCACTAGAATATAAGCCATTATGTCATACCCGAACGCTTTTTTATTTACTTTTGTATAATATCCCTCAATTACGCCTCTTTCTTCAAGTTTATGAAGTCTTTCGCTTACAGAAGGTATAGAAAGACCGATAGCCTCGGCAATTTCATTTCTTTTTGTTCTGCCGTTCTTTTGTAGAATATTTAATATTTTAATGTCTAAATCGTCTAACATTTGTCACCTAAATTTTTAAGGATTTATTGGCTTCTTGACTTTAAATATAAGGCGTAGGTTAAAAAAAAACAAGACTTGGTGAGAATATTTGTTAAAATAATATCAGACTAGGTCAAAAAATAGATTTTATGTGCTTAAAGTTACAATCGCACTATTCCAAAGGGGGTAAAGCTTAGTTTTGACTTTTTTACTTCCTCAAAGAGATCGAGGTTTATTTGCGGTCGATTTTGAATTTTATGATTAAGATGATATTGCACCGCAATATTGTTTAAGGAATTTATTTTTACATTATTCAATTCAAGTCGAAATTGAACATCAGAATCCTCTCCAATCGAAGGAGCTTCGTATCTTTCATCAAATCCGTTAATTTCAAGAAAGTCTTGTTTAGATATTGAAAAGTTACATCCGAGAATACCCCTCTTTTTTGAATTAAAGTATTTTCGTAAAATTTTATTCTGAAAATAAAAACCTTTTTCCACATCAAAAGAATGTCCAAATAATCCATCTATGATCAATCGTAATTTATTCTTTTCTAAGAAACCTGACTTAACATTTTCTTCAGATAGTATACGGGTTATACTATTCGAAAGATTTACCCTTCTTCCTGTATTACATAACTTCTCCTTTTTATTTTTATAATGTTCCAAAATAAATTCTGAATGCGGTATACAGTCTGCATCTACAAATATTAGTAAATCCGAATTAGAAATTTTAATTGCACTATTCAAGATTTTGTTTTTCCTAAAACCTTTGTCTTCATGCCATATATGTATAACGGGAAATTTGACTTTAACCGATAACTTTTCAATTTCTGCTATCACATCGCCAGGCGAACCATCATCAGCAATAACCACCTCAAAATCTTTGAATGTCTGTCTTTCTAGTCCTGCAAATACTAACTTTAAATAATCAATTCTCTTATAAAAGGATAGTATAATTGTAGCTTTTATCATTTAATTTTTATGTTTTATTTCTGTTTTTCCTAATTTTGTCAATTTCTTTTTTACGGTTATATTTTTTAGAATCATCTTCTACTTTGGGAGGTTTCCTTGGGACTGGGATTCTTTTTTCAATACTTTTGATTTTTATTATAGTTTTTTTCATGATGAAAATAAAATATTATTAAAATAAACTATCGAGTAATTTTTCAGCATAACTTAAATATTGGAATTAAATTCATGATGTTACAATAATTGTATAGAATAATAACTATTACAGTTTATACCTAACTTATTATAAATGTCAAAATAATATTGACGTGAAATTACTACACATGATTTCCATGCAAGCAAAAATTTTTTGAGACTATATCCCTTTGTATGGGAGTCAATCTTCTTCAGAATAGACTAAATGCTCCAAGTTAAAATAATAAACCGTGCTATATATTTTGTTAATACAATTCAGTAACCTGAAATGATCGTTAGTGCTTATATTCATACTCTAGATTAAAGCACTACCCAAAATGTAACCCATTATATTACTCTTATAAATAATAATCTTACGAATATTGGCCAATACTCTTTATCTCAAGAATAAGATTGATACACCACCTACAGCTACAATTGCTCCAATTATTGATCGCCATTTTAGATTTTCTTTATAATAATATCTTACAATTGGCAGCATAATAATCGGCATCATTGACATTAAAGTTGAGGCAATTCCCACCTTAGTGTATTCAACAGCAATCAGACTAAATGTTATTCCGAGATAAGGTCCAAATATTGTTCCTGCAATTGTAAAGGTTAGCGCTTTCAAATCCTTAGCATAAAACTTAAATGGATTCTGAAATCTTCTAATAGCAAAAGAGAAAGGAAGCATAATTATAAATGCCGCAACTATTCTTATAAAAGTCGCCAGAAATCCATTTATTGTGCCTAAATTAAAAGCAATTTTTGCAAATATCAAACCACCGGCCTGTCCTAGAGCGCCCATTAGCCCAAAGAATATTCCGGCTTTGCTTATTTTATATTTTGAAGCTGGAGTTTCATTACGTTCAAAAATTACAAGAGCAATTCCACTCATCGTAATTAACATCCCAACTATTCCCCAAAAAGATAAATATTCTTTCAAAAAAATGTAAGCTAACACAGCGCTCATAGCCGGTGAAAGTGCCATTAATAACATGCCAATTCGCGCACCAACATGCTGATATGCCTTAAATAAAAACGTATCCCCAAAAACTAATCCTATAAAACCGCTTAATGCAAGATAATATACTTGCGTACTAGAAACTGAAAATTGGATTCCCGATAAAATAATTGTCGCATAAAGAAAGATCGCAGCAATGAAAATTCTATTTATATTTAATTGAAGAGAGCTAAGCCTTTCAGCAGCAGCAGTAAAAGCGAATGACGACCCCGACCACAGGAAAGCAGTTAACAAAGCACTAAGCTCACCAATATATGATATCAATTTATTTTTCTTGGTTATTTATATACAATAAAGCCTTGAATTAAAAAGTCGAAAGAATAGTAAAAGAAATGATAACATCACATCCGTAAATTGAACCCGGCTTCGTGTGAAACCGGGCTTATTACTTACATTTTATGCAGAATAATTTAATGCAGACAATCCTGGAAAGATTGCGGTTTCATCAAGTTCTTCTTCGATTCTTAAAAGTTGATTATACTTTGCAATTCTATCAGTTCTAGAAAGAGAACCTGTTTTAATTTGTCCCGCGTTGGTTGCTACTGCAATATCTGCAATTGTTGTATCTTCGGTTTCACCAGAACGATGACTTATGACATTTGTGTAACCGGCTTTTTTTGCCATTTCAATTGCATCCAAAGTCTCAGTTAAAGTACCTATCTGATTTACCTTAATTAGGATTGAATTAGCAACGCCTTGAATAATACCTTGCGCCAATCTTTCTGTATTTGTAACAAAAAGATCATCACCTACTAATTGAATTTTGCTTCCTAATTTTTCTGTCATAAGTTTCCATCCGTTCCAATCATCCTCGGCTAATCCATCCTCGATTGAAACAATAGGATATTTCTTTACCCAGTTTGAATAGAATTCTACCATCTGAGCTGAAGTCTTTTCAGATTTATCCGATTTAAAGAATTGGTAAACATTTTTTTCCTTATTAAACATTTCGCTTGATGCCGGATCAAGTGCTATTGCAATTTCATCTCCAACTTTGTAACCAGCTTTGCTAATTGCCTCAAGAATTACTTCTATAGCTTCATCGTTTGATTTTAGATTCGGTGCAAATCCGCCTTCATCGCCCACTGCAGTGTTGTATCCTTTTTTGCTTAATACAGATTTTAATGAATGAAATGTTTCAGCGCCCATTCTTAATGCCTCTGCAAAATTTGGTGCACCAACAGGCATAATCATGAATTCTTGAAAATCAACATTGTTATCAGCATGCTTTCCACCATTCAAAATGTTCATCATCGGTACAGGAAGAGTACGGGCATTTACCCCACCTAGATAGCGGTACAAAGGCATTTCTAGAGTCTCAGCAACTGCTTTTGCCGCGGCTAATGAAACTCCTAATATTGCGTTTGCGCCTAGTTTTTCCTTGTTTGGAGTTCCGTCAAGCGAAATTAAAAATTTATCAAGACCCGCTTGATCCATTCCATCAAAGTCAATTATTTCATCGGCAATTATATCGTTTACGTTTTCGACTGCTTTTAATACCCCTTTACCGTTATAACGGCTTTTATCGCCATCTCTTAATTCAACTGCTTCATGTTCACCTGTTGATGCTCCGCTTGGTACTGCTGCTCTGCCAATTACCCCACTCTCTAAAAGTACTTCTACTTCGAGAGTCGGATTTCCCCTTGAATCTAATATCTCTCGTGCTAAAACATCTACTATTGTTGTCATTGTTTTGCTCCTAATTCCTTAATTTTTAATTTGAACGTTTTTTGAACTATTTCACCATAGTTGCATTTCAAAATTAGGCAAAGGTGAAGGAAAAATAAAGTAAATTGGAGTATAAATAAAAAGAAAACTTTACTGTTGCTTTATTCGATTATATATAATAGCGCATTATCGGACGTGATTTTGATCTTCGTGCAACTTCTTTGAACCCTGCTTTTTCACATGCGGAAGGTATACCTGTCCACGCAAATGATGCCGGGATATTTTCTGAGTAAGGGACAATCGGATATACCTCAACTATTTTTGCTCCCTGCGATTTGCAAAATTCTACTGCTGCTTTTAATAATTCACTTGAAATACCCTTCCTTCTAAATTCTTTTGCAATAAAGAAACATGAAATCGACCAAGTTGGTTTGTTATCAATTCTTCTAAGAACTTTTGACTTTTCTAATCTTATATATTTTTCTCTGGGAGCAACAGCGCACCAACCAATGGCTTGTTTCGCATAATATGCAAGTATGCCTGGATGTTCATTAGAATAAATTGCTTTCTTAATTGCATTTTTATTAGCAGCACCTTTCTGCATTTGAAAGTCCGAGTTCTTTAATCGCCATGCCATACACCAGCACCCGCCACACGCTCCTCTTTCACCAAAGAGTTTTTCAAAGTCTTTCCATTTGCTCTTATCAACTGGATGATAGCTAAGCAATTTGATATCAATATTGGGTACGCACGGTAGTTTCTTCATCAAAATAATTTTTTACAAATTCCTACCATGCGTAAGCTTCGGGGGCCTGATTACCAGGTCCTGGCCAAATTTCATCAAGTTTTTTTATTACGTCTTCTGACAACTTTAGACTTGATGCCATCACATTCTCTTCAATTTGCTGAACAGTTCTTGGTCCAGCAATCGGGCATGTAACTACTGGGTTATTTAACATCCATGCAAGAGCAACATCAGCTGGGTGATGATTAATTTCTTTACACAGTTTTTCGTATGCTTCAATTTGTGGACGAAGCTTTTCTACTGATTTTTGCAATGCTTCGCGACCACGTCTTTGCTTATCATTTGTTTTGCTAAGCACTCCGCCAAGTATTCCGCCCCCAATCGGACTCCATGGAATCAAGCCGACTCCCATGGCTTTGCATGCAGGGACTACTTCTAGTTCAATGTGACGATTACGCAGACTATATATACTTTGTTCAGAAACTAACCCTAAGAAATTTCTTTGCTTGGCTGTATAGTTAGCCTCAACAATATTCCACGCTGCAAAATTGCTGCTTCCTACATAAGTAATTTTCCCTTCACTAACCAGCCTCTCCATTGCTTGCCATATTTCATCCCATGGAGTTTCCCGGTCAATATGATGCATTTGATAAAGATCTATGTGATCTGTTTTCAATCTTCGCAAGCTATCTTCGCAGGCTCTACGAATATTATAGGCGGATAATTTCAAATCGTTAACTCCTTCGCCCATTTTATTGTGCACTTTTGTCGCTAAAACAATTTTATCCCTTCTTCCCCCTTGTTCAAGCCATCTACCGATTAAGTTTTCGGTGTATCCAACTCCTTTTTCACTACCATATACATTTGCAGTATCAAAAAAATTAATACCAAGCTCTAATGCCCTATCCATTATATTAAAACTCTCTTCATCGGAAGCAAATGAGCCAAAGTTCATTGTCCCCAAACAAATTCTGCTTACCTTCAATCCGGTTCTACCAAGGTGAGTATATTCCATATAAATCTCCTTAAATTTTTTACAAAATAATTCCTTTGTTATTAGAATTTGAGTTATTTCTTCCTGCTAAAGAAAATAATCAAACGCTAAATGCTATTTAACCATCTGCTTCAAATAAATTAATAATTTTTAAAATTACATTTTTATTTGCTGCAGGGATCAATGCAACATAATTCCCTTTTATCCGTTTATTGATTTCATCATTGCTTCGGGATAACGCATTCCCCTTGCTGCATCACGAGGAACTGCTTCATTCAAATACTTAACTTCTTCAATTGTCAAAGTTATAGCAACTGCTCCAATATTCTCTTCGAGATATTTAATTCTTTTGGTACCAGCAATTGGTACGATAAAATCTCGCTGGGCAAGTACCCAGGAAAGCGCAAGCTGAGCCGGGGTACATTTCTTTTCAGATGAAATTTCCTCTATTACTTTCACAATCTTTAGATTTTCTTTTAAATTTCTATCCTGGAATCGAGGTGAATGCATTCGGTAATCATCTTTAGGCAAATCGGAATGCGCCCTAATTTTGCCCGCCAAGAATCCTCTACCAAGAGGGCTATATGCAACAAACCCAATACCAAGCTCTTTGCATGTATCAAATATTTCATCTTCGGGATCTCGTGTCCATAAAGAATATTCTGTTTGAAGTGCCGATATCTTGTGAATTTTATTTGCCCTTCTAATTGTATTGGAAGAAGCTTCCGACAATCCAAGAAATTTGACTTTTCCTTCTTTAATTAGCTCAGCCATTGCACCTATTGTTTCTTCAATCGGGACAGTTGGATCCACACGATGTTGATAATAAAGGTCTATTACCTCAACACCTAGTCTTTTCAAACTAGATTCGCAAGCTTTTTTAACATATTCAGGTTTTCCGCTTACTCCACGAGAACCATCTGGATTTCTTATAATACCGAATTTGGTTGCAAGAACAGCTTTACCCCGCATACCTTTTAGCGCTTTTCCTAAAAGTTCTTCATTATGCCCAACTCCATACATATCAGCCGTATCAAAAAAATTTATTCCGAGTTCAATTGCGCGGTGAATTGTTGCGACAGATTCTTTGTCATTTCTTTCGCCATAAAATTCTGACATCCCCATGCAACCTAAACCGAGTTCGGTAACCTTTAATCCGTCGTTTCCTAATTCTCTATATTTCATTATTCTATTACCCTTTAATTGTCTTAAACTTTTAGATGCAAGTTAAAAAATGTATTTGTTAAATCCCATGCTTGTTTTGCTGCAATAGGGTTATAACTTGCGCGCACGTCACAGAAAAAACCATGATCGGCTTTTGAAAATACAACATTGGTATATTCTTTTCCATATTCATCAAGCTTAAAAGTTAAATCATTTATTTGATCTTTTCCAAGATGCTTATCGAGTCCACCCCAAAATAACAATAGAGGACCTGTTGCAGTTTGGAGCCTATCTGCAATCGTAGCAGCAATATTACTGCCGTAATAAGAAGCTGCGGCTTTTAGCGGAACAGTTACGTTTGCCAGAACAGAGACTCTTCCTCCCAAACAGTATCCGGTAGACCCTATTTGAGATTTAAGAACCTTTGAATTTGATTCAAGCCATAAGTATGATGCTAGAATATCTGCAATCAGACCTGGTTCGGTTAAAGCTTGAATATGCTGCCTTGTGGCTTGAAAATCTGAATAGCTTCCCTGAAAGCCCGGCTCAGTGCGGTGAAATAATTCAGGCGAAATTACGACATATCCTTCCCGGGAAAATCTTTCACTTAAATCTTTAATATGTCCATTAACGCCGAAGGCTTCTTGGAAAAGAAGCAAACCGGGATATTTGTTATTATCGTCGGGAATAGCCACATAAGCATCCATTGAAGTTCCGTCCGATACTTTTACTGAAATAATTTCTGTTTTTATCTTTACCATATGTATCCTTTATGTTAGTTTATTGAAGTTACACAAGATCATAGATAGTTTCACATACCAGCAAATACAAGTCCTCAGGAAAGAGGCTAGCTAGAATTACTCAATATTATTGTCTTTGGACCTCTCCATTGGCGGTCAGGCGAGGAGAGAAATCCCTTATATATCGCTATCTCTCAAACTAACCTTGGAAAAATACAGAAATTGCCTTATTGATTTTTGCTTATTGTTCTAACAATCCACATACTTCCATAAGTTTCATTCAAAATCCACAATTGCGAGAAATATCTTAACCTACTTTTATAATAAGCTGTGTCCCTGAAATAGACGTTTGATATTTTTGTAGCGGCGCCCCAGCAGGACCTTGGGTTACTTGTCCGTTTACATCAAAACGAGAGCCATGGCAAGGACATACAAACTGACTGCTGCCCGAATCGTAACTATTAATTTGACAACCTTGATGTGTACAAATCGAAGAAAGCGCATTAAAAACATTTGTGGAAGGATGGTCTACTAATACAGAACCATTTGAAAAATTTACCATTGCGGCTGTCCCTGTTTTAGATATAGGCGAGGATGAATCAACGTTGACTATAACATTCGATCCGGATGTTGTGCCTTGAATCGATTGCAGGCCGGCAGCAGATCCCGGACCAGTAGGATTTGAACAGCTCTCTAAGAAGGAGCCGAATAAAGAGGGGATTACTAATACAAGCGTACTTTGTGCAGTTTTTAAAAAAAAGTTTCTCCTTGTAATCTTCATGTCTCTCCTTAAATTATTAATAAAAAAAAGCAACAGTACAATAAATTATTAAAGGCGTCTTAAGTTGAGCAAAATTAATTATGCCTTTAACAAATTACTTTATACGTTGCTTTCAAATTTTCATTAGAAAACATAGATTTAAGCAAAAAAAGTTTCAATACTGAAAAACGACCTAAATGTTTTTCAGCACATCTGATAATCTCTTAACCTGATCTGGCTATATAATCAAATATATTTTTGGCATGGTAGCGTGAATTTTCAATAAACCATTTCCCATTATCCATTCCTCCGCAAACCACACCGGCTAAAAACATTCCTTTAACATTTGTTTCAAAAGTGTCTTCGTTAAAATATGGGGTACGTTGTTCATCTGTTGAAATCTTTATTCCGGCTTTCTCAAGGAAACAAAAATCAGAATGGTAGCCTATCATCGCAAAAACAAAATCATTCTTAATGGTTATCATTCCTTGAGGAGTCTTTATGTCAACCTCTTGTTCTCTTATATTAACTAGTTCCGAATTGACAAATGCTTTTATACTTCCCTCTTTTATGCGGTTATCAATATCCGGTTTAACCCAATATTTTACATTTTCCTTAATTCTATCTTCACGAATTATCATGGTTACTTCTGATCCGCGACGGTATGTTTCAAGCGCAACATCAACCGCTGAATTAGCCGCGCCGATAACGATCACTTTTAAATATGCGTACGGATGTGCTTCGTCAAAATAATGTTTTACTTTTGGTAAGTTTTCACCTGGAATTTCTAAATAATTAGGTACATCATAAAATCCTGTTGAGATTATTACACTTTTAGAAACATAATTACCTTTATCTGAAATTACATGGAATAAGTCCTTTTCTTTTTTCAAATCAAGAACTGTTTCATAATTATGAACATTAAGGTTCCAGGATTGTTTAACCCTACGAAAATACTCTAAGGCTTCCCTGCGCGTTGGTTTATCGCTATGTGAAACAAATGGTACATTCCCAATTTCTAATCTTTCGGATGTTGAAAAAAAAGTCATATTTGTAGGATAATGAAAAATAGAATTTACAAGACATCCTTTTTCAAGTATCAAATGAGACTGGTTCCTTTTTACCGCTTCAATACCACATGTTAATCCGATAGGACCGCCTCCGATTACAATCACATCAAAATAATTTCCTGACATATTCATCCTATTGTTAATGCAAATAATCTTGCATTAATAATTTAAACATTTATTAAGAGAATTTATTTGATTTACATTAAATAGCCACCACATGAATGTGTCCCTGTTATGCCCGGCACTTAAATTCTATGTTAGGTTTTATAGTTTAGCTATAATTAAATTGTCCATTACCTGATTTATAATTATTTTATTAAATAAGAATTCTTAAAGTTTTTATGGATAAACAAAATCGAATTGTGTTGTGTGAATGGTGCGGTCAGCCTTCAACAATTGTTTGGGTGCATGGTCACGGTCAATGCTCTGTTTGCGGAACAAACATTGATGAATGCTGCCGTGGAGAAAATTGTCAACAATACCCCAGCCATATACCTTCTTCTCAAGAAATAAACTTGGATTCGTCTAATGATTAAGAATATTGCCTTTGACCTGGATGGAACGTTAATTGATTCATTCAATACAATTTATAAAACAACTGAAAAAGTACTTCAACAACTCGGTGTTTCAAGGTCTCTTGATAAGGAGAAATTTTATAAAAGGATTGGGCATCATTTCATCGATATATTTAAGGAACTTGACATTCCCGTTACGGATTTTAATGGGTTTATAGAAATATACAAGCAATATTATTTCGATTTTATCGGAGAATCTACACTTTACAGCGGCCTAATAAACTTATTGGAATTTCTGAAGAGCGAGGGAATTGCAGTTTCTCTATTAACTACAAAAGGACAAGATCAGGCAGATAAAATAATTGACTACTTTAATCTGCGAAAATACTTTTCTTTTGTTATGGGAAGAAGGGAAGGCATTGAAAACAAACCATCAGCAGAACCGCTTTTGCTAATCTGTAAGGAATTGAATGTGAAGCCAGAAGAGACCTTAATGGTTGGTGATACGGAGCTTGATATACAATGCGGGAAAAATGCAGGTGCAATAACTTGCGGATGTTATTATGGCTATCGATCAAAAGAAAGCCTTGAGGCAGAAAAGCCTGACTTTTTAATCTCCGGTATAAATGATCTGTTGAAAATAGTCTATAATGAAAATTTGATATCAGAGAAGCTTGCTTAATATTTCGTCACAGATAGCGTAGCCATGTTTGGTAAAGCTTATAAGATTGCCCTTCATTTCCATGAAGCTGTTATCGACAAAGGAATTGAGAATGCTCTCTTTTTCCTCCAGCCATTCAATCCCAAATCTTTTTTGGAAATCTGTTCTATCAATCCCTTTACTTCTTAATGCAAGCATAACATATTCGTTAAATTTCTGTTCGCTGCTTATAAACTCATGATTAGCCTGGGCAAAACTATTTTTTTCTATCTCTGATATATATCGCTTTAGACTTGAGTAATTCCACCAACGCTTATTGTCAGCAAAGGAATGTGCTGACGGACCGAAACTTAAGTATTCATTATACCGCCAGTAAGCATTGTTGTGGCGGCATTCAAAACCCGACTTGGCAAAATTGGAGACCTCATATTGCTCAAAACCTAACGCGGTAAGATAGTCGATCGTTATCTCATAAAGCTCAGCGTCATAATCTTCACCTTGAAGTGTAAACTTTCCATCAAGAATCATTTTATTGAGTATTGTCCCACGTTCTAAAATCAGACTGTAGGTAGAAATATGCTTTATCGGAAGACTCAACGCAGTTTCTAAATTCTGTTTCCATTTTTCTTTAGTTTGTTTTGGAAGGTTGAATATTAAATCAATACTAATATTATCAAAGCCTACTTCTTTTGCCTCGTTAACTGCTCGTATAGCGGTCTCTTTATCATGAATTCTTGTTAGAAATTTTAGTTCATCGTTATGAAAAGATTGTACACCAAAGCTTAATCGATTTATTCCTATCTTGCGAAACATATCTAATTTATTCTTATCGACTGTTCCTGGATTCGTCTCCATCGTAATTTCAGCATTGTCGGCTATTCTAAAATGATCTCTCAGAGTAGAAATGATATCACCGATATAATCAGGATTCATTAGCGAAGGAGTTCCGCCGCCAAAGAATATTGAAGAAAAATATCGTGCGGAAGAATATTTATAAGAATAAAATTCTATTTCTTTCTTAATTGCTTGAAGAAAATTATTGATATTATCTGAAGTTATAATTGAATAGAAATCACAGTAAATACATTTGTGATCGCAAAATGGAATGTGAACATAGAGAGCAGTTTCTTCCATTGGAAATTAAAACCCCATAAGTTCTTTAGCGCCGGTAAGGCTTGCCTCAGTAATCTCTTCACCACTTATAAGTTTTGCCACTTCTTTGATTCTTCCTTCTTTATCGAGTTGTTTGATCGAGCTTACTACTCTTTCTCCTTTAGAGCTTTTTGAAACAGCAAAGTGGTGATCGGCTAATCCGGCAATTTGAGGTAAATGTGTTATAGAAATTATTTGATGTAAAGCTGCTAAAGATTTTAATGATTGCCCCACTTTCTGAGCAACTCTTCCGCTAACTCCGGTATCAATCTCGTCAAATATTAATAATGGGAGCTTATCATTCTTAGCAAGAATGGTTTTCAAAGCAAGCATAATCCGGGATACTTCACCTCCGGAGGCAACCCTTGAAAGAGGCTTCGGGTCTTCTCCAATATTTGTCGATATGTAAAATTCAACTTCATCATAGCCTGTAGAAGTGTATTTAAATGGTTTCCCATTAATAATAATATGATCATCATTTGTGGTTTCTATTGCACTATGATTGATTCTCACCTTAAATAAGGCATTTGAAATACCAAGTCCGCTTAATGCATCTGCTACTTCCTTTTGAATTTTTTCTGCAACCGTTTTACGTTTCTTAGATAGCTTTTCTGCAGCAAAGCCGCATTCATTTCTTAACTTTTTAATCTGTTCTTCTAACTCAAGAATTCTTTCCGTGAAATGAGACGCTAGATCAAATTCATTTCCGATTCTTTTTCTGAATTCTAAAATTGAACTAATTGATCCACCGTATTTCTTTTTCAGTAAGCTTAGGGAACCTAACCGTTCTCTAATTGTTCCCAGGCTTTCCGGTTCTAATTCTATCTTTGAATTGTAATTTCTTATGAATTCCGAAATATCATTTAGAAGTGCAAGTGCAGTTTCGCATTCTGAATTGTTCTCTGTAAATGCTTTATCGATTTTCGTTAAATCTTCTATTTCAACTTTTATTTTTACTAATGAATCATATATAGAATTCTCTGATTCGTAAAGTTTTTCATAGACAGATGAAGTTAATTCGAGAAGTTTTTCTGAGTTTTCTAAAATATTCAGCTCTTCGATTAATTTTGCTTCTTCACCTTCTATAGGTGATACAGAATCTATTTCTTTGATTTGGTAAGAATAAATATCTTCCTTCTCCTTGAGAGAAGATTCTTTTTCTCTAAGTGTCTTTAATTCTCCTGTCATTTTGGAAAGATCAGAATATATTGACTTATAATTTTGAATATCTGCATCGTAATTCCCATACTCATCTAAAAATTCTATATGAGTTTCTGTACGAAGAAGAGACTGATGTTCATGCTGACCGTGTAAATCAACCAGTAAATTACCCACTTCCTTAATTTGATTTAATGAGACAGGGGTATCATTTAAGAAACAACGGTTAGATCCTTTTAGGGAAATTTCTCTTCTCATTATCAATTCCGAAAGGAATTCTATTTCGTTTTCTTCAAGAATGGCTTTAACCTTTTTATTTCCTTCTACATTAAATATTCCTTCAACGATTGATTTAGAAGCACCTTTGCGCACTACTTCGGTTGATGCACGATCACCTAACAATAAACCCATTGCATCAATAAGGATTGATTTACCTGCTCCTGTTTCGCCTGTTATTATGTTCAAACCATTGCCGAATTCTACGTTAACATGCTCAATCAGCGCATAGTCTTTTACTTCTAATGACTTAATCATATATCGTTGACAGTTTAATTAACTATTAATTCATTAATTATGGATACTTATTTTACTTCAAGTAGCTTTTTGCAAGATGGATGCCGCAGATAGTCTTTGCATCATATATTTCACCTGATAAAATCTTTTGTTCAACTTCATCAATGGTAAATTCATAGATTTCCATTTCGTATTCACCTTCTTCACGGTTATGATTACCGGGAGTTAAATCTTGAGCTAAATAAATGTGAAGAATCTCTGTACAAAAACCCGGGGTTGTGCAAATTGCTCCTAGTTTTATAATTGTTTTAGCTTTGAACCCGGTTTCTTCTTCTAATTCTCTAGTTGCACAAATTAGGGGATCTTCATCCTTTTCTAACTTCCCTGCCGGAAGTTCAAGTAATGTTTTTTGTAGTGGATAACGAAACTGCTTAACAAGTATAATTTTGCCTTCGTTGGTAATTGGAACAGCAACAGCTCCACCGTAATGTATTGCTATTTCCCTAATTCCTTTGTTCCCACTGTCGTATTCAATTTCATCTACCTGAAGATCAAATACTTTTCCCTTAAATAGGACTGCAGTATTTATTAACTTATAATTCATTTCATCCCTATATAACTTGTATAAACATATTTGCAATACTAAACCTGGGCTTAGTAATAAGGGACTAGCTCATGCCCTAAATATTTAGTCAATGCTGCAATTATTCCTAGGTCATCAAGAAACCCGACTACAGGGGTAAAATCCGGGATTGCATCTATTGGAGTGATAAAATATATCAGTCCTGCAATTACTACTGATTTTTTATACCAGGCAACAGCAGGGTCACGCATATATTTATATAGTGCCAATACATCTCTTGCAAAGGATATTTTCCTTTTAACCTTTGCAAGTTTTTCCCAAAGATTATTCTCGACATAACCTATATTTTTACTTACTTCGCTTTCGGTAGTACCGCCAAAATCTAATTCCGTAAGTTCAGTAAAGTCATCGAGATCATACTTCTGATTATCCATAGTCAGAACCCTTTCGGATTTTTACTTTTTATGTTGCTGGAACCAATCAAAGACTGTATCCCACCAAAGCTTAGAATCTTGCGGCTTAACTACAAAATGGAACTCATTATTGAAATATAATAGCTTGCTTTCAACACCGAGTGTTTGAAGCGAAGTAAAAAGCTGGAAAGCTTGTTCTTCAGGAACACGGTAATCATGTGCTCCTTCAACTATTAGTAAAGGTGTTTTAGCATTTTGAATAAACCTTTCAGGGTTCCATTTTTCATACAAGGCACGATTGGTATAAGGAGTTCCGCCAAACTCCCAGTTCGGGAACCAGAGCTCTTCAGTAGTTCCCCACATACTTATGGTGTTAAATACTCCATCGTGAGAGACCATTGCGTTAAATCGGGCAGTGTGACCTTCAAGCCAATCAATCATGTATCCGCCGTAAGAGGCGCCAGCAGCAAAAGTATTTTTGGGATCAATAAACTTATAATGCTTTATTGCATAGTCACAGGCGTCCATTAAATCGATATAAGGTCTTCCGCCCCAATTACGGGATATATCATTAGTGAATTTTTGCCCGTATCCGGTGCTTCCGGTTGGATTAGGGGCAACAACCACATATCCTTTGGAAGCAAATAGATTTAAGTTCCAACGATAATGAAATTCATCCTGCCAGTTATCCTGTGGTCCTCCGTGAATTAAGAAGATCATGGGATATTTTTTCGATGCATCAAAGAATGGAGGTTTTACTAATATTGACTCTATCTTTTTACCGTCTGCTCCCATAGACCAGAATGTCTCAACAGGATTTAGTTCAAGCTTAGATAAAAGGTCTTTATTAATAAAGGTAATTTGATGGACGTTACTCCCATCATTATTCATTGCAAATATTTCATAAGGAAGCTCGGCGCGTTGCTGCTTAAAATAAATTGTTTTTCCATCAGGTGAAACTGCTATGTCTGCATTACTATGTTCTTTTAGAAGCAAGGATACTTTGCCTGTCTCAATATCTATTTTATAGATTGAATTATAAATCTCATTGTTGGCAGTAAAATAGATTGATTTAGAATCAGGTGACCACACTATTTCAGCCACAGAACGATCAAATTTTTCTGTAAGGTTTTTTAGCTTTCCAGAAGCACGGTCATAAAGGACCAGACATTGTTTATCCGATTCATGACCCGGTACAAGCATGGAAGCAAAAGCAATATATTTCCCATCAGGTGAATAAACAGGTTGATTATCGTTTCCTAAGCTTACGGAGATTTTCTTTGCAGGGATTTTGGAATCTGCTTTAACATCACTCATGTTTACAGTGAACACATCATTGTTCGTGCTGTTTGCTACTACACTGTTAGGATTCATTGTATATGCTATTTCTTTGCCGCCGGGAGAGAAGTTAAAGTCATTTGCGCTACCTAAGTCAAGAGGCGGAACATCATTATGCATTAAATAATTAAGGTCAATATATTTCTTTGCTGCTATATCAAACAGAAACAAATGACTTCGCTTGCCGTTTAGCCATTCATTCCAATGGCGAAACATTAGGTGAGTAATAATTCTTGCGTCATATTTCTCTGCCCTTTTTTCTTCATCTTTATTTTTATTACAAGCTTGATCCTTGCAGTCAGCATAGACGGTAGAGGTTAAAAGAATTTTGCTTCCATCATTTGACCATTTGAAATCAGTTACACCGGTATATAAGTCGGTGATTTGCTGACTTCCCGATCCATCAAGATTACAATCCATTACCTGGTCATTTTCGATATAAGCAATCTTTTTTCCATCCGGTGAAAATCTTGGATCACTTTCGGACTTGTCCGAATTATTCAATGGATGCATATCAGAGCCATCCACATTTACTAAATATATTTCTGTCTTTCCCTTGTTTGCATCAAGATTGTAAGTACTGACAGAGAAAGCAATTGTCTTTCCATCAGGTGAAAGTACAAGCTGATCAATTCTTTTCATTGCCCATAGATCTTCTACAGTCATAGGTCGTTTTGTTTGGGCGATTAACATAATAGGAAGTAAAGTAAGGATTAGAAAAAGCTTTTTCATTATTGCCTCGATTGGTTTCAATTTTTGGTAATAAAAATAGCAGAACTTGTATAGAAAGGCAATTCATTACTTTGTGAAGTAGGGAGAAAGATTCAAGTGTAAGGATAAGGGGTGACAGATAAATGTCGAAAGGTGGGAGCAGGGGTGTTGGGGTGTATTAAGGGTATAAGAGAAGGCCTTTATAATGCCTATCACTGCGCATTCAGAGTGTATTCACAGTGCATTCAGAGTGCATTCATATTTCTTGTGGAATTAGTTTTGATTTGGCATTCCTTTTTTGAAAGGAATTTGAAGAATTCATAGGCATTAGCTATAAAGCTATAGTATGCAGAGATAAAGAACTGATGTTTAACTATACCCAAAATATTAAATTGCAATATGCGAATCAAGAAGGAAATAGAAATAAGGCGATTAAGTTTTAGAGAGTAAACCTTTTCAACTTAAAAGGGCTTTAGTTAAATTGCAGTGCGGTTTTTTAGATGCCGCAATATAGAAAATTTTTCTTACCAGTTTTTGAATGTAATAAGTGAAAACAATAAAACCCATTTTTCTTCCGGGTACGGACAGACAATTCACAATCCTTTCTTCACAAGTAGCTCTTGAAGGAAAAAGAATTTTAATTATCGGTGGAAATACTTCCGAATTAGCAAATGAATTTATAGCTAGAGGAGCTTCTCAAGTTATAATAGTAGTAGAGGATAATGATTCTCTGCTTCAGACACGACTATTGATCGGCAATAATAAGTCAATTTCTGCCAAAATGATGGAGTTTACAAATACCGATTTTAATGATGAAGATTTTGATTTGGTTTACGCACAGGCGTCAATCTCTAATTCTGAGAGAAATAAGATATTAAAAGAAGTAAAGAGGATATTAAAGCCTAAGGGCATTTTGTGCGTAGGCGAAAATGTTGTTTTCACCGAAGAACTTCCAAAGTTCGTAAATGATATATTTCAAAGCTCCGGGATTATTCCGCTGCTTAAAGATAATTTTCCAAAATACTTTACAGAAAGAAAATTTGATGTTTTGTATCAGCATGATTTGTCTTCAACACTGAAGGACTTTTATAAAATGAGTGCTTCCCTTTTGCAGGATAATATAGATACGCTTACAGATAATGAAAAGTCATACTATAAAAAGTTAATTAAGAAGATGAGTCATGAGTCTAATGCTTTTCTTAACCTTGGTGGAGACAATTATTTTGGCTTCATGATGCTGATATTGCAGAAAGCTGTTTGATGAAGAAAGGCGACATACTTGAGTTAGAAATTGAAGGTTTTGCTTTTGAAGGAAAAGGAATAGCAAAGATAATAAAAGACCCGGTTGACGGGAAAGGTGAGACCTCTAAATATGTAATTTTTGTTCACGGTGCATATCCGGGCGATACAGTTGAAGCGCAGCTTGTTAAGATTAAAAAATCTTATGCCGAAGCGAAAGCGGTTAAGGTGATTTCGGCTTCACAGTTCAGGGTAAAGGCAAGATGCAAATATTTCGGAGTTTGCGGAGGATGCAAACAACAGGATCTTGATTATGAAGCGCAGACGAAGTTTAAACAAGAACAAGTTGAGCAAATTTTTTGGAAGATGGGTGGGTTTGAGAATTTAAATTCCGAATCAATTATCCCTTCTAATAATATATTTTTTTACAGAAATAAAATGGAGTTCTCTTTAGCCGATAGAAGGTGGCTAACTCAGGTTGAAATAAATACAGGTGAGGAAATTGATCGTAATTTTGCGCTTGGTTTGCACATCCCAAATATATTTGACAAAGTACTAGATATCGACGAATGTTTTTTACAATCAAATGTCAGCAATCAAATATTAAACTTTACAAGAGATTTTTTTAAGAGCAGATCAATCTCTATATATTCTTCAAAGACTAATTCGGGATATTTAAGAAATCTTGTCATCAAACAATCGCATAACACAGAAGATTTAATGGTTAACCTTGTTACCTTTAATGAAGATGATGATTTAATGAATGAATATACCGGAAAGATGGTAAAAGAAATTCCGCAAATAACTACTGTTATTAATAATATCAACTTAAAGAAGGCCTTGATTGCAACGGGAGATTATGAGAAAGTATATTACGGGAACGGATATATTTTTGATTCAATAGGCAATTATAAATTCAGGATCAGTGCAAATTCATTCTTCCAGACAAATTCTTTACAGGCAGAAAAGCTTTATCAGACGGCAATGGACTTTGCAGGGTTAACCGGTAACGAGGTAGTTTACGATTTATACTCGGGTGCGGGCACAATTTCAATCTTTATATCATCAAAAGCAAAACAAGTATATGGATTTGAAACAGTTGAATCAGCCGTATCAGATGCCGAGGAAAATAAAAAGTTAAATAAAATTGAGAATGTTAACTTTATAAAAGCCGACCTATATAAATCATTTTTGCCGGAAGTTGAAGAGAAGCAAATGCCCAAGCCTGACGTTGTAATATTAGATCCGCCGCGCAATGGTATGCATACAAACACGGTTGATGACGTGATCAAGCTAAGTCCCCGCGCAATAGTATATGTAAGCTGTAATCCAGCTACACAAGTAAGGGATATAAAACTGTTCTGTGCATTGGGATATAAGTTGGTTAAGATTCGTCCGGTTGATATGTTCCCCCATACTTATCATATTGAAAATGTAGCATTGCTGGAAAAAGAGTTTAGTTAGTAGATGAAGATAATTTTTATTGATGGTTTTTTAAGTGTGGACTTTGGGAACTAAATAAAGTAATTTATATTAATAATATTTTTATCGAAAATGAATAATTCTATAGATAGAACTTTTGTTCGCAAGGTAAGGAAAGACCAGAAAAATAACGACTTCTTATTTTGGCAAACACAAACACCTCAAGCGAGACTTGAAGTATTAGAATCTATCCGGGAGGAATTTAATAATTGGAAATATGGTAATCAGCAAAGATTTCAAAGAGTTTATAAAATTATTAAACGAGCATAAAGTAGAATACCTCATTGTCGGCGGTTACGCAGTAGCGTTTCATGGATATCCTCGTTATACAAAAGATTTAGATGTCTGGATCTGGCTTGAAATGAAAAATGCTTCAAGACTTCTTACTGCACTTAAGGATTTTGGCTTTGAAAAGCTTGGATTAACTGAAAATGATTTTTTAGATCCCAATTTAGTTATACAGTTAGGATATCCGCCAAATCGTATCGATATAATTACAGACTTATCAGGTGTTGATTTTCGATCGTGCTTTACACAAAGAGTAAAGATTAACATTGATGACTTAGAAATCAATTTTATAGATCTGGAAAATTTGAAGAGAAATAAAAAAGCAGTCGGAAGGTTTCAAGACCTGGCTGATATTGAAAACTTAGAATAAAACCAATAAAAAGTACTAATTCATTTTTCGAGAATCATCTTATTGTATATTTTTTTTCCAAGGGCAAACTATAAGGTAGAAATCTAATACGTTTTTTTGTTATTTAAGATCAGCACAAACTCACCTTTCAAATTTGTTCTTTCGGCGATGGATAAAACCTCTTCTGCTGAGCCTCTGTAAAACCTTTCATTTCCCATTGTAAGCTGATACGCAAGCACTACATGTATGTTTTTTCCTAATATTTTTACAACATCAGCAAGCAGACTTTTTAATCTATATGGTGTGTCGAGAAGGATAATGACTTCATTTATTTTTTTGATTTGCAATAATTGCTGCTGCCGTATTTCTTTTTTAGGCGAAAGCCATCCATAATAATAGAACTTTTCAAAATCTAATCCGGATCCTGATAGAGCAGGCAGAAGAGAATTAGCGCCGGGCACGGGAATGACCTGAATGTTTTGAGAAATGCAAAGATCAACAAGGAGATGTCCCGGATCGGAGAACAGCGGAGTTCCGCAGTCGGATATTAATGCAGCTGACTTCCCTTCTAATATTCTCATAAGAATATCATCGGCTACTTCCTTCTCGTTATGTTCGTTAAGAGAATTAAGTTCCTTTTCAATTTTATATTCAGCAAGAAGGCGTCTGGCTTCCTTGAACTCTTCGCAAATTATAAAGTCAACCTCACGAAGTATTCTTAAAGCGCGCAGTGTAATATCGTCCCAATTTCCAATAGGAGTTGAGACTAAAAAAAGTTTTCCATTCATAATATTAAGATAAGCAAACTGAAGTTAATCTTTGAACAAATAATATTTTTTGTTGTCTTATCTTAATAAATCTTCTTAATTTTATTAAGTATTAAATGGGGAATTAATAATTCAGTTTATATTCACTATTAAATTGATTGGGAAAAACTATGAGCGAAGAACACATCAATGGAGAAAATTTAAAAGGCTTGCCGGCAAATGCATACACAGAACTAAAAGCGGGCGAAGAGTACGTACCGGTCATGCCGCCACACGTCAAAGTTCCTGAAGTTAGTTTTTATTCTGTCTTAACAGGACTTTTGATGGCAGTACTTTTTTCGGCAGCCGCAGCCTATCTTGGATTAAAGATAGGGCAAGTATTCGAAGCAGCGATACCGATTGCAATAATTGCAGTTGGTTTGTCCACTGCAACGAAGAGGAAAAATGCACTCGGTGAGAATGTAATTATTCAGTCGATAGGTTCAACCTCAGGAGGAGTAGTAGCGGGGGCAATCTTTACAATACCGGCATTATACATCTTGAATTTAAATGCAGACTTTTACAAAATATTTTTAGCTTCATTATTCGGCGGAATTTTGGGAATCTTATTCTTAATTCCATTCAGAAAATATTTTGTCAAGGAGATGCACGGACAATATCCTTTCCCAGAAGCGACGGCAACAACGGAGGTATTAGTTGCAGGGGAAAAAGGAGGCAATCAGGCTGTTGTATTAATAGTCAGTGGAATAATCGGCGGAGTATATGACTTTATCGTAGCTTCGACCGGCTGGTGGAATGAGGTGTTTACATCAAGAGTACTTCCAATCGGTGATAGAATTGCAGATAAATATAAAATGATTTTTAAGATGGATGTAGGGGCTGCAGTAATGGGATTGGGTTACATTATAGGACTTCGTTACGCAGCAATTATTTGTGCAGGTTCTTTCGTATCGTGGTACGTATTAATTCCATTAACTGCATACATAGGTCATAGCCTGACTGCGCCGCTAGGTGCAAACGTAACTTTGCTTATAAAGGATATGTCAGCAGATCAGATTTTTTCTAATTACATACGACACGTCGGAATTGGCGGGATTGCTATGGCAGGAATCATCGGGATTATTCGATCATCAAAAATAATAGGCACAGCATTTTCATTAGCCGTCAAAGAGATAGTTGGTAAAAAGGACGCGGTAAAGGAAAAATTAAGAACAAACCGAGATATAACGATGAAGGTAATAGCAATATCTATTATAGCTACTGCTATTGCAATATTTATCTTTTTCTTACTTGGTGTAGTTGGCACGTTTCTATACGCAATTGTTGGATTACTAATAGTCTTAATAATTGCATTCTTATTTACAACAGTTGCGGCGACAGCAACGGCTATAGTAGGAACGAATCCTGTTTCAGGAATGACATTAATGACATTGATATTATCATCAATAATATTGGTAGCAATTGGTCTAAAGGGTACGAGCGGAATGGTTGCTGCATTATTGATAGGCGGAGTAGTTTGTACAGCGTTATCAATATCCGGAAGTTTCATAACAGACTTAAAAATAGGTTATTGGTTAGGTTCTTCACCGTACAAACAAGAGAGTTGGAAATTTTTAGGAACTTTAGTATCAGCAGCAACAGTAGGATATGTTATTTTACTTTTGAATAATATATATGGATTTACGGGACCAAATGCGCTTGTAGCTCCGCAGGCAAATGCAATGGCAGCGGTTATAAAGCCGTTAATGGAAAGTCAGCCGGCACCATGGATATTATACGTAGCCGGAGCAATG
>JAJYDC010000055.1 GCA_021777835.1 Bacteroidota bacterium | reverse complement strand
AGGGTGAAGTAATTGCTTTGGACGCAAAAATGAATTTCGATGATAATGCGTTATACAGACATCCTGATATTGCAGATTACCGTGATTTAAATGAAGAAGATCCGTTAGAAATTGAAGCTTCAAAGTTTAACCTAAATTATATTAAACTTGACGGAAACGTCGGGTGCATGGTCAACGGCGCGGGATTAGCCATGGCGACTATGGATATAATTAAATTAGCTGGAGGAGAACCTGCAAACTTTTTAGATGTGGGCGGCGGTGCTAATAAGACTACGGTTTCTAATGGTTTTAAGATAATACTATCCGATCCAAATGTTAAAGCTATATTGATAAATATTTTCGGCGGGATAGTAAGATGCGATAGAGTAGCACAAGGAGTAATTGATGCTACAAAAGAAATTAATGTAACCATTCCTATCGTAGTAAGGTTGGAAGGAACTAATGCAGAAGAAGCCGGAGTCCTATTAAGTGAATCCGGTTTGAACTTTGAGGTAGCATCTACACTTAAGGATGCTGCGGAAAAAGTGACTGCAATTTTAAGAAATTAATTTAAGTGATTATACTTAAGTTATTATTAGTGAAATAATAACTGTTATAAGATAAAAATCAAGCTATAAAAATTAGTGCGGATTTCGTTTCTACAACGATCTTGATTTTGTGAATATATAATTTTAGATTCATTCAAGTTATATGAATCCTTTGGAGAATTAATGTCCTATTTTGATTCCGGCTTCGGCGGTGAAAATGATTTCTTCGAGCAAGCTAAAAATATTGATGAAGAAATAAGAAAATGCAAGTCTATTATAGACGCTAACGACATATACAATAACATAGACACACTTGAAGAGACAACTCAACTTTGTATTGAAAATGATAAATATGCTGACGGGCTATACTTTATAAATATACTCGCAACGACATTTCCATATAATGCAGAATATTGGCTTAAGAAGGGGATATTGCTGAACTATACTTTCAAGTATGAGGAAGCCTTAATTTGTTTTGAAAAAGCATTATCATTAAATCCGGGAGATGCTGAAATATTAATAGATAAAGCGTCTGCGGAAGAGAATTTGGGTTTAATTGAGCAGGCTAAGGACTCGTTAAAATCGGTACTTATAATTGATCCGACTAATGAAGACGCGTGTTTCAGCCTTGGATTATTATTTGAGCGGCATGATGATTTTACTGAAGCGCTAAAGTATATGAGGAAGGCGATAGAAATTGATCCGGAATTTGGTGAAGCATATTACGAAATAGGCTACTGTCTTGAAAATCTTTTTTCTTATACAGAAGCTTTAGAAGCGTACGACAAATATTTAGAAATTGAACCTTACAGTTCAAGCGGCTGGTATAACCGCGGAATTGTTTTGGTCAAAATGAATAAGCTAGAAAAAGCAATTGAGAGTTATGATTTAGCGCTTGCAATAAACGATAAGTTTGCGAGTGCATGGTTTAATAAAGGCAATGCGTTAGCTGATTTAGGCAGATTTCACAATGCGATTGAATGTTTTAAGACATCACTTGAACTAGACAGTTTTGATGATGCTTCCTCATTCAACATAGCAAATATATATGAAGAACTCGGGGATTTAGTTAATGCAGTGAAATACTATTCCGAAGCAATTAAGATTAACGAACAGTATTATGAAGCTTATTTAGCTCGAGGTTTCTGTTATGATTCCACAGGAAAATTTCATCTTGCCTTAAAAGATTTTAACAAAGCAATTTCGTTATCGAACGACAGCGCGGAGGCATGGTACGCAAAAGCAGACCTTGAGTATTCTTTAGGAAAGTTGCAGGAAGCGACAGACAGCTATCGTGCAGCATTAAAAATTGAGCCTGATAATTATGAAATATGGTTTAACCTTGCGGAGACATTACTTGAAATGGGTGATTGGCTAGAGGCGTCAAGCGCCTTCGGAGAATGCATCCGAATTAATCCAAGCGATGCGAGTTCATATTACGGTAAAGCTAAAATCAATTTTATATTGAGCCGGACATTGGAAGCAGTAGATTGTTTAAAGACGGCTTTTAAGATTGATCCAGCTATAAAGGTAGAATTTGCTAAAGAATATCCTGAAATTAAATCTTCAAGGCTTTTTAAGAAGCTACTCGGAGAAATATAAGACTAATTGATTTATCTTTAAATTAATTAGTTGTATAGCAATATATAGTTGGTACTTTTCGAATTAATAATAATCATCAAATGAAAAACACAATTCACGTAAATACTAAAATATTGGGTTTAATCGGGCATCCGTTAAAGCATTCATATTCTCCGTTTATCCACAACGTAGCAATTGAGCTGAAGGGGATTGACTACATATATTTACCCTTTGATATACCCTCATCAAATTTGAAAAATGCTTTTAGGGGGATGATATCACTAGGGATAAGAGGATTTAATGTAACAATTCCGCACAAGGAAAATATTCTTCAATATATGAATAATGTTTCGGAAGAGTCATCGATTATAGGCGCAATAAATACGGTAGTAAATGACCTGGGTAAACTTAGCGGGTACAACACAGATGTTAACGGAATACTTGAAACGTTGAATCCGTATAAGGAAGAAATATTTGGAAACGAAATAAGCGTTATTGGCGCGGGCGGCGCGGCGCGCGCGGTTATTTATACGCTGATCAGATATTTCAAACCTTCAAAGATATATTTGATAAATCGTACAGAGCAGCGAGCCGATGCTTTGAAGAATTATTTTCAAGATAAGATGAAGTTTAATTCTTTTAAGACAAAGGAATTATTTCCGCCTGATTTAGTGGATATATTTAAGAACTCGAAGTTAGTAGTGAATGCTACATCTGTAGGAATGTTTCCGGATGTAGATGATTCAATAACAGAACTAGCAAATTCATTTACAAAAGGTCAGATTGTTTTTGATTTGGTATATAACCCGGTGCAGACAAAATTACTTAATTTAGCTACATCTAACGGAGCAATAGCTCTTAACGGTTTAAAGATGCTTGTTTATCAGGCAGCAAAATCGTTTGAACTTTGGACGGGAGAAGTAATGCCTGTAGAGCAAGTTTATAGGTCACTTCAATTATTTATTAAAGCTTGATACTAAGAATAAAAATAAAAGATTAGAAAAAAAAAGAGACCAGTAGAGATTTTCTACCGGTCTCGTAAGAAGATTATTTAAGTTGGTTTAGGGCTTTAGTTATTCTTTCAAGACCGTCAGTCAACTCCTCAAAAGAACAAGCATAAGACATTCTAACGCAGTTATCATTTCCAAAAGCAAAGCCCGGTACTAATCCCACATATTGATCCGTAAGTAAATAATTACAGAAAGAATTTGAGTCTTTAATTTCATATCCATTATAATTTTTTCCATAATATGAGCTTACATCATAAAATACATAAAACGCTCCTTTAGGGAGAGGGCATTTTATACCGTCAATTTTATTAAGGGAATTATAAATAAAATCTCTGCGTTCCTTAAACTGGCGAACCATTTCAGCTATCTCACCATTTGATTCTTTCAAGGCAGCTACAGTAGCAGCCTGAGAAATAGAAGAAGCATTTGAAGTAGAATGGCTTTGCAGATTTCTTGCAAGCTTAATAACAGAAGCATCGCCGCCTGCATAACCAATTCTCCAGCCTGTCATAGCAAAAGCTTTGCTGACGCCGTTAACAGTAATAGTTTTATTGCGCATATAATCAATACTGCCGATGCTGAAGTGTTCCTCTCCGTCAAAGAGAATCTTTTCATAGATCTCATCAGAGATAACGAAAATATCTTTATCTTTTAATACTTCAGCGAGAGCCAGAATTTCCTTCTTGCTATAAACAGCACCGGTCGGGTTAGAGGGCGTATTGAAGAGGAATATCTTAGTTTTTTTAGTAATAGCTTTTTCAAGCTGTTTAGGTTTTATTTTATAATCCTGATCGACGCCTGCATCAATAATAACAGATTTTCCCTGAGCAAGCTTAACAATTTCGGGATAACTAACCCAATAAGGTGCCTGGAAAATTACTTCATCGCCGGGATTGCACAATGCCATGACCAAATTATAGATTGAATGTTTAGCACCTGAAGAGACGAGTATATTTTCAGATTTAAAATTTAGGTTATTTTCCTTAGAAAATTTATCAATTATTGCATTTAATAATAATGGATAACCTTCATTAGCAGTGTATTTAGTAAAGTCTTCGTTAATTGCTTTAATAGCGGCATTCTTAATATAATTAGGAGTAGGGAAGTCAGGTTCGCCGGCACTAAAGCTTAGAACATTCTTACCTTCACTTTTTAATTTTTTTACTAAAGACGAGATAGCCATCGTTTTGCTTTCTTCGACGGCGGAAATAAGTTCTGAATAATTACTCAACTTGCATTACCTCTTGTTTAATTAAATAATAACAATGAAAGATCAAAATAGTTACAATCAATCTATAATAGTTCGTAAATACAAAATTAATAATTCACAAACTATTTAGAAGTGATTTGGGATTAATAAAAGTTAATGAATGAATAAAATCCTTATCCGCATGAAATTTTATTCGGTAATTGTTAAAATAATTTCTAATATTTTATTTTTTACAAATTAGTCCTGATCGTTTTTCAATTCGATATCTAGATTCTTATATTGTTCAGGAGTCATCTTTTGCATCTTTTCCATAAAGGCAACCATTGCCCATATTTTATCATCTGAATGAGTCGGGCCCCAAGCGGGCATACCGGTCATTTTTACTCCGTACTTAGTAATCCAAAAAAGCTCAGCTGGAGTCCATTCATGAATAGTTCTAACAAGTTTTGGGGGCTTTGGATAGAGACCAGCGGCGAGTTCTTCCTGAGAGACACCTGGCGCGCCGTGGCAGCTAACGCACATTGCACGATAGTGTACGAAGCCCATTTTTATTTTTGATGAATCAGAAAGATCAGGGACAACTATATTTTTTGCATGATGCTTAACGGAATTATCCATTGTGGTGCTCATAATCCAATGAGTCAAAGCATTGTGCGGAACAGTAGCGCTAATATTATAAGTGCCAGAATAGATAAAAATGATGCCGCTGACTGCTACTAAAGCAACTATACCTAATAACCATAATAAGTTTTTCATTTTCATTCCCTATCTGAGGTTAGTTTTAAAAAGCAATGGTGTTTGAACTAATATCAAGAGTTCTATATAAATATTTATCTATAATAAATTTAAATAAAAAGGTTTTAAGAAGATATGATATAAAACAGCGGCTTACGATTTGCTGAATTTTTCTTTGAGTGCCGCATTAACATTTGGCGGGACAAATTCGCTGACATCGCTATGGAGGCTAGCCAAATTTCTGATGATAGAAGAATTAAGGTAAGTATACTTTTCGTTAGGCATTAAGAATACAGTGTTAATATCGCCGGCTAATTTTTTATTCATTAGAGCCATTTGGAATTCATATTCAAAATCGCTTACAGCTCTTAGACCTCGTATAATACCAACAGCGCCTACTTCATGAGCATGGTCAACGACCAATCCGTTAAAAGAGTCAATTGAAACATTATCATATTCCTTAAAGCAATACTTCAACATACGTACACGTTCTGCTACTGTAAACAACGGCAGTTTGCCGGGGTTTATTGCGACAGTAATAACAACAGCATCAAACAATTCTCTTGCGCGGAGAACGATATCAATATGTCCGTTAGTTACCGGATCAAACGTGCCGGGGTATAATACTTTTCTCATAATATTTGGCTCACGATAATTATTACTTTATGAATAATTAACTAAAAATAGCTGAAAGGTTAAAATGTTGCAACTTAATTATTCATTGAAGTTACATAAATATGAAATTTATTAAGAAAAAGGGCTCAATTGGTCATTAGTAAAGCTTGCTCCGGACATTCGCATAGGCGTCAACTTAATATTTCTCCCAAACTCCCTAACCTTTGTAATCAATTGTATTTAACATACTAAAAGTATTTATTTATCCTCTACGAGGATAGTTTATTTGTTGGATTAATTTATTTCTACAATAATCAAACATCCACGATGTTTTTAGACCTCGTTGAGGTCAAATTAATGTAGGAAAAGGTTTATTTTACATTGGCAAATCCTCGTAGAGGATTAACAAATTCACCTGTATTTGGGCTATTCTATTATAATTTTATCCTCAATATTGTTATGTAACAGATTCTTAAGTTGACGCCTATGCGAACCTTCGGGGGAAGTGAAGATCCATTTCTTACTTATTTTAGAATATTGGATACCCGCTTTCGCGGGTATGACATATACTATTTTGGGATACTCGATTTGGCGGCTATGAAATAAATTATTCATAGTCTTGAGTAAGTCCAGATATTCAGATTGGGTAAATGAATGTTGAAGTACAGATAAATTGCCTTAGGTACAGGATAGAATAAATGATGAGAATTATAAAAAATGGTTATTATTCAATAAAAATATCAGGGTCACTTATATTATGAGATTTAGGATGAGCTAATAATTTTATATAAGCAGGTATCGCCAATTACTTTAAATGGCTCTAAGCCGAAATGTTGAATATCTTTTTCTTTAGTTTGTTTAGATCTTTCGATTACAATAATTCCGCCGGGGGTTAAAAAGTTGTTGGATAAAATATTTTTAATTACATCGTAAATATCATCTTTGAAAAAAGGCGGGTCGGCAAGTATTAAATCATAACTTAAATCTTTTTTTAAGGAAGAGAAAGTAGCGGCTTCCATTTTAAATATATGGGATGAAGATTCAACATTAAGAGATTTTATATTCTCCTTAAGATTTTTATATATAACGAAATTCTTTTCGACAAAGCTTACAGATGCAGCGCCTCTGCTTAGGCATTCAAGACCCAAAGAACCTGAGCCCGCATAAATATCGAGGACTTTTATACCTTCAAAATCTATAATATTATTCAGTAAATTAAAAAGAGTTTCTCTGACGCGATCAGTAGTTGGTCTAATAAGATTTGATTGGGGGACATTGATTAGCCGTCCTTTGAATTCCCCGGAAATAATTCTCATCCGCATTTAGTTATCCTTAAACAAAATTCTGCCAAGCCGATATATTGAATACTCCCGGTTATCCAATTCTGAAAGCTATGCCGGCAGCAGATGAAAACGAATTATATTTTTCAGAATAGAATTGATTTTCAAACAGATTAGGATTGGGAGCAATATTTTCAAATGGATTGAAACAAATGAATTCAATATCTAGCAGACTGCTTAGAGTTGCGGCTAAAGAAGTAGTAATCTCTTCGCCTGTAATAAACGCAGCATTTATTGAACTTTTGTTTAAAGAAATTGATTCATTATTACTAATCTCATTTACCAGAGTAGCCGGAAGTTCACTAGCGTCTTTATGTGATATAACTTTAAAATACACAGGTCTGCCGAACAGAAGGAAAATAATAGAAATAGTTTTATTACTTATATATAGGCTTAGAGTAAGACCCTTTGCGGCTAAAGAATTACTTAAAGAGAGCGCCCTGTCGGATGCAAGATGAAGGTTATCAATAAATTTTAATTTCAGGTTATTTTCAGAGCAAAAATTACTAATTATCTGTAGGTATTTTCGTGCAATTGAAACCGCGATGACAGAATTGTTGTTAACAATACTATTCTTTTCGACTTCGAAATATTGGATGACTAAATCCTTAGTATTTATAAAAGGGTATAAGACTGAATACTCCCATCTAAATTCGCTAATTAAGTCCTGGTGCAGGAGAGAATTCTCATACGGAGCCTGCATTACATAGAATAATTCAAAAGGCAGAGTGAAAGAGACAGTGGAGTAGCTTAAGGGTTTGCGCATAATAAGTTCATTGAAAGCGCTCTGGAGCAAAGCAGATATTTTTGTATCCTTACATTTCTCAAAATTCATTACTTCATCGAAATAGACTTCGTCAATATTCTCAAGAAAATATTGTTCATCCTTGTAGCCAATTTCGACTATTTGCATTTTGGAATTAGTAATAGTAAAGCCAACCTGTCCGGAAGGGAGTCCTATTTGATTTTCAATATTAGTCAATATAAAAATACCTTTTTATTTTATTGAACTTTTTATCTCCGATTCCTTTTACGTCAAGAAGCTCATCCAGATTAGAGAATTTACCTCTTTTATTTCGAAGCTCAATAATGTTTTTAGCAGTTACCTTCCCGATGCCGGGAACCAGAGTAGGATCAGTTATACCGGACTTATTCAAACCAATACTATTATCGCCGGGTATTGATTTCGGAGCAATGCGTGAAAAATCACGGCTTTTAAAACCAAGGACATTACTTTTTGATAATGAGTCAGAAGTACCTATTGCATTACTGGAATCGATTCCGGAATAATCGGAAAAGAATAGACTATCATCATGAGCATAGGAAAAAGTCTTATAGTCAAAAGAATTATTTGATTGAATAAAGAATTTAGCGGCAGTGCCGAATAATAATACAGCCAGTAAAAAAGAAATTATTGCTAACTCACTAAACGTAAATCCAATTTTTTCAGATAACTTCTTAAGCATTGATTCTCTTAAAAATCTATTCAAATAATTTAATTAAACAGATAATAAGAACCAAAATGAAGTCCGGGAAAAATGCTGATATTAAGAAGTAAATTTCTTAAAGAAATTCTTATCGTCAGCGTTAGAAGCCTTCTTGAAATTCGGTTGTTCTGATAATTCTTTCAGCAACTCTTTTTCTCTGGAGGCTAATTTTTTAGGTATTTCGATATTAACTCTCACTAGCTCATCGCCGGAGCCAGAATGATTAAGATGCCTGATTCCCTTATCCCTCATTTTTAGAAATTTACCATGCTGGGTGCCCGAATCGATTTTTAGTCTTGCTTTGCCATTGAGTGTAGGTACTTCGACTTCGACTCCAAGTACAGCATTAGGGTAGCTAATATAAAGATCATAAATAATATCGTCACCGTCTCTAGTAAAATATTCATGGGGCAATTCTTGGAACACTACGATAATATCGCCCGGTTGACCGCCACGTTTTCCTGCATTACCTTCACCGCGCATAGTCATATAACTTCCCTCATGAACTCCTGCCGGGACATTTATTGAAACAGTTACCTCTTCGACGACTTTTCCGTCTCCCATACATTTTTTACAAGGGATATCGACAACACTTCCTTCGCCGCCGCAGTTAGTACAAGCGGAGATATTAACAAACTGACCGAAGACAGACCTGGATACAGACCTTACCTCGCCGCTTCCCTGGCAAACGGGACAAGTTTTAGTAGAAGTACCGGACTCTGCGCCGGAGCCGCTGCATTTACTGCAGACGACCTGTTTTTTAATTTTAATTTTTTTATTTACGCCTGAGGCAATTTCTTCGAGAGTAAGTTTAAGAGTAATTTTTAAATCCGAGCCAGGAGTACCAGCATGTTGTCTTTTGCCTCTACCGCGCTGAGCGCCGCCGAAGAAGTCGTCAAATATAGATCCACCGCCGAATATATCAGAAAAATGAGAGAAGATATCATTAACATCAGAGAAGCCCTGGGAGCCATAGCCGCTTCCTCTAACGCCTTCGTGACCGAATCTATCATAGCGTGCTTTCTTATCGTCATCATTTAGGATTTCATACGCTTCAGCAGCTTCCTTAAATTTATCTTCAGCTTCTTTATTATCGGGGTTTCTGTCAGGATGATACTGCATTGCCAACTTTCGGTAAGCTTTTTTTAGATCATCCTTAGTTGCATTCCTGTCAACACCAAGTACCTCATAGTAATCGCGTTTCGCCATAAAATTTACTTATCCTCTGTGTTTGAGTTATTATTTACTGAACTATCGTTTGCATTTGCATCTCCTGAAGTTTCATCGCTTACGATTACTTTCGTATGGCGAATAACTCTATCCTTGTATATATATCCTTTTTCAAGTTCATCGAGGACGGTATGCGGAGGAGTTTTCTCATCTTTTCTTTGCATAAGAGCCTCATGAAAATGCACATCGAAAGGTTTTCCGACAGATTCAATTTTCTTAACGCCCTGGTCATCAAGGACCTTAATCAATTTATCATAGACCAATTTGATTCCATCTTTGATAGCCTCAATATCCTTAGCATTTTCCATATGAGACAGCGAGCGTTCCAAATCATCGACAGTAGGAAGCAGCTTAACGATAAAAGTTTCGGCAGCATATTTAATTAAATTAAGCTGGTCGTTTTCAGTCCTGCGTTTATAATTTTCAAACTCAGCGGCTTTGCGTAATAATTTGTCTTTATAATCCTGAATCTCCTTTTCAAGTTTATCAATTTTTTCCTTATTAACCTCTTCGAGATTCTCAGAACTTGATTCCGGATGATCTTCATTTTCATGGTTTGCATTATTAATCTTTATATTCATTTCTTCTTCTTTCTCCGATCCATTCAACTTTGATTTACTTTCTTGTTTATCTTTTTTCATAATTATATCTCCTTTATTTTGGATTATTATTTGTCAAAACTTCAGATAGCATTTTAGCCATATAATCAACAATTGCTACTACTTTAGAATATTCCATGCGTTTTGGTCCAATAATTCCAAGAGTACCCGAGATATCTCCAAGTTTATATTCCTTGCTAACGAAACTATAACCGGTCAGTTCCTGATAATTATTTTCGCTGCCTATAGAGACGAATACTTTTTCCGAAGGCTGCTCATTTGATTTTTCAAGAATATGGATAATAAAATCTTTATCTTCGATTAATTCAATAATACTCTGGAATTTCTGTGCGTCGTCAAACTCAGGTTGTTTGATAATATTCTTAGCGCCAGTAATAACAAGTTTGTCTGTTTGTTTAGAGTCCTTAAAAATCTTATCTGCAGAATCTATGAAAACTCTAATAATATGTTTTTGGTCATCATCAACGTCTTTGAATCTTTCCCTAAAAGAATTTCTAATTTCAGAGAGAGTAAGTCCGCTTAATCTTTCGTTAAGCAACCGCTGTACAGATTCAAGCAGAGAATTCTTTATATCGGTAGAGAATTCAAGAGTTATAGTTTGCGCGAAACCTGATTTAATAGAGATAACAACCAAAATTCGCGTAGAAGTAAGACCTACAATTTGAATTTTCTCAAGAACGCCGCTATCAATTTTAGGATAGGTAACGCATGCAAGCTGCTTTGTAATTCTGCTTAAGAGAGATGAAGTAATATTCAAAAGCTCAGCGGTTTCCGAAAGGTTAACTTCCATTTCCTTATTTATGAGACCCTTTTCAGAGCTCATCAATTCGTGGACATCCATAAGTGTATCTACATAAAAGCGATACCCCTTATCAGTAGGGATTCTACCTGCGGATGTATGAGGATGGTCGATATAGCCGGAATCCTCAAGATCGGACATGATATTTCTAACAGTTGCAGGGGAGAACCCTAGTTGGTATTTTTTTGTAATATTTCTAGAGCCAACCGGGGATGCGGTGGATATAAATTGTTGTATTATGTACCGCAGGATATTTCTTTCCCGCTCATTTAATTCATCGTTAAACATAAGATAATCTTAATTATAACTTTTTATTGTGGTTGCAAATATAAGCAAAAATGAGAGATTATTATATGGGGTAAAAC
>JAJYDC010000054.1 GCA_021777835.1 Bacteroidota bacterium | reverse complement strand
TAAAACAGATACTCCTTTTTAATTTAAACTGGAAACAAATTCCCTTGTCTTCCGATCGCATTCATAAATTGTTACTAAGTCCGGAGACTTATGGTTCTCGATCTTATCTAATGCCCTTTTTATAATGTCTGGGATTGTTGTGAACTTAATTCTCCCGTTTAAAAATTTATCTACTGCAATTTCATTTGCAGCATTTAATATGCACGGGGCAGTTCCTCCTGCATCTAAGGCTGAATAGGCAAGATCTAAACATTCGAACTTTTCAAGATCAGGCTCAAAAAAAGAAAAACTCCCTATCTTTGGAAGATTTGTCCTTTCATAATTATTCTTATAACGCTTGGGGTATGTAAGTGCATATTGAATAGGTAGTTTCATATCCGGTAACCCAAGTTGTGCCTTGATTGAGCCATCGGTAAACTGTACCATTGAATGAATAATTGATTGAGGATGAACTACAACATCAATTCTATCTTTGGTAATACCGAAAAGCCATCGCGCTTCTATAACTTCTAATCCTTTATTCATCAAGGTGGCAGAGTCAATTGTGATTTTGTTCCCCATCTTCCAATTTGGATGATTCAAAGCTTCTTCAATTGTTATTTTGCTAAATGAACTCTTATCTTTATTCAAAAAAGGACCACCCGAGGCTGTAATAATTAATTTTTCAACGCTATCTTTATCTTCACCTTCTAAACATTGAAAAATAGCACTGTGTTCCGAGTCTACTGGTATCAGTTTTGAACTATATTTCTCACATAGGCTGGTTATCAACTCTCCGGCTACAACCAATGTCTCTTTATTAGCTAGTGCAATTGTCTTGCTTCGCTTTATTGCCTCTATTGTTGGTGTTAATCCGTTAGAGCCTACCGTAGCACCTACAAATATATCATAATCTAAGTGTGCAGCTGCTTCGTTCAATCCTGAATCCCCGGTGATAACCTTGCACTTACTGCCTACTTTTTTCTGTAGCTCTTTACCAAGAACTTCGTCTTTTACGATTACAATTGGAGGCTTGAATTCATTAATCTGCAGCTCAAGCAAGTCTATTCTCCTGTTTACGGTAAGTGCTGCTACTTCAAATTGCTCAGGAAGGCTTCTGATTACATTTAAAGTGTTCTTGCCAATAGATCCGGTAGAACCTAAAATAAAAACTTTTTTCATATATTAAATTAATTAAGGTTTAAAAGTAAAGAAGAATGCTTTTGGAATCAATGTTATTTGATTTGTAGAGTCCTAAACGCAAGTCCTGCTTAAAAATGTTTTGCAGCACATTAACCAATCATTCTTTGATAATTATATCGATTAAAATTATTTTAACTTAAATCTTTTGTCTATCCATTAACTTTAATATAAATAATATGAAATCATTAAAACTTACTCTCGTTTTATTTATTTTAATTATCTCTGCTAATCAAAACTTTGCCTTACCTCGTTATGCTCTAAGAATGGGCGCTCAATGTATCGACTGCCACGTTGATCCTTCAGGCGGAGCTATGCGCAACCGCGGCGGTTGGCATTATGGTCTTAGGGTATTGCCTCTTGTCTCTCCCAGAGAAAGAGATAAAGATCTTCCTATGGATGATATGATTGGTAAGAATATTCAGTTCGGTCTTGATTACCGCTCGCAATATATTTACTCTCAACAATTAGGCAAAACCACATTCCAAAAAATGCAAGGCTCTATGTATGTAAATGTGAAAGTAATGGATAGCATAGATATTTATAGCAATTATGATTTTGTTAATGCTGATTGGACTGGATTTGTCATTGCCCATATTCTTCCTAATTCAAGTTATGTTAAAGCCGGTAGTTTTGTTCCGGATTATGGAGTATTGCTTGATGATCATACTGCATACACTCGCGGAGGCGATCTTGGTTATTTATTTACTACAAATACTCGGCAAGGTTTAATATTTGACCCTCGCTATAATGTTACTGGCGTTGAAGTTGGCTATAATATCTCAGATTTCGGATTGTTTACCGCAAGTGTCGGAGCTCCTGTATCACTTAATTTTCAAAGCGATCCCGCTTATACTGCTAGCATTCATTTCTCTCCTGTTATTGCAAATAAAGTCGCTTTAATGTTCGGCGGATCTTTCACAAACTTTTCTGGACCATTAATATATACGCAAGTGCCCTCCGAGCATAAAGTAAACATGTACGGTGGGTTTTTAGGCTTTGGTGTCGATAATTTTACCCTTATAGGCGAATATGATATTGCACAGGATTATATACTTACAGGCACTAAATCAAGCGCGCAAATGCTGGAAGCTTCTTATGTGCTATTCAAAGGATTGGAAGCTGTTCTTAGGTATGATAGATTTGATCCAAATATAAACGTAACAAATGATGATGTATCAAGATTAGTTGCGGGCTTTAGCTTTTATCCGTTTAGTTCTATTGAAATTATTCCTGAATATAGATTCCAATTTGCGCATCAGCAGCCAAACCAGCCCCCTCTTCCTAAACAAGATTCAGCGCTGCTTCAATTCCATTTTTATTATTAATTTGTCCAACGCAAGTTGAACCCATACTCCTCAACTTGCCCCAGCATACTTTCTTCAATACCCCCAGGCATCACCTGGGGAATATCCCTCCCCCTCGTAACCCAGACTTCAGTCTGGGAATCATAATGGATAATAAAAAAGGGCCTTTAGCCCCATTAATGACATCTTACGATTAAATAATAAAAAGATTTTTCAGTTGATTGCGCCCTTACTCCCTACTCCTTACTCCTTACTCCTTACTCCTTACTCCTCACACCCCGACTTCTCTATTAAAAATCCAACTAAACTTTTCATTTGTTCCGCTAAAAGAAAACCTGTTTGCAAGAGCCAGGTACCTTTCAGAAAGCGTACACAAATAATCCTGTGCCTTTGCTGCAATTCCTGATAAACCATTCAATCTTTCTATATTCCAGCCCTTAACAAGATTGCTTATAATTTCCGAATAATCCTTTACTGTATAAACTTCAAGCTTCTGTGCTACCTTAGAAAAGTTTGCAAATAAATTTCTGTCACAGCCGCTATCCATCAAATGTGCGGGCATGATAATTTTGGTTTTCATCATTTTAGAAAAAGAAAGAATAGCCTGAACAGGATCGGCATCAAAAATCTTTGACATAAAAAGACGATAAGCTTTTTCGTGACGTGCTTCGTCTCCGGCAATTACACCGCATATTCTATGCAGATGCTCGTCGCCTTCTTTCTTCGCAAGCGTAGCAACATTTCGGTGAGAAATTTTAGTGGCTCTTTCCTGGAATGAAGTATAAATAAATCCAAGGTAAGGATCGTTTTCTGTTTTTGGGTCGAATCCGTTATTAATCAAATGATGAATTGTAACTTCAACTGCGCGCATATCGACTCTACCCGTAAGGTAAAGATATTTATTCAGCAAATCGCCATGCCGGTTTTCTTCGGAAGTCCATCCTCGGCTCCATTTAGCCCACGGATTTTCACTGCTTCCTGTTATGTCTGTTATACCTTCTAGCCGGTTCAACCACGTCTGATATGTAGGCAATGCTTCTTCGGTTACCATATCGCCGATTAATACAATTAACAAATCATCGGATAATCCTTTTGCAGCTTCCCGAAAATGTTTTATCTCTTTCGACCATTCGCCTGAACGCATACTGGGAAGGAAATCACTCGGCTGCCAGCTTTCGTTAACGGGTTTCAATAATTCAGGGAGGTTCTGATCTACAAAGCCTTCAAGGCTTTTGATTACTTCTAATCTTGAAGTAATATTATTTTGGTCTAACATCTGATCCGCTTTCATGAGGTTAACCCCTAAAATAAACCATGTAAAGTTAATATCCTATTTGGGACGGTGTAATAATTCTTCTACATTGTTTAATATCATAGCCTCCAAGGGCTCTCTCAAATCTATATAGTTCGCTTCGGATGATATTTAGAATTTTATTTACTTAAAGTTATTTATAAATTAGCCTAAATTTACCTTGCTTTGATAAGCTTTTTTCATTTAGTTATCTTTGTTATTCAAAATAATATTTTGCCCGATTAAACTAACGAACTAATAAAATATACTGGAAAATTTATGCGCTTGAGTAAATCCTTTGTCCCTACGTTAAAAGAAGTCCCAAATGATGCGGTAGTTGCTAGCCATGTTTATATGCTGCGCGCTGGTATGATAAGAATGCTTTCTGCAGGTATTTATTCGTTCCTGCCTCTCGGCTATAAAGTAATAAAAAAGATCTCTCAAATAATTAGAGAAGAGATGGATGCTATCGGCGGACAAGAATTTCATTTGCCGGGATTAAACCCAAGAGAAATTTGGGAAGAGACAAACCGTGTTGATGCCTTCGGCGATACAATGTTCCATATCAAGAATCGTGAATATATTTTAGCCCCTACGCATGAAGAGATAATGACGTTCCACGCCAGAAATGTATTAAAGTCTTATAAAGACTTACCCCAAATCTGGTATCAGATTCAAACTAAATTTAGAAACGAAGCTCGCCCAAGAAGCGGTGTTATCCGCGGCAGGCAATTCTTAATGAAAGATTCATATTCGTTCGATGCTACCGCGGAAGAATTGGATAAGTCCTATAGCCTTCACGATAAAGCTTACCGAAATATCTTTGACCGCTGCGACCTAAAATACTTTGTTGTTGGTGCATCCAGCGGCGCAATGGGCGGTACAGGCTCTGAAGAGTTTATGGTTAAATCTGATGCCGGAGAAGATACAGTTGCTTATTGTGAACATTGCACCTACGCTGCTAACGTCGAGGTCGCTCAATCAAAGATTCTACCAAACAAACGCTCTGAGTTTAGTTCTGAGCTGAAGGAAATCTCTACTCCAAATGTAAAATCAATTGATGAGCTTTGCGCTTTTCTAAAAATTGATGAAAGTCAGTGCGCTAAGTCTAGAGTTTATATTCATGATGATATCCCGCTTCTTGTACTTATGTGCGGCAACGATGAGGTAAATGAAACAAAACTCGAGAAAGTACTCGGCGGAAAAATTCGACCTGCTCACCTGGAGGAATTGAAAGAAATTACTGGAGCTGATGCCGGCTCTATTGGACCTTTAGGGTTTAAAGGAAGAATTATTGTTGATAATCGTTTAAAGGATGCCAATAACCTTTATAGCGGCGCGAATAAGAATGATTATCATATCGGCGGCATTGATATGAATAGGGATGCTAATAAACCTGAGTATTTTGACCTTAGAATTGTTAAGTCTGGCGAGGAATGCCCGAATTGTAACAATAAATTGGAAGTATTCAGCGCTATTGAACTCGGACATATATTTAAACTAGGTACAAAGTATTCATCCGCTATGGGCGCTAATTTCCTTGACGAATCCGGTAAGGAAAACCCTATCATAATGGGAAGCTATGGTATTGGGGTTGAACGTGTAATGGCTTGTTATATTGAGCAGCATCATGATGAAAATGGTATCGTCTGGGATAGTGTACTTGCGCCTTTTCAAATTCAACTTATAAGTTTAAATATGAAGAAACCTGAAGTAGTTGAGGCTTCTGAAAATATTTATAATGAATTGACCGCTAATGGAATTGATGTTTTATTTGATGATAGGATTGATGCTCAAGCAGGATTTAAATTCAAAGATGCTGATCTTCTAGGAATGCCTTTCCAGGTAATTGTCGGTGAGAAAAAACTTAAAGATAATAAAGTTGAAATTAAAATTAGGAAATCAGGCGAGCGCTTTGATCTAGATATTAATGAGCTGATGAGTAATATAAAAAAATTACTAAAATCATAAGTAAATTTTCTTGTCTGCGGATTGAATTGATACGTATAATTAAAACCCACAATTCAATCCCGCAGCAAAGTGGCATCCTTCCAAACGAATGCCTTTCATCGTAGCACAGACTATCAGTCTGTGCCTCTACCTTAATTTCCCCAGCAATTGCGGCTAGACATTATATTTTAGAATTAAAAAATTAACTTGATTAGTCACATCTAAAGCTATAATCAAGTAAATCATGGTTCAGACAATTGAACATATAATCATAACGAAAATTTTTTTTAATAGAATAACCGCTCAAAATTGAAAATCAATTTCGACTCCTTCTCAAGTGACTTAAATTATTCCAAACTGAAATTAAGTCGATGCCCCCGCACATTAAAAGAATTGCGTTAAGAAATTTCATGTAGTGAAGCGTAAAGAGAAAATATGTTTGAGCCCGATTCCTATCGGGCGAGTTATTTTCTCTTAGCGTAACGGAGAGAAATTTCAGCAATTCTTTTTAAGTGCATGTTCTGGCGCCTGCCCCGATGTCCTCATCGGGGATACTTTTCTTGTGTCAAGAAAAGTAGAGGGAAATAAATACAAAAGTATAATAAAATATTTATTAATCTTTAACCTCAGCCAACCCCGCTGCAAAGCGGGATGCCTTCCAAACGAATGCCTTTCATCGTAGCACAGACTATCAGTCTGTGCCTCTACCTAAATCCCCCGGCAATTTCAGTCAATGGATTTTCTCCTTTTCTTATCCGTCCTGCAGGACAAGCTATACGCTCCCGCCGGTAATAGCTGTTAAAGTTATTCTGTCGTTATAATTTAAAAACATAAGTAAAATTTCTTATCTATGGATTAAATTGATATGTATAATTAAAACCTTTAAACCACCCGTATGCGATTCCTAAAATTATACATGATGATGCTGCAATTATAGGAGGTGCATTACTAGTTCCAGTAGGATACACCAATGGTCCACTTGTATTAAAAGTAGGTGGAGTAAGTTGTATTGCAATTAATCCTGCCATTAACCCGGATATTGATCCCCCAATGAACCCTGGTATTACCCCCAACCAACGATTTTTATAACTAATATCTCTAACATTATTTAATGATGTTACATACTTCAAAGTAATTACTTTAGTATATGAAAACTCTATAGAATCCCGGTTGATTAATATCTGCTCTGCCCGGTACCTTTTATCATCATTTAATATAATTAAAGCAGTTGTACGGCTTTGATTAGCATAGTTTATTCCTTTTATATATGATAACGCAATATTCTTTATCCCGGATTTAATTTCTTCTCCAGGTGAATAAAGAGAATCATTTTCTATTGCTGCACCATTATTCATAAAAAAGGAACTATCGTTTGATAAAGTAACTTTAACAGCCTTTTCATTTACCGACTTATTAAAGTCTTCAAAGAATTTATCTTTTGAAGAGAAATCACTCACATTATAAGTTGAATAACAACCTGTTAATATTAGTAAGAATACCGATGATAATAAATAAATTGTTTTCATAAATTTCCCTTTAATAAATATAGTGCTAATCCGCTAGTAAATATTATCCTCTAATAAACAGAATAATATAGAAATGATTTCTTGATTTGACGAAATCAATTAGTCTAATCTTCTTCCAATTACTACTACTGCTTGGTTGCCGGTTTCACCTACTATGATTACTGTCTTTCCTTTTACTGCTATCCCATGATTGTAAAATCCGCTTAACTCTGGATACTCATGCCAACTCGATCCATTATAATGTGCTATCACTTCATTTAATGGAGGGACTATTCTTATCCCTCGCACAAAGATATTATTGCTCGCATCGCCTTTAATCTCAAAGAAACGGGTTCCAATATCAAAAGGTATTGTATCCCATCCCTTGCCATTGTTCTCAAATAACCCATCTCCGGCAGCATACATCGTACTGCCGTCCGGTGTGCCCCAAACAGACATTACATTCTTTCCGGTATTCCACTGTATTGAATCTACTTGTGTTCCATTAAGCTTAAAAATCTTTTTGATTCCGTTATCATTATTGAGATCTGAGACGGGAACATAGACTGAAGTTGTACCGGTTTTAGTATCTGTCTTTCCCCATACATCAAATATGTTGGCGGTAGTGCCTAAATCTATCTTTTGCCATGTTGAATTAGAATAAGAATAAACTGCTCCATTTAATCCAACACAATAAATGTGTGAGTCATCGATTCCAAATATTTTTCGTACTTGACCATTAAATGGAACACTTTTCATAAAGAATGCTCTAGAATAATAACTCTGTCCATCCCATTGAATTAGGTTCGCATCACTACAGTACCAAATATCAGTTGAAGAGAACGCATAAATATTTTTCAAAGGGAAATAACCTGTAATTCCGCCGTAATCTTGATTTAATATTTTTAATAAGTTCCAATTATGTCCGTTCCATACAGCGGTATTATAATCTATATAATCTTGTCCCGTTGAGTCTTTAATATAAATTTCTCCCACAGCATAAATAAGAGTGTCATTTATTATTGCCGCATCATAAAGAACACTTGAGTTGCCGTCTCCCAGTATAAAGGTTTGCCATGCATAATTGTGACTTGTAGTATCAGCCCCGTTATTAACAGGAGGAGATACCGGATTCTTCTTGCAGTTAATCCCTGTAAATAAAACAAATAACGTTATCGCAGCAAATACATATTTTAACAATAAGTTTTTCATCATTTTATTTTTGAAAAGTAACCTTAACATCCTTTCCATATATTTTAGAGTGAAAATCAATTTCAACTCCTTCCCAGGTGACTTAAATTATTCCAAACTGAAATTAAGTATATGCCCCCGCACATTAAAAGAATTGCGTCAAGAAATTTCACGGAGTGAAGCGTAAAGAGAAAATATGTTTGAGCCCGATTCCTATCGGGCGAGTTATTTTCTCTTAGCGTAACGGAGAGAAATTTCAGCAATTCTTTTTAAGTGCATGTTCTGGCGCCTGCCCCGATGTCCTCATCGGGGATACTTTTCTTGTGTCAAGAAAAGTAGAGGGAAATAAATACAAAAGTATAATAAAATATTTATTAATCTTTAACCTCAGCCAACCCCGCTGCAAAGCGGGATGCCTTCCAAACGAATGCCTTTCATCGTAGCACAGACTATCAGTCTGTGCCTCTACCTAAATCCCCCGGCAATTTCAGTCAATGGATTTTCTCCTTTTCTTATCCGTCCTGCAGGACAAGCTATACGCTCCCGCCGGTAATAGCTGTTAAAGTTATTCTGTCGTTATAATTTAAAAACATAAGTAAAATTTCTTATCTATGGATTAAATTGATATGTATAATTAAAACCTTTAAACCACCCGTATGCGATTCCTAAAATTATACATGATGATGCTGCAATTATAGGAGGTGCATTACTAGTTCCAGTAGGATACACCAATGGTCCACTTGTATTAAAAGTAGGTGGAGTAAGTTGTATTGCAATTAATCCTGCCATTAACCCGGATATTGATCCCCCAATGAACCCTGGTATTACCCCCAACCAACGATTTTTATAACTAATATCTCTAACATTATTTAATGATGTTACATACTTCAAAGTAATTACTTTAGTATATGAAAACTCTATAGAATCCCGGTTGATTAATATCTGCTCTGCCCGGTACCTTTTATCATCATTTAATATAATTAAAGCAGTTGTACGGCTTTGATTAGCATAGTTTATTCCTTTTATATATGATAACGCAATATTCTTTATCCCGGATTTAATTTCTTCTCCAGGTGAATAAAGAGAATCATTTTCTATTGCTGCACCATTATTCATAAAAAAGGAACTATCGTTTGATAAAGTAACTTTAACAGCCTTTTCATTTACCGACTTATTAAAGTCTTCAAAGAATTTATCTTTTGAAGAGAAATCACTCACATTATAAGTTGAATAACAACCTGTTAATATTAGTAAGAATACCGATGATAATAAATAAATTGTTTTCATAAATTTCCCTTTAATAAATATAGTGCTAATCCGCTAGTAAATATTATCCTCTAATAAACAGAATAATATAGAAATGATTTCTTGATTTGACGAAATCAATTAGTCTAATCTTCTTCCAATTACTACTACTGCTTGGTTGCCGGTTTCACCTACTATGATTACTGTCTTTCCTTTTACTGCTATCCCATGATTGTAAAATCCGCTTAACTCTGGATACTCATGCCAACTCGATCCATTATAATGTGCTATCACTTCATTTAATGGAGGGACTATTCTTATCCCTCGCACAAAGATATTATTGCTCGCATCGCCTTTAATCTCAAAGAAACGGGTTCCAATATCAAAAGGTATTGTATCCCATCCCTTGCCATTGTTCTCAAATAACCCATCTCCGGCAGCATACATCGTACTGCCGTCCGGTGTGCCCCAAACAGACATTACATTCTTTCCGGTATTCCACTGTATTGAATCTACTTGTGTTCCATTAAGCTTAAAAATCTTTTTGATTCCGTTATCATTATTGAGATCTGAGACGGGAACATAGACTGAAGTTGTACCGGTTTTAGTATCTGTCTTTCCCCATACATCAAATATGTTGGCGGTAGTGCCTAAATCTATCTTTTGCCATGTTGAATTAGAATAAGAATAAACTGCTCCATTTAATCCAACACAATAAATGTGTGAGTCATCGATTCCAAATATTTTTCGTACTTGACCATTAAATGGAACACTTTTCATAAAGAATGCTCTAGAATAATAACTCTGTCCATCCCATTGAATTAGGTTCGCATCACTACAGTACCAAATATCAGTTGAAGAGAACGCATAAATATTTTTCAAAGGGAAATAACCTGTAATTCCGCCGTAATCTTGATTTAATATTTTTAATAAGTTCCAATTATGTCCGTTCCATACAGCGGTATTATAATCTATATAATCTTGTCCCGTTGAGTCTTTAATATAAATTTCTCCCACAGCATAAATAAGAGTGTCATTTATTATTGCCGCATCATAAAGAACACTTGAGTTGCCGTCTCCCAGTATAAAGGTTTGCCATGCATAATTGTGACTTGTAGTATCAGCCCCGTTATTAACAGGAGGAGATACCGGATTCTTCTTGCAGTTAATCCCTGTAAATAAAACAAATAACGTTATCGCAGCAAATACATATTTTAACAATAAGTTTTTCATCATTTTATTTTTGAAAAGTAACCTTAACATCCTTTCCATATATTTTAGAGTGAAAATCAATTTCAACTCCTTCCCAGGTGACTTAAATTATTCCAAACTGAAATTAAGTATATGCCCCCGCACATTAAAAGAATTGCGTCAAGAAATTTCACGGAGTGAAGCGTAAAGAGAAAATATGTTTGAGCCCGATTCCTATCGGGCGAGTTATTTTCTCTTAGCGTAACGGAGAGAAATTTCAGCAATTCTTTTTAAGTGCATGTTCTTTTGCTACTTTTCTTGTGTCAAGAAAAGTAGAGGGAAATAAATACAAAAGTATAATAAAATATTTATTAATCTTTAACCTCAGCCAATCCCGATGTCCTCATCGGGAATTCTTTTCCGGAGTTTACCCCGCGCCAGCGGAACCCTTCCTCATCGGCTAGTCATTATATTTTAGAATTAAAAAATTAACTTAATTATTAACTTCTAAAGCTATATTCAAAAAAATCCTTTAATCAAGCAAACCACCGTTTCATACAATCCCCCAAAAATTTAATCTGATATATTTATTTTTCAGCCTTCCCTCTTAAAGCATCCCAAATCATATAAGTACATAAAACAGCAAACATAATTAATCCTAATAACTCACCTGAATGAGAATCTGTCCAATCAGCGCTTACTGCAATGTTAACATTGAATTTCCTTAGGAATGCACTTACAACTCCCATCAATGCACCGCCTGCGATGAATCCTGATGCAATCAACGTCCCTCTTTCTCCGCGAGCCTTGTTAACCTTTTCATCCTTGCTTCTGGACGAAACAAAATAAGCAATCAAACCCCCTACTAAAAGCGGCGTGTTTAGTTCAAGCGGAATGTACATGCCGAGAGCAAAAGCTAAAGCTGGCACCCCAATCATTGTAAGCAGCAAGGACATAATTGCTCCGGCAACATATAATATCCATGGTGCTGGCTGACTTTCCATTAACGGCTTTATAAC
>JAJYDC010000095.1 GCA_021777835.1 Bacteroidota bacterium | reverse complement strand
GGGCTAATACCTAGCCTGGCAGCCGTTTTATGCCTATCCCAATTCAGGCTGTTAAGGGTTTTAGTAATGTGCCATTTTTCTACATCATCAATGCTTAGAATTTCTTCGCTGTGCTCCTCTGCTATAGTAATATTCTTCTGTGTATAACTCTGACGAGTATGTGCCGGCAAATTCAGGTCTTCACGAGCAATATGCTCACCTTCAGCAAATATTAATGCTCTTTCAATTATATGTTCAAGTTCTCTTATATTGCCCGGGAAATCATAATGCAAAAGAGATGCTTCTGCTTCTGCCGAAAGTTTCTTGGGGAATTTAATTGAAGACTTCGCTTCAAGAAAATATTTTGCTAGAACTAATATATCTTCCTTCCTTTCGCGAAGCGGCGGAATAGTCAAAGTAATTACATTAAGCCTAAATAAAAGATCTCGCCTAAAATTCTTGTTATCTGCTTCCTCTAGTAAATTCCGATTAGTTGCGCCAATTACTCTTACATTAGAATTTAGATTTGTTACACCTCCGATTCTTCTGTACTCCCCGTTCTCTAAGAATCTTAGCAGCTTAGGCTGAAGAGATAAACTAAGCTCTCCGATTTCATCTAAAAATAATGTACCGCCGTGTGCAATTTCAACTAGACCTTGCTTGGTCGATTTTGCATCTGTAAAAGCTCCTTTTTCATGCCCGAATAATTCGCTTTCAATCAATTGATCTGGTAATGATGCACAATTAATTACAACAAATGGCTGGTCGTGTCTTGAAGATTTCTTGTGAATATATTCGGCAAACAATTCCTTGCCTGTCCCTGTTTCACCTTCAATTAAAATATTTGAATCAGATATAGCAGATTTATTTGCAAGATTTATTACACGCTGCAATTCCGCACTGTCGCCTATAATTCTTGTCGACAATTTTCTATTTACTTGCTCATTGAGTAAAGCAGTTTTTACGATTAATTCTCTATGCTCAATTGCCCTGTTTATGGTTAACAGCAATTCGTCAAAATTATAAGGCTTAGTGACAAAGTCATATGCACCAAGTTTAATGCATTCTATTGCATTTCTCACATCAGTCTGCGCAGTCAACATAACAACCTGAAGCGAAGGATTGTATTCCGCAACGAACTTTAAGACTTCCTCTCCGGGTACATCTCTCATATTAAGGTCAAGGAGTAAAAGATCGAAGTTCTTTCTTTTAATAGCATCTATAGCAAGACTTCCGTCATAAACAGTGTCAACTGAAAATCCTTCCTCAAGAAGCTGCTCTTTTAGTAAATAGCAAAGCGTTTCGTCATCGTCACAAACAATAATTTTGGAGTTTTTAAGCATTTTATGTTAAACTTTATAATGATTTATGAATTTGGAATAGAAAATCCAAATATTTATATTTGTAGCTCTAAAAAAAGGGCGCGTAGCTCAGGGGTAGAGCATCTGCCTTTTAAGCAGAGGGTCGGTGGTTCGAAGCCACCCGCGCTCACATACTTTTTTTACCACTTTTATAGTGGTATTTTTTTTTAATAAACACTTCGTATCAAAATGCTAACTATATCTTACGTTAAAATTTCTAATAAATCCTGGTTCATAACATAATAAATTTTAATTGAAAAAACACAAATGAAATTGGATTAATTTCAACTCAGGAACCGAAGGATCCGGCTCTAAAGAGGTATAATTTTCAAATTCTCGGCGTCCGCTTATTTTATCTGTTTGTTGCCTAAAACTTGCATTTATCAAATTACTACTCTTTAAATTTTATTTAATTGTGATGCAAAAGATAGCCTATTTACTATTAATAAATAGATTTTTATCTTCTATTTAGGTTTACTTAAATATTTTGCACTTTAATATATTGGATATGAGCTTTGGGCGAAGTAGTATTTTGGACAATTATAAGAACCATAATTACTATTCCTATTATATGGGTGTTGAAAGACTATATCAGTTTCCCCGTTTGGTGGTTGATAAACCTTGCTTCAATTTACGGAGTAATCATTCATCCCGCTATCATTCATTACAGACTATTTAAGGAAAGAAATAAGGAAGTAATCGAATATACTCTATGCTCAACGTGCACAAACTTTGATAAATCATCAGTCTTGTGCGTACTTCATGATGAGCATCCTACAAAAGAATATCTTCCGTGCGAAGGCTTTGATTGGGAACCAAAACAATCCGAGGTTGATAATAAGGGTATTCTTAGCTGATTGCTGCCTCTCTTGCAAAATAGTTAATCGCTTTGATGACATATGGAATTCAAACCACTGTTTACTTAGTAAAATTACCTTCTTTTTATCACACGAAGCGTCAGAAAGAATTATTTTTGTATGAGAAGTATTAATTATTAGTAAATTTGTAGCTTAAAAAATTACCGTTCCGGAGTACTATTCTTTATAACAAATGGCATAAATGCTATTTCTCTCTCTGGTTGACGGACAAAAAATAAAAAATAGAAAGGATGTTTATGCCTCTTAAAAGCAATCAAGTGGTATCCATAGGTTATACACTTACTG
>JAJYDC010000007.1 GCA_021777835.1 Bacteroidota bacterium | reverse complement strand
TACCCGTAGCATCCATCACGCGACCGGCTATCTTTCCTGTCTGCGAGTATCCTACGGCTGTTAATATTATTGTTATTATGATTGTGAAATAAAATTGTAGCGAAAATCTCATTCATGCCTCCGGGCAATAAGGATGTATTCTATTTTTCTTTTGTTATATATATACTCTATAGTAAACGTATCAAATTATCTTTTATGACTAATCTAAAAATAATAACATAGTTAAACTATCAATTTAGCTTTGCTCATACCACTACATAAACAGAGGTTTTTTAGTTAAATAATCCTCAAAAATGTTGGTTTGAACTACCTAAATAGATAGGTACTCTGAATTAACCAAAAATCCCCCTAAAATACTTTAAACTATACCTTCTCTAAGGGCTTTGGCCACTGCTTCAGATTGAGAGTGCACATGAAGCTTCTTATATATGTTTCTGAAGTGAAATCTTACAGTCTCTATACTAATGAATAGAGAATCAGCTATTGTCTTGAAACTATTTCCTTCTACTAATCCACCTAATATTTCTTTCTCTCTCGCAGTAAGAATAGTAGCATCTTTTTGATGCTGACCATTAACAAAATAACGAACAACATCTTTTCTTGAAAAGAAATCTATTACCTTTCTTGCAATATGAGAGCTCATTGGGGATCCCCCTTCGTTTGCCTCCCGTATTGCTTCAATTAGTTTTGACGGAGGTGTCTTCTTCACCAAATATCCGCTCGCTCCTGCGCATAAGGCTTCAAATATCAGATCGTTCTCTTCATATATCGTTAGTACTAATATTGTTAAGTCAGGCAATAATTTCTTTACTTCTTTTATTCCTTCTATTCCGTTCATGCCAGGCAATCCTATATCCATTAACAGTACATCAGGCTTTAGGCGCTCTATGCTTTTTAACATTAACTCGCACTTCAAATACGACCCTACACATGAATAGCCTTCAGTGCCGTCTATAAGCATCTTTATGCCTTCTCGGATTGTGTCGCTGTCCTCAACAACCACTACCTTAATTGTCTTCTTCTCCATAATTACCAAACGAAAACTACCCATTCTTTTAATGTTTTGTAAAGGTATGGTTATTCAAATATTGAGTCTACTACTCAAACAGAGGTTTTTTTCAGCGAAATCAGCTAAACTGATAAGAAAACTACCCAAATGGGTAGAGTTAAACTAGGATGGCTAAACAAATCAAACTATTCCTTCTCTAATGGCTTTTGCTACTGCCTCGGATTGTGAGTGTACATGAAGTTTCTTATATATGTTTCTGAAGTGAAATCTTACAGTCTCTATGCTTATGTAAAGAGATTCGGCTATCGCTTTAAAACTATTTCCTTCTACTAATCCACTAAGAATTTCTAATTCTCTCGGAGTTAATATATTCTCGTTCTTTTCATAGGAGGTTGGTTTTGTTTGCTGAGGAAATCTTTTCACATCTTTCTTTGAAAAGAAATCTATTACCTTTCTTGCAATATGAGAGCTCATTGGGGATCCCCCTTCGTTTGCCTCCCGTATTGCTTCAAGAAGCTTTGATGGAGGTGTCTTCTTCACCAAATATCCGCTCGCTCCTGCGCATAAGGCTTCAAATATCAGATCGTTCTCTTCATATATCGTTAGTACTAATATTGTTAAGTCAGGCAATAATTTCTTTACTTCTTTTATTCCTTCTATTCCGTTCATGCCCGGCAATCCTATATCCATTAACAGTACATCAGGCTTTAGGCGCTCTATGCTTTTTAACATTAACTCGCACTTCAAATACGACCCTACACATGAATAGCCTTCAGTGCCGTCTATAAGCATCTTTAAGCCTTCTCGGATAGTATCGTTATCCTCAACTATCACTACTCTAATCATATTGGCATTCTTCAAAAATTTATAATTTCCTCTTTACTAAATCTAGCTCTTTATTTTATGAAATGTTACCTATAAATTGAAGCGTTGTGCCTTCATTTTTATTAGAGTAAATATTTAAAATTCCACCAATCTTCTTCGCCCTGTTTTTTAAATTATCAAGACCATTGCCGGATGTAAGTTCAGTAACATTAAATCCGTTTCCATTGTCTTTTAAAATCATCTCTAATCGCCTGCCTCGGACATATGCATCCAGAGAAATCTCTGTACAGCCGCTGTGTGTAATACAATTATTAATCCCTTCCTTGAATATAAGGTAAAGATGTTGACGATGCTCCATCGACAGAGTTACTTTTTCAAGTGATTTAAGATTTTCTGACTTGAACGAAATACTTTTATATGATGAAAGCTCAGTATATGTATCTCTAAGACGCAGTATCAAATCGTAAAGTGAATCTCGTTTAGGATTGACTAACCAAACTATATCGCTCATATTATCAATTAAACTTCTGGATTTTTCGCTGATTGTCTTTAGACTCTTTAACACGTCTCCATCAGCGTTAGCAGGCTTTAGTTTTCTTGATATAACTTCACTAATAATAGAAATTTCTGTCAAGCTTGATCCAATATTATCGTGTAAGTCTGCTGCTAATTTTGTTCTGAACCTTTCGATATTAAGAAGATGTCTTACACGATACGAAATTAAGAATATTATAAGCGAACCCAATGCTAAAAACGATGAGAAAATAAACCACCACGTTCTCCAAAACGGCGGAAGTATAACGATTTTAATGGATGCGCCTTCTGTATTCCAAACTCCGTCATTGTTAGAGCCTCTCACTCGGAAGGTATATTCTCCTGGGTCAAGGTTTGTGTAAGTAACAAAATGCCTGTTACCCGATTTAACCCAACCCTTGTCAAATCCTTCCATCATATATGCGTACTGATTTTTATTTGGCGCAGTGTAATCAAGTGCAGCAAAATCGAATGAAAAAACATTCTGATAGTACGATAAAACTATCTTCTTCGTATCAGAAATATATTCTTTTAAAGGAGAATTGTTCTTATTAATAGGAACAGGCTTGTTGAATATATTAAAGTCAGTAATAACTATGGGTGGAATGTTTGGATTATCTTTTAGCTTTTCTGGGTAAAAAGCATTGAAACCATTTGTGCCGCCAAAAAATAATTCACCGCCTTTGCTTTTCCAGCATGCTCCCCAAAAAAATTGATTCCCTTGAAGTCCATCGCTTTCATAATAATTTCTAAATGTTTTTTTAGAAGGATTAAATTTGGATAAACCATTATCCGTGCTCAACCAAAGATTACCATTGTCATCTTCAAGGATTCCGTATATAATATCACTCGCTAGTCCATCCTTGATTGAATAATGAATAAATTTTGCCTTTGTATTATCTATATCTTGCTGATTTGCAGGAAGCATATTTAATCCGCCTCCGTATGTACCTATCCATATATTCCCTTTTCTATCTTGACATATAGAAATAACACGGTCATTGCTTAGGCTTAAAGAATTTTGGCTAAGATGCTGATACAAAGAAAATTTAAATGAGTCCGGCGAATAATCATTCGGATTCTTTGGTAATAATATTTTATTCAAACCTCCCCATGTACCCACCCATAAATATCCCTTATTATCTGCGTAAATACATGATTGCACTTGGTTGTTGCTTAAACTATTAGGATCCTTAGGATCATTGTCGAAATGAACAAATCCATTACTTTTTTTATTATATAAATCTAATCCGGATTCTGTGCCTACCCATAACCTGCCGGAATGATCTTCGAGTATTGCTTGAACTGTGTTGCTGCTTAAGCTATTAGGGTTTCCGGGATCATGACCATAGCGAATAAATTTAGCGTTAGTAGGATTTCCCGAACCAATCATTTTATTTAAACCGCCCCGCCATGTCCCTACCCATAAAACGCCCTTGCTATCTCTATATATCGAAGATATTGAGTTGTCACTTAGACTATTCTTGTTCCCGGGCTGATTAACGAAGTGCTCAAACTTATTTGTTGACAAACTTAATTTGTTTAAACCGCCCCCTAATGTCCCTACCCATAAAATGCCCGATGTATCCTGGTAAAACGAACGAATTGTATTATAACTTAAGCTGTTTGGATTTGTTGGATCGTGTTCAAATCTCAAAAACCTCATTCTCTCACGATCATATTTTGCTATTCCTCTCTCAGCAGTGCCTATCCAGACTATTCCCGTTCTATCTTCATATAAAGAAAGTACGTTGTTATCAATATTGCTAAAATTAAGCGACGATATGTCAGCATCATTATATTTATCTTCATTTTTATTTAAAAGTAATATTCCGCCTCCAGTTCCTACCCAAATCTTCCCGGATTTGTCTTCAATAATTGAATTAATTGTGTTATAGTTATGATTACTTAACTCAGTATTGTTTTCTGAAATTCTCGTAAAGTCATTTCTTCGAGGGTTGTATTTACAAAGACCCGATATGGTTCCGACCCATATTCCACCCGTTCTATCTTTATAAAGCGTCATGACTTCATCATTATTTATACTATGGGAATTGCTTTTACTATAATTATAATGAATAAATTTCCCTGTCTTTCTATTAAACTTATCTAGTCCGCCGCCTTCAGTTCCAATCCATAAATTGCCTTCCCCATCTCCGACTATTGCCATAACATTATTATTACTTAAGCTTGAAGGATTCGAAGGATCATTTTTATATATAGTGAAATTTTGCCGTGCCCTGTTAAATCTACACAATCCCTCATTATTTGTTCCTACCCAGATCGTTCCTTCGTGATCTTCATAAATTGCCCGCACATTATCATTACTTAAACTCGAAGAATTGTTAGGATCATTTTTATAAATAGTAAAATTTTGTTCGTCTCTGTTAAACTTGCACAGTCCTCCGTTATTTGTTCCTACCCAAATCGTCCCTTCATGATCTTCATATACTGTCCATATAAAATTATCAGATACAGATTTCCTTTCCATAGGGTCGTTTTTGAATGTCGTAAACCCATAACCGTTATACCTATCCAAACCATCTTCAGTGGCAAACCACATAAAGCCATATTTATCTTGAAGAATACAGTGAATTGTATTTTGGGATAGCCCTTTGTCAGCAGAAATGAAATCAAAATTTAAGTCACTCACCTGGGCGGTGATTTTCATTTGAAGCAAAATAATTATTAAAAATAAAAACATTAATCTTGAGTGGATTATATGCTTTTTTCTTAAATATCCTGAAGCCATAATATTACTTATCATAATTACTATTCAATTTGCCTAATTGCAATTTACTATCATTAATGATTAAAATTGCTATAGTTAATCCCTAAATTCAACTTCTAAATTATTGTTTGAAAAGATTATAATTAAAGATAAAATATTTGTTAAATATTTAGCAAACCAATAAGGAATTTATTTTGTCCAAGGTTTGAAAATTTAGATCACTTTAATTATGTTGATGTAGAATTAATTCTATTAGCAGTCAAATATTTTAAGAATTCAAAAATGTGCCTTCTATTAATTTCATATAAAAATCATCCTCGTTACAAGTTAATTGTGGCCGCTAATCGGGATGAGTTCTACAGCCGTCCCGCATTATCCGCTCATTTCTGGGCTAATAAACCTGCTTTATTAGCCGGACAGGATATGAAAGCTGGCGGCACTTGGCTAGGTCTAACTACTACCGGAAAATTCTCAGCCATTACAAATTATAGAGATACAAGAAATCTTAAAAATGAAGCTCCTACAAGGGGATTCCTGGTCACTGATTTTTTAATCAATAATTTTTCTTCGGATGAATATGTTAAATTATTAAAAGAGAAATCAGATCTCTATAACGGCTATAATTTAATCTTCGGCAACATAAATGAATTGAACTACTTTTCAAATCAGACTAAAGAGACAATTGAGATTACCCCAGGTATTTACGGTTTAAGTAATCACTTGCTAGATACGCCATGGTATAAAGTAGAACAAAGTAAAACTGCATTTTCGAAAATATTAACTAAAGGCAATATTACAGCCGGCGATCTTTTTAAAATTCTATCTGATAGATCAACTCCGCCTGATGATACACTGCCGGATACGGGCGTTGGACTTGAAATTGAGCGCGCTATATCACCGGTATTCGTCGAAACCCCTAAATACGGAACGCGCTCTTCTACCGTAATCTTGGTAGATAACAAAAATCATACAACCTTTACAGAAAATTCATTAAATGCTGTTTCAAGAAAATGGACAAAATCAACGTTCGAGTTTGATATTATAAATGATATATGAAACAAGTATTTAATCGTTATTCCAGGTTAAATGAATATTAATTATCTTGCAGTAAATTTATTTTCCGTTATGATACAGAAGTATAATTAAACAATTAGTACTTGAAAGCGATTAAGGAATATTGAATGAAGATCATTGAATGTGTACCGAATTTTAGCGAAGGTAGAAACGAAGATACCTTTGACGAAATTAAGCAGGCTCTCGAAGGTGTTAAAAATTGTAAATTGCTAAGCCTTGAGCCCGACAGTGACTATAATCGAGTGGTTGTTACTTTAGCCGGTAATGAAAAAGGGATTCTGAACGGCGCTGTTGCTATAAGTCTTGCTGCTGCCAGAAATATCGACATGAGGAATCACAAAGGAGAACATCCTAGATTAGGTGCTATCGACGTCGTACCATTTGTTCCTGTTAAAAACGTTACTATGGAAGAATGTGTAAAAATCTCCGAATCGTTTGCAGAAATAATATCCGAAAGACTAAATATCCCCGTTTACTTGTATGAAGCTGCAGCTCGAAGAAAAGAAAGAAAAAATCTTTCTGATATTCGTAAGGGAGAATATGAAGCTTTGGAAGAAAAATTAAAAGACCCTAATTGGCATCCGGATTATGGAACAAATAAATTTGACCCTAAGCTTGGAGCGATCGTTACCGGCGCTAGATTCTTTTTGATTGCATATAATGTGAATATTAAATCCCGCGATGTGAAATACGCAAAAGAAATTGGCGAAGTTTTGAGAGAATCAGGACATCCCAAAAGAGATGCTAACGGGAAGGTAATAAAAATTAATGGTGAGGTTGTAAAAGTACCGGGTAGACTAAAATCAGTAAAGGCGATGGGCGTTGCTTTGGAAAAATTTCACTTCACTCAAGTCTCTATGAATTTAACTAATTATAACATTACACCCCTTCACGTAGCCTTTGAAGAAGTAAAGAAAGAAGCTAATAGACTTGAAGTAGAAGTCGAAGGAAGCGAAATTGTCGGTCTTGTGCCTTTAGAAGCCTTAATCCACTCCGGAAAGTATTATGCCGATGGCAGAAGCATGGACGAAAAGTCTTTAGTGGACTTAGCTATCGAGAAACTCGGGCTTAGTTCAATCAACTATTTTATCAAGAACGAAAAAATTATCGATTACATGATCTAGTATTTAAAAAGGGAATATAAATGAATTTAGAAAAACCAATCCAGAATTATTTCGATGAACTTTCTTCAAGCTCGCCTACTCCGGGCGGAGGAAATGTCGCTGCTATGTGCGGAGTATTGACAACTAGCCTTGGTATTATGGTCTGTAATTTGACCGTTGGCAAGAAGAAATATTTAGACTTTGAACCTGAAGCAATAAAAATTAAAGAAAAATTATCTTCTTACAAAAATGATTTTATAGATCTGGCTAATAAGGATAACGAAGCATTCGACCTTGTAATGGAAGCATTTAAGCTCCCAAAGGAGAATGAAAGTCAAATTACTCTCAGAAATGAAAAGATCCAAAGCGCTACATGGGAAGCCGCTATGGTTCCTGCAGAAGTTATTAGGAAGTGTAATGAAGTTCTCCCCTTTATAAAGACTATTGCAGAACGGGGCAACCAGAATTCACTCTCCGATACAGGTATGGCAGTATCCTTAGTCTCATCATCCGCGGAAGGGGCTTTCTTAAACGTATTGATAAATTGTTCAAGCCTTAGCAATCAAATTACAGCACGAGAATTTCTTAAATCAAGCGAAATAATTTATAACGAAGTAAAAGAGAAATCAGAATCAATTATATCTTCAATTATTAAAAGGCTGTCAAATAAATAAATATTCTTTATTAATAATAAAATCCGTTTCTTAATTTATTTTCACTGCTCATTACTTTTTTGTGATGATAGTCTTATTGCTTTTCTCCTCAAATTTTTGTTTATATAACATAGTTATTTTGACTATTTCATATCGTAGATCAACCAACCTTAATCATTTCCATTGGAAAATATGAATGCACTCTGAATGCACTATGAATACACTGTGAATGCACTGTGCCTCCCATATAATAGGCTCAATCTAGGCATTTAACTACTTTCAGCCACGTCTCTTATAAACATCTCAACCAATTACAATATCTCTAAGATACCTACATACCCCCGATATCAGTATTTACTCTTTCATGATTAAACATTTGCCAGCCTCAGTATACATCTCCCAACCTACTGTGACACATGAAATAACAATGAATTTATTTAACATTCTCTATCTATTTTTTTTATTATTTCGTACATTTGAAGTCCAAAATCAAATGACACTTAGATTACGATAAAATATAAAATTTCAGGTTCAAGATATATTGGAATAGATTTCATTCAACAATAATAGTAAATAATGAAGGCAAAAATGAAAGAAGGATTAAATAAATACAGTAAGAGAATAACTGAATCACGCTCTCAAGTTGGTTCTCAAGCAATGCTTCACGGAATCGGATTAACAGATAACGACTTTAAGAAACCTCAAGTAGGTATTGCAAGTATGGGCTGGGAAGGTAATACGTGCAATATGCACTTAAATGACTTGGCTAAGCTTGCAAAAAAAGGCGTAGTAGACAGTGGACTTATTGGTTTAATCTTCCATACTATCGGCGTTAGCGACGGTATTGCTATGGGTACGGAGGGTATGAAATACTCACTTCCTTCAAGAGATATTATTGCAGATTCAATTGAAACTGTTATGGGTGCACAGTGGTATGATGCTTTAATCGCACTGCCGGGCTGCGATAAGAATATGCCCGGATCAGTAATGGCAATGGCACGTCTTAATAGACCTAGTATAATGATCTATGGAGGCACGATAAGAGCAGGATTTTATAACGGAAAGAAACTAGATATTGTTTCCGCATTTGAAGCCTATGGGCAGTATCTATCTAAAGAATTCTCAGAAAATGATCTAGAAAACGTTCTTCATCATGCATGCCCCGGTGCGGGTGCTTGCGGTGGCATGTACACTGCTAATACTATGGCATCAGCTATCGAAACTTTAGGCTTGAGCCTTCCTTATAGTTCCTCCTGCCCGGCAAATAGTGATCAAAAAGCAAAAGAATGTTATGAATCCGGTAAAGCAATCCTTAATCTCCTTGAATTAGATCTAAAGCCTCGCGACATCATGACTAAGAAAGCCTTTGAAAATGCCATAACAGTTGTAATTGCACTAGGCGGCTCTACTAATGCAGCACTTCACTTAGTAGCAATTGCAAAAGCAGCAGGAGTAAAGCTTACCCTATCTGATTTTCAGGAAATATCAAACCGCACACCTTATATCGCTGACTTAAAACCTAGCGGCAAATATGTAATGGAAGACTTATATGAGATCGGCGGCGTTCCTGCAGTACAAAAGTTATTACTGAAAGAAGGATTTTTGCAGGGTGATTGTATAACCGTAACCGGAAAAACTCTTGCTGAAAATATTGAATCTGCTCCCGACTTAAAAGCCGGACAGCATATTATTTTCCCCTTAAATGCGCCGATTAAGAAAACCGGTCACCTTCAAGTACTGTACGGAAATATTGCATCTGAAGGTGCAGTAGCTAAAATTACAGGCAAAGAAGGTTTACGATTTTCAGGTCCTGCAAAGGTATATAATTCTGAAGAAGAAACTCTGAAAGCAATTGAGAATAAGAAAATAGCCTCCGGAGATGTGATCGTTATTCGTTATGAAGGTCCTAAAGGCGGTCCTGGCATGCGTGAAATGCTTGAAGTAACTGCAGCATTAATGGGCGTTGGCTTAGGTAAAAGTGTTGCTCTAATTACAGATGGAAGATTTTCAGGAGGTACTCACGGCTTTGTTGTTGGGCATATTACTCCGGAAGCACAAACCGGAGGGAATATTGCATTGATTGAGACCGGAGACATTATAACAATTGATGCTGAAAAGAATAGCCTTAATGTAGAAGTTGACGAAAATGTCTTAGCCGAAAGAAAAAAGAAATGGAAGCAACCTCCTTTTAAGGCAACAAGTGGAATACTTTTTAAGTATATCAAAAGTGTTTCTTCTGCCTCTGAGGGATGTGTTACTGACGAGTATTAGAGAAGACTAACAACTCCGAAAGAATATCAGGATTTTAAGAAATTTTCTCTATTGTCAAGCAGCCTACTTGGATGATAGTTGTAATGATGATTAGCTAGTAAGATTTATTCGCCGCTGGTATTAATTAAGTATAGTGGGTATATTTTATTATTCTTCAAGTCCAAGAATATCCATAAGTCTGTTGTGTATGTCAGGATTAAACTCCATGTTATACAGTTTATAAAACTCTATAGTTTTCTCAACAGAGTTAAAATATTGGCGGCAGTCAGGACATTCATCAAGATGATTCTTAATTTCGACACATTTTGGCGAATCAAGTTCTTCCCCGAGACTATCGCATATATGGTTCATTACCTCTTTACAAGTAACTTTATTTTCATTCATCTCTTAAATGCCTCATTTAATTCTTTTCTTAAAAATGCTCTTGCTCTATGTAGTCTTGATTTAACTGCAGGAACTGATAGCTCGGTAATTTCGCCGGTTTCTTCTGTTGACAACCCCTGTACATCGCGTAACAAGAATACTATCCGATATTCCGGTGATAGCTTTGTAATTGCATCATCAAGTATCTTCTTGAGTTCATTATTTTCGATAATATTTTGTGGTTCAAGATTCCAATCACCTGCAATATTATTCTCATAAAAACCATCTTCATTATCGTCTGTAGAAACAAATTGATGTTTGTTTTTTCTAACTTCCATCAAGCAATGGTTGGCAACAATACGGTAAAGCCACGTAGAGAGTTTTGAATTTCCGTCAAACTGGTTAAGAGATTTAACCATGCTAAGGAAAGTTTCTTGCATTATGTTTTCAGCACGTTCAGGATCACGACAAATCTTAAAGGCAAAATTATAAATAGTCTTCTCGTAGCTCTTAACTAAAGTAGACATCGCCTTACGATCACCGACTTTTGCCGATTTGATTATTTCATCTTCATTCATATGATGCAATTAATAATTTAAGGATTCATACAAATTTAATCTATTGTATAATGAAATTCAGGTTAAACTTGTTCCCGAAAATGACTTTATAGCTCAAGACTCCTCCATAAATACCAGCTTGCGATTGTATTATATGGCTCCCAATTGTTCTTAATCGAAAGCTTACGTAATCTTTTTTCATCGGGAAGGCTACGCAATTTATATAAATTCATTGCAGCACGGCGAATGCCTAAATCACCTATCGGAAGAACGTTTATTCTCCCCAACGTAAAAATAAGAAACATGTGTGATGACCAAACTCCTATTCCTTTTACCATAGTAAGATCCTTAATGATTTCATCGTTCGACTTTAAAGATATTTCGCTTAGTCTTAATTGACCATTAAGTATTTTGTTTGAAAGATCTTTTACATATGTGACCTTCGCATGAGACAATCCACAGTTTCTTAAATCGGTGTCAGACGCATCAAGTATCTTTTCAGGAACAAACTTTGCATTGAAAAACACACTAAATCTTGAATATATTGAAGAAGCCGCTGCAACTGAGAGCTGCTGCTGAACTATAGCTTTAAGAAGAGAATTATAATAATCCTTTTTCGGCTTCAACTGGAATCTTTTTGTTATATCAATAATTTTAGCAAGGTAGCGATCATTTTCATAAATATGCATAATGCCGTTTTCTATTTCTTCGGAATTCATTATAATTATATTGTTTAATAATATTAATGTTGAAGCCAAATATAAATCAATCTTATGTCTCAAAACAAAGATTCAATATTGATCGCCAGCAACAAGTTTTTTGCTGGTATCAATGAAACAGAAATAAAAATAAATTTCAGCTCAAAAAATCTTACAGCAATTAAAGAAGGTGAGGTTATTTTTCAGAACGGCGGAAGTAGCGAAGAAATATATTTGATTGTAGATGGTGAAGTTAAAATAAAATTCCCAAACCCTAATGGAGCTCCAATAATTAAGACAAAGATTAAGAATGATTTTTTTGGGGATACGGAATTTATTGAAAAGATTCCCAGGAAGTCATCTGCTGTAGCAGAAACAAATTGCTTACTTTTTATCTTAAATAGAACCGAATACATTGAATTAATATCTCTGAATCCCCTAATCAAAAAGAATTTGCCATTAGAAAACACAGATTCTTCATCTCAAAAATATTTTTCAGATAGTGCCTTTAGACATAATTCTAGAAAACAGTGGGTGATTGAACCAGAAGCTACTGTGAAAGAACAACATGATGAAGTATATTTAAACAAAAAAGATGAGGAATTATCAGAACCGGATATAGAAGATATTGCTACACCGGAAGAATTAAAGCCGGACGAGACTTTTACAAGTAATGAGGAAATTGCTGAAACCAATGATAATGATTTAATCGGAAGAGACAATGAAAAAGATGAATTGAATCTGGAATGGGATTTTAACAACTCACCGCAGGAAGAAAATAGCCACTTGCCTATTCAGGGAAATATACAAGAAACTGATGAATCACAAACAAATTGGGATTTATCCGAATATAATCCGCTCTCCCAAGAAATAGCTCCTGGTGTTACTGAAAATGTTCAGAAGATAAATGATGTACAATTTTATGAAATTATCAATGCTATTAAGAGAATCACTTCGGATTTGCAAATTGGTAAAGTATCTGAACAGATAATAAAAGAGACTATTTATTTAACTGGAGCCAAAAGCGGAAGAATTTATTTCAAGGATAAAGATGAAAGTGAATTTTATGGATTAGTTCCTGGTACCAATGAAAAGAATGAGATTAGAATAAAGATTAATAAGGGAATTACTGGGATATCAGCCGCAGAAAATATAATAATAAACATACAAAACCCAACAGAGGATTACAGATATTCTAGTGAGGTGGACAATCCTGGCGAAGATAATTTGGAAAACTTGCTCGCCTTCCCCATTTCAACAGAGCAAAGAGAAGTAATTGCTATTTTAGAATTATTTAATTCGCCTAAAAAAGTTTTTGATGAAAATGAAATAAATATACTATCGATATTATCACCAATTATTGCTCAAATTATTAAACATTCAAGCGTATTAAAAGAAACAAAGCAGGAAAATATATTCTCCGAAATAGGTAAAATTACTAATTTTATTAAGGACGATTTAACTTCCTCAATTACTCTAGTAAAAAATTATTCCGACATAATTAGAAAAAAAAATATTTCGATGGAAATTAATCCGATTCTTACAATGATATCAAACCAAGCTGATCTTATACATGATTCACTTGATTCAATAATGAATTATATTACCTCGGAAAACAATCTTAATTTGCAAAAGGAAAATATCAATGGCTTAATGAATGATGTAGTTTCAATGCTTGCAGAATATGTTGAGTTAAGAAACGTAAAACTCTATAAAAAATTCGGCAAAAACATTGTTATTATGATTGACAAAAAGGAATTTTTTCAAGCTTGCTTTCAAATTACGAAGAATGCATGTGATGCAATGCCCTATGGTGGAGAAATCTTTATCATTACAAAAATTAATGAGGATACTGCATCAATTGAATTTAGAGATACTGGCACAGGTATACCTGAAGAAATACAAACAAGGATTTTCGAACCATTCTTTTCTTATGGGAAGGATAATAATACTGGATTAGGTTTAGCTATCGCTGAAAAAATAATTCGAGATCATAGCGGAAATATTTCAGTATCTAAAAGTGAAGGGACAGGAGCAATTTTCTCTATTACACTTCCGATAATTGTCTAGTAATATTTCACCAAATTATTTTTTCCCTCTAAATAAAGCGCATCAATATTATTATGAATAAACTAATTGTAATACTCGGACCGACTGCTACAGGAAAAACTAAGCTGGCAGCTAGACTTGCTGCAGAATTTAATGGTGAAATTATCTCTGCAGATTCCCGCCAAGTTTATAAGCGAATGAATATTGGCACAGGAAAGGACTTAAATGACTATTTTCAAAACGGAGAAAAAGTTAATTATCATTTAATAGATATTGTTGAACCCAATGAAGAATTTAGTTTATATAAATTCAAACTTAATTTTTTCATTGCTTATGATGATATAATAGCGAAAGGGAAAAGACCATTCTTGGTTGGCGGCACAGGAATGTATTTGAGTGCAATAATAAATAATTATCAGTTAAGGAAAATTGAGTCTGAAGAGGGCGACTACGCTAAGCTTAATTCGCTATCGATAGATGAATTGAAAAATCTCCTTTTGACAATCAAACAATCCCAGCATAATATAACTGATTTAATTGACAAGAATAGAATTATTAAAGCTATTCTTGTAGCAAAAGCCAGTGGAAATGAATTGGATAGAAATATTAGCACTCTAATAATAGGGATTAAATTAGATCCTTCCGAAGTAAAGAAACGAATTACATCAAGATTGGAAAAAAGATTAGACGAAGGGATGATAGATGAAGTTAGAATGTTACTCGGAGACGGAGTGTCATACGATAAATTAAATTATTTTGGACTTGAATATAAATTTATTGCGAAATATCTAAAAGGCGAATTAAATTATGATGAGATGTTCCAAAAGCTAAACAGCGCTATTCATAGCTTTGGAAAGCGGCAAATGACATGGTTTCGCAAGATGGAAAAGGAAGGCGCAATAATCAATTGGATTAATGGGAATAATTTCGAAGAAGCAAAGAATATTATTTTGTTGAATCAAAAAATAACGCATTCCCAATAATTTCATTAATACCCTTATAAGATTTAATTCCTAACGAAGTATTTTTAACTATTTTATATTATAATTCTTAAATTTGGAGTACAATTAATTAACTAATGAGACAATATGCTTTCAATCTATAATACACTGACAAAACGTAAAGAAGAATTTAAACCAATTAATCCTGCATCGATAAGCATGTACGTATGTGGCCCAACAGTATATGATTATTTTCATATTGGTAATGCTAGGTCATTCATAATGGCAGATGTTATAAGGAGATACCTGGAATTCAAAGGATTTTCAGTAAAGTATGTAATGAATCTTACCGATGTTGACGATAAAATCATAAAAAAATCACTTCAAGAAAAGAAAGAAACAAAATTTATTTCAGAAAACTATGTAGAAGCATTTTTTGAAGATATCCATAAATTAAAGATAAAACCAGCAAATATTTATCCAAAAGCGACCGAACATATGGATGATATAGTTAAGTTGATAGAGGAACTTGAGGCAAAACATTTTGCATATAATATCAATGGAAATGTTTTCTATGATGTTTCTAAATTTAAGGATTACGGTAAGTTAAGCGGAAAGAAAATTAATGAACTTGAGTCAGGATCAAGAATTGAAATTAATGAAGAGAAAAAAAACCCACTCGATTTTTCCTTATGGAAAAAAGCTAAAATAGGAGAGCCGTATTGGAATAGCCCGTGGGGAAATGGTCGCCCTGGATGGCACATCGAATGCTCCGCAATGAGTTGCAAACACTTAGGCAAAACCTTTGATATACATGCCGGCGGCAATGATTTAATTTTCCCCCATCATGAGAATGAAATTGCTCAAAGCGAAGCGGCCAATGATAAGAAGTTTGTGAATTATTGGATCCATTTCGGATTCTTAAACATTAACGAGGAAAAAATGTCCAAATCACTCGGTAATTTTTTTACTGCTAGAGACATTCTGAAAAAATATTCCGCTGAAGCTATAAGGTTATCATTTATTCAAACTCACTATGCTGGCCCGTTGAATTTCAGTGAAGATCTCCTCGCTTCTTCGGAAAAAGGATTGGAAAAACTCAAAAACCTTGCAGTTAGAATTATGGAAGAATTAAACACCCAAAATAATAGTGGCATAATCCCTGCTTTTGATTTTCAATATTATGAAGACAATTTTATTTCGGCAATGGATGATAATTTTAATTCACCGCAAGCATCGGCGGTTATTTTCGATTTTATCCGAGACATTAATAGAATACTTGCAGAAAACAACAATATTAGCAACGAATTTTACCAACTAATAAAAAGTTTTCTGGAAAAGACTGCTGTAGGAGTATTTGGTATTTTGGATTTTTCAGATTATAGCACTTTAAATAGCGTAATGCTGGAAGATTCTTTGATAAAATTTCTAGTTAATCTTAGAATTGAAGCAAAAAGAGAGAAAAATTTTGCACTATCTGACAAGATTAGAGATGGACTTAAAGAACTTGGTATTACTTTGCAAGACAGCAAAGATAAAACAAGCTATAAAAAATATAATCTTAATATTTGAAATAATTATTGCAGAAGTCAACAAATAAAATATATTCTAGCTCAATCAAGATCCAACAGAGTGAAATCTCTTACAAATATAGATTTAGTAGTAAAGCTCAGCGTTTGCGTCTTCAAATAAGTCTCGGAAATGAGCTCGAAGTTATACTTCCTCGTGGGTATGAATTAAAAGAAGCTGAAAATTTTATCCTGACAAAATCAAAGTGGATAAAAAAACATTTAAGTTTCCAGCCTGTAAAAAAAAAGGATTATTATTACTTTGGAAATAGAATTACTATCCGGCAAGAATTTGCGCTCTTTATTAAGAAGCATATTATCCGTTTAGAAAAAGATGAATTGAAAATAATTAGCCCTGAAAATAGTAATATTCAATTAAATAAGTTATATAATACATGGTTAAGAAATCAGGCTAAAGAATATTTACCGGAGCGAGCTGCAAAATTAGCCAATCAATTCGGCTTTAGTATAAATAAAATTTCCGTTCGCAATCAGAAAACACGTTGGGGTAGCTACTCAAGCCAGGGGAATATTTCATTTAACTTCTTGCTACTAGGATATACGAAAGAAGTAATTGACTACGTAATTATTCATGAGCTGTGTCACAGTAAAGAGATGAATCATTCAGAAGATTTTTGGACGCTGGTAAAAAGATTTTGCCCACGTTTTATGACTTTAAGGCAAGAATTAAAAGGAAGAAATGAATTGTAGTATCTTTATAATATTTTCTAGATAAGAGATTCGTAAAATAGATTTCCCTTATTCAAAATAAGATTGGGATCTAACTGCTTTTTTAGTTGCATCATTTTCTTAATATTCTCTTCACCATACATAGCAAATAGTAACTCTCTTTTAATTTTCCCAATTCCATGTTCAGCAGAAACTGTACCTTTTAATTCAATTGCTTTTAAACAAATGTCCCTGTATACTAATTTGCCACGTTCGAATTCTAGGTTGTTGTCAGGTAGAATGTTTAAGTGCATGTGTGAGTTTCCAAAGTGTCCATAGATTACGAAATTTAAATTAGCATTCGTTGCTTCATTCTTTGAATAGTAATACAACTCCTCAAAACGTATGTCGGGCACAGCAACATCTGTTCCCAGCTTTCTAAAATTATTCTTAGAAATGAATTCATTAATCTTCCAGGAAATTGCATGGCGAAATTCATGCAATTTTATTTTATCGGCATCAGTTACTGCAAACCATGCACTTTCTTCATCACCATTAAACTTTCTAATCAAATCAAGCCAAGCATCAAAAAAAGAATCTTCATTTGATTTATTAACTTCCTGTTCAAACCAGACAGCTGCTTCGGCATCTCCCGGAATTTGTTGATAATCATTAGATAAGAACTTCAGAGCTCGTTCATCAAAATATTCTAGTGCTAGAGCGTCAATTGTTCTAAAATCTTTACGTAATCTTGTATCAAATGAGATATTTCTGGCTTGTCGCACAAATTCAAGCGCATCTTTTTCTTTATTGAAAAACACAATACAAGAAATAATCTTTTCTGGAACCGGTAGAAGCTTTAATTTTATTTTTGTAATAACTCCCAATGTTCCCTCGGAGCCTATAAACAAATCAACAGCATCCATATTACTTTTACAATAATATCCTGAAGCATTTTTCGTTGCTGGCGATATATAATCAGGAATAATTATACTCAATTCTTTATTGTTATCAGTACGAAGGTTGAGCAAATAATTATCAGCGATTTCATTATTTCTCTTAAGGTTTAACAATTCTCCTGTAGGTAACACAATTTCAAGGCCCATAATATATTCTCTTGTGGCGCCATACTTAAATGTTTTTTCACCTGAAGCATTTGTAGCAACATTACCACCAAGAAAGCATTTTTTTTCGGTAGGATCCGGCGGGTAAAATAGTTTTTTTTCGTTAATTTTTTCTAAAAAATCAGACAAAATTAATCCAGGTTGCACTGTTGCATATTTTTCTATAGGGTTAATTTCAATAATATTGTTCATCTTCTCCATCGAAATAACAACTCCGCCTTGAGGAACGCTTGCCCCAGTAAGGCCTGTACCGCCGCCAGCAATAGTAACTGGTATTTTCTTTTTATTAGCTTCTTTTATAATTGAAGATACATCATCAATATTTTCTGGAAAATATACAGAATTACAATTACCTTGAAAATTTGATGCATCACTTAAGTATTTTTTAATTTCGTCTTGATTTGTTTTCTCAATCATAATGTTCCAACTTACTATTTTTACGTTAGCTCTCTTAATATTTTTAGGTATTCTTCTTGTACTTCTATCGCTGGAATTGAAGTATCAATCCTTGCTGGATAAGAACTCGTTCCAATGAGATTAAGCATTTCATCAATTGCGTTAAACATGTTTTTCATAGGAAAAGAGTTGTCTCGTAAAAAATGAACTAACTTCAACGTTCTAAAACCATCAAACCACCTCTTTTTTTGGATAATTATTTGTTTATCGCTGTAGGAATTAACAATTATATTGTTCCAGCTTAATTCGAAATTTTGTTCAATAAGAAAATCAAATAAATATTTATCTATTTTCTTAGCATAATTAAGATAAATATCTGCTTTTACATTTACTATGGAATAAAACACTTCCAACCATTTTTTTAATATATTAAAAGTCTTAGGGTCGTAAAGTAAATATTCATTTTGAGTATTTGACAAATAGCGAGAAATCCTTTGGCCTGTGCCAAAGGGCACGCGCCACGATTTTCTTCCTGAAGGATAAACAGTTGTTTCGTTAATTTTTCCGATCTGAACATTCTTAGCAAGTTTTTGCAAAAAATAAAAATCTTCCGCAGCTTTTTTCTTATTCATACCTTCGACTTTTATATAGGATTCATAATCGCACATCATAGTAGAACCAATAGTATGAATCGCATAATCGGATTTTGCATATATAAGGCCCAAAACGTAATACCGCAAAAATATTTCATAGCAAATTATCGCTTTATTTGTTTTTTCATCCTCACTCAATTTGTGTTTATAATCTACAACTGCTGCAGAAAGATTTCGCTTATTAAAATTCTGAACAACCTCAGTTAAATAATTCTTTTCCAATGTACAGTCAGCATCTAGGCAAACTAATATTTTCTTATTGCTACTTTTAAAATCCAAAATACTTAAAGCTAGATCCATCCCAAGTTTTCTTGCCAAACCAACTCCGCCATTTTTTTCAGGTAATTCATTACCAATCGTAGAAGCGTCAATAAACCCTAATTTTATTCCAGAGGATAATATTTTTTCCACTATCGAAATTCCCGTTCCTAAATCTTTATTAACTATAGATCGAAGAAGAGAAAGTGTGTTTTTATTTTCTAGCTTTATTTCAATACTTGAAGAAGCAATATTATTTATTACAAAGATGACCAAAGTTGAATCAAAATACTTAGAATCCATTTCCACAATAGAAGTCAGAAGGTTTATAATATTTTTATACTCACTAATTGCTGGGACTATAATTACATTTTCTATACCACTTAATTTGTTTGATTCAATTTGCCAATGTGAAAGCGAATATTTTTTTAAATATTCTATAACGGAAGGTGGGATCATAATTTTTCAAGTAGGGTAGTAATATCTTCAGGAAGTTCTGATTCGAACTTTACAAATTCTTTTGTTTGGGGATGAATGAAACCTAAGGTTTTGGCGTGAAGTGCTTGCCGCGGCATAACACTTAATAAATTTTCAACTCTGCTCTTCATTTTAGGAAGCGTTGAACCAAAAAGAATATTTCTCCCACCGTATGTTGGATCCCCAAAAATTGGGTGCCCTATGCTTGATAAATGGACTCTGATCTGATGAGTTCTACCAGTCTTCAAGTTTATTTTTACTAGCGATGTAAAATCATATTCTTTAATAACTTCATAATAGGTTACAGCAGTTTTGCCTTCAGATTTTACAGACGTAAATTTTTTTCTATCTGATTTGCTCCTAGCAATATTTGAATCTATTGTGCCTTTCTTTTCTTTAAATTTTCCCCAAGCAACTGCCCAATATTCACGCTCAATAGAATGCCTTGAAAATTGCTCAGCTAATTTTGCATGAGTCCATTCATCTTTTGCTATCACCAGTAATCCACTCGTACCTTTATCTATTCTGTGAACAATTCCCGGCCTTTCGGGCTCATTTGATTTGCTTAGTTTTTGGGAGTGATGGAGAAGTGCATTAACCAAAGTTCCCGTATAATTTGCATACGCTGGATGCGCTACCATTCCCGCTGGCTTATTAACTACCAAAAGGAAACTATCTTCAAAAATTATATCAAGAGGAATTTCTTCTGCCTCTATTTCATCTGGACGGGGAGAAATTGGAATTGTCGCTTCTATCAAGTCATTAGGTAGAACCATATAACTTGATTTCACAAATTCGCCGTTTACTTTAACAAGTTGAGCTTCAATTAGTTTTTGAATTTTTGAACGAGTTGCATTCTCAATAACGCTAACAAGATAAATATCCAATCGTTCTTTTCTTTTCCCTTTTGGAATCTCAATTCTGTATTTTTTTTGATCAACCATCTTAGACATAAAACCCTTTAAATCACTCAATGAAGTTAGTATCATTAAAATACTACCTTTAAGAGAAAGAGTTAAGCAATTAAAAGAATAATTAAACCTCGTTCCTATTTTATTCAGAAGAATCTGGGTTGGTAGGAACATTTGTTTGACTTACTTTACTTTCGCTTTCTGAGGCTCTGTAAAAGACAATCAAAATTAAAACTCCAATCGTAACAGCGGCATCAGCAAAATTAAAGATAGGCCATCGATCAAAAATTTTCCCAAATAAAGAAAATTTGAAGAAATCAAAATCTAGGAAATCAACAACTTTGCCGTAAAATAAAGGAGCATAACCATAAAAGATTCCATAAAACATTCTATCAATCAAGTTACCTATTGCACCACCCAAAATAAGTGCTATAGACAATTTAAGAGTAAAATTCTTTTCTCTTATAAAGTACAAATAAATGGCTAGTCCAATACTAGCAACAAGTGAAAATAAAGAGAGCCACAGTTTCATATTGAATCCAGGATCAAACCCAAATGCCATCCCTGGGTTTTCAATAAAAGTAATACGAAAAAAATTTCCAATTACTGAAATACTTTCACCCTGGTACATTCCTCCGTGAAAAATCTTGAGAAATGGAATCGTAAATCCTTTAATAATCATCTTTGAAATTTGATCAACGAGTATAACGGTGAGTGTAACCAAGAATATTTTCAATTTAATCCTTATTTTCCACTAAAGCTTCTTCTATGTTAGAATTTAGATTGTCGTTTGTGTTTTTCTGTTTATTTAAGATAAACAATAGCAGTATAACTCCAGCAGTTACAGATACATCGGCAAAGTTGAACACATAATTATTAAAAGTTCTATTAAAAATAAATAAGTTAAAAATCCTCAGATCAAGAAAATCTACAACTTTGCCATAAAATAACGGTGCATATCCGAAAATTACACCGTAAAAAGTTCTATCTATTAAATTTCCTACTGCTCCTCCCAAAATCAATGCAAGCGAAAGTCGGAAAATGAGTTTCTTTTCTCTATTTCTAAATATGTAATAAAGCAACCCCAGAGTGGCGACCAAAGTAAAGACAGAAATCAGTAGTTTAAAATTATTACCTAAATTTATGCCAAATGCTATTCCTGGATTTTCTACTAATGTAATGTTGAATACTCTACCCAAAATCGAAATTTTTTGCCATCGTTCTAAACCTGAAATGTTAAATCCGAAATAGGAAAATGAAATTCCCTTTACCATCAATTTACTAATCTGGTCAATAATAATAACGATCGCGGAAACTGACAAAACTTTCAAACTTTTACCTGGATTTCCTAAATTTTCAACCTTCTAATGGGGACATAAAATAATGATCATGAAACAAATTTATTTTTTTTCTTGCTTTTGCTTAATTGGCAAACAAAGCTGACTATGTGGTACAGCCTCCAATCTCGCTTTAGGAATTAAAGGACAGGTTGGACAAAGGTGTTGTGGTTCGTCAATACAGTCAATACAAATTCCATAGGTGCCTGCATCAATTCTTTTTAGAGCATCTTCAAGATAACCTAAAAATTTATTCTCTCTCTGTGCATATAAAAAAGTTTTTTCTCTTTCCATGGCATCAGTACCTTGTTCAGCCATATGGAGAGAATAAGGAGAATTTTCATTTATATATTCACCGGTTGTTGGGTCGAGCATTTGATCTTTAAGGTTCTGGAGTTGTTCAATAATTTCATCTCGTTTTGCTAAAATTCCAGCTCGAAAATGTTCAAGGTCCTTTTTACTATATCCTTTTATTTTTTCAATAGCTTTTTGTCTTATCTCGGAAGCCGATGGAGATACTTTTTCAATTATTTCCTCAACTTTCTTTTTTTCCTTAGTCTTCATCATAGAAGTTTTATTAGTCACTTTCTTATCAATGGTTTTCTGTTTAGCAGATTTCTTAATTTTAGAAGAACTTACAACATTCTTTTGAGAGTTTTTTTTAACTGCCGGCTTGGGTACGGCTGCAATTTTCTTTTTCAATTTCTTTAAATCAATGCTGTTCTTTTTAACAACTGTTTTTTTTGCGACTACTTTCTTTGTAGTTGTTTTTCTTGCCATTTGGGTCTCCTTTTCTTACGGATTAACCTTTTCAATTTGAATGGAACAATCATAATCACCAATTTTCCATTCTTGTTTATAGCCGCCTTCAAACTCATTCTTATTTACAAGCTTTTCGGCGAGTGTTTCATTTGCAATATAATCTTTAAATGCACTAACTGCTTCTAAAAGTTGAGCATTTCCGCTATATTTAATTTTAATTCTGTCAATTACTTCAAATCCTGCGTCTTTACGCATGTTTTGAATTCTATTTACAAATTCTCGGGCTAGGCCTTCATCAATTAATTCTGGTGTTAGTTCTGCATCAATTGCAACAGTCACGCCTTCCGCGCTTTCTACAACCCATCCTTTGATTTCAGAGCCAAGTATTTCAACATCTTCTTTTGAAATCGAAATATCTTCACCGCCAATATTAATAGTCACATTTTGCCCAGATTCAAGTTTTACAATTTCAGATTTTCCAAATTCTTTAATAGCATTAGCGACCGGATTTACTTTCTTCCCAAATTTCGGGCCTATTACCTTAAAATTTGCTTTAGCTGATTTATTGACAATTTCAGAATCATCATTTAAGATAATCAGTTTTTTAATATTAACCTCGTCTAAAATTACATCCTTCATGTTAGAAAGGTCTTCGCGTTTTGAATTTTCTACAACCACCATAATTTTTTTAAGTGGCTGACGAACCTTCAAATTATTTTTTGCGCGCATTGATCTTGTAATATAAACGACTTTCTGCGCAATCTCCATCTTGCTTTCCAATTCTTTTTCAATATAAGTTGATTTGGGAAATTCCGTAAGATGAACAGATTCAAAATTTTCTTTTCCAGTAACCGAGTTTAAATTCTGATAAAGCTCTTCAGAAATAAACGGAGCAAACGGTGCTGTTAATTTAGATATTGTAATCAAACATTCATATAGAGTTTGATAAGCAGATAGTTTATTTTCATTCATTTCCGATTTCCAGAAACGTCTTCTGCAACGGCGTACATACCAATTTGAAAGATGATCAATTGTAAAATCAGAGACGGCGCGGGCTGCACGGGTAACATCATAATTATCCATTAACAGCTGATATTCATTAACAAGGCTATTTAATTTTGATATTATCCATCGATCAATTTCGGGACGGACGGTGTATGAAACTAATTCCTCTGCAAAGTTAAATTTATCAATATTAGCATAGAGTGCAAAAAAAGAATATGTATTCAGTAAGGTTCCAAAAAATTTTCTTTGGACTTCGACTAAACCTTCTTCATCAAATAGAGTCGGGCGCCACGGCGGACTGTTCGTAACTAAATACCAACGGGTTGCATCCGCGCCGTATTTATCAAATAAAACGAACGGGTCAACAGAGTTGCCCTTCGATTTGGACATTTTCAAGCCGTTCTTGTCAAGGATTAATTCGTTTACAATTATATTCTTAAAGGCAACACTATCAAAAAGCATGGTTGCAATAGCATGAAGAGTATAAAACCATCCTCTTGTTTGATCAATTCCTTCACAAATAAAATCCGCCGGAAAATAATTCTTTTCAAATAGTTCTTTATTCTCAAACGGATAATGATATTGTGCAAAGGGCATTGAGCCAGAGTCAAACCAAACGTCAATTAGTTCTGGAGTTCTTTTATAAATTTTACCGTTTCTCTCAAAATATATCTTATCAACAAAAGGTTTGTGAAGATCAATTGCAGTAATATTCTTTACAGAAATTCTTTTTCCGTCTTCTTCTATGAAACCTTCCTTCAATTCATCTATGCTTCCGACTGCAAACTTATCCCCGTCATCACTTATCCAAATTGGCAAAGGCGTTGCCCAAAATCTGTCCCGTGAGAGTGCCCAGTCCTTGTTCTCTTCAAGCCAATTTCCAAATCTTCCCGCGCCAACTTCAGGTGGCTGCCAGTTAATTGTTTTATTAAGCTCTACCATCTTATCAGCAATGGAAGTTGTCCTAATGAACCATGATTCACGAGCATAATAAATTACAGGGACATTTTCATGTCGCCAGCTAAATGGGTAAGAATGGGTTATTGTTTCTTTTCTGAAAAGCTTTCCCTCTTCTTTTAGCTTTTGGATAATACCCTTGTCTGCATCTTTAACAAATTGCCCCGCGAAATCTGTAATCTCCTCCGTAAACAATCCACCACGTGTTACAGGCTGTAGCATAGGAAGGTCATATTTTTTTGAAAGTTCGTAATCATCAGCACCGAATGCCGGAGCAATGTGAACAATACCCGATCCGTCCTCTGTGCTAACAAAATCGCCGAGTGCAACAAAAAAAGCCCTCTTTTCTGTTTTTACATACCTAAATATTTGTTCATATTCAATACCCTCAAGCTCTTTTCCTTTCAACTCCGAAAGGATTTCATATTCACCATCAATTACGGAAAGTCTATCTTTAGCAAGAATAATTTTCTTTCCGCTTAAATTTATCTTTACATACTCAATGTTTTTACCGACGGCAAGAGCAACGTTTGAGATCAGAGTCCAAGGAGTTGTGGTCCAGACCAAGAAACTCTCATCGGAGTATTTAATCTTGAATAGCACATAAACCGAAGGATCTTTCGTTTCTCGATACCCCAAAGCCAGCTCGTGCGATGATAAAACAGTTTCTGATTTTGGATCTTGAGGAACTATTTTATAGTCTTTATAAATTAATCCTTTATCAAATAAAGATTTAAGAGCCCACCACACTGATTCTATATAATCATTAGTTAAGGTTACATAAGCATGCTCTAGATCAACCCAATACCCCATACGGGTTGTCATTTTTTCCCAAAGATCAAGATATGTAAAAACAGAATCACGGCAAGCCTGATTATATTTTTCAACTCCGTATTCTAAGACTTCACTTTTGTGTTTTATGCCAATTTTCTTTTCTACTTCAATTTCCACAGGCAAGCCATGAGTATCCCATCCTGCCTTTCTTTCTACCCTAAAGCCTTGCATAGTTTTATAACGGCAGACTAAATCCTTTAGAGTTCTGGCCATTACATGATGAATCCCAGGCTTACCATTTGCAGTCGGAGGCCCTTCATAAAAAGTATATGATTTTGATTTATTCCTTGAAGATATACTTTTATAAAATATTTTATTTTCTTCCCAGAACTTTAAGACTTTTTCTTCAATTTCGGGATAATTTATTTTTTCTATATTTTGTTTGAACATGAATTTTAATAATTTCCTGATTTTTCAAATATTATAACTGTACAGTTATTTATCAATATTCTCATATTTCTTAATTAATTCCTTTTCCGCCTGTATAAATTCCTTCAATTCCTTTTCAATTCTTTCTTTTTTCAATATGGTGTTTTTGGCATAAAGGTCAGCATCATTTATAATTTTTTGCGCCTTAAGTTTTGCTTCCCTTATTTCTAGCTCTGCCTCCTTTTGGGGGTCAACAAAATTACTTTCATAAATATTGAGCCGTTCTTTGAGAAGGACTATATCTTTTTGTTGGTTAAGATTTTCTACCACAGCCATTCCAAATATTGCCATTGCTCCAAGGGTAACGTTTCTTAAGCTGTAAAGAATTAAATTTTCAGTAAGTAATTCATTAGCCGCAAAGTAATCTCTAAAAAAAGCAATCATCAAAACACTTACTATTGTTGTAGATATTATTATTGAGAAAACAACCTTACCGCCAAAGCGCCAACCAAGAGTCTTATCGATAAACCATCCTATTGCAAAACATAAAAATGAAAGAACAAACCAAACAGCAAAATTATTATCTCCAAACTTAAACAAATTAGTGTTAATGAAGTTAGATGCGAAGATTAAGATCATTAAAATTATTGGTGATAAATAATGTGAAAAGGTTTTTTTTTCCATTATATCCTCTTAATAACTTCTTTCATAATAAAAGTCATTTTAGGCTCGGCTTTCATTGCGGTAGAAATAATTTCATTTACATCCACTGGTTTAAGCGACTCAGGAAAACATTCATCAGTAATAATACTAATACCTAAAACTTTCATACCCATTTGGTTTGCTACTATGTTTTCAGGAATAGTTGACATGCCAACAACGTCAGCTCCAGTGGCTCTAAGAAATCTATACTCTGACTTTGTTTCAAGATTAGGCCCCGCTACTGCAACATAAACGCCTTTTTGAATTTTAATCTTATTTTTACTTGCTATTTCTTCTGATATTCTCAACAACTCATGGCTATACGGTTCGCTCATATCCGGGAATCTAGGCCCAAGATCATCTTCATTTTTACCAATTAGTGGATTGTCGCCTAGAAGATTTATATGATCTGTCATCAACATAATATCGCCGCGTTTAAATTGCGGGTTCATCCCTCCACATGCATTAGAAACAAGCAATGTTTTCACTCCTAAAAACTTCATAACCCTGACTGGATATGTAATCTGCTTCATAGTGTAGCCTTCATAATAATGAAAGCGACCTTGCATTGCTACAACCTTTTTATCACTGATTGTACCAAAGATTAATTTTCCTCTATGTGATTCAACGGTAGAGATTGGGAAGTAAGGCAGGTCGGCGTAATCAATTTCATGATCAATTTTAATTTCTTTGACTAATCCACCAAGCCCGGTACCTAAAATAATTCCAACTGGATATTCCTCTTCTGTTTGTTGCCTAATAACTTTAAGAGTTTCTTGGATTTTTTCTTTTAAGTTTTCCATTGATTACAACAACTTATTTACAATTTCGTCCACATTTACATCAATCTCTTTTGATGTCTCAACTTTCTTGCTGACAACTGGGGTTTCCTCTCCAGAGTCCTCAACTTTCATTTCTAGAAGATAACCTTGTGAATATATTATTGACTTTAAATTAGCAATTAGAAGATCTCTTTCTTCTCTTAAATTAATCACCGAATTTCGTATTTCGTTTGCATTTTCTCTTGCCTTCTCTAAAATCTGTGAGGCTTTTATTTCCGCTTCCTTTATCATCAGGCTAGCTTGTTTTTTTGTTGATTCAATTGATTTTGAAGTTGATTCATGCGCCTTTAATAAAGTATCCTGGAGATTTTTTTCAATCTTTCTAAATTCTATCAATTTTGCAGTGGCTTGATCAAGTTCCTTTTTCAAAGAATCATTTTCTTTCAAGACATTTTCAACTTCATCGGCAAGTCTATCTAAAAATGCTTGAACTTCTTCTTTATCAAATCCGCGAAACGATTTATTAAATTCCTGTTTTTTAATGCTTATGGGGGAAACTTTCATAGCTTCTCCTTCCAATCTTTTGAATAATCTCTTTCGCCAAAAATTGCAGAACCAATCCTGAGCATCGTGGCGCCTTCTTCAATAGCTAAGTCAAAGTCCGATGTCATTCCCATAGAAAGCTCTTTTAGATTCAATCCCTCGGCATTTAATTTGTTTTTTAGTTTATACAAAGTCCTAAAACTTTTTTTAATCAGATCTCTATTTTCAGTAAAAGGAGCGATGGTCATTAAACCTATAAGTTCTATATTGTGAAATTCCCTACAATAAAAAGCAATATCTCTTAGTTCACTCTCTCCTATTATTCCTGATTTAGTTTCCTCGTTCGACGTTTTAACCTGTAAAAGAATTTTTTGTATCTTATTTATTTTACCGGCATATTTATTTATTTCGGATGCAAGTAAAAGTGAATCAACCGAATGTATATATTCTGCAGAATTTACAACAAAACGCACCTTATTACGCTGTAGATTGCCGATAAAATGCCATATTATCTTATTTTCAAAACTTGCAAATTTAGCATCAAGCTCCTGAGCTTTATTTTCTCCGAAGTCTCTTATGCCTTCATCGTAAGCCGCTTGAATAGCATCTAAGCCGAAATTTTTTGAAACGGCAATAAGTTTAATTTCAGAAGTATCTCTGTTTGCTTCCTTACATTTTTCTGAAATTTTTTCTTGGACAATCTTTAATTTTTCGGAAATCATAACAAAATTAAGAATGTGAATTTATAGGTTTTTGAATCAATAATCAACGTAAAATGAACTTTAAGATACATCATTTCTAAAGCATCTTCCCGTAATATTAGCTGATTATTGAATAAAAATAAACTAAAGGGTCAAATTTTAATTTAAATAACTGATTTCAAGTTAAAAAATTATTTCGATTTTTCGTAAGTTTGGGAAAGAATTTTTTACAAATTATGGATTAAAAAATGGGAAATGACTTTTTAACTACAATTAAATCAAAAGCATCACAAAAGAAGAAAACTATTGTCCTGCCGGAATCTCATGATGAGCGGGTGCTAAAAGCAGCCGAAACCTTGACAAAACAAAATATAGCTTCAATAATTACACTTGGAAATAAAGAAAAAATTTTTAATGATGTCAAAAAGCTTAATATCGATCTTAGCAATGTAAGAATTATCGATCCCGAAAAGTCTGAGAGGTTTGATTCTTACACAAATACTTTTTATGAATTAAGAAAGAAAAAGGGATTAACAGTTGAGCAAGCCAAAGAAATAATGAGACGTGATTTATTTTTTGGCGCCATGATGGTAAAAGAGGGAATTGCAGACGGCAGTGTTGCCGGTTCAACTGCATCCACAGCAGATGTTTTGCGCGCTGGGATTCAATGCATAGGAATGGCTGATGGAATTTCTATTGTATCAAGCTTTTTCTTAATGGTATTCCCGGAAAAAACTTATACTTTTAGCGACTGCGGAGTCGTGCCAGTCCCCAATGCAGAACAACTTGCCGACATTGCCATATCTGCTGCTGATAATCATCATAAATTAACCGGTGAAATCCCGGTAGTTGCGATGCTTTCTTTTTCATCAAAAGGAAGCGCACAACATGAATCTGTGGATAAAGTTATTGAAGCAACCAAGATTGCAAAAAATAAACGCACAGATTTAATGATTGACGGTGAGCTTCAGTTTGACGCAGCAATTGTCGAATCAATAGGAAAAAAGAAAGCTCCCGGCAGCGAAGTGGCAGGGCACGCAAATGTACTTATCTTCCCGGATCTAAACGCCGGGAATATTGGTTATAAAATTGCACAGCGTTTAGGCGGATGTGAAGCAATTGGACCACTCATACAGGGATTAAAAAAACCATATTTTGACCTTAGCCGCGGTTGCAGCGCTGATGATATTGTAAATACTGCAGCATTTGCAATTTTGATGAGCTAACTCACTTATTCATTTTCAAGATTGACTTACTAAAACTTTTTGGATATGTTAAATTCAAGATCTGACGAATTGGAAGCGGACATATCCAATTTTATTTTAAATGTATTTCTCAATGCAAACTTCAAATAAAATAAATGAAAATTTTTACCCCGAAAAAGGCAGCTTAAGAAAAATTTTAGGGGTTGGCTTTGGAATAGCCATTACTATAGGCGGTACTATCGGCGTGGGTATTTTAAGAACACCGGGAATGGTAGCAGCACAGTTACGTAATTCTTATTTGATTATGGCTGCTTGGGTTATAGGCGGAATCTATGCGCTTCTGGGAACTGTTTCTGTAATTGAATTAGGAGCAATGATCCCTCAAGCAGGAGGGTGGTATGTTTTTGTCAGACGGGCTTTTGGAGATTACACCGGTTTTGTAATAGGCTGGAGTGACTGGATAGCAACTTCAGCTTCAGTAGCTTCTTTCGCTATCGCAATCGGAGAATTTTCAATCTCTCTTTTTCCTTCCGGTTTTTTGGGCATAAAAGAAATAGCGATAATATCTATTCTTCTTTTAACTTCACTTCAATGGTTTGGACTAAAATCCGGAAGTCTAACCCAGGAAATTACAAGCATAATAAAAGTAACTGCATTCCTGTCTTTAGTATTTACTTGCTTTTATTTTGGAAAGCATGTTGCAGGGGTATCAAGCGTTAACGGAGAAATTGCAAAATTAAATTTGCCGACAGGTTTGTTCGCAGCCTTTGTTATTGCATTACAGTCAATTATTTTCACATACGATGGTTGGTACAGCGCTATTTATTTCACAGAAGAGGACCGTGACCCGGGCAAAAACCTTTCCCGTTCGGCTATAAGCGGAGTTTTGGCAATCATCGCTATTTATCTCCTGGTTAATTTAGGCTTGTTATACGTTCTCCCGGTATCAGAACTTGGTTCTTCAACAGCGCCTGCGACCACAGCAGCCATAAAGATGTTCGGAATCAATGGCGGGAAAATAATATCCATTCTTTCTATCGCAGCATTAATAAGTATTTTAAATGCAGCTCTTCTAATTGCAACAAGAATAATTTTCGGTTTAGGAAGGAATAAACTTTTCACTACAAAAATTACTACTGTCAGCAAAGATGGCTCACCTCGTTTTGCTCTTTTAGTTAGCTCAGGATTTGTAATTTTACTTATCGCTTCAGGCACATTAGAAATTTTAATTGCAGTATCAGCCTTTTTCTATGTAGTAAATTATTTTGCCGGATTTTCTTCTTTATTTTATTTAAGGAAAAAGGAACCCGAATTACCGCGACCCGTTAAGGCTTGGGGCTATCCCTGGACTCCATTAATATTTATCACCGGATCATTGATATTTTTAATTGGAGATGTTTTTAGTGACCCGCTTAATGCTTTATTAGCCGCGGTATTTTTCGCACTAAGTTATCCCGCTTTTAAATTAGTCCGTAAATTAAATTCAATTTGAAATAGTTTGGAATAATTGGCATCTTTTTCACAAGACACCATCTATTCTAAAATTATCCCTACGGATTAAATTGATATGTATAGTAATAGCCATCTACCCAGCCTCAAATGATGCCCACAAATGAACCAAAGGGGATTGTAAGAAAACTATTCAATGTCATATATGCATTACCAGGTGAACCATTATTTCTTGAAACAAATATTATAGCCCTACAATAATCCCGATCCGGCAAGAAACCATCCAGGTATTCCAAGCCTATGGTTTTTATAACTCGCTTCATTTATTTTATCTAAAGGTGCAACTTCAGTCCGCAATAATACCTTCTTTGTTTCTGAATATTCCATTGTGTTGTTAGCAATATTTATATCACCGGCATTTATTTGATCATTGTTCTTTAGTAGTAGGTTTGCCGACTTATAATCGCTGCCGTGTAATTTATCTTTTCAATTTCTGACAAGGCGATTCTTTCGTAATTTTTATCTTAACGATATCCTATTGAATAAAGTGTATCGTTCTCAATTACGGCTCCGTTATTAATTGTTAATGAGCTACCGTTTATAAATTTGACGTTAATACTTTTATCCTTAACAGAATTATTAAAATCCTGATATAATTGTTCTTTTGATGAGAAATCTTTAACTGAGTATATTGAAGAGCAGCTTTCCAAAATTAATGGAAGTAAAATAAAGATAAAAAAGAAGATCAAGAGACGGATAGAATTTTTCATATACACTCCCATAATAATTTGTTTAAGGCTTACAAATTAATTAACCAAACAACGAACATGAAAAACCGCTTCACCGGAAATGGCTCTCCGGCTAACGTTTACCATCCGCGATGTAAAACATGTAATATGTAAAAAAACTACTTCTATTGTGGTTAAAAATCAAGTAAAATATTGTAACTGTTCATAATTAAATGCCATTCTTCTAAGGTTGATAAACTGGTACCCTGTTCTCGATAAGTAGATTTAGTTTTCCAAAATAAATTAAGCGAGTATTTTTCCTATAGATTTCACAGTCTTTTGTTCTTGTATCGATAAAAGTAAAAACGGTATGCAGAAAATAAAATAGGAAAGATCAAAAACATCAGATACTATGGCTTGATAAAAGCCTACCTCAAATATTTTATAAAGCATGGATAAAAAGACCGGAAGGAAAAGCAATATTCCGGTTGCAAAAAAAACTTCATTCAGATTTGACGCAATCCAGCCAAAATAAATTGCGATTCCTAAAATGATAATAACGTTCCAAAACGGCAGGAATGAGAGATAAGATTGGACTGCAAATGGTCCGTTTGTAAGGAAAGAATTTTGGTCCCATAAAAAAAACGGTAATAAGGTAAACCAAAAAACAAGAGCTAAAAGGAAAATGAATGTGATCCCTTTAGGAATGTTGGATTTAAAGAGATATACAAGGTATACAGCATAAATAATAGCAACGACTGACCTTGTTGAAAGGGCGAGTCCGAATAAAATTCCGAATAGGTCAAATTTGTAATTGTAATTATCGCGATCATAGAATTTTTCCATAAGGAAGATTAAGACTACTGGAATCATCATGTTAAAGAAAAGCTCATCGCGAACAACAAATCCATAATAAAGTACCGGACTAAGAAGTAAAATTATTATTCGGAATAGATTTTCCTTCAAAGCATTTGAGAAATAAATAACAGAGATTAAAAACAAAGAAAGTCCTATAACTTCAAGGTATCCGAAGTTTTTCAGGAGGTAAAATGGGATTGACAAAAAAAACAAAACAGGAAATCCCGATGGAGTAAAGGGTGAGTTGTAGGGAAAACTTCCATTAAAAAATCTTTTAATCCAATCCTCTATTGCCGGAAGCCTTCCGACTTCTCCAAAGCGGGGAATAAATGTAATCCATAGAAATGAAATGAATACCAATAAGCTTGAAAATACTATAACAACTTTCTTATTGATAAAAACAAATCTTTTGTCATTCAACCTGTTAAGAAAAAACAATACGGCGGAAAAGATTATCAAATATAGGCCAGTTAACAATACAGGATATTTTAGATAAATAGCAGAGTACTTAAAAAAATATAACCCGCTTACGAAAGCTATAAGTACTAATACTACATTATTTCTTATATTATTTTTTCCGAACATAATTTAAGAGATCAACTTCTTTTTCAACGGCCTATCAAAAAGTTCTGCCATTTCTTTATAACTTTGTGCTAAGTTAGATGGAATCTGATCCCATGTAAACCTCCAAACCCAGTTACCACCAAGTTTTCCTGGGAAATTCATTCTTGAATCACCACCAAGGTTAAGAATATCCTGAAAAGGTATGACTGCCATGTCAGCAACCGATGCATAAGCAAGTCTTATTAAAAGGTAAGTGATATCGTCTCCATAATAGTTTAAATATTTCTGTGCGTGGGAATAAATATTATTTCCTTCATTTTTAGCCTTTTCAAAATATGCACGAGTAGTATCATTATCGTGTGAACCGGTATGTACTACACAGTTGGAATTAAAATTATGGGGGAGGAATTTCGTTTCCATGCCTGTTCCAAAAGCGAACTGAAGAATTTTGATTCCGGGAAAATCAAATTTGTCTCTTAAAGCCACAACAGAATCAGTTATTACACCAAGATCTTCAGCTATTATCGGCAATTCACCCAGATACTTCTTGAGAGCGCCAAATAGTTTTTCACCGGGTGCTTTGACCCATTTTCCGGTCTCTGCGGTTGGGGCATCACCGGGAATTTCCCAGCAAGCGTCAAACCCGCGAAAGTGATCAATTCGGACAATATCGACTAAGTTTAATAGGCTCTTCATTCTTTTACGCCACCAGAGAAAATCATCTTTTTCCATTTCATTCCAACGGTAAAGTGGATTTCCCCATAGTTGTCCGGTTACACTAAAATAGTCTGGGGGCACTCCGGCAACCGTCTCTAGTTTTCCGTTTTCGTCAATAGTAAAAAGATTTTTATTTGCCCATAGATCAGCACTGTCATTTGCAATAAATATCGGCATGTCGCCAATAATTTTTATTCCCTTCTTATTAGCATATTGTTTTAAGCTAAGCCATTGCTTAAAAAAATTAAACTGAACAAATTTCTGATAATTAATATCGTCAGTTAGTTTTACTTTCCATGAATTAATTGCATCGGCTTCCCTTTTAACTAAACCTTTATCCCAGCTTGTCCAAATACGTCCTCCGTGATAATCCTTAGCTGCCATGAATAAAGAAAAATCTTCAAGCCAATCTGAGTTATTCTCGCAAAATATATTAAATTCATTTTCAAGTCCGTTTGGGTTTCTCTTAAAAGACTCGAATGCTTTCTTGAGAATGAATCTCTTATAATTTATTACATCACCGTAGTCTATCCGATGAGGATTTTGGTAAGGTATATTTTCGATATCATGTTCTTCAAGAAAACCTGCCTCAGAAAGTTTCTCGGGGCTTACCAAGATCGGATTGCCTGCAAATGCAGAGAAGCATTGATATGGCGAATCACCGTAACCTGTAGGTCCTAGTGGAAAGACTTGCCATAGTTTTTGCCCTGACTCTACTAAGAAATTCACAAAATTATATGCTTCATTTCCTAAATCTCCTATTCCGTATTTTCCAGGTAGAGAAGTTGGATGAAGTAATATTCCTGCAGCGCGTTCAAATTTCATTTTAATCTCTAATTTTTTTGTAGCAAAAAATAGGAAGTATTCTATTAAATAAAAAACGGCTCTATCGAAGAGCCGTATAATTTGAAATTACTATAGTATATTATTCTTACCTTATAAGATTCTTATCAAGAAATGAATAAATGTCATCCCAAGCTTCTTCAGCATCAGCTTTGTTATATCCAGTTTTGTTATATTGATTCATAAAAGCATGTTGCCCTCCAGGATAAAATCTCACCTTAACTTTCAAAAAGTTTTCTTTTGCATCCTTATCAAAATCATTTACTACGTTAGGTGGAAATACTTTATCACTATCTCCAAAGACACAAAGAATAGGACAATGAATTTCCTTAAGAGAATTACCGGAATAATTCAAACTCCCATAACAAATAACACAAGCCTTTAATTTAGTAATATTTAATGCTGCTTGAAAAGAGTAACCGCCGCCAAAGCACCAGCCAATTGAGCCTATTTTGCTTTTATCTATTTGAGGCATTATATAGAGATATTGAAAAGCAGATTTTAAGTCAGTTATGGCTCTTGCTTTTGGAAGAGTACTACTTAACTCGGCAGCTTCCTTATAATTTGAAGTAACTTTCCCACGGTAAAGATCAATTGCTAAAGCAGCTATACCATGCTTCGCGAGATTATCGGCATTTTCTTTCATCCAGGGAGTTAACCCCCACCACTCATGGACTAAAATTAAAGCAGGGAACTTTTCTTTACCTACCGGAACAGCTAAATAAGCGCTTACTGTGTCGGTTCCGCTTAGATAAGTTACCGTAGAAGTTTTGATCTTAAATTTTCCGGAAGAGCTATCTTTATCTACATTATTTTTCTGGTATCCAAAATTTATCCCGGTAAAAAGAAACGACAGGGATACGATAAACGAAAGTCGGATAAAAGTATTCTTCATAATTTTGCTCCTAAATATGTAAGATAATTTCACTTTCTTATTTTTGCAAGGGTCTTTTTAGCGATTTCATAAACATGCTCTGGGGTAAAACCATATTTTTCCATTATCACGTTAACAGGGGCTGAAGCACCATATTTCTCTACGCTGATACATTCTCCTAAGTCACCGATATATTTTTCCCATCCCATTTTTATACCGGCTTCTACGGAAATTCTTGCTTTCACATTTGAAGGGAGAACGCTTTCTTTGTACTCTTCGGTCTGCATTTCAAATAATTCCCAACTTGGGAAACTAACAACGCGAACTTTTACTCCTTCGGTTTTTAATTTCTCCGCAGCTTGCAATGAAATGGATACCTCTGAACCTGAAGCCATTATAATTAATTCAGGCGCTCCTGAACTATCCAATAAGATATAAGCTCCGCGTAAGAGTCCTTCTGCAGAAGGGAATTTATTTTGATCAATTACGGGTAAGCCTTGGCGAGTTAAAAGAATCGCTACTGGGCTTCCTTTATGTTCGATTGCATAGCGCCATGAATAAGCTGATTCATTTGCATCGGCAGGACGAATTACGATAACTTTAGGGATAGCCCGAAGCGAGGCAGTTTGTTCCACGGGTTCATGAGTTGGTCCGTCTTCGCCAACGCCAATACTGTCATGAGTAAAAACATAAATCGGTTTTATTTTAGAAATAGATGCGAGCCTTATTACCGGTCGAAGATAGTCGGAAAAAATAAAGAATGTTGAGCCAAACGGGATTACTCCGCCATAAACTGCCATACCGTTTAATATTGCACCCATAGCATGTTCACGGATTCCATAATGAATTGTTCGTGCTCTATAATTATCCGCGCTAAAGCCTCCGAATTCTTTTAAGAAAGTATCGGTTGAAGGATGAAGATCGGCTGAGCCACCAATTAGCGTTGTAAGGTAGGGTGCGATAGTATTTAATACCTTTCCCGAAGAAGTACGGGTAGCTATTTTCTTTCCTTCATCCGGGAATACTGGCAGTTTCGTTTTCCATTCTTCACCGAAATCTCCGCTCATGATTTTCTTGAAATATCTTGCGTCATCAGGATATTTAATTTCATACTGAATGAGTAAATCGTTCCATTCCTTTTCTAGCATGATGCCTTTTTCTTTAACAGTCTTAAAATAATCAGCAACTTCAGATGGTATTAAAAAATCTGGTTCTTCGGGCCAGCCAAGATTCTTTTTTGTAAGCTTAACTTCTTCAATACCTAAGGGAGAGCCGTGAGAAGAAGAAGAATCATGTTTGTTCGGACTTCCGTATCCAATATGAGTTCTTGTAATAATTAAAGAAGGTTTCGATGTTTCAGATTGAGCATTCTTTAGTGCTACTTCAAGCGAAGATAAATCATTTACATCTTCTACGTGCTGGACATGCCAATTGTATGCTTCGAAGCGTTTTCCAACATCTTCGGAAAAGGCAAGAGACGTCGAGCCATCAATAGTAATTTTATTATCGTCGTAAAAGAAGATAATCTTTCCAAGTTTAAGGTGGCCAGCTAAAGATGCTGCTTCGTGTGATATTCCTTCCATCATTTCACCGTCACTGCATATTCCGTATATAAAATGATCGAGGATTTTTATGTCTTCTTTATTAAACAATGAGCCTAAATGTGCTTGAGCGATTGCCATGCCTACTGCATTTGCAAAGCCCTGTCCAAGAGGTCCGGTTGTCGTTTCAACTCCTGGTGTAAGTCCATATTCGGGGTGTCCGGGAGTAATACTTCCCCATTGTCTAAATTGTTTTAGCTGGTCTAAAGGAAGATCGTATCCGCATAAATGTAGCAGAGAATAAAGCAGCATACTTCCATGTCCTGCGGATAAGATGAATCTATCTCTATTCAGCCATTTAGGGTTAACAGGATTATGCTTCATATATTTAGCATATAATATATAGCCAATCGGGGCGCATCCCATCGGCATGCCAGGATGACCGGAGTTTGCTTTCTGAACTCCATCTACAGCAAGGAATCTTATTGTATTTATTACTAATTGTTCTATTTGTTGAGTATTGTCGGGCATTTTATTCTCCATCTAAAAAAGTATTTCTGTATAATCTAAATATATTAAAAAGTGAATGAATTAATTGTAATATTCCTTATAATTTAATATTATTGAATCTATAATAACTCCTAAAGTTATGATTCTTTTATTATCTGTTACAATTATAATGGTTATGGAGTGAGATTTCACTGTAGTAATGAGAAAGTGCAAGAAGGGAGGACGGGAGGGGTGATTGAGGCATGGTAGAGGCGGAGTAAAGGATATCAAGGATTTGACTCAAAAGTATGCAATTGTCATTAGACCGAGTCTTCGGCTGCAGCACATTGTCATGGTCTTCAAGAGTAAGGATTGCTTCTGTGCTTGAAGGATTTATTAATGGCAACCTTAATACACAGTCATTGGCAAGAAGTCTGCCGGCAAAGACAAGTACTCAAGTGGAGTTGCAAAATGCTTTGGCTCTTGTGTGCGGAATAAATATCTTGCGACTGAGCGTAACGAGAACGGAGTGTAATGGAGTGGAGTGAAGCGAATAGGTAAGTTATTTTTTCTGATGAAAGGGAATCTTGGATAATTTTGAAATATGAATTAGCAGCCGGTTGACAGGTATTTAATTAATGCCGAGAGCAAAAAAATGTCATTGATGATCATGTGCTAAGAAGTTACGTACAGCGAGGAGTATAAAATAGAATGGTAGAATAAATATTTTTGATTGTTTTTAGTTAATTTATTCCTTAGGTTATTTCAGTTATTATTTTTATTAATTTGATACAGAGCTTGCCTACAGGCAGGCAGGTTCTAAAGATCAGATTTATACAATTATGAAATAGAGGGGGACTCTATTCGGGGTACCTATCTACATAACTCACGGTTAAAAGTTTTATGCTAATTAGATTAAATAACAAGACAGCATTTATCATATTCTTGCTTGAAGACCTTTAGATAATTGAACCTCACCGCCGCAAGCGGACGGGTATCAATGTTGTATTTCTATAATATTATCGTTGCTGAGCGGCGGGGAATTTACCCATAGAGATTAAACACTAGATATTTTTTGCTGAGAAATGACAATGATCTAAGATATAATTCATACATAAATATTTCAGTCATAAAACTAAATTAGGAGAAAAGCCAATGATGAAAAAGTTACTTATTGTTTGTAGTATTATGTTGCTATCGGGGATCAATTTATTTGCTCAGCAACCAGGAACTAAAATCGACTACGGGTTGTCAAATATTCTTCAAACCTACAAAGTGAATTACCACAAAGATGAATCAAAGCAAAAATCTGATCCTCCGTTTTTATTTGCACAGCAAATTGGTATTAAAGTCGGTATTGGATTTCCGACTGTTTATGAAACCAACGAAGTAAATTATTACAGAAATAAATTAAATCACGAATCTAATCCAAGCCTTATACTAACATTTAGGTTTAATTATCACATTGTAGGGAATCTGTTTATTGCATGGGAGCCGGGAGTAATGGAAAATACAGGTAAGATTACAGGTATTGCACAAGGCGTGGATAATCAAAACAATGGCGTTTATGGATATTCGGAATATAGAATGTGGAATTTAGATGATAGTTTCTTACTGAACTATGATCTTACTCGAATTAAAGAAATTATGGTGAACATTTATCTCGGAACAGGTTTCTCTTGGAATCTTTCGGATAAACAAGATTTTATTGTACCAGTAATTACTTACAATCGTTTTACTGATTTTCCAAATTATGATTATGGAAAACCATACATGAATGATTCAGGTACCTATATAACTACAGGCATAAATTTACAATATAGAAATTTCCAATTTGATTTGAGGTATATAAAGGACGATTCAAAATTAGGAATTGTCGGTATTGGAACACATAAGTCATATTTATATGGTTTCTTAATTGGATATGAACTTTAAAAAAATAACATTTAACAAGGAGAAAAATGAAAAGCATTTATTAATTTGTGTTCATTGTGTTGTTCGTTTCAAATAATATATTTTCACAAATTTGGAACCCGCCCTTAATTCCCCCGGGAAATAGAGTTGACTGGACTACGGCAGGATTAACAATCCAAAGACCTGTAGATTTTAATCTAATCATTGATGTTACAAAGCCTCCATATAATGTTACCCCCAGTGGAAGTGCGACCAATAATACTGCAGGGTTTTTGGCTGCTATTACTGATGCGAGAAGATCTCAGGGATGGAAAGTAATTTATTTCTCACAACCAGGAACTTATAATTTTAATGGAACTATTGCACTGGGAACTGCTGATAATAACCTGGTAATAAAAGGCATTGGATCAGATAAAGTAATATTATTTTTCCAAACTGGATCAAGTGCAGATCACTGTTTTTCAATTACAGGGAATTCAACCGGAACTACTACACCTTTAATGGGAAGCTATGTGAAGGATAATGATATATTAACGTTAGCAAGTGCGCGAACTGATTTAAATATTGGTGATTGTATTGAATTATTAGATGATCTCCCCACTAACTATCAATGGGCAACAGTAGGCCAAGTAATTCAAATAAAAGCGAAAATTAGTGACACACAGTATCAACTTGCTGATAAATTATCAATGGACTACCCTGCTGGTTATTCTCCCAGAATCCAAAAATTTATTCCGGTACAAAATATAGGTTTTGAGGATATAAAGGTACAGAGAAGCACAAGCGATGGAGCTGCAAATGCGGTTAGAAATTTTTACTTCAATAATGCGGTAAACTGTTGGCTTTATGGAGTAGAAAGCCATGGCACCGTAAGCTGGCATGTGGATATTTCTGCCAGTTCACATATTTTTATTCACGGGTGTTTTTTTCATCATGCTAATGCATATGGCAACCCAGAAGGAACCGGATATGGCGTAGTTTGCGAAAATAGGTCTACAAATTGTTTGATAGAAAATAATATTTTCAATTATTTGCGTCATGCCATGCTTGTTGAATCATCAGCTAATAGAAATGTATATTCATTCAATTATGATTATGTTCGTAATTATGATTGGGCATTTGAGTTGCCGCCTTGGACATCTGATCCTAATATCGGACCGGCAGATATAGCGGTTCACGGCACTTATGCGCATGCCAATTTGTTTGAATCGAACTTTGTTGAGTTGATATACGAGGATGGTTCTCACGGAAATAATGGTCAATATAATACCTTTTTTAGAAATCGGGTATGGAACGATGATGCACAACAAGACGGTTATATTTTTGTCGAGAATGGGGGTAATACCAATGTTATTGCTAATTCATGCATATATGCAACGTATCCATTAAGTACGACAGTACTAGACATATTTGGAATGTTTTACGGAGATCTTGCAAATCATCCCGATCAATATAGTCTTATAACACATCTTTATGAACATATGCATCCAGTGATATTACCTACAACTATTTGCAATGATGATTCTTATTATCTTAATAATAGACCAAGTTGGCTAGATGATAATTACTATTCATATCCTGCAGAAGGCACAACATATTTGATGGGGCATTATTTAACTAACAGCATACCAGCACGGGACAGAAAACTTTCCGGAGGTAAATTTACTCTTACTGGCTCGCCTGTATTATTCCCATTATCCGCGGTTTCTATTTCAGGTTCAATTTCATTGCCAATTGGACAAAACGGTACATGGAATGCAAGCTTAACAAATGGCTTTCCTCCTTTTAGTTATCAGTGGTATTATGAATATCCTGGAGGGGTTCAATCGGCTTTGGCTATAAGTCCTAATCTTCTTACAAAAGGTGTTTGGTACACATGCGGTACAAATAGCGCAACCTTGGCGACAGCATTTTATGCAAGCATCTATTTAAAGTGTATAGTTACTGATGCTCATAATACAGTTGTTACATCAAATCAAATGACTGTTTCCATTGGCGCTGCAAAAGCAGTTGCAAATTTGTCACCGACGCTTGGTTCTGAGCAGCCCAAAGTATTATCAACTCCTTTGCCGAAATTCTATGCAGCGGATCAAAACTATCCTAACCCCTTTAATCCTACTACTGTGATAAATTATCAATTACCAAAAGATGGTTTTGTGTCATTAAAAGTTTATGACGTAGTCGGCAATGTTGTTAAAACACTAGTAAGTGGCTATAAATTAGCGGGCAGCTATACGTCAAGTTTTGAAGCTTCTAATCTTGCAAGTGGAATGTATTTCTATCGGATAGTTGCGGGAGATTTTGTAAGTGTGAAGAAGATGTTATTGTTAAAGTAAGTGTTAGTCCGATTTCATTATTAAGGCTGCCTGTTGGCAGCCATATTATTTTAAATGAAGTAATTTCATGATGATATCAAATTCGAAAATGGGAACTGGTTTTTTTTACAACTTAAAGATATTCGCTTTTTTCTGATCAATTCCTTTTGCTTCGCCAACTCTTGATTCTTCGCCTTGATAGGGACCGCCCATTTTTTTGTTGTTTTCAAGGGATTGTTCAACTTTCAACTTTTCCCGTACTTTCTGATATTTCTGTAATGCAGATTGCTGTTTAAGGATTTCTTCATATAGTCTTTTCTTCATATTTACCATTTTAGAAATACTACCCCTGAATTCTTCGTGCTCAACTTTGATAGCACCAATACTTATCTGAAGATGTTCAAGTTCTTTCATAGTTTCTTTGATTTGTTCTCTGTAGTCTAAAAGCTTTTCTTCGTATTCTTTCATCTCATTATACTGCTTATTCTTTTTTTCTTCCATTTTAGCATAGCTATCTTTAAAGATATTAAGAAGCTCCTGCAGACTTTTCTCAAGCAAAGTTTTTTTCTTTAGAAGGAGCTCGGATTCAACGCGCAGATCTGAGTTAAGGTTTTTCTTTTCAAGCAATTCTTCATCAAGTTTAAGGAGTTCAGTTTTTGCGTTTTCTCTTTGTGCTTCAATTTTTTTAACAATTTCTGAAAGTGATTCAGCTTCAGTCTGGCGCATATTTAATATTTTTTCACTTTCCTCAAGAGCAGCTATCTTTTCGTACAGCATCATGTCTTTTTCGTCAATATCTTTTTCTTTCTTTAATACAATCTGCTCGAGTACATTTCTCTTTTTGTTTATCTCATTCATTTCAGAGTTAAACTTCTGGAACATTTTAGTAAATCTATCTTCAAGCTCGATGTTACTTTGCTCTATTTCCTGCTTTCTTTTTTCAAGCAGGGGTACTAATTCGTGGAGTTTAACCTTCTGCCCGGATAGTTTTTCAATTATCTCCTTTTCCTGCGAAAATTTTTGCTGAATATCGTTTTTTAATTCTTCATACTTTTTTGTTTCTTCTTGTAATTCTTCAGACTTTTTACTTAGGGTTAGTATTTCAAGGTTTAGTTTTGATAGCCTGGTTGATTTTATGGAGAGTGACTGGTCGATAGCATAAAGTTCTTTTTCCTTGAATCTACTATCCTCCGAAAGCTTTTTATACTTTTCCTCCATATCCTCAATAAGCCCACGCTTAGATTCCATTTCCAGTTTGAATTCTTCAAGATCTTTAATAACCCCGCTTTTTTCCTTTTCTTCGTTTAAAAGCAATTCCAGGCGGACGCGAATATTCTTTTCCTTTTCATGAAGTTCGGTAAGATTTTTTATAGTTAAATTATATTCACTTTGGATTGAACTTAATTTTTGTGTGTGCTCCTTAATTTGATATTCTTTTGTCTCAATTTCTTTTTCCAGACTACTTCTTTTTAATTCGTAAGAATGAATTTTCTCTTCATACTCATTTAAGTTCTGATGAACGGCATTTTGTTTTGCTGAATAGGTAATTTGATCTTCTTCAATTCTATTCAGTTCTTCTTTTTTTGAATCAATAAGACTTTGAAGCTCTGCTTCTTGTTGATTTAACTCCTGTATCCTTTGATTTGCTTCAAAGATATATTTTTCATTTTCGGCTGCGACATCATCAAAGGATGGTTTATCAGGGACTTCAGAGTTTTCTTCAATTCGATGTGCATTATTTAAAATACTTTCTAAATCATCAACTTTAGTAGTATAATTTAGAATCGTATTTTGAAGTTCATCCTTCATATTTCCAAGATTTTCAATCCGGAGTTGAAATTCTGCAAGTTGTTCCTGTTTTTGATGTTCTTCAGCATTGAGAAAATTTATTTTTTCTTTAACATCATTTCTTTCTTTGTTTAGTTGAGAAACCTCCTTGCGGAGTTTTTTCAAAAGCTCTTCAAGATATCTTGCATTTTCCTGTTTCTCTGCAATGAAATGAAGCTGGGTTTTCAGTTCTTCATTCTCATTGCGCAATTGTTCTAATTCTTTATTATTAAACAATCCCATAACATTACTCCGGTCCTATATTAGATATTAAACTTATCCTAGTAATTGCTGCTTTAACTTAATTATTAGTTGGCTAATTTTCAATTATTATATGATTTTTCGGGTATACATAAAAAACGGTAAGTCGTGATTATTTGAAAGGTAATTAGATTTCACCTTTTTTAATTTTCATTCGCCATTTTATTTTTTCGATCTGACGATCGATAATAAGGTCTGCTAAGGCAGCGGGTATAAAATCCTTGTTGGAAGACGAAAATAGTTCATTAACTTTTTCTTCATCTACATCTATGCGATATAGCAAATTTACCAGGCTACTGTAATCTTCATCCAACATTTTAGTAAGTTTTTTTGTCAAATAAGCTTTGAACTCATTAAGTGTTTTTAGGTTCTTGGCGGCAGAGTCAAGATCAAATTCGCTGTTTTTTAATGAGGTAGAAATTAATTTAGTTACTTCTTTGACATTAATCGGTTCTTCCATTGATAACCTAACTTTGCATAATATTCATAAAATTATATGATTTTATTTTTCAGTTTAATCAATCTGTACGCCGTATATGTAAAAAAGGGAGCTGCAAAAACATCTATTGAATAATGGACATGCTGCAAGAGAAGGGCTGCAGCAACCAGAATAGTGAGAGCAAGAAGCAAATACTTGAGCGGTTTTCTATCGGTAATTAGGAAGAAAAAGAATAGAGATGCTGTATGTCCTGAAAAGAAAAGATCTTTCGTCAGGATACTGCCGCTCCCAAAAAACTGTATACATGGATCATTCAGCATAATCATCCGCATGGGAGGATTTAACGGCAGGAGGTACATTGCTGTCATACGGAATAAAAGCAATAATGCATAGACTTGTATTGCGAATAAAAGCTTTTGCGGATATTTAACAATTAAGGCTACTGTAATTAGTAAAGAGACATAAATTAAGGCAAAAATCAGCCAGGTTAGATTTACAGGTTGAAATGTTTCAAGTATTGGATCGAGTAATACAACACCTTGGCGATGTTCAATGAAATCCAAAAAACGTGACATAAAGGTTAGAGTAAAGACTAAGACAATTACTGAAAGCACAAATTCGATTATTAGCTTCTTATTTTTAACAAACTCCGACCAGTTCATTATAATTTATTTATCCTTTAATTTTTCTTTGCATAATTCTGTGAGCACTCCCAAAGTCGATTTAGGATGCAGAAAGGCAATATCAAGTCCCTCTGCACCTGGACGAGGCGTTCTATCTATTAACTTAATTCCTTTAGATTCCAGTTCCTTTAGTGATGATTCAACATCATTGACTGCAAAAGCAATGTGATGTATTCCCTCACCGTGTTTTTCAATAAATTTTGCGATTGTGCCTTGAGAATCTGTAGATTCGACGAGCTCAATTTTTGTTCCGCCTACATTAAAAAACGCAGTTCTAACTTTCTGATCTACGACTTCTTCAATTAAATAACATTTAAGTCCGAAAGTGTTTTCATAGAAATTAATTGATTCATCGAGGTTTTTTACTGCTATTGCAATATGTTCTATGCTATTTACATGCATTTTGTTTAGATGACTTATTTATCCAATGATAAATTACAAATAAAAATTTAAGTCATTAACATCAAAACCGCAAATTATTATATTATAATAGAAGTAATATAATAATAACTACTGCTTCTGTCCAAAACAGATTGTAGACGAGGCACGTCTAATCGAGGCGATTAATCATTAAGCATGCGAATGCTAGCTTATTTTGATAGCCTTACAAAACATATTTATCATGCGGGAGATAGATACGAAGAGAGCAGATCATAGTTGATGCTTAAATAATATTGTCAATTTACAAATAAAATTGAAGCGTTAAAAAAAGTCTGTTTGCAAAATTGGTTTAAAGTATTATCTTAATTTTGATTTTATTACGGGATTTTTATTCATTCTAAATAAAATTGGAAAGAGAGAAAAATTTATGTTGATGAAACAATTTTCTAAATCAAAATACAAAATATCACAACTTGGTTTTGGCTGCTGGGGAATTGGTAAATCGATGTGGATTGGGGCAGATGATATTGAATCTAAGAAAGCCCTTCATAAAGCTATTGATGGAGGGATTAATTTCTTTGATACTGCGCTTGTATACGGAAATGGGCACAGTGAACAACTTGTAGGAGAAGTGGAGAAAGAGTGCGGCGAAGAATTATTCATAGCTACAAAGATTCCGTCAAAGAAATTAGAATGGCCTGCCTCAGATAGCTCTACGCTAAAAGAATCTTTTACAAAAGAATATATAATTAAGAAAACTGAGGAGAGTCTTAGAAATCTCAAAAGAGATTATATCGACTTAATGCAATTCCATGTATGGAATGATAAGTGGTCAGATTCCGATGATTGGAAGGAAGCAATTCATAAATTAAAAAAAGACGGCAAGGTACGCTTTTGGGGAATTTCAATTAATGATCATCAGCCGAGTAACGGTATCAGAGCAGGTAAAACAGGATTGATTGACTGCTTCCAGGTAATCTTTAATATTTTTGATCAGAAACCGGCAGAAGTACTTTTCCCGTTTTGCCTTGAGAATAAAATAAGCATACTTGCAAGAGTACCTTTTGATGAAGGAGCTCTGACGGGGAATATTGATCCGACTACTGAATTTCCTGTAGGAGACTTTCGCAATAGTTATTTTAGAGACAAGAGAAAAGTGGATGTAAAGCTACGGGTAGATAAAATTTGGAATGATGTAAAATCGGAGACTACATCTATGGCGGAAGCTGCTTTAAGATATATTATAAGCTTTGAGGCAGTTACATCTGTAATACCGGGCATGAGAAAGGAAAAGAATCTCCTAGCTAATTTAAAAAGTGTTGAGAAGGGACCTCTTTCTCCGGGACTTTTAGAACAGTTAAAAGTCCACCGGTGGGATAAGAATTTTTATTTATAATATTTTAGCAAAGAATAACATCCTATTGAAAAAAACAATTACAATATTCGGCAGTTCGCTTCCTAAAGAGGGAGATAAAGAATTCGAAGATGCGTATTTGCTTGGTGGTTTATTAGCAAAAGGTAATTTTAATATTTGCACAGGTGGATACAGAGGTATAATGCATGCGGCTTCTAAGGGAGCCAAAGAAAATGGAGCTGAAGCAATAGGGATAACGGTAGACTTATGGGGTGCAACTCCAAGTGAATATCTAACTCAGGAAATAAAGTGCGAAAATCTTTTTGAAAGAATAACCAAACTAATTGAAGCAGGCGATGGTTATATTATTCTCCAGGGAGGGACAGGAACTCTTTTAGAATTATCAGCAGTATGGGAGTTAATGAATAAGGGATTAATAACTAAAAAGCTAGCGGCATGTCATTCAGCAATGTGGGGTGATATAGTTCCAGTTATTGATAAACAGATAAGACGTGAGAACAGAACTACCGGATTAATTGAATGTTTTGATAATGTTGAAGCGATAGCAGATTACTTTAAACGGAATATAGGTTGAAATTTTTATTCCTGTTTTGATTTCAATAATTCAATAACTTCACGATATACGTAGTCGACATCTAACTCCTTTATGCATTTATATTTAAGGTCGGTTCTTTTACAAAGAAGCGGTTTTGGGGAATAAAAAAAACAAGGAGAGCATTCAAGATTTAGGGAAGCAATTTTATATTTAGTTTTCCAGGGATGAATATAACTTGTATTAGTAGGACCAATTACTGCAACTACCTTTCTTTCAAGTGAAGAAGCAATGTGCATCATACTAGAATCATTTGACACAAATAAATTACATCGCTTAATCAAGCCCAGACCTTGGGGTAAAGATGCAGTTTTTATCTCATAAGCAGACTGCAATCCGATCATTTTTTTTATTGATGATTTAAGGTCATCTTCCTCGGGACCTCCGAAGATAAATATATTGGCACCAATTTCATTTATCAAACGTTTCCCGAGGGCAGCAAATTTTTCAGGTTCCCAGCGCCGGTTAATGTGATTTTTCAAGGTAGCCGAACCGGGATGAAATCCAATGACGATATCACCTTCCTTAATTCCTTTATCATTAAGAAAACCAGCAGCATAGTTTTCATCTTCATCTTTTAACGGGAATTCAAGTTTAGGCTGTTCACTGAATTGAGTGTTGAGCAGTTTTTCAACAAGCATAATATTGGTTTCAACATTATGTCGCGAATCATCCTCAATGATTCTAATATTATTTAGGAATCCTAAATTCTCAAAATCCATTCTTAGGTATTTTACACCTGCTCTTTTGCGAGCTCCAATTAAATAATTTATCGCATTATATTCTTTTCTGTTTGAAGGATAAATATTTATTGCAGCATCGTATTTGTTGCGAAGGCTAAGAACATATTTTAGGGATTCGATTTTACTTCGGTGAAGAAAGTCAAAATATAATGCTTCAGAAAGATTAGAATTTCTCTCATACATTTCTTTTGCACCCTTAAACATGGTTAGTGCATCAATCTTAGCTTCGGGGAGAGCCTTTCTAAGAAGTTTAATGGCAGGGGTAAACATCAAGGCGTCGCCAATACCGGATAAGGCGAGGATTAAAATTCTATTCATTAAACAGACTAATCCGGCTTTTTCTTAAAAAAGGAGTCATACTTATTTTTATCAATTGGCTGATAATATTTTCCGTATAGTTCTTCAAGTCTTTCAAGCGATAGAGAATCAAAATCCTCCTCATCTTTATGCATTTTTACAAATGTTTTATAATCTTCTAATTCTTTTCTATCGAATTTCTTTTCATACTTCTTTAAAGCATCTAAATATTTTTGTTGATCACGGAAAGACATTTTATATTCTCCTTCCAATATTTAAATTTAACTGTGAAATCAATCTAAGCTTTTTCAACTTCCCAAACAAAGAGCAAAACGATTTCACTCCTAAAATAATTAAACAACGAGACAATTGAAATGGTTAATGGGTGAACGGCGAATTGGGATAAGTAGTAATCAAAAAGTCTTTAAAAGACGAGAAAACGAGTAAATTAAGAATACTTCGAAAGGTTTCGGGACAATTTGCAGTACAGCCGTCGAAATCTCATCATGTCCATTTGCTTCCGGAAAGGTGTCTGAGTTTCGGCGGGCACTAAGCTCTCTTAATCTTCAGGAACATACCAAATTGTCCGGCGAAGTATCGAAGCCTCCGGACACGGGCACTTAACTTTAATAAAAATATTTCCTTCGTATATACAAATCCCCCCGCTCTTTGTTCGTTCAAATATATTCCGGTGGTTGGTTAATTCCGGTCGCTTCGATACGATTTCTCGAAAACTCGAAATCACTCAGCGTCCTTTTATGTGTGCACATCCTTTTCTCACTTGAGTAAAACCATCTTTTTTATTGAAACATAATCTCCTGCTCTTAGCTGATAAAAATATACACCGCTTGAGAGATTCGATGCATCAAAGCTTATATTGTATGAACCTTTTTCTTTAATTTCATTTACAAGTGTTTTTACCTCTCTACCCATTAAGTCAAATATCCTTAATGATACTAATCCGGCTTCCGGCAGTTGATAATTTATCGTTGTTGATGGATTAAATGGGTTGGGATAACAACCTACGAAATAACTTATAATGTTTTCATCCTGATCCAAATTATTATTTACTAATGCCTTAGGAGCAATTTTCCCATAAACTGATAGAAAATTCGTATTTGAATATGTGCCCTCTACTGAGTAATACTGCCTTACGTCATAGTACAGTAAATCATTTGTATAAGTGCCTGTGAACAGATAATTATAATCAGTATACGTCTGCACACCCCTTCCGACTGTTGCGATTAACACTGGTCCTGACCCGCCCTTGATATTTCTCCATATTTGATAAGTAACATTTGGGTTTGGGTTATCAGTCCAGTGCATTTTAATTGGCTGACCGACTACAATATCATAACCCATATTTATTGTATTAGTTGCGGCGTGCCTATATAGTAGGCAGTATAAATAGCATTAACCGACGAATTAAATGTTAAGCTGGAAGACTTGGAGCCGTCATTCCATTGATTTAAATAATAGTCTATACCATTTATTGTTTGACCGGGTGCAATCGCATTAATTAGAGTTCCTTCAATTACATTACTATTGGAATAAGGCGAATTATACTGTGTACCGTTTACAGTTATAACTCCGGCATTTCCTAATCCAACAATATAATTTTGAAACGTTAAACTCAATATTTTCTTCATATCTGAAGATATAGTTGCTCCGTTATCATTACTTGCTACAGTATAAGAATAATTTCGCGTTGTGGCACCAGTAATAGGAGCCCAACTTTCGATCATTGGCTTCCTCTTCCAATTACTTGTATTATCGCTGCTGGTATTCCATGTATAATAATAGCCATTATAAAGTTGGTCTATGGCTTCGAGAGATGTTAAGTCACCTATATATTTATAAATAGGTGTGCCGCTAGATAATGTAATGTTGTCCACTTTAATGTTGCCGGCTAAAAAATTGTTGATTACAGAAATAGTGTGCTTAACATGAAAGTCGACCGATGTACCCGCATCAGATCTATAATCGTTGATGCCAAAGTATTCAGTGAGTGTGGCATGCAATATATAAGTTCCAGGCGCTAATTGTAGTGAATGTGAAAGTGTATATTTGTTGTTATCATAGCTGGAAACTTGTGGCCCATAAAGTAGAACCCAGTTTTGGTCATACACACGGATATATGCATAATTAGGAGATTGCAAGGGAGCGATTCCCGTAGCTTTAATTACCAAATTTACCGTTATATTTGTCTCTGAATTAGAAGAAGTATTGGCTATTACTTGACCTTCTGAGGGAGATTCAAACGAAATACTTTGCGGATACGCCATTTGAAAGGAAGTAAAAAGTAATATTGTTAACCAAAAGAAACAAACTTTCGCTTTCATAAATAACCTCAAATTGGTTTGTTTTAGAAAAAATTATTAATTAAAATTGGCAGAGCAAATAAAAAGGCATGAAAATACCTACGTTAGGTGAGCGACCTAATATTTTATTTGCATTTAAAGGAGGGTGTTGCCACACACTCTAGTTTTAGTAGTTATTTTATTACTCAACTCTCCTTATTTAATTTAATTTTCCATGAAGTATATAATTGTCTCCCGAGCCATTTATCGCTTTTAAAAGAAAGAATACATCGTTATCAAAAGCATATCCTCCATAAATATCTAATTCGGATTTGAATTTATATATTGTTTGGATGTCAGTACCATTATAATGTGCAATCCCTTTCCCGGCTAAAGTTCCTAGGAAGAAATCGTTTTCGTTTCTTCCACACCATATTTTACCACCATAGGCGGTACGTGACAAATCTTTCCATAAAACTAATTGTCCGTTCTCATATTTGTAGATTTTCTGATCAATATCCACCAATACCTCTTTCCCGACGCTTCCGACATCACCATATCGTATTCCGGAATAGATTTCTTTTAACTGGTTTCCATCCCAAACATATAGTTTACTTAACCAGCCGGTTGAATCAAATACGGTTCCTTCTATAATAAGTGCGCCGCTGTTCTGATCAATTTTACCATCGATAAACTCAACTTTAGTATAAGGAATATTAGCAAATTTCCAGGAAGTTCCATCATACCGCATTATGATTCCTTTATAACTGCTGCCGTCATTTTTGTTAGCACAACCAACGCCATAGATATTATTACTTGCTGTTCCATCAAAATTCAAAATCCAGGTTTTATCGTAACCTGCAGTATTATATTGACCATATTGTAGCCACTGAAAACCATTATATTTCCAAATTGTACTACTTGTATTGCCTATCCACACTTCATCTCTTGAAAAACCTATTACTGCCCAGGGAGTAAATCCTCTAGAAATGGAATCGCAGTCCCACCTGTTGCCGTCAAAATGCCAAATTCCTAAAGCTGTTGCGGCTCCGCTTCCAACAGCCCACACATCACTTGGGGAAATACCCCATATTCTTGATAAAGTTAACGGGTCCATGGTTTTTATTGTATCTACAGTCCATATATAATCTCTGCTTTCCGTCTGAGGTCCGGTCGGGCTTTTGCATCCTTCAAAAGAAAACAGCAAGAAGATAGCGCTCGGGAGTATGTTCAAGATTAAGTAAAAGTTTAAGAATTTATTCAGTTTGCTATTCAGAAAGTAGTTTCGCTTCATATTAGTACCAAATGCATTAAGTAAAAAGAATGATTAAAACATGTCTTATTAATTATTGATGGCTTTTGGAATAGCAAAGAGAAAGAAAGGAATTGTCTGAAACAGTGAAGCGAAAGACTTGTAAAGATGTTTGTTTTTTTGTCCAATGTACTCCCCTTAGATATTCTAAAAATAAACCAGATCAAATTGAAAAAAAAAAAAACTGAAAGTCAATAGGAGAGGGGGTGTACGACAAATTGGGTTAAGTAGTAATCAAAAAGTCCTTAAAAGACGAGAAAACGAGTAAATTAAGAAAGGTTTCGGGACAATTTGTCATACATCCATGGTTAATAATTTTTCATTGTTATATTGCATTTTCAATTATTTCTGCAAATTGTAAATTTGGGTATATTTCTTCATAAGGAGTTGTGAATTCAAAGATAGATGACATTAAATAATAAAATAATAAGCCCACCAGAAGTTTCGGTAATAATGGCAGTATTTAACCGTGCTGAATATTTAAGCAGGAGTATAGGCTCACTTTTGAACCAATCCTTTGAAAATTGGGAGTTAATAGCAATTGACGACGGAAGTGAGGACGATACCTTTAAGATTCTAAGCGAGTACGAAAAAGTATATAGCAATTTCAAAGTAATACGTCAGTCAAATGTGAAGCTTGCTTTAACAAGAAACAGAGGAATAAAGGCCTCATCGGGGAAATACATAACATTCCTGGACAGCGACGACGAATATGAGATTGATCATTTACAAAAGCGTGTAGACTATATGAATGAGAACTCGGAAATCGATTTTATTCATGGCGGAGTAAAAATTATTGGAAACGAATACGTCAGGGATAAGAATGATATGAAAAAACTAATCCATATTACTGATTGCACAGTCGGCGGGACTTTTTTCGCGAAAAGAAAAGTATTCCTTGACCTTAACGGATTTAAGGATTTAAGATACAGTGAAGATTCTGAATTTCTTGAACGGGCAGAGAAAGTTTTCAATGTTCATAAAATAGATTTTAAAACATATATATATTACCGAGATTTACCTGACAGCATTACCAACAGCTATGAACCAGAATAATTATTTATACTATGCAATAAACAAACCATACGGAGTGCTTACACAATTTACTGATGGATTCGGTAGAAAGACTTTGGCAGATTTATTTAAAGTCCCAAAAAGTGTTTACCCTGTAGGCAGATTAGATATGGACAGTGAAGGGCTGTTATTACTGTCAAATGACAAAAGAGCGAGTGATTTTCTATTAAATCCCAGGAATAAACATGAGCGAGAATATTTCTGTCAAGTTGAAGGAAGTCCTTCCGCCCCGGGGTTGAAGAAATTAGAAGCCGGAGTAATTATTGAAAAGCGACTAACCCTGCCTGTAAAAGTCAAAATAATTAAGCAACCAGAAATATGGGAAAGAGATCCGCCCATACGAAAAAGGAATAATATACCGACATCATGGCTGAGTCTGGTCATTTCTGAAGGACGAAACAGACAAGTTAGAAAGATGACAGCAGCCATCGGTTATCCTACTTTACGACTGATAAGAGTAAGAATAAAGAATATACTGCTTAATGATTTAAAGCCGGGAGAAATAAGGCAACTTAAAGTCAATGAAATAGAAAAGCTATTAAGCTAGTTAAGTTTCTTTTCTCCTAAATTATTGTTTAAGAAATCTTGACTTGAAGGAATCCTCATCTTAATGTTTTTTACAAATTCAATCTCTATTCTAACATTTTTTGTCATTAAGGCAAGTACATGCCCGCCTTGATTTTTATTTTCAGAAAGAAAATGGAAATGATAACCTGCAGCATTCAGCTCACTCATATATGAAGGGAAACGAAAACCAACCAAAGTTCCTTGAATATTTTTAAGATTAAAAATTGATTGATTTTTGAGAACGTCCGATAAATTGGAATATGAATTGGTTTGTTTCCGTTCACTTCTTGTTTGAACTGCTTCGAACTTTCCTATAACCTTAATTGCGCAAACAGTATTATTTGAAGGCAAAGCTTTGTCAATAAATTTATCTAGATTTGCAAAATCGAGAGTATTGTTCAATTTAATAACAGTATCAGCGTGAAAAAATATTTCCGTAACAAACGGAGTCTTTTCGGAGTTTGGGGGGATATTAACTTTGCCTTCAGCATCTACACGGTAAACAATTCCATTAAGGAAGATCATTTCGCCATCAACACCGTTAAAGGTTCCTAGACCAAAGTCTCCCATTTTTTTCATTTTAGATATAGTAAAATTGCCATTCATAACTCCGGTTAATAATGAAATAATAGGAGATGATTGGAAGACAGTCCCATATTTAACTTGTGAGAAACTACTTGTAGTGAAAAACAAGAGAAGTAAAAAGGAACCGAAGATAGTTGATCTATGTTTCATAACTTCCTTTAAATTTCAAACTAGGTCAGATGAGCAATGAGCGCAACGTGTTGCTTGAAGCGGAATTTTAGAAAAACAAAATGGGCAATCTTTCGTTACCGGAGCTTGTGGCACATCAGATTCACTCTTTCGCTTCATTGAGTTAACTGCTTTAACCAAAAGAAAAACTGAAAAAGCAATAATAAGAAAGCTAATAACTGTATTTATGAATAAGCCATAGTTAATAGTAACAGCACCTGCTGCGCTAGCGTCTTTTAATGTAGCGTAAGGTCCTGCAAATTTAGCGCCTGATTTAAGTACAATGAATAATTCTGAAAAGTCAACATTCCCCAAGATCATTCCAATGGGCGGCATAATAACATCGGATACAAGCGATTTTACAATGGTGCCAAAAGCTGCTCCTATAATGATACCTACTGCCATGTCGAGTACATTCCCCTTCATAGCAAATTCTCTGAATTCCTTTAACATAGCTTAATCTCCTCAATTAATTGTGAAAAATTAAAACAACTAAAGAATTTCTTAAATAAATGTATAAAGAATTAGTGAAAGTTGCACAAGAAAATTACAGTTCTGACTTTTAAATAAAGATCAATGCATGATAATTCTCAACCAGGCAAATCGAATGATTTTCCAGGCAGTCAAATATTATTCGAATATTGATAAAAGCTCACTTAAAGCTTGTTTTCAAGATATTCGACTAGTGGCATGCTTTTGGATTTAATTAGATTTAATTAAAGTCGATTTTTTTTAAATAATTATATACGGAGCAACAGAATGAAATCCATGCTAATCGAACAAAGCGTATTTTTAAGGGAATTTGCCCTATTAAGTTTACTTTCATTATTTTCATTATTTATTGGCTGTAATAACGCTCCCACAGCGCCAAAAGTCGGCACATCTACTGACGGGGCGACAATGCAAAAAATTGCAGAATCAGACTCATCAATAACTTCATTTGATCAAAACTACAACGAAGGTCAGGCAATGAGTTTTATGGGAAAGTTAACTGCGCAAATTAGTCCGATTAGAGTGGGACAAATTGTCAGAGTAGTTAATAAGAGCTTTACCTATAATGTAGTTGGAGATACATCATATGCTACATTTACAAGAACTTTTGAAGGAGTATTGTACATTGTTGCGGCTTCAAATTATTCAGGTAACGATACAGTAATATCAAAACCCTTTACATCGACGATAGCGCTTAACTTAATATTCACACGAGTGGGAAAATCAAATAATCCTACGTTCAACTGGAAATTGGCAGCGGTCTCTTTGCCAGAAGGAGGCACTTTGTCTTCTAACGTGGCTATACAAAACGTAACCGTATTTTTACCGACGGGTGACACACTATCGGTAAATTCTCCACTTGATTATTATATAGCCAGAGGGGGCGGCTGGAGAAGACAACTTCCTGAAATAAAAGGGAATAATAAAGTGACCGTGCAAGTGACATTAAATAGCGCTTATTCTGATACTGATTTTGTTACAATTACGCATGGAGGAGATTTTAGCGGATTGCGCAGAGAGAAAGTAAAATTAGATTTAGTCTCCTCAACACCTTCGGTAAACGGATATATAAAGGTTTATGAGGGTACATATTTGACTCATAAATGGCATGGATATCATCAGGCAATTATAAACGCATTTCCAAAACAAGTAATATATGACGACTCCTCTCCGGTTGAAATAAGCACCTGGGGAATTCCGTATTTCATAAAATAAAAATATTTAGATTGAAAAAAATACACCACAATGTTATGTTAGGAAACAATGAAAATAGTTAAATCATATATTGTGGTGATTTTTTTCGGGTTATCGCTGTTAATTATTGGCTGCGACAATCCGGCGCCGACAGAACTTATTCAGGATAACTCCGCACAGGGAAATCCAGTTCAAGTTCAGGTACTAACAAAGGATACAAGTAATGAATATTATAGTAACGGTTATGATACAACCGGTGTTACAAATTATTCAGATAGTTCTGATGTTATTACAGTAAGCGGAGTAAAAGTTACCGTCAACAATGTAACAACGAGTAGCTCATTAGCACAGGCAGTTTTTTTCGATAAGAGTCATCCGATTCATAGTTCGACCGGAAGCATTATGGGTTATATGACAACTGCACCGGGAAACGTGTTGTTTAATAATCAAAGAGCCGCAAAAGTCCTCTACCACCTAAGATTTAACGACCGAGGCTATCACAGGGATACAGTTCTTGGTTATGATTACATATTAAGTCAGCATTCTGCTACCCCGTTCAATTTTATTTATGGTTCTGACATTACATTCCAGTTAGATCAAATGAATGGCGGTATGCAGTATAGCTTTAATATTCCGACTCCTGAAGAAATAACCGGAAAAGTAAAACTGACCGGCAAGAAGGCAAACAGGAGCTTAAATGCTGAACTTCAATGGAACGTACCGATTCTTTCGAAGAACAAAGTCGCGGAAATTATTTTAGGAGTAATGGTAAAAGGTACTAATACCTCCTTCCCGTTATATAAGCTAAGTGTTAATGACAATGGTGATATTACCGTTCCGCCGAAATTGTTAAACGAATTACCGTTTAACAGATACGACAGATTCGTTTTTACTTTTGTAAGACAATTTATTTTTCATCACAACAGACAAGGAAATGATTTAACTGTATTTTCTCAAAGTATTCACAGTATAATATTGAATATTCCTTGAAAAACAGTTGCATCATCTCCATCATAGTATTTATTATGATTGAGACAATAAATATATCGGCTCAAAGCTCATTTGGGCTTTCGGGCTACTGGTCTCCTCTTGAGGGAAACAGCACGCTTATGAATAGTTATGAAGCAAACCCTGAGAATTACTCCTCGCTAAAGGACTGGGGATTATCTTTTTCTTATGGAGGTGAGTTTTCAAGTACTCCTACGTCAAGTTTATATATTATTTCGCTTTCAAAGCAAATAGGGCGGCATTTTTTTTCTGTAAGATACACACCAGGTTATCAAAAGGACTTTATTTTTAATAATGGTCAATCGATATTGATACGCGATTCAACATCGCAAGCACTTGATTCAAAATTCTCATATAAGGAATTGTTTGGGTTTGGATATTCTTATAAATTTTCAGAAAAAGTAAGTGCAGGATTTTCTTTAAGATATTTCAGACAGGAATTTGATCAGGAATCGGTAGAACCTGTCTTTTCGGATACGTTATACTTAAACCGTGTAAGTAAAATTGATAACGTAAATTTTTGGAGAGGAGACTTTGGATTAATTTATATACCTTCAAAGAATTTTTCTTTATCTCTGTCGACAATAAATTTATTAAACTTTAATGAGTCAGCTGTTGATTCTACGCTTAGTCCGTATGAAATTAAGAAATATAAAGGAGTTGCGTTTGGACTTTCGGTTTCGCCGGTAGAAAATTTAGATTATAATTTAGTTTACGAAACAACAAATGCACTTCAGACAGGGTTTGATATTTCCTTTGACCTCTTTGGCGGCAAAGCACGAGTCGGCGTAACGGCTTTTCACGATAACTACCAGAACCCTTTTATTGCAGGAATAATTCCTATCCTTTCGTTTAACACGGACTTTTTCGGTATATCTTTAAGCGGAATACAATATTTCTCAAACCGGAATATTCAACATACATTCGACGAGTTTATTAATAACGGATTGGACAATATTATAAATAATCGATATAGCTATGATAAAGCTATTCTTACGGTCACGTTTGCATTAAATACAATTGCCGAAAAGGAAGTCCAATTTTTAGATGCAAATATTGTTAGAGATATTTATCCTACTTTGTCGGACAACTATATTAACAGCCCATTTGCAACAGCAAAGGTTATAAATCTTACAAACAGCACCATCACAGTAAAGCCATCTAGTAAAATTGAAGGAATTAATGAAGATAGGATTGAGTCACCCGTTGTTAAGGTAGGCCCAAAAGATACTGCAGATGTTTCTTTCTATACGATTATACCACAATCATACGATAAGAAGAAGACCGGAATGTCATTTGTTAATTTCTATATTGCCACTAATAAAGGTCAGCTTGATGATCAAATCCAAAAACCAATAGTGATTAACGGTATAAATTCATGGGATGGTAAGGTTATAAATCTTCGTTACTTTATTAAACGTGATTATCAATTCTCTATGGATTATTCAAAGCAAATATTGAGTCGTTACAAAAGTGAACTTGACACTATGGCTTATTCAATATCGATATTTTATAAGGCAAAAATATTATTTAATAAATTTGTAAAAGACCTCGTTTACACTGCTAATCCAACTGCAGCTCAAGATTACGTTCAATTCCCGAGTGAAACACTGAAACTAAAGGGAGGCAATTGTGATGACCTTAGTGTTCTATACAGCTCATTGCTTGAAAGCGTAGGAATTCAAACTGCACTAGTTGATTATAAACCCCAAAATGGAATCGGGCATGTTAATCTTTTAATTGATACGCAATTATCTCCCGAACAAGCCAGGTTGATAACTGACAACGACAATAAATATTTTATTAGAAAAAACGAATTAGGAGTTGATGAGGTTTGGATTCCGGTTGAGACTACTTCGCTGACAGATTTTGATAAGGCATGGCAATTAGGAGCTGAGAAATTTAATCAGGACGCTCTCGATAACCTAGGACTTGCAAAGGGAAATGTTGAAATTGTAGATGTTTATTAAGATTGATCTTAATAGAGCAAATAATTTTTTTTAATAAGTATCAGTGCTGCTTTTAGAATGATAATTGAATTTTGATGAAATAAGAGAAAAAAATATTACACGAAGTTCGACAAAGAAGAAACGAAGGAAAAAAAGAAGATGTTAATTATGAAAAATTTATTAATTGCTATTTTGATATTTAGCCCAGGAATTATTTTTGCACAAGCTTTCAAAGTTGAAAAAGTAGTTGGAAATGTTAAAGTACAAATTGGCGCAAGCGAAAAGTGGGACCAGGTAAAGTCCGGAGAAATATTAAACGCTAATTCAACTATTACTACCGGGGCGAAATCAACAGTTTTGTTAACAGGAAATAATTTTACTTTTGTGCTAAAAGAGACTTCGGCATTGCCACTAGCTAATTTGAAGAAGATGTCACTTGATCAGCTTATACTCGCACTTGCGATGCAAGACATGATTAATGCACCGAGGAAAAAAGAAGAGGCGAACTCAAAAAACACAGCTGTGTACGGTGCTGAAATTAATGGAATAAAGGAACCTTTCGTTGTTTCCTCTAACTTTGGTATAAAGAGGCTAAATGGAGCAGTACAGCTTGCAGAAAGCGGTTTTAAGGAGTCTGCAATTGTAGTTGCAAAAGACACTTTTAGGAAATATCCTGAGGCAAGCACTATACCAAGTTTCCGAATTTATTTTGCTAATCTTCTTGCGGGCTTAAACTTGAATGAAGAAGCTTATGATGATTTTAAGAAAATTGAATCATTAAAATTAAGTCAAAACCAGAAGAGTGAAGTTGACGAAAAGCTTGATTTACTTTCTAAAAAGTTAATGAAAGACTAAAAAAGTGCATTATTTTTTCGCAAAAATAAGCTATCAAATTCAGAATTTATTTGTACCGACAATATTTACTCCAATATCAATTTTATCTGCGACACGGCTTCCGAGAATCATATTCTTTACTCCAAACTTAGAAAGCATGATTTGAAACTTAGCTGTAACACCAAGTAAATCTCCCGGTTCGCGCGATTCTGTCACCGGGCTTTCATCAAGGTATGTTAAAGTTGCGGATACGGGGATTTCATTTTTAACACCGTGAAGAAAGAATATTCCGATTAGATTTACTTCAAGTTTATTAGCCGAAAGTTTTTTTACTCCTGTAACCTTCTTAATGGTAAATGAAATTTGAGGGAATTGCTCGGCATCTAACCATTTAGGCGCTCGCAGGTCTTTATCCCTCATTGAAATACCCGTACTAATAGAGGCAGTGGCTATTGATATCTCACCTTTTAAAGTAGCTGCAACGTTCTTTGGGTCAAAAGAAATTTTCCCGTCTACGTCGTTTGAAGTACCGTCTACTTCATCAAGTGCGGTTATGCTGGTAAAAGTAGTCTGGTTTCTGCCTTTTGCATCTTTAAAAGAAAAGGTCTGGACGCCGGATGCCTTTACATCGAATCCGATTTGTCCTGTTGTTGTTCCCTGCGGAAATATACAATATCCGAATAAAATTGAAATTATTGTTATCTTGATTAAAGTTTTCATTGGTTTATTATCCTTTTGGATTTGAAAAGAAAGAAAAGAACAACAGAAAATCCGATTGCAATTGCTGCAAAAGCTAGTGTATATTCAAGTCCGAGTGTAAAATGATTAACCCATTCGTACCGCGGCGGTTGTCCGAGTAATTTATCAACATCAGACTGCGGAAGCAGCACTTCGACTTTTTGATGGGTAAACAAATGGAATCCTTGTATAGCCCAAATCGCAAATGCAATTAGTATAGATATGAGTCCGCTAAAAATTGTTATTTTTTGTTTTTTGTTCATTTAATTTATTCGGAATGCTTTTTTAAAAAGATCCTCTAAACAATTGTCCTAATTAACGAAATTATGTTAAAGGTAAAAATGATTTACGGCATATTTATAGTTATTTTACAGGTCGAAAAATTATCCCTCAAATATTGCCCCGGGAAAATATCTATATGAGTAATTCAAAAATTTATGATTTTGCAATTATAGGCGGTGGGATCGTAGGAACGGCCACGGCTTTATCACTTCAAAAGTCAGGTAAATATTCAGTTGTTGTACTTGAGACAGAAAGCAAGGTAGCTGCGCACCAAACAGGGAATAATAGCGGAGTAATTCATTCCGGGCTTTATTATAAACCAGGTTCTTTGAAAGCGCAAAACTGTATAGCAGGGCGTGAATTAATGTATCGCTTTTGCGAGGAGCATAATATTGAATACCAACGCTGCGGCAAAATTGTTATTGCTTCAGTCGAAGAAGAGATACCTGCACTTGATGAACTTGAAAGACGCGGAATAGCAAACGGATTGAACGGGGTTAAACGATTATCAAGAGAAGAAATTAAGGAATATGAACCTTATGCTGTAGGAGTGGCTGGCTTGTTTGTACCTGAAACCGGAATTGTAAACTATACAGAAGTAACTGAAGCTTTTGCGAAAAATATAGCTGCCAACGGTGGCGAAATTAGGACTAATAGCAGGTTTATCTCGCTTATTAAAGATGGAAATAATTTAGTACTTCAGACCACGCAGGGCGAAGTACAAGCTAAATTTCTAATAAACTGCGGGGGGCTTCATTCGGACACAATTGCAAGAATTTGCGGTGTTAATCCGAATTTACAAATTATTCCATTTCGCGGAGAATACTATAAGCTAAAAAAGGAAAAAGAAAATTTGGTAAATAACTTAATCTATCCTGTACCAGATCCGAAGTTTCCTTTTCTTGGAGTTCATTTTACAAGGATGATTAGCGGAGGAGTGGAAGCGGGGCCTAATGCAGTACTCGCTTTTAAAAGAGAAGGATATACTCATAAAGATCTTTCATTCGGGGATATTTATCAAATGATTTCTTATCCCGGTTTTTGGAGAATGGCGTCTCGTCATTACAAAATGGGAATTAATGAATTCCACAGATCATTAAGCAAAGAGCTATTTGTAAAATCGCTTCAGAAATTGGTTCCATCCATTGGTTTTGAAGATGTCTACCGTGAAGGTGCGGGAGTGCGCGCACAAGCACTTGATCCCAACGGAAATCTAGCCGATGATTTTAGGATTGTTGAAGCAGAAAAAATGGTTCACATATTAAACGCCCCCTCACCGGCAGCAACTGCTTCGTTAAGTATTGGAAATATAATTGCACAAAAAGCTATTAAGGCTTTTTAATTAACCTGTATTTCTAACACCTGAGGCAATTCCGTTCACTGTTGATCTTAATAGCATTAAAAGAATTTCTCTTTGATTTTTCGAAAGATTCTTTTTCCTGAATTGCTTAACAAATTTTACCTGGATAAAGCTGATAGGATCAATATATGGATTCCGCAGTAAGATTGATCTTTGGAGAGACTTATCTGCATCAAGCAAATTCTTCTCGCCTGTAATTTTCAGAACTGCGTTGCATGAAAGCTCATATTCCTTATTAATTAAATTAAATATTTGATTTGCGATTTTTTTGTTATTACACAAAGACACGTACTCCCTACCAATAATCATATCGGTTTTAAGAAGCACCATTTCAATATTATCAACAAGAGTTTTAAAGAACTCCCATTCTCCATACATTTTACGCATTGAGTCCCAGTCTGTTTTATTTTCATTTATGCATTTATGAATAGCCGAACCAAAACCATACCAGCCAGAAATTGTCTGACGATTTTGCGTCCAGGTAAACACCCAAGGGATTGCTCTAAGCAGACGAATGTCTTTGCTATTTTTCCTTGATGATGGTCGCGAGCCTATTTCTATTTGCTCGATAATGTCTATCGGGGTTGCACATCGAAAGTATGAAAAGAAATTCGGGTGATTCACTAAAAGACGGTAATGCTCAAATGCAACTTGGGAAATATCCTCAAAAACATCACTGTATTTTTCAAATTTATCAATTCCCGATTTGAATTTTGTTCTTGCCGTAGTAGTAATTACTGCAGAAGTCATCAGCTCCAAACTTCTTAATGCAATTTGCGGCAGTAGATATTTTGAGGAGATCATCTCTCCCTGTTCGGTAATTTTAATTTTACCATCTATAGTTCCATAAGGCTGAGCCAGAATTGATTGATTTACAGGTCCACCGCCCCTTGAAATAGAACCACCGCGTCCATGGAAGAGAGTAAGTTCAATATTTTCGGAGTCACACAATTTCTTAAGATTTATCTGTGCTTTATACAGCTCATAGTTTGAAGTAACAATCCCACCGTCTTTATTGCTGTCTGAATAACCAATCATTATTTTCTGAATCTTCTCACGAAGTAATAAGTGCTGCATATAAGATGTATTAGAAAACAATTCTTTCATAACGCGGTCAGATTTTCTAAGATCTTCTATAGTTTCAAAAAGCGGAAGTATGTTAAAATCAGATTGAATTATTCTATGATTCCGCAATTTAATTAGGCCTGCTTCCTTTGCAAGAAGAAGAGCATTTAGAACATCACTAACCGAGGAACAATTACTAATTATATAATCGTTACATGCATTTGGAGCAATGTTTGTTTTACCCCATTTTATGAGCGACAATTCTTCGATGATCTGCCTTGTGGATACACTTAAATCGCTGTAATTGTTTTTTAATGGTCTAGAACTAAGTATCTCCTTTGTTAAAAGAGGTATTTTTTGATCTTCAGGCAATAGAGAATAGTTTTCAACAACTTCTGAATAGGAGAGTAATTCGGTAACTGCTTCTTTTAATAAAATTGCATTTTGTCTAATATCGAGGGCAACCAATCTAAATCCATAAGTTTTCACTTTATAAATTAAGGGCAATACAACAGTGTCGGCAACTATTTTTCCCTTATTCTTCGAAAGGCTTTCATAGATGGTTTCCAGGTCATCAATAAAATCAGAAGATTTTTTGTAACCAAATTCTTCGTTATTGACAGATCTTTCAAGTTTATATGAAATTTGGAATATTTTAGCCCTATAGATTTCAGAAGGGTCACGTAGTATATTATCTGAGAAATTCTTATCGAATAGTGAAATGTCAGAGTTAATCGATAACTCAAGCGCCTTGCTCGCTGTCGAAATATTTAAGGATGAACTTAAGGAAGTATAAAGCGAGTCAAGATCATTTTGATAAAGATTAATAATTTGTCTTTTATTATTTAACAAAGTTTCTTTAGTTACATCCACTGTAATAAACGGGTGGCCATCTCTGTCCCCTCCCATCCATGAACCGAATTTCAATAAAGAAGGTGACACTGCATTTACATTTAGGATTGTTTTTAATTTTGAATTAACCGATAAATAATAATCCGGAATTATATCGTATAAAACTTCCTTAAAGAAGAACATCCCTCGTTGAATTTCATCTTTTACGGTTACCTTATGAAACCTGATTTCATTTGATTGCCACAACAGTGTAATTTCAGTTTGCAATTCCTGTTTAATTTCATTTGTCTCATCTGGAGTTAATATCATCAATTCTCGCTTAAGAAGCAGTTGACTTATCTTCAATATTTTTCTTAATGTGGTTTGTCTGGTAGCCTCGGTGGGATGAGCAGTAAAAACGGGAATAATTTCAATAGAATTTAGGATCTCATTCACCATTTTCTCTGAATATTTTTCCTTTTTAAGCTCTTCAAATGCCTCAGTAATTGAACCGCTTTCGGTCATTTCCCCATTTAGAAGATTTGAACGTTGTCTTCTTATTCGATGCACTTCATCGGCAGCATTTACTAATATAAAATAGATTGAAAAAGCTCTAACAACCTTGTATGCTTTATCCGAGTCAAGCTTATTGATTAAACCAGCAATATTACTCCTTGTTGAGCTGTCGTATGAAACGCGCAATTTTTTAGTCAAAGCCCGCAGTTTTTCGACTGTTTCATAGATGACATAATTTTCTTGTTCGATTAAAATCTTTCCAAGAATTACACCTAGTTCTCTAATATCTCTTTTTAGGGGCTCGTCCTGGAGTGATTCTTCTAATAGGCTTAATGACTTTTTACTCATCTTTCTTTTTCATCCATGATTTTTATAAAACTTAAAATCTATCTACCTTATATTGAATTGAGATTAACATTATTACTATATTACAAAAGTTTGTAATTAAAAGTTTTATACTAGGTCATGCTTACAATTGTTTAATTTTTTATCTTTAGGAAAGAAATTTCTTTTACGATACCAGAGAAATAATGAAACCATTTTTCAGGATCTTTTACTTCATCTTTATAGCCTCAACCATATTTTGTGGATGTTCATCGTCAAAGCTGCAGCGCGAAACTCCAAAAGTAAGACCACCTATCGCCATCCCAGCAAAACCTAAGCCTGAAAAATTAAAGATTATAAAGAAGGAATTACCATTTACTCTTCCTCATAATGCTAAAATTGAATCTGTCATTATTGACTCCGTAAATAAGAAAATCACTATAGAATTCAATAAAGAGCTATCTTTTATACCATTCCGGGAGGATAATGTAAAAGAGCTTTATTCTGAGATTAAAAAGGAATTCAGTGACAAATATAAGGACTATGCTTTTTCAATAAAGACAATAGGTTTTCCTATAGAGAAACTGATTCCGAATTTCTATAGAAGCAGCCAAATGGAATATGATAGATCTAGAATACCGCCAAAGGAAATTCGACCTAAGCCTGTGGTAGAGGATATAAGCAGGAAATTTATTCCTGCGAATGGATTATTTAACAGGAATATTGCAGTTTGGCAAAGCCATGGTTGGTATTACAATAATGAGGTTAATCGATGGGAGTGGCAGCGCCCAAATGTATTTCAAACTGTCGAAGATAAACTTCCTCTTTCTTTTGTTGTACCATATTTAATCCCGATGCTCGAGAAAGCAGGTGCAAATGTTTTTGATCCGCGTGAAAGGGATTTTCAAACAAATGAAGTTGTTGTAGATAATGATTCTCATCCCGATATTAGTTCAAGATATTACATAGAAAAGCCAAAATGGAATATTGGAAAAGGGAAAGGTTTTGAAGTCGGCGCACTTCCATATCGTGTCGACTATAATCCTTTTGCTCACGGTACGTATAAGGAAACTATTTCCGATACTATCGAGACATCTTCGGTTAGTTGGATTCCAAGGGTTCCCGAAGAGGGAGTATATTCTGTTTATGTTTCTTATTCATCATCCCGTAGGAACATTAGTGATGCACATTATTCAGTTTATCATGAGGGAATCAAAACAGATTTCTTGGTTAACCAGCAAATCGGCGGAGGAACATGGGAGTATTTAGGAGAATTTAAGTTTGACAAAGGCTATAATCCTGAAAAAGACAAAGTTATTTTAACAAACCAAAGTGCTGAGTCCGGGAAACTTGTTACAGCAGACGCAGTAAGATTTGGCGGAGGTATGGGCGTTGTTGAACGAGGCGGCACTAATAGCGGACGTCCCAAATACCTTGAAGCAGCGCGCTACTATCTTCAATATCTTGGAATGCCTGACTCGCTTGTCTACAATTTAAGTGAAGATAAGAATGATTATATTGATGATTATAAAAGCCGCGGAGAATATGTAAATTATCTATGCGGAGCTCCCTTCGGTCCTAATAATGATCGAAACGCAAAAGGACTGGGAATTCCGATAGATTTATCTTTGGCATTTCATACAGATGCGGGCAGCTCACTAAGCGATACTACAATCGGCACACTTGCAATTTATAGCTCAACAGATTTAGACTCGCAAAGAGTTTTTCCTAATGGAGTTTCAAGACTCGCGAATCGTGACCTCGCAGATATTATGCAAACCCAGATTGTTAACGATATTAAAGCGAAATATGATCCTATTTGGAATCGGAGAATGCTCGAGGACGGGCGGTATAGTGAAGTTGTTCGCCCAAATGTACCTTCGGTTTTAATCGAGCTCCTTGCCCATCAGAATTTCCTTGATATGAAATTTGCTCAGGATCCTGAATTCAGATTTGACGCTGCCAGATCAATGTATAAAGGTATTTTGAAATTCTTATCTGTTCAAAATGATTGTAGATATGTCGTAGAGCCGCTACCAGTTAATAGATTTTCTGCAGTATTTGACAAAGCCGGAAATGTCATACTCAGATGGCATCCGGTCAAAGACCCTCTTGAGCCAACTGCTAAGGCGAAGAAATTTATTGTATATACTAGAATAAACAATGGTGATTTTGATAACGGAATGTTAGTCGAAAAACCTTTTGCTCTAATAAAGAATATTAAGCCTAAAAATATTTACAGCTTTAAGGTTACTGCGATAAATAGCGGCGGTGAGAGTTTTCCTTCCGAGATATTATCGATGTGTAAAATGCCGCGTTCCAAGAAAACGGTTTTAATAGTTAATGGTTTTTATCGTGTTTCAGCTCCAGCCACAGTGAATAAAATAGGTTTCTTAGGTTTCTTGGATCGCATTGATGGAGGTGTACCGGATAAATATGATCTTAGTTTCACCGGTAATCAATATAATTTTGACCCTTCTTCACCATATAAATCAAATGACGATCCCGGCTGGGGCGCTAGTTATGATAATTACTCAAACGATGTTGTTGCTGGAAATTCATTCGATTATCCATTGGTTGATGGACTTGCAATAAAAGCTAATGGTTACTCATTTGTCTCAGCAAGTGAAGATGCAATACTAGACGGCACAATTAATTTAAGCAGATATAAAATCGTTGATCTTATTTTAGGTGAACAGAAGAAGACACATTGGGAAAAAGCTATAGAGGATTCTTTAAATGGAATTAGATTTGCTGCTTTCCCCATCAAACTTCAGCTTGTAATTAAAGATTACTGCAAAAGAGGGGGTAACATTTTTATTAGCGGATCCTATATAGCTTCAGATTTGTTTGAAGGAAGTTCAATTAATAAAAACGATATATCCTTTGCTCACAATGTATTAAAATACACGTTAGATGCTGATCATGCGGCTAAAACGGGAAGGGTATATTCTGTTGACGAGCCTTTTTTATCAAAATATTTATCTTTAAGGTTTAATCAGAAAATAAGTTCAAAAGTTTATGATGTCTGGGCACCGGACGCAATAAGAAATTTTGGAGGCAGCAAGGTAATCCTTCGTTATAATGAAAATCAATTCCCTGCAGGGATAGCTTACAAGAAAAAGTATGGTGTTGTAGCCATAGGTTTTCCATTTGAAACACTAACGACAATTGCAACAAGGGATGAATTAATGAAAGCAATTTTAGAATTCTTTGAAAATTAGTTTGGAATTATTTATTACAAATAGGAGTTCTTATGAAAAAGTTATCTACAAAAATGTTCCCGTTCATAATAGTAGCACTTTCTTCCTTCTTGCTTGGAGCTTTTATAATCTATGAAACCACAGATAAGCCGATAACAAAAGAAGTTATTACCAGCGCGGAAAAGGTTTTCGGCATTTCCTTTTCGGAAGCTCAAAAAGACTCTATGCTTGACCTACTTAATCAACGATTGGAAAGCTATCAGAGTATAAGGAAAATTGATCTCAATAACAGTATACCTCCAGCTATTTTATTTAACCCCATCCCGGAAGGCACAAAGTTTAACACAAAGCAATTGCCTTTCAAGTTGAGTAATTACTCTTCTGTTAAGATGCCGAAAGACATTAATGATCTTGCATATTATTCGGTAGGTGAACTAGGTTATTTAATAAAGGCAAGAAAGATTTCTTCAGTTAAATTGACCGAATTCTTTCTTAACAGATTAAAAAAATATGGGCCCGGGCTGCATTGTGTTATTACATTTACAGATGATATTGCAATGCAAGAAGCAAAGAAAGCCGACGAAGAAATCGCAGCCGGAAGGTATAAAGGTCCATTGATGGGAATACCATTCGGAGTAAAAGATTTATTAGCTGTAAAGGGTTATAAAACAACATGGGGTGCTGCTCCTTATAAAGATCAAATGATTGATGTAAATGCCACGGTAGTTAAAAAGCTTGAAAAGGCAGGAGCGGTATTGATAGCAAAATTATCAATGGGCGAATTGGCAATGGATGATGTATGGTTCGGAGGTTTAACAAGAAACCCTTGGGATACGACTCAAGGTTCGAGCGGATCATCAGCAGGCTCAGCTGCGGCAGTTTCCGCAGGACTTGTTCCTTTTGCTATCGGAACAGAGACATGGGGATCTATTGTTTCACCTTCCACTAGATGCGGTGATACAGGGCTTAGACCGACATACGGTAGAGTAAGCCGCCATGGGGCAATGGCTCTTAGCTGGTCTATGGACAAAATAGGCCCCATTTGCCGCAATGTTGAGGATTGTGCAATTGTATTCAAAGCTATTTATGGACCTGATGGAATAGATCAAACTGTTTATAATTATCCTTTCAATTATACTCCGAAAATTAATTTAAAGGGAATGAGGATCGGATATCTAGTTGACGACTTTAATCATAAATATACATTTAAATCTACAGACTCTTTAACATTAGTTGAGATGAAAAAGCTAGGGGCGACATTAATTCCTATTAAACTGCCTAATCTCCCAGTGAATGATATAGCTTTTATTCTTGATGCTGAAGCGGGCGCTGCTTTCGATGTTTTAACAAGAAGCGGAAAGGTTGATTTGCTGGCAAGACAGGGAAAGGATAATTGGCCTAATATATTTCGTGCATCCCGTTTTATACCTGCTGTTGAATACATAAATGCAAACCGTGTAAGGTATATGCTTATTCAAGATATGGAGAAGATGTTTGATCAAAATAAAATTGATCTCTACCTAGCACCATCCGACGAAGGAGATAATTCTCTCGTAACAAATTTGACAGGTCATCCGCTGGTAGTAGTACCAAATGGATTTATAAATCATAATCATCCCACAAGCATTACATTTGTCGGAAGATTATTTGATGAAGGAAAGATACTTGAGGTAGCGAAAGCATACCAAGATGCGACTGGATACCAGTTAAAACATCCTCCAATGTTTAGATAAATACTATTTGGGGCAGTCTATATTAGAATTATAATATTTCACTCAACGTATTGAGCAAAAAAGGTTAATACGTTGAGTATATTGAATAAAAATATTATTAGAATTAATTTGGTGTTAAGCTATTTTATTTCCACTTACTGTGCCTGTGCGAATTGCAAATCCGCTCTTTTATTTAGATTTGTCTGTACTATAAACCAAACTGCCGGGCTAAAAACAATATAAAGGACAAACAATAGCCATTTGTCAAAGTGCTCCACAGAGAAATTTTCATACAATTCACTAAACTTATATACAGAATAAATTCCGCCAAAAGGGATGAAGAATAATACGACCCATAATCCCGGAGAGGCTTGCGTGTCGTTTGTTGCATCTTTCATTTCCATAGAGACTTGATAAAACCAGTACAACACGTAAATTCCTAATGTAACTATTGTAAGCAGAATCTGAGCGAGCATGTTTCTTTTCTTTATAGGCACTTGCATAAGAATCTCCTTTCAGTTATATGTATTTTTAAGTTTGGCTATATTGAAAATAATCAATTCATTATTAATATTAAAGAAAAATAATATTTTTTTAGTAAACCTATTTCGAATTTTAACTTATAGTTCTTTATCTTAAATTGAGTCTAGATTATTGAAAAATAATTTATGAATGAAGAAAAAAAGAGATTACTTAATAGCTTGGTTATTCCGACTATCTTTGTTTTTATTCTATTTGTCATAGAATTCTATCAAAAGGTATCGGGAACCAGCCTAGTAATTTACGGCTTATATCCGCATAAAATTTCAGGACTAATAGGAATAATAGCTGCACCTCTGATACATGTTAGTTATGCTCACTTAATTTCTAATTCAATTCCGCTGCTGTTTGTCGGCGTAGGCGTTTCATATTTTTATCCAGCCTCATCGAATAAGATTTTCATTAGCATATTTTTAGTTCCGGGAATCTTCGTTTGGCTTACAGGTAGACCCGCCTATCATGTCGGTGCTAGCGGGATTGATTATGGTTTAGTAACGTTTTTATTTTTTAGCGGATTGATAAGACGAGATACACGCTCTATAGCTCTAGCGCTTATTGTTACTCTATTATACGGTAGTTTAATCTGGGGAATATTTCCACAAAATGACGGTATTTCGTGGGAATATCATCTTTTCGGATCGCTTACAGGAATATTGTGTGCAATTATTTTTAGAAAGTCGGATGTTTATAAAAAATATGAGTGGGAAGATGAAGAAGAACCGGAGGAGATTTAATATTCCTTGTTTTGTTTCTGATAACAAGGAATAACATTATAAATTCAAGTTTACTTCCGTTATAAATCAATATTGCTATAACAAAAGCACTCAAAGTAACGTTCATTACAATAGAAACTAAATAACTCCTATGATATATTTATGATCTCTTTTCTACCATTAGGCGGTGCCGGCGAAATAGGGGCAAGTTGTTTCTATCTGAACATTGACGGAACCGGAATTATATTGGATTGTGGAATGCATCCGCTTAAAACAGGTATGGATGCTTTGCCGAAGTTCGATTTAATTAAGGATTTTCCGGTTGATTATGTCTTAATTTCTCATGCCCATCAAGATCATCTCAGTGCACTTCCATTTCTGGTACAACGACATCCATATATAATTATTATTTCAACACCGCAAACCCGTGCTCTTGCGGAGCTGACTCTTCATAATTCGGTTTCAATTCTTAAAGAGCAGCTAAGCGAAGTCAAGCAAAAAGATGCTCATTCAGTACAACTTAAAATTTATTCTCATGAAGAAATTGATCTGTTAATTCAGTCAATTGAATATAGGGCTTATGGTGAAAACACTATTCTAAAAGGTTACAATCATCAAGGTAAGACCCCTATAGTTGCTACCTTAATAGATGCAGGACATATACTTGGCTCTGCTGCTATTTTGCTCGAGTATAATGGGAAGAAAATTCTTTATAGCGGCGACATAAAATTAAGCAACCAGGCTATAGCCAAGGGGTCAAAGATACCTTCACTTTCAATTGATACATTAATATTAGAAACCACATATGGCAACACGGATTCAACTCTAATCCCGAAATGGAATGATGAGGCACAAAGGTTAGCTTTAGCAACAAATAGGATTCTAATTTCAGGCGGGTCAGTTTTGATTCCCGTTTTTTCATTGGGAAAGATGCAAGAAATGTTGGCGGTAGTTTGGAATTTAATGCTGTCCGGAAAAATTTTAATGACTGACATATATACCGGGGGTATTGCAAGTAAAATAGGCCGTGTATATGATTATAATCGTTATGTTGTGAATAGGATAGACCCTGAATTTGAGTTATCAGCTATACCTGTAAAGAATCTGTATGACGTTGCGCAGGCAGAAGACTTTTTCAAAAACCCGAGTATAATACTTGCGTCAAGCGGAATGATGGTAGAAGGGACAGCGTCATTCAAACTTGCAAAACATTGGCTTAAGCATAAAGGTTCTGCCATTTTTACAGTTGGCTTTATGGAAGAAAGCACGCCCGGTTTTAGAATTGCGAAAGCAAAACAGGGTGAAAAAATAAGGTTGACTGATTTTTCAGAAGAAAATGAAGTTAAATGCGAGATAAATAATTTTCGCTTTCCTTCACATGCTTCACGGGAAGAGCTTTTAGAAATTGTTAATAGTATCAGGCCCAAAAAAGTAATATTAGTACATGGCAATCAAGAATCAATCGATTGGATAGGCGGGGCAATTTTAGTAAACTTCAAAAAAACTAAGATTTTTCAGGCAGAACTAGGCAAGGAGATCCTTATAGAAAAAATGGAGCAAAACTATTCCTCATATAAATAATATTTTGTTTTATAATTTAGCAGACTCAGTATCATTTATTAGAACAACAGAGATCACAATTTCTCAAGTCAATTTTATTTTGAATAATAATAATTTTTACTCTTGAAACTTTCAAAAATGTTTTCTATGTTGTGATAGGGTCGGTACCACCTTGCAGAAACGGCAGCGCCGTTACTGTATTTTTTAGCGATATATTTTATCACTAATTATGGAGTGTGGATGGGAAAAAATAAAAGCGATAGACATATTTCATTGTTATAACCGAATAGACCTTTCAATTCGGTAAAAGAAGTAATAATTTATCGCAATGATAATTCGAGCCGGAGGAATACATTAATGATTCCCCGGCTTTTTTATTTATTTATATAATTATTCTTTATTGAAAGCCGAATAATTTAATTTATTATTGAGAGAATAAGCGAAAGCACAATGTATCTTATTACAAAAACATCTGTACATTATGTTGGTGAATATTTTGTTAATAGATTAACCCTGAAATGCTAATAGGTTAATCTCAGTGCAAAGACGAGTAATTGGTAATAGTCTATCTAAGACACAATCGATTTAGAATTTGCTCGTAATGCTTTAAGGAATTGTATTATAATTTTTGTGCAGTATTTTTGAAATTTCAAGCGAGAATAAAGAGTTTATTTTTAAAGTGTTTTTACTATCTAGGTTACATTCCATTGTCTACCTTCTACCTGAAGTAATATTTCAGCATCCTTTGGACCCCAGGAGCCTGAATAATAATTTGGAACCTTTATCCAGGGATCAGCTTCCCACTTTTCAATTACGGGGTCAATAATATTCCACGCTTTATAAATCCAATCTGCATGAAGAAAAAGAGTTTGGTCGCCTTTCATAGCATCAAACAATAGCCATTGATAGGAGCTTGGCAATTCTGATATACCAAATGTTGTATTGTACTGAAAGTTTAGGTTAACGGGCTGCAGGCGCAATTCTGCACCCGGTTGCTTTGCCATAAATGTATAAAAAATTCCTTCATTAGGCTGAAGTTGGAACCGTAAAAAGTTTGTATCCAATCCATCGTTTGAAACTTTAGGAAACATTAAATGAGGTGTCGGCTTAAATTGAATAGTGACTTCAGTCTGTTTTGACTTTAATCTTTTACCTGTGCGAAGGTAAAATGGTACGTCAGCCCACCTCCAATTATCAATTTTAATACGCAATGCAGCGAAAGTAGGTGTGGTAGATGACTTATTGACATTCTTTTCATTTTTGTATGATAAAACCTTTTCTCCATTTATTTCTCCTTCATCGTATTGACCAAGCACAACGTGTTTCAGTAAATCAATTTTACAAATTGAATTTAATACTTTTACAGTTTCTGCTCTAAGAGCACCAGCTTCAAATTTTACAGGGGGTTCTAATGCTGTGATACATAGAAGCTGAAGAAGATGATTTTGAACCATATCTCTTAAGATGCCGGTTTTCTCATAAAAATTTGCGCGTGTTCCGATTCCCAAATCTTCAGCAACTGTGATTTGAACATTATCTATGTAATTGCGGTTCCAGATGGGTTCAAATCCGGGATTTGCAAATCTAAACACAAGCATATTTTGGACAGTTTCTTTTCCAAGATAATGATCTACCCTAAAGATTTGTTCTTCGTTAAAAACCTTATGAATGTCTTTGTCAAGTTCTCTAGCAGATGTCTCATCTCTTCCGAAAGGTTTTTCGATTATCACGCGGCGCCAGCCTGTTTGGCTCTTTGTTAATGATGCTGCTTCAAGAGTTTTAATAATAGTCCCATAATCTGAAGGAGAAGTTGCAAGGTGGAACAAAACATTATCAGGAATATTCATTTTACTGCGCACTATTTCTATTTTCTTTGCTAGATCTTTATAAGAAAGCGAAGGATCGTCATTAAAGTTCCCCTTTACATAAAACATTTTTTGGGAGAATCTTTCCCATTCTTCTACTCCGCAATCGTTCACAGTTTTCATCGTGGCATTCATTTCTTGGCGAAACGTATCATCGTTCCAATCGCGTCTAGCAAAGCCTATTATTGCGAAAGGCGTCGGCAGAAGATTTTTACAGTTCAAAGCATAAAGCGAAGGAATAAGTTCCCTATGAGTTAAATCTCCAGACACTCCAAAAATTACCACAATACAAGGATCAGGCAACTGAGGCTTAGACATCCCTGACTTCTTAGTTTCGACGTATCCATCTTCCATGATAATACTCTTTTCTAAGCTTTTATTTTGTCGGATAAAAGCTTCAATCCTTTCTCAATTTCATTTCCAAGATGAATTCTAATAACCCGGCATTTATGGCTATTTAGTGACCCATAATCACCTAATGCCTGGGCTCTTTGAAGAGTTGCAAAACCAAATTGTTCATCAGGTATAGGCAGGTCAATACTTGAATCAGCAGTAAGAATAATGAATAAGCCGATGTTGGGACCGCCTTTATGCAACTGTCCGGTAGAATGCAAATACCTTGGTCCATAACCAATTGTTGTAGCTATTGATTTAGCATTTCGTAATTTCATTCTGAATGATTGAAGTGATTTTTCTCTTGATGGAGTTTTCAAGAAATATGCGAGTGTAGCTATGTAATCATGCGGCTGAGCTAAACGCAGATAATAGTTTAAGAAGTCAGCTACTGATTTTCTATGCCCCTGGAAAATCCAATTACTATTTTCATCACCATAGATTTTTAAATCACCTTCTTGAACTAACGGAATTTCCCTTTCAAAAGCACCGTTCTTTTTCCAATCAGAAAGAATATTACCGGTGTTTTTTTTGCTTTCAGCTACATTGGGCTGATCAAATGGATTTATGCCTATAATTTTTCCCGCAGTAGCAGTAGCTAATTCCCACCTAAAAAACTCCGCACCAATAGATGAAATATCACTGAGCTCTATCCTTACAACGGGGTTGTTATCTTTTTCTAAAGCAATAATTTTCTTTTCAATTTGATTATCGTGATCTTTGGTTGTATAAATATATACGAATAAACGATCTCCGCCATACATTTTCGAGCTGCCAAGGTCTTCGCTTTCAACTGGGATAATACCAACACCTTCTTTGCCGGTACTTTCTGCAATTAGCTGTTCAACCCAATATCCAAATGAGTATAATGATTTTGCAAGAACGAAAGTTACTTTGTCTTTTCCGTGTTTATGGCATACTCCCATAAAAGCGCCAAGGGTAACTGCCGGATTAGAATCAGAAGGTATATATGAACCGCAACTTAGCTGGAGTTGATGAGCACTATTTAGAATCGATTTTATATCAATCCCGATTAAAGCCATTGGCACAATGCCAAAGAATGAGAGTGCAGAATATCTGCCTCCAAACTCTTTTGGATTTTCAAATACTCGTCTAAATTTCTTTTCTTGAGCTTCCTTAACTAAGAAGGTGCCCTGATCAGTAATAGTAATGAAATGCTCTCCCGGATTGCCTTGTACAGATGATTTAATCTTTTCATAGAAATATTTATAAAAACTATCCGTCTCCATAGTCGAACCGGATTTACTAGAGACGATAAACAAAGTTTTATTTAGGTCTATTTTATCTTCAACATCTTTTACTGCGGCTGGATCGGTATTATCAAGAACAAATAAAGTGGGGTAACCAGATTTTGAACCAAAGGTTTCTTTTGCAACATCCGGGCATAAGCTACTTCCCCCCATTCCAAGCAGCACTAAGTATTTATACTTTTCTTTCTTGATTTCTTTTGCTAACTCTATTATCTCATCAGCCTTAGATAGGAAAAATTCCATGCTGTCTAACCAGCCCAATCGGATCTTAATTTCGTTTACTTGTTCAGGTTCATATTTCCACAAATGAGCATCCCTTGCGTACACGCGTCTTGTATATTGTTTTTCATCGAGGGACTTTAGGATCAAATTTGTTTCTGATTTGAAGTCTGCATAACTAATCTTTTGTACGCCGATACTTTCACCAAGGATTTTTTTGCGTTTTTCGTTTAGATCCTTCATGAGCTTATCATAAGCTTCATTAAACTTTTGAATTCCTTCATTAGTCAACTGCTTTGTTATAAAATCTATATCAATCCCAAGCATTTTTAGATTGTTAAAAACAGACCTAGCTTCCTCAACATCTTTTAAGATTGAGTCCTCAGCAATTACACCATGGTCTGAAAATGCAGTAATGGTTTCATCAGGAAGAGTATTTACTGTATCACGCCCGATCAAGGGTTCAACATATTTTACGTCTTTGTATAAGGGGTCCTTAGTGCTTGTACTTGCCCAAAGAGGTCTTTGTACATGAGCACCTTTTTCTGCTAAGGATGTCCATTTATTGCCGCTAAAAATATTCTTGAAACTTTGATACGCTAATTTTGCGCTAGCAATAGCAGTCTTTCCTAAAATATCCTCCGGGCGAGGTAGATTGTTCTGGTCCCTTTCAGGAATCATTAATTGTGCAAGCAGTTGATCTGCAAGCACATCAATACGGCTAAGGAAGAAACTTGCTACAGATACAATTTTGTCAACTGGTTTGCCTTCTGCTACTCGTCGTTCAAGTGCTTTAATATAAGCAATTGCTACAGCTTCATAGCTCTGGATTGAGAACAACAAGGTTATATTGATATTTATACCTTCATAAAGCATTTGCTCAATTGCCGGAACCCCAGCTTCCGTACCGGGAATCTTTATTAAGCAATTTGGTCTATTGACTTTATCATGCAAGCGTCTTGCTTCAATCATTGTTCCTTCGGTATCATTTGCAAGGTAGGGTGAAACTTCGATGCTGACAAATCCATCTTCCCCGCCAGATGTATCAAACACCGGGCGTAAGATATCGCAAGCATCTTGAACGTCTTTAACTGTCAAGTCTTCATACATATCAGGTACAGATTTTTTCAGACTAACAAGCTTTGCTATTTGTGAGTCATAATCCTTGCTATTTGAGATGGCTTTGTTAAAAATACTTGGATTAGAAGTAATGCCTCGAAGTCCTTCTTTGACAACTCTTCTTTTTAGCTCCCCGCTTTTAATTTTTTCACGTGTCAAATTATCAAGCCAATAGCTTTGACCATAGTTAATTAAGTTTAATAAACTGTTCATATTTTCTCCTTAGAAATTACATTAGAAAGAATTTATCTGTTCAAATGACGTATTATAAAAAATATTGTTTGAGTAATAGTGATGCAAATTTAAGGAAATTTTAAGAAGAAAATATCTATAGGATGTCTTTTAGATCATACCTGTAGAAATGGTTTAAAATAAAAGTTCCGTGTGGCTTACCGTCACCACACGGAACTGGAGAGAGAGATATGAGGAGGAAATAAATATTACATTAAAATCCTAGAGATACCTCAAATACACTGTTACCATTTAGATATTTTGCAGATCTATAGGCGTAATCTAGTCTGATATCCATTCCGCCTAGATCGTAATTTATACCGGCACCTGCAGAAAATCCATAGATGTAGTTAGGATCCTGATTTTTTGGTGACATTGAATAACCGACTCGAGCAAAGAACATTTTATTATAGCCGTATTCAACACCAACGTTATAAAGATCTCCTGAAAAGTTATTATTTTCAAAAACGCCTGATATTTGCAATGAATTCATATCATCAAGAGTAGGTTTGTATCCAAAGCCTATATCAAAGGATGACGGTAAATCGAACGCAGCAGCGTTAATTGAATAAAAACTAGGAGCTCTATTGAACGGATCAGTAGGTGTAGAAGTAGAGCCCGTTGGAGAAGCTTGAACTAATAAACCAGGTCCTCCATAAGTCATTTGTGGACCTATATTTTTTATAACTAATCCAAAGCTTAAACCGCTTATATCGCCAAGGTCTTTGTACTGAACACCGGCATTAACGCCAAATCCAGTAGCGCTTACCTGAGCAATAGTTTCAGATATATAATTGACAGTTAAGCCAATTGCTATACGATCAGTTAAAGCTCGAGAAAAGGTTGCTCCAGCTGTTAAAAATTGAGGTGTAAATGTTTGTCCTGTGCCATCCGGTTGATCATTAGTTGTAACCGGAATGGAACCGATACTAAGTGATTTAATATCTAAGGATATAACACCAAAGCCTTCAAAATTTGCAGCCACAGCGCCATATTCAACTCCTATATTTGCAATATAATCCATGTGGGAAAACATTGCAGTTGCTGAGTTTGTCATATTTGCAACGCCAGCAGGGTTCCAGAATAGAGCGTCGAGCCCACTAGCTGTAGACAGATTGGAGCCTCCCAAAGCAATTCCGCTGGCTCCAACAGGAATTACCAGTTCTGTAGCACCGCCGGTACCATTTCTAGTACCTCCCCCGGCATAAACACTATCAACCCCTATCAGGAAGATAGTGACAATAACTATTATTCTTATAAATATTTTCATTTTTACTCCTTGAGTTTTTAGCTTCATTAAAAATGATCAGGATATTGTTGTTCTTGAATAATTGCAAGCTTAAGAATCTTGGTAGTACCAATGCCTGGCATATCTACATAAGCTATGTACAAGCCGCTTGCTACCGGTAAGCCTGAATCATTCGTCAAATCCCATTGTTGAAACTGTGTACCGTTTGTGTGATTTATTGTCTTTACCATAATACCAGCAAGGTTGAAGATTTTGATTGTCGTTGCTGTAGTTGGTAAATGATTAAACGTCACAAAGCGTACGTATTTCGTTGTCTCTTGGGAGTTTACTCCATAATAGGGGTTAGGGAATACATTTATTTTACTTACATCAGTTTTTGCTAACGATGAAGAATACTGTGATTTTGGAACAGTAAAGGTAAATGTATCTTTACCAATTTGGAGAGGATTATTATATATGATCTTAATATCATCGCCTGTAGTAAATATGGATTTTGCAAAATACCAGTTCCATGTTGCGCTATCAGCAACAATAGCAGAGCCTGGAGCGATTACCGTAGGACTATACTTAGTATTTACTACCCAAGTATACATTCTATCATTTTCGTTCCATACTTCAAATCCATCTTTTGTTGGATCATTTGTTTTTGCTGCATTTCTATCATACACAAGCAAATTTACCTGCTCATTTTTATCCATATTCCAAACTTCGAAAGGAATCCTTATCGTAAATGGTGCTTTAACACCCGGAGTAGGATTTAATGGATGATTTGCAATAGAATAATTACTTGCTCCAAATAGGGTTGCAATTGAGCCACCGGATTTTGTAATTAACACGGTATGACCGTTGATAGTTGTATCTCCGGTAACACCCGTCCATTTTAGTTCGTAGTCCTGCTGTAATGCGTTTACGTCAGTAGTACCGCCCGCTCCGCCATATAAAGGCAAAGACGTTGCAGCTGTACCATCACCGTATCCAAATGCAGTGAAATCTTCTATACTAAAATCAGAACTATCACTAATTTTTGATACAATTTTACCAATTGTAGTTGGTGCTGCATAGCTACCGTTTAGAGCTACTTGTAATCCTGAGAAAATAACATTTGCACCAGCTCCAATATTGGCGATTGGGCTACCAGAAGAACCACCAGGTCCATTCAATCCAGTGCTAGCCATATAGGCTTCAGGTGCATAGATATCTTGTCCGCCTAATATAGTCTGATTTTGTAGGACTATGCTTCCAGTAGTCATATCTTTAACATTCCATTGATGCTGAGTTATGATTTTATTAGCTATAGTCTTTAAAGTATCAACACTTGCCACGTCAACAATATGTCCACCATAACCATCGTCAAACATATTGTAACTAGTCAGTATTGGTAATACAGCTGAGTGAGTTAATATTGTTATATCTTCACCGCCGGCAAACAATCCGTTTGCATCTCTGACACTGTCGCCAAAGAATATTGTATTTGTTGCTTTATCCCAGGTATAGCTAATTACACTTCCATCATTATTACTAACCGGAGGTATAATATCATCGATAACAATATTTGAAGGTAATTTGATCTGTACTCCATCGCACCAGTCATAATCTACAGATACAACGTTTACCAAATAATGAATTGCAAATTGACCTTTTGTCTCACTCCAAGCAGCAGCAGAAGTTAAAGAAGATCCAGTTAAATCTGTAACTTTACCCATCTTCTTACTTGCCGCGGTTATATCAGTCCATTTTCCATCAGAGCCAAGCGAATACTTCTCATCATGGAATTGTACCTGATACTGATCGCCAGTAACTAAGGCAGGATTAACAACCGTTACGCCGAGTGATGCATCAGCAGTTCCCGAATGCGTAATGTTTGAAAATGCGCCGCTATTTGAAGCTGTAACTCCGGGATTTAGGCTTTGAGGAACCACAGTTATTACAGAGATAGGATTCTCAAGTGCTTTTGGAGTACCTGTTGCATTATAGGCATAGGACGTAACTGCAAAATAATAACTTATGCCGTTAACAAGAGGTTTACCTGAGCTGAAAACATCTGTTGAATCAAAGAATGATCTTTGAATTCCTGTGTCATTACCAAACTCACTAACGTGAGTTAAAACAGCTCCAGAGTTAGCATCAAAATATTCATCATATATTTTACCAATACCATCAACTACATCATAGGTTGCTAAGCGTTTAGCTTGGCTTATTGATGCTGATTTATATGGCAATTGATAAACGTTATAACCTTGGAAGGTATAGCCTTTGCTTGCATAATTTTCTGTACTTGCAACGGCATTTTTATCCTCGCCCCAGTCCAAAACAATTTTATTTGATAATTGCGCTACAGTTACCTTTGGTGCAGGAGGGGGTGTAGGAATAACGAAAAAGTTATTATAAGCAAACTGAGCTGTTTGATCATAAAACTTAACTAAGCTAATCGCAGATAAACGATCTACACCGGGAATTGCTCCAGCAACCATCTCTGCAACTACCACTTGCTGTGTATCTCCAGGAGCCATATTAAATGGACCCGACGCCATTCCTTGTCTTCTATCTCCAGGAGGCAAAGCAACACCATCAAGCCATCCTTGTCCTGTTGTAGGATCACCAGAGAATGCGAACTTTGTAGGCTCATTATTTATAGGATTTATAAACGGTAGTCCTGATAATCCATAATTACCATTGAAGAAATTATAAAATTGTGTTGAGCCTTTAATATCTGCTAGAGGCGGATCACCGAAATTAGCATCACCGTTAACAAAGAAATAAGCAGCTGTCATCGGTAAATTCTTTTTCCCATGCACATATGTAAATTTGAAAGGAGGAGCAATAACAATTGCAGAGTCCGTTGCATCTCCCGGAACTGCTGGTCCCTGGAAGAAGTCGAATCCATCTGCCGGAGGAGGGAGCGGAGCATACACTGCATCGTTAGCAGTTCCATTATAAGTAAACTGCAAACTTAAAGTAGTGTCGCAGCCTACCAAATCGTTTGTAGCATCACCTAAATCAACGTCTGTCCAATATGAAACAAACATACTGTCAATTGTGTTTCCACCCTTATTAATAAGATCCCATTTCTTAAAATACATATTTCCAAGGGCACCTTGCTGAGCATAAGCCCAGAAAGTTACATGTAATTCTATGCCCATAGGCTGTGCGCCATAAAGACCTTGGGTAGCATTCGGGTCTTCATCATTTGCAACATAGTATACAGTCTGATCTGCTCCAGGTACACCAGGAATATCTATACTTGGTTCGTATTTTCCATCACCATTAACATCGGTAAATGGTGCGCCAAGATCATTTGCAGTACCAGCTGCAGGCCAGTTCGTCCAATCTGATTCATACTGTGCTCTAATTGCAGAAGCAGATTGACCTTCAACTTCAGCGTCGCCGCTTAAGTCAACTGCCGGTCCTCCGGGATATACATCCGGACGAACACGATAAATTGACCACCTAACATCAGAATTAGGATTAGGTGCACCTTGTTCATTTATTATTGGGCCCGGCTGTAGACCAGAATTATAGGACGATCCACCAACTCTGACTTGTGCATCACCAGGAATAAACCCGCCCCATAGAAATCCAGCAGTAAAAACAAAGTTTTTTCCGCTTCCTTTGGGGTATTGGGCACCCTCAAGGTTTGAGTTAGGGTTAAAATCGCTAAAACCATTATTTTGCTGAAGCGAATAGATATTATTTATATCTATTGCTGTAGTAGCTATTTGACCGCCTGAGGTTTTAGCTACCGTCCTATTCTTTTCTTTTCCATTGCCAATGGCGCTTGCGGCAGCCGGCAAGAGAAACAGAATACTTACGAGAACTATCAGTAAGTATTTCATTTTTTTATTAATCATTTTAAACTCCTATTTTTTTTGAATTTTCTGCCAAATTTTCTTTTAGTATTCTAAGCGAATTCCAAGTCTAATTTGACGCGGAGTACCGTATAAACCCGCATAATCAATATTAAAAGCCTGGTACAATTGTGCATATTGCTGACCGTATTTCTGTATTTGTTTATAACCGGTTAAGTTAGGATTAGTCAAATATCCATTACTCTCTGCGGAACCAGTATTAGAGAATACATCTTGCACATTCTTCGCATTGAAAAGATTAACAACTTGAATAAAAATATTTGCTGATAATTGTCCTGGCAAACTAACAGTTTTATCCAAACGAAGATCTACTTGAAAATTAGACGGAGTAATTGAAGAATTAAGAGCCTCAATTGCTGTTCGGCTTCTTGTATCAACGCCACTTTGAACTACAGTTGGACTACTCGTTCCCACAGTCTGTGCAGTACCTAACGTGTAAGGATGTCCTGTACTAAACGTTAGTAATAAAGAAGCTCCGAATTGATGAAGAATATCAGGTCCGTCATCTTTGCCATATCTATAGTCTATATTAAGGTGTCCGCTAAACGAATGATTAAAAGAAAGCGGAACGATAAAATTAGGAATAAATACATAGCTAGGATCAACCGGAGCACCGAATTCACCCGCGTTTGAGTATGGATTATCTCCGGTGCCTTTAGCATCCTGATATGATACAGATCCATTGACCATAAATCTCTCTGTTCTTCTCATATCAAAAGATATTTCGATACCTTGAGTAGTTGCATAGTCCCCATTAGTTAATATTGGGTAAGGTCTCCAACCAGTTGATTGATCAACATTCTGAGTTGCAAATACTACCTGATTAGAGATATCCTTGTAATATGCTGTTATATCAAATGATGCAAATGATGCTATTTGTTGTGTAAAACCAATTTCATACTGTGTAGTTCTAGTAGGTCTTACATTCTGTCCGACAGGAGTAGGATTAAAGAATCCATAACCTTGAGGGCTTAATATATAACCTAAGTTGTAAGGACCGGCATACAAATCACTAAGGCTTGGTTGTTGAACAAATTTTCCATATTGAGCATGAAAAACTGTTTGATCTGTAATTGGAAATGAGAACCCAAGTCTTGGGCTTAATGCACTAAATGCAGGCACATTTACGAAGTTTGAAGGATTCGTAACTGCACCAGTGCTAGCGTCAAAAACATTACCAGGCAAGGTAGGATCTCTGAACGCCTGATTGTCGGTATTGATATAGTCATATCTTATACCAGCATTAACAATTAAATTCTTGTATTCCATTCTATCTTCAATGTAAGCGCCGGCAAATATAGGTCTATGGGGTGCAACCTGGCCTGTTGTATAATTGGTAGAACCAGAATATGTATTTCCCATAACATCATAACCATAGTTATTAACACCATGCTTGATCATTAAAGCCTGGATTGTTTGCGTGGAAGCTTTTGCACTAATTAGTGCTGCAAGATTTGCAATAACTCCTGTTGGCGTATAATTGCTGAAAGACATAATTTGCATTTCACCGCCGATTTTTATTGAATTTTCTTTATTCAATTCATCGGACAATGAAGCACTTAAATTTAAATTCGTATTATTATATTTATTATAATTTAAAAGAGAATTACCATCCACACCTACCAGAGGCGTATTAGGAGCAGCAAATCCAAATGATGAGAATAATTGATACGGAAGCGGGGTACTGTAACGACCATATTGCGTATCTCTTGGTCGTCTATACCAAGGAACACCAGCAGCCGTATTTGCAACGCTGTCTCCATAAGCCCAGAAATTATTTCCAAGCTGCGGATCATATGTACTGCCCTGGTTAAAAATATAACTTGCATTAGCTTCAACATAAGCTGAAGAGCTAAGTATTTGAGTTAATTTTATTCCGAAATCTCCATTATATGCATCTCTTATTGGTAATCGGTTATTATCAAATATAGTAAATGAACTCCCGCCGATTCTCTGCCTAGCAAAAGTATAAGTTCCAATTAATCTTACAATTGTCGGATTATAATCAAATGTAAGAGTAGCTGCACCGCTGTATTGATCCGATCTATTTCCTGGTACAGGTCCTCCGGGCATTTTGAGCAAAACATTTTTGTCTTGAGGAGTTATTGAATCACTAACAAGTCCGAAGTTAAAACCATTTACTTGTTGTGGGTTTGCGTCAGTTTGAGATAAGTTATCAAATAAACCAAAGAATTTAATATGCTCGCCGACTAATGGTCCGCTTAAAGAAGCGGTAACATCATTATAACCATAAGAATAAGTTCCAAGGTTTTGAACTCCATTATATCTATTCTTGCTATTTTTAAAAGTCCAGTTATCCGTAATATATTGCAGGCTAGCCTTCATTGTCGGTCCACCTGATTTCAAATCTGCACGAATAATTCCGGCATTTGCGCCTCCAAATTCAGCAGTATAGCCACCTGCTTGAACCTGAATTTCTTCAAGAGCATCTTGAGGAATAGTAACTTGACGTGAAGCGGTACGACCAAAGGCTGCTCCCATACCTGTTGCAGCTGCGTTTGTAATATTGCTGCCTTCCAAATAATATCCAACCTCATCCTGTCTGCCGCCTCTGATATAGAGAGTTCCGCCTTGCAGAGTAACACCAGGAGTTAGTGAAATAATATTATCAACACCTCTAATTGGTAAAGCATCAATTTCGGCATTGGTAGTAGTACGAATTGCGTTAGTATTGCTTTTATTAACCAAAGGTCTTTGAGCAACAATTTCAACTTCACCAACCGACACTCCGGATGCAGGAAGTTTGAAATTTAATTCTGTTGTTAAATCAGAATTTATTCGAACATTCGAAATGGTAACAGTCTTGTAGCCTAAGTATGTAGCCTTTACTGTATAGACTGCCGCATCAAGATTGTTAACGACATAATCTCCGTTAACATCAGTGGCTGCGCCAAACGAAGTACCAACAACAACTACGTTGGCTCCGATTAGAGGTTCGCCTGTCTGGAGATCTGTGACTTTACCTTTGATCCTTCCCGTTGTACCAGCCAATAATAAAGTTGGAAATAACAACAGGAAAAAAACGACGGTAATCTTTTGCTTCATATCGCTTCTCCTTATATGGATTGTTTTGTTACTGTATTGATTATTTAATTGTAACTAATGTGCAAAAAAATAGAGAGTTAAACGATAAAGGGTGTCACCAACAAGTAAAAACTTGTAAAATATTGTCACGACGACTTTATTTTTAAGCCAAATACGCTTCCGTAAGGGTCTAAAGAGTATTTTTTTTATGATGAACGGTTTTTTGCCTATTAGTTTACAAAAATTTATTGAGTATTTAATTTACGATTATACTGTTTAATTTGATACAATTGATAATTGCAAGCAATTGTCAACCAATAACTTTATATCCTATCCCATGAACAGTTAAAATCGTTTTAGGACGATCCGGATTATCTTCAATTTTTTGACGAAGCTTCACAATGAAGTTATCTATTGTCCTTGTTGTAGGGTTCTCGTCAAATCCCCAAACTACTCTTAAAATCTCGTCTCTACTGACAGTAAAATTCTTTTTTGACCACAACAAATTTAGAATTTCGAATTCTTTATATGACATTTGAACAGAACCTTCATCGTTAAAGGCATTATATGAAGCAAAGTTAACAACGAGTTTTCCTATCCGAACATCCTTATTGCTTTTTTCATTTGGCTGAATTGTGTTTTCTCTTCGCCGAAGTATAGCCTTCATTCTTGCTATTAATTCTCTTACGCTAAAAGGTTTAGTTACGTAGTCATCTGCCCCAAGCTCGAGTCCTAATACTCGGTCGAGTTCTTCGCCCCTTGCAGTTAATAATATAATCGGCGTGTCGTTTCCCTTTTTTCTTACAGTTTTACAAATTTCAAATCCCGAAATATTGGGGAGCATAACGTCAAGAATAATTAAATCATAGTTATTATCTAAAATTTTTTTTAATCCGGATTCACCTTCGCGTGCGGTTTCAACCTTATAGCCTTCAAGTTCAAAATTATCTTTTAATCCTACTACCATATTTGGTTCATCTTCAACTATTAATATTACCGGCATTTTGACTCCTTAACTAATTTGAAATATTTTGCAACATAAAATAATAATTATCTCTGTATTTTAGTAGTGATCCTTTAATACAAATTTCTCTATACATTGTTGCTCCTAAATTTTAGCGTAAAACAACTGCCCTTTCCTTCACTACTTTCAACTTCAATCCTGCCCTGATGAGCATCCATTATACTTTTAACAATTGTCAACCCTAACCCAGTTCCTCTTTTATCTTTTGCTAAACCATCTTGTACTCTGTAAAATTTCTCAAATATCTTTCTCTGATTTGCAGAAGATATTCCTAGCCCGAAATCTTTAACTTTTAAATACACAAATTCCCTTTCAAGACCGGTTGTAACAATAATTTCCTTTCTATCATTGCTATATTTCATTGCATTATCCAAAAGGTTAATTACGACTTCAATCACGGCTTCTTTATCAATTTGTATTTCCGGTAAATTAGCGCCTGCTTCAAATCTAATTTTAAAATTGCTATTTTCTATTTGATAGCTATATGCCTGAAGTACATTTTCAATGAGTGAATTTATATCTTCAGTTGTAAAGCTATATTTTTCTTTATTTTCTTCAATCGAACGAAACCTCAGTACTTTCTCAACAATCCTACTTAGTCGATTACTTTCATCATTTATGATTTTGAAATATTCCAATTCTTTTTCTCTTTCTTTAACTCTGCCCATCACAAGAGTCTCGGAAAAGAGATTTATTAATGAAAGCGGAGTGCGCAGTTCATGTGAAACATTCGCAACAAAATTTGTTTGCTGATTAGATAGCTCCGTTTCTTTTCTGAAATTTTTAAGTACAAACCAAAGTCCTATTATCAGAAATAAGTTAATTAGAGAAATTAAAATAAGATTTCTTATCGATCTTTCTTTGACCAAACTTGAAATTGTTACACCTTTTAATAATATATTAACTGTATAACCCGGTAAAAAATTTATGTTTGCTTGTTGTTCAATTGTTGCAGAAGAATCCTCTCCAGTAGAGAATATTCGTGTATTGTTTTGATCTGAGACCGCAACTACAAATTCATTCCCGGTAATTGATTTCAACTTCCACGATAGATTCCATTTAATGAAATTTTCCGGATTAATCAAAAAGCCACATATTTCGTTTTTCTCTTCAGGCAATTGCAGCAGAAATATTATTAAAACATTATTTCCAATTAAATTATTCTTGATTGCTACAATATTTCTAATGCCAGATCGCTTTTGCTCGATTAAAGTCTTAATCTTGGAATAATTAATCTTTAAGATGTTTTTAATGTTCTCTCTAATATTTATTGGCAAAGTGTCTGGATTATTCGAAATAATTTGCAGGTCACTTGTAACATTAATGTCAGAGGTTACCAGCATATTTATTGAGCGACTTTGAATTAGAAATTTCTTTACATATTCCTTAAAAGTTACATCATTACCATTTCTTGATTCAAGGACAAACAAATTTGTCTCTCTTGCCCAATCGGTTATATAGTCGCCAACATACTCATTTATAGAACCAAGAATTGTATTGAGTTCGCTTGTATAAACCTTTTCAATGTTTTTTTCGCTTTGATTTAGAGATGATATTTGATAGAGAGATAGAATAATGGTTGGTACAAGAATTATTATAATTAAAAGCGGAATAATCTTTCTGTAAGGTTTTTTCATTTCTAAAAGGTTGTAACTTTTGCTTTTTTAATAATATCACCATAAAATTTTAATTTCTTAGATCAAATAATATTTTTATTAGCTAAAAAATTAAATCTTATTAAAGATGGGTTAAATTGACAACACGCATTGCTCTATTTAAGTTTTAGGTATTCGTTAATTTCATTCTTAACTAAATAAAAATTATTATTAGAGGAAAAGCATTAGTGAAATTGAAAGTAATTAAAATATTGCCTTTGCTCTTTGAAATAAACTTGTACAGTTAAAATATATAAATAAACGTCATGAAAAATTACTTAAAAGTCAATATTGGTGGCAATATATTTATATTTGATGTAATATATGAAATTATATTACAAAATAGTTAAATTTATTACAATTAGAAATTCTAATTACTAATATTTTATTTGCATTTACCCTATTTGAAATTGTTCGTCAGAATAATTTAACAGCTTTTTTGTTCATCGAATTATCTTAGCATTTTCAATCATGACAGGATAAGAGTAACCTGCTCCAAAGTCCTTATTGATAGCTACAGTACCTTGAACGGTTATAACGTCTCCGACTTGTACAGTTTCTTTGCTTGTTACTAAGAGATCGAAATTGTTACCGGAAGCCGTTCCGTCCTGAATATGAATCCAATTACGGTCAAGAATATTTGGATTAAATTTAACCACCTTACCCTTAAGCCGAACTGTTTTTCCTTCAAGCGATTGTGCCTGAGAAAATATTTCAGCTATTGTCTTACCACCCTTTAATTGAGTAATTGAGATTTGCTCTTTGGGAATATTTAGCGCTTGAGAATGAGCTGCCGTTACTGTATTACTATTAGGCTCATTAGATATGCTTTGGACAAAAAATATTGAGTCAAATGTTCTGTTCAATGTATTGCTATGAAAATTTTTCATTTCCATACCTTGAGAATAATATACGATGTCACCTTTTTTTACTTGCGTTTGCGGAGCCGCAATCCAATATTGATTTCCGTTTTCATCAACATGAAGATAAGTGTAACCAGCTGCATCCATGTTCTCTAATACTTTTACCGCGTGAGTACCGGCAGGAAGATTCTGAACGGGTTGATTGTTATCGTTTTTCTTTGAGCACGAAGTTAAACCGAATAAGGCTATAACCGTTATTACTAAAATTATGCGTTTCATATGAATTACCATTAAAATTGAATAATTATTCTTATTTATTATGTTAAATATATCAAAGACAGATACAAACTCCGAATGTCTGAAATTTGTTTTCTTTTTTTTGCTGTTTAAATTTATAAATGAATTATTTTATCAAATCAAGTTTTTCTCTATAAACTAATTTTTTTATGAATGATTTTTATTTTTGGATTAGTCACTACGGTTACTTTGGAATTTTCTCCCTTCTGGTTTTTGGAATTGTTGGTCTTCCGATTCCAGATGAAACCTTACTGACTTTATCAGGTTATTTAGTTTACAAAGGGCATCTCCACCTTATACCTACTTTTATTGCAGCATACTTAGGGAGTGTTTGCGGTATATCTATTAGCTATGCGATTGGGAGTACTTTTGGGCATCATTTTATAATTAAATATGGTAGATTCATTCATGTTACTGAAGGAAAATTAAAGATTGCGCACAACTGGTTTGAAAAAATAGGCAGGTGGACTTTATTAGTCGGATATTTTATTCCCGGAGTTAGACATATAATTGCGATTTTTGCTGGGACTTCCGAATTATCAATGTGGGAGTTTGCGATTTTTGCATATAGCGGCGCTTTTATATGGACTGCTACATTTATTTCAATAGGTTATTTCTTTGGTGATCATTGGAAAAGGATTCTTCCAGCATTTGAGCATCATTTGGCAACAGCTTCTGCAGTTGCCGCGGCAGTATTGATTATTTTCTTCATAATAAAGAGTTTTTGGTCAAAAAGGAAGAAGAATTCTGAATGAAAAATATTATTCTAATTTATTTATAATTCCGTACTATTTTGTTTAATGACTATGAATTTCCGTTTTCGTTGGATACCAAATACCTCTTAATTTTTTGTGTGGTAGTCTTTTCAAATTCGGCCTGTCGCACATAAAATTTCTTTATCTGTTTAAATGCTGGTAGTTCCTTATTTACGTCTTTTATTACTTTTGAAATTGTTTGCTGTACTAATTCTTCTGTTATGGGAATATTATTATTTTCGGAATATTCAATAAAAGCTTCTGCATCAGTTACTAGTTGTACTGCAATAATTTCATCGTGCTTGGGATCTTTTTCGCCGTATACTAATGACTCCAAGACATAGGGACTTCGATTCAAAATATCTTCGATTTCCTCCGGGAAAACATTTTCCCCGTTCTTTGCAATGATAACATTTTTCTTTCTACCGCTTATATGAAGAAATCCATCATTATCAATAAACCCTACGTCTCCGGTCTTAAACCAGCCATCTTCAAAAGAATCTTCCGTTAACTTTTCATTTTTATAATAACCTAACATTACATTGGGTGCTTTAGTGAAAATTTCGCCAATACCTTTCGCATCAGGATTACGAATTTTTAATTGAACCCCAGGAAGGGGGAGTCCGGCGGCGTCATCTTTAAAATTATTCAATCTATTAAGAGTTAAAATTGGAGATGTTTCAGTTAAGCCATAACCTTGCACAAAATTAAATCCGAATTCGCGTAATCCTTTTGCTACCTTAGGGTCAGGGGCAGCACCGCCTGCTATAAAGATTCTAATAGATCCACCGAACTTTTCATGCAATTCCTTAAAGACTAATTTCTTAAAGCTTTTCCATCCTACCTTTTCGACAACATCAGTAAGCTTGATCAAGGGTCTTATTATTTTTGATTTAGTTTTATCTTCGTTTATTGATTTATATATTCTTTTGAACATTTTATCAAATAGCAGAGGAACACCTAAAAGCATTGTCGCTCTTACTTTTTGAAGGTCATCTACCACTGTTTTAAGCGACTGGGCATAATGAGCCGAAGAGCCGCAATAGAGGGGACATAAAAACCCACAAGTACATTCATACGTATGGTGCATTGGAAGCACAGATAAGAATCTATCTTCCGGATAAATGAAAAGCATACTTACCATGCTAGTTAAATTTGATTTCAAATTTCCCTGACTTAGCATTACTCCCTTCGCTCTTCCAAGCGAGCCGGAGGTAAATATTATTTCTGCAACATCACTAGTAATTATTTCCGGAAGTTCTGACGTTTCCGCTGGCTTCGTCGAGTTTATCATTTCAACCATAGACAAGAATCCGTCTTTTGCAGTAAGCAAATCCATACTTATAAAATGCTTCATTCTTTTTATTAGATGCATTTTTTCTCTCATAATCGAATCAAATGCACCTGAAAAGACTATTAGTTCAGCTTCCGATTCATGTATTATATTCAAGATTTCATTGGTAGTCAGGTTTTTATCTATTGGTATAATTACATGATTAAACACCATCGAAGTCAAATAAGTAATACCCCACTGAACTCTATTTTCACCGATAACGCCAATATGTGTTCGTTCGTTTATTCCAAGGCTTTTTAATGCATTACCAAACCTTAATACACTATCGAGAAGCTGTTGGTATGTTAATTTTGATATTGGTGTTCCTGCAATATCTTCAAGAGCCAATTTGTTTTGATATTTCCTGGCGGATTTTAATAGCATATCCTGAATAGAAGATATTTCAGGCACTTCGAATAATTTATTTTTATCTTTCATTTTCTTTCCCAGTTAAACCTTTGCCTAAAATTAAAGATACTTTTCTTTACTTAAAAGATTTTTTTGGGTAATAAATTAGATTTTCTAATAATGCGTTTGCTGAATTTACCACCCTATATAATATTATTAGCTTTAGCTAATTATAAAGTGCCATAAATTCATATTTCACACATTTGGAATAACTAGGAGAGATTTAAATAATCTATCTTAATATTATAGTAGTCAAATTGAGCATTATATACTGTTTCAATATCATCAAAGATACATGCCAAACGTAGAGAAAGCCCATAAATATTTTTAGTATCTAAATCCGAAATAAGATTCAAATTATTTGAAAGCCCTAACGACTTTCAGGCTACTGCTTGAAATCGCATTTCAGATTCATGATAATATTAAAAATATGTTGGGCAAACTCTGGATCCAATTTTACTGAGCTAATAGAGCAGATAGTATTGCTAACTCACCCTTACATTTTAGCCCCTTATAAAAATTAATTATAACATAATTTTAGGAAGTGTACAGAAGCCATGATTAGTCTATTACAGCGATATACGAGGCAAGTAATCCCACTAAAATTCCAAGGTGAGTAGTTTCAATGTTTCCCATGCGGTCGTACGCTACGAATATTTCGTCCATAACCATGAATCCCCCGAAAATTATTAAGCTGAAAATAAAAGGCGGTACTATAAAATTTTCATTATTTACAGTTACATTAAGGAATGCTTTGAAGAAGAGAAAGCTTGTGCTTACTTCTAAAATTATAACGACTAAAAATAGAATTGCATTGAGCCAGTATGGGAAAAGATATATTGCAGTTACAGCACTTATGTATTGGAAATTTCCCGATACAAAGCGGAACCATTCAGGAATTACGCCCAAGCTTCTTAGAGCATCACAAATATTTGTAAGGGAAACAATTGAAAACCATAATGCCCAAATCAGCAAAATTATTTTCTTTAGATGATTATTAGAGAATTTCATAAAATATTTTTTCGGATGATTAACTAGTCAACTTCACTATACCTTCCGGCGCGCGGAAGATTTTCTAATTTAAGAACACCTCTCGGGCAAACAGCAGAGCAAATACCGCATCCTACACATGAAGATCGAATAATATTTTGTCCACGCTGTGCATACCATTTTACATCTATTCCCATTTCGCAGTAGGTGGAACAATTACCGCAGGAAATACATTGCCCGCCGTTCGTTGTTATTCTAAACCTTGAAAAGTATTTCTGAAGCATTCCTAAAGTGGCGGCCATAGGACACCCAAAACGGCACCACACGCGACTTCCGAATATTGGATAGAAACCGACTCCGATAATTCCCGAGAATAATGCGCCTATTACAAAACCATACCACTCTGCGAAAACTTGAGAGACTGAGCCCAGAACTTTTCCGTTTGATGCAGAGTTAATCCACAGCAATCCTGTAGTAATAACAACAAAGACTAATACTGAGTGAATTGATATCCTTTCAAGTTTCCATGCCTTTAATGATTTATCCGAGTTTTGCCTAAACGGGTCACCTGCAGTTTCGGCTAGTCCTCCGCAACCGCATACCCAGGAGCAATACCAGCGTTTCCCAAAGAAGTATGTTAAGATTGGAGTAGCAATTATTAGCATAGCAGCCCCCCAGAATATCATGAAATAACCCAGAGCACCGCCGCTTGAGGTTAGATATTTTATTTCGTCAGGGAAAAGATATTGAAACTTTAAGGGCCAAAAATAGTTGAAATAAAATTCCGGTTTGTTTAACCGTACGAGTATGCCGGGGATTATAAATGAAAATCCTAACTGAAAGAAGCTGACGGATATTGATCGAAGAATTTGATAACGATTATTCCTGTATTTCACGATCATTCTAATTGCCATGATTATAACTGCCGTGGTATAGAATGTGCCGTAAAGAACCCAGCGGTCTGCTGGTTGACCTCGGAGTAAATAGCTAAGCGGGTTAATAAGATTTACTAAATTTTGTAATGTACCGGGATACCAATAAAGCAGAATATAGAAGCCTGTTAATACAATACCTAGAATCCATGCGATTGACTTGCGCGATGTAATAGCATCAAAAAATATCCTATTATTTTTTATTCCTGCGGGAGCTTCTTTAACTTGAATGGCAAAGTAGAGTATGGATCCTGCAGTTACTAAACCGAAACTCAAGAAAAAGAATAAAAGCGGCTGCTTACTTGAAATTCCGGTTAAACTTATTAGAAAGAATAGAAAGCCTATTGCAATGGCTGCAAGTCCGGATTTCTTAAGTGTTTCTATTTTATTGTTATGACTATAAACTTTAAACGGTTCTATTTGAATGATATTCATACTTTGCCATCTTATGAAATTATGTTGGATAAAGATCTTTTTCTTAATGATAAGTTCTTTCCGGGATTTTCAAGATTAAATTTATCGATTATATGTTGTTCATGTTTTTTATAGAACTCAGGGTTGAAATTTGCGATAGGTAAATTCTCAAGTACGTATTCGATTGTTCTTTTTTCTTTTATCCAAGATTCGAATGTGCGATGGCGAAGTCTCATACCGAACACATTAACACCAATGATTGATCTATCACTTGATGAATAAACCAGCCGTATACAAATCTTTCCTGACGGATGCTCCCAATAGAAACTATCTTCACCTTCGCGCGGCACTGCGCTAACAAAGCCATACGTTTGATATTCTATATCCAAAAACTTTGCTGAGTTATACCATATACCTCTATCATATTTTACTCTGTTCCCTAAAATATTCAGGGCAAGTATCTTTCCTTGCATTTTTCCGGTGTACCAAAGCTGTTCAAGTTTGTTGGGAGGCAAAGAAGTTTTGTTAGCTGCATTATGGAATGATGATTTTATCTCGGCGCAATCGCCTGAAGAATAAACGTCCGGTATGTTCGTCTCTAAGTATTCATTTACCAGAACACCTCTATTTGTTTCAATCTTTGAGTTTTTTACAAGATCAATATTAGGGTGAACTCCCGGAGTTAGCCCGACAAACTGGCATGGGATTTCTTCACCACTTTTGGTTATTACAGCGCGTGCTCTACCGTTGTGGTCATGTAATATTTCTTTTAGTTCGACGCCAAGTTTCAATTGCATATTATGTTCAAGAATATGTCTGCTTACCATTGCAGCTTCTTCGTTCGGAAGAATACTATTCCAATAAAACTTTTCTCTGACAAGGAATGTCACATGTATGTCTCTCGCATGCAGCATTTCGGCAAGTTCAATTCCTATTAGTCCGCCGCCTACAATTACTGCCGAATGGATATTCTTAGTATTCTCTTCCAGTAATTCAAGATCTTGCTTTGAGTATAACCCTTGTACGCCTTTTAGATCCTGCCCTGGCCATCCGAATTTATTTGAGTGTGAGCCTGTTGCAATTACTAGTTTGTCGTAAATGATCTTTTCGCCTGATTCAAGACAGATACTCTTAGAATCAGTATCAACTGCAGTTGCCTTTGCAAATATTAAGTCGATATGATTCTTCTCCCAGAACCAGTCCTCATAAGGTTTTATATTTTCCCACTTCATGTGTCCCATGTATACATACATAAGAGCAGTGCGGGAGAAAAAATATTTTGATTCGTTAGAAATGATTGTAATCCGCATGTCGCTTTGTTTGCGGACATAGCGAGCTACAGTAATTCCCGTAATGCCGTTACCAATAATAACAAGATGCTGCATTTATATTACCCATATTGCATTATGAATAAATTGTAGTACAGTTATTAAACTTCACGTCTACTTCGTAAAAACATACTTTGATGACACGAAGTCACTCGAAGAAGGCATGAGGCCCCACAAAGAATGATTCCTGAACAAAATAAGTAAAATGATTATATTACTAAAATAAGAGACATATCCGCAGAAGAATGTCGTATAGTTTACAAAACTATATTTATTTTTTATAAAAGCAAATGATCATATTATAATTATTAATATTTTCCTTTAATTCTTTCTTTAGCGGGAAGAACTTCGAGGCATGTTGTCCACCATCCGGTTAAGATAGTCTCGACAAATTGTTCCGGCAGTTTTTCTTTCTGCATCTCTATGGCTAATCTTCTGTAATCATATTCTATGGGTATATATTCTATCTTTAACATTTTGTCTATACAATATAGCAGAGTATATCCGACAAATGTATTACCGTCGTTTTCAGGTCTTCCTATTACTCCGACGTTTACAAAATATCTATTGTTTGATCGTAAGGGTGAGTCTAACTTTCTATTCCAATGAATTCCTGTATGCGTAGCACAGATAATATCTGCGTTAAAGTCGCTGCAAAGTTTTTCGAGAAAGTGGGTTGGGGTTGATGTCTCCCATAAGAATTCATTTGTCTGTCGCGGAGAACCATGGCAAAGCAGCGCACTGTAACTACCAAGCTCTATTCTTATTTCATTTGGAAGGGCTTTCATCCATTGCTTAAATTCTTCCGATGTGTTTTTGAAAGTATAATCATAGCTTAGCTTAGCGAAATAATTGTCGCGTGGATCGGTATATCCGCACTGGCAGTCATCCATGTTATTACCGATAGAATTATCATAATTCCCCTGAACCACTTTTACTTTATACTTTTCAAGCAGAGGGAAAACCCTATTAGGATTGGGACCAAAGGCACCGAGGTCACCCAAACAATAAATTTCATCGACATTTCTTTTTGAGATGTCTTTCAAAGTTTCCTCAAGAGAAAGGTAATTGCTATATACTCCACCGAACAGTGCTATTTTATTATGCATCTCTTCCCACAGAGTTAAAGTTTGAACAAATAGCGCCATACAGATAGCAAGTATAGCAAGCTTGATGTTTAATTTCATAAGCTATAGACGATTCTTTAAGAGTGGTACCAAGATTTGCATCCGGTGAATCTATAAGAATTGGGCAGACAAATACGCCTTTGTTAGTTGCAACCCTGCTATTAGCGCAGATTAAATTACTCACTTCATAATCAATCAGCATCTGGTCAGTTACATACTCAAACTGATCGTATCCTTTTGTTCTAACGGCTTCTTTACCAATCTTTATAGAAGGTAGAATCTTTAATCTTGGGCGAGGATAGCCAAAAGACTTTAAGGTTTTTATAAATCCATTAAGGACAATATCGTCTTCTTTTTCTTCCCAGGTTTTAGTAATAGTTATGATAGGCAGGAAATTGTTTTCAACAAGAAGCTTTACACCTGTCATTGCTTTTTTGAATACACCTTTTCCGCGAATTGAGTCGTTCATTTCTTCAGTATAGCCGTCAATGCTGATTCTCAGCTCAAGCGAGTAAATTGAATTGTCTGAAATTTCTTTGAGCTTTTGGGCAGTTGATGGTTTGATTAGCATTCCGTTTGTTAAAACAGTAGCCGGACCAAATTGCATAGTGCGTTCGAGAATTCTCAAAAGTTCTTTATTCATGAAAGGTTCACCGCCTGTAAAATAATATTCCTTGACCCCAATAACGGCTGATTCCTCGAGAAATTGATTTACTTGCTCATAAGGCATGAATTCGAAATTATGGTTTACAGGGCTGCAGCTTATAAAGCAATGATCGCACACAATATTGCAAAGAGTACCGCTTACCTGGAACCAAAGATGGTCAAGTGCATCGAGAGATATTTCCGGGGATTTCTTATTCAATTGAATTCCGGTTAATTAATTTTCAACAACGTTTATCATATTTTCCTTCTTGTTGAATATAAAAGGAAGAAAATAAAGAATAAAAATAATTAATGTAGCATAGATATTTATTGCAAGCAGATCCGCAAAACTTCCGTGTCCCAAGTATAATGATTTAGGGAGTAATCCAAAAACTAATACAATACCGGCAGCTACGCCTGTCCAAAGTGCAAGGTGAAAGGATATTTTCGGAGCAGGCACTTTCCAGAGTAAGAAAACCGGAGCTAAGCCAAGAACCATTGTACCACTTAATGTAGTGGCTGACAGAATACTTGGAGAGAATATCAGCGGGATTGTTCCTCCAATTGCGGTTAGAATCATAGTTATCCTGCCTTTTGAAATAGAAATCTTTTCCTTTTTCGATAGATCTACAGCAATTAGTTTTGACACTGACGAAAATGTTGAATCAATACATGAGGATGCTGAAGTAACCATAATGAAATTCATAACGATTAGTGTAAAAACGCCGAAAGATTTAGAGACCTCTACTGCAGCCTCTCCTTTTAGACCTACGAAACTTCCGTAAATACCGACGAAGCTGAAAAGCAAAATTATTATTGAACTAATTATTGTGGCTGTGATATAACTTTTTAAGGTTGTTTTGGGATCAGTCAAGAAACCGCGATCAGTTAAAATAGGATCATGAAAAGGGTAGCTGAATATTTGGATAAGGGCGACAAAGATTAAATCAACACCTCCGGTCAAGGTCCAGCTACCAGTTTTAATGAACGGGGTGACCGAGCCGGTTTTAGGTATAATTAAGCTAAGAACGATAAAGAGCAATACTGCAAAGAGTCCCATCTGAATTAGATCAGTCACCAGCGAAGTTCTGAATCCTCCCTTCAGGGTATAAGCGAGAGTCAGCCCAGTAAATACAACTATTGAGGCTATATATTGAGGGGATCCGGTAGATCCGAAATAAGATCCAATCACTTCAGTATTAGACCAAATTTCATTGAGCAGTCTTATTGCTATTACAACTGTAAAGGCTACGATTGCTCCACGACCAAATTTCTTTTCCAGGAATTGATGCAGGCTGTTGACGTTAGTTTTTGTTCTTATCTTATATATAACTATTCCGGCCACGAGAAATGAAAGATAATAAGTAGCGTATGCAACACCTCCGACAAATCCGAATTGCATTCCAAGATTTGAAACGTTTGTTACAGATTTAGCAAAAATCCACGAGATAACCAGACTGAAAGTCAGCATAGCATAACCGGGTTTTGTCATGCTTAGAGAAGCGCCTTTAAAAAAGCTTTCCTTAGTTAAAACCTTTGGAGAAATAAAATAAAGCATTGTGCTTGAGAAAATTACGACACCCCATTGCCAGTATAGAACAGTTGACATAATCCTCCTTAATAGTAAAAAAATGAATCATACAATTATTCTGAAAAGCATCCCCGCACAACCTGTATCCCAGTAAATTTAACTTAATATTCTTCAAATAGCTGAAACGTCTGAGCAAATATTTGCATTGTTGAAATATTCCAATGTGTGATTAAGCAAGTTATTATATTCATAATCTTTATTAATTTAATAAATATCAGAGCTTAATCCTGAATTGAATATATTATTTTATTTAAGGCGCAAAGGTAAGAGAGATTTAAGGGATTAAAGAATGAATTACGATAAGAAAATTAAAGAAAGGTTTGCCGATTAAGCTTAATAAATTGATTTTTAGAACGCTTAGCTTTACTTTTGCATAGGATTTAGAGTCAAAAATAAAAAGCGAGAAATTTTGGCTGTCGGTACATCTTCAACAGATTTGGAATTAATGGAGCGGGTTGCATCTTACGATTCAAAAGCGTTAGAAGCTTTATACAATCGTTACTCACCTTTGCTATACACAGTAATAAAGAAAATTGCAGCGGAAGAAAGCATTGCCGAAAATGTAATGTCGGATGTTTTTGTTATTATCTGGCGAAAAGCAAATCTTTTTGATTTTCACACAGCAAATGTATATACATGGCTTGTATCTCTAGCCAGGAACAAAGCTACGGATACTATTCGAAGGTTAAAGTCAGCGGCGGGCATAAAAGAATATACTGATGCATATGAAGACGAATTTATTATTCCACATCTTTCAATGGCAATAGATCCGCTTGATTTAAAAACCGCATTGAGTTTAAAGGAAAGTGTTGAATCAGCGCTCAACAGTCTTACAGAAGCGCAGCAGTATGTAATATATCTTGCATATTACGAGGGCTTAACACAAAAAGAAATCGCTTCAAAGTTAAACATTCCTTATCCGACAGTAAAATCGAAAGTTAAAATCGCGCTTTCGAATCTAAAGGAAAACTTGATTAAGGGAAATGAATAATGCCTGAACGAAATGAATATTACGATTATTTATTTGCTTATTCATTGGGATGTTTAGATGAAGAAGATCTGAATAAATTAGAAGAATATTTAAAGACAGGCGGAGACTTTGCATGGCAGGAATTAGGAGAGTTTCAGAACTTAGCTTCGTTATTACCTTCAATATTAAACCTAGAGACGCCGCCTCCTCAGTTAAAAGATAAAGTTGCACGCAATCTTTACAAAATAAGAAATGAAAAGAGACTAAAGAATGTAAGTGTAAATGCAGGTGAAAGTACACCTCATGAAAGCGGGCAGTCAGACATGCTTCATGAAAATGATGAGGTGAAGGCATCTGATTTATTCAAGACGAAGACAGATTACACAGAGGAAGATGCCTTAGAAAAAGAGGCGGAGTCAAAAGAGAATGCTCAACCGGATGAAACATCGGATGAGAGCGGCATTGATGTATCGCGTTACAGGCTTAATACAAGAACCGACGGATTTGAAGTTGTATCAACTCAAAAGCCATCGTCTAAACTTTACAAACCATCTCAAGTAACACAAATACAAGGGCGAGATTTAAGAAGTATTATTAAGGATAACATTAGCTCATCGGAAAATGCGGCAGAAGAAGAGTCACAACTTCAAGAAGAACAACATGAGGAAGGTGCAGAAGGACAGCCGATTGAAGCAATTTCAGATGAAAACAAGATAGCAGAGAAGAAAAAGCCATACACGCTTCATGGCGACTTTGGGAATGGCAGTAAAAACGAGAAAGAGAAGAAAAAGTTTTCAGGGACAATAATCGGAATATTATTATTAATAATAGCTTTCTCAGGGATATTATATTTTTATTACAAATTCTCTAGTGAAGTCAAAAATTACAAAGCTAATGTTGAGAATCTTAATAGCCGAATTCAGAAACTTTCATCAAATATTTCAACAAATGAGGCTCTTGAAAATCTCCTTCAATCGAAAAATGTAAGGATAATAAATTTACAGGGTACAAAGATTAATCCAACAGTTTACGGTAAGCTTATTATAAGTTTTGATAATAGTGGGGGCTTTTTACAATTTTCGAACTTGCCGACTTTGGCTGAAGGCAAGGCATATCAGTTATGGATTAGTATAAAAGGTAAATACAGTAGTTTAGGAGTTTTTACAAACGAAAACAGATCGACTTATTACTCATTTAAGCTTCCCGAAATTACAAGCCAGGACGGAGTAAAATTCATAGTAACGCAAGAGGCCTCACAAGGGGCAGAAAATCCAGGTCGAGCTATATTCCTCAAGGGCGATCTTTAAAGCTATCGCAGTTCTACTTTTCTCTTTTTATAAGAAGAATTATCATTATTAAAATTATAGCCAATATCCAATATTTTTGGGCTATGTAGAGGATTGCATTAAAGAATGAGTGAGCCGAAGGAGTACCAAGAATAATTGTTAAAATCAGTCCAAACACAATAAAAATAACCGCGAGAGTTAGAATGGTTTTTTCAGCAGGGTTGTCAATAAACAGCATTAAAAAACCAACGCCAATAATTAAAAACACAGAAGGTAAAAGAATTCCGGATATTTTATAAAAGTCAAAATTGTTAGTAACAAAGAGGATTATGCCGGATAAAAAGATTACAGTACCCAGAAATAGATTTAGTCTTTTATTCTTACCCATAGAAATGTAAACCGTAACAATTCCGTAGACAGCCAAAACGTAGCTTAAGATCTCTCCGGACGAAGTATTTATGATACCAAATATCCTAAGCATCATAGCTGCAGCCAGGAATATTAGAAGATAAGTTACAAGATGATGATTTTTACTCAAACGAATACACTCATTTATTTTGAAGAAATCCCCAGGTTATAAAATTCTTTGCCCCATAACAGACGCAATTACATCAGAAGCAAATATAGCGCTTTCGTTTTTATTATCTAAAATCGGATTTATTTCAGTAACCTCAAGAGAGGACATACAGCCGCATTCGGCAATAGACTCCATAAGCAAATGAGTTTCCCTATAGCTAAGCCCGCCGCGAACCGGAGTTCCGACACCTGCAGCGACAGTAGGGTCGACGGCGTCAAGATCAAAACTAACGTGAATATGGTCGACTTTCTCTTTAAACTGTTTAAGGACCCTTGAAATAATTCTATGGATGCCGAGTTTATCAACGTCTGTCATTGTATAAACGGCAGGGTTCAATTTCTTTATATTTAACTTTTCCATCTGGTCAATGCTTCTAAGTCCTATAAGTGCGCAATTTTCAGGTTTAACTTTAGGAGCAAAGCCATAAAAATTTGTAAGATGCTCATCGCCCAAGCCAAGAGCTGCGGCCATAGGCATGCCATGGATATTACCCGAAGGAGAAGTTCTATCAGTATTCATATCAGCATGAGCATCAATCCAGATTACTCCGAGCTTCAATTTATTTTTTCTACAATATGAAGAAATACCCGCAATACTTCCGATAGCCATAGAATGGTCACCGCCGATGCATAGGGGGAATTGACCTTTCTCCAATACCTTTTCAACTTTTTTGGCGAGTAATTTCGAGGTTTTTAAAATCTCATTCAGATACTTAAGCTTATGATTTGTAATTTTTTGAAGCTCCATTATTTGGATTTTGATATCGCCGCTATCAATAATTTTGTATCCCAGTCTCTCTAGCTTTTCTTTAACGCCTGCGATTCGCAGAGCTGATGGTCCCATATCAACCCCTCTTCTATCTGCGCCTAAATCCATAGGGAAGCCTATGATATTAACTACATTCGAATGACTTTTTTTCATAATGGAAATACTTCTTTCAATTTATTTGCAAATTATAAAGTTTAATTGAAAGACCCAACAGCGATTGGGTATATATTTGTTGAACATATTCTTATATTTTGAGACAAAATATAGTTTATATTGAAATAAAATTTATTGATTTAAGCCATAAGATGATTAAGAATTATTTAAGTGAGCCACTTGTAAATGTAGGGATTCTGACGGAAAAGAAGATCAATTTTGAACTTCATGGAGATTTCAAAGTATATGGATTTAAGCAAACCTTCAGCGGCACATTTTCAGCAGAATATATTGATAAGATGCTACAATGCAGGAAGGGTACGGAGAAGATTGAAACATACGGTGAAATTATTTTTGAGCCTAGCGATGTTTTAACAGAATCCTTTATAATAAGAGACGTGACTATCGGAGTAAAATTTCATTGGGAAAGGAAAGAGAAAGAGCGGTTTACAGGCACATTAAAATTGATAGTAGAAAACGATAAGATTACGGCAATTAACATTATTAATGTGGAAAATTATCTTGTCAGCGTAATTTCATCCGAAATGAGTACAAAATGTTCAATGCAGTTATTGAAAGCTCATGCTATAGTATCGAGAAGCTGGCTGCTTGCGCAAATAGAAAAATCTAAAAAAGAGGCAAAAAATGAATTACAAATCGAATCAAAATCCGATGAAGAAGTAATCGGATGGCACGACAGAGAAGACCACAAGCTATTCGATGTTTGTGCAGATGATCATTGTCAGCGTTACCAAGGAATAACAAAGATATTCACAGACGCAACACGGAATGCGGTTAAACAGACCTCAGGTATAGTGTTAACGAGTGATAATAAAATTTGTGATGCTCGTTATTCAAAATCATGCGGAGGAATAACTGAATCATTTGAGAACGTATGGGAAGAAAAAAAATTCAGCTATTTAACTTCAATAATTGATTACAAGTTTGAGCCTGATAATTATAACGTAGATTTTTCAAATGAGTTTAACGCACAAAAGTGGATAAAGGGAAATCCCGCTGCTTATTGCAACACAAACGACAAAAGGATTTTATCGCAAATACTTCTTGAATACGATCAAGAGACCGCAGATTTCTACAGGTGGAAAGTAGGTTATTCACAAAAGGAAATTTCGGAATTAATCAAGAGAAAAAGCGGAATCGATTTCGGAGACATTATAGATTTATTACCAATTAAACGCGGTGCTTCAGCCAGATTAATAAAGCTTAAGATTGTAGGAACGAAAAAGACCTTAACAATAGGAAAGGAACTTGAAATCCGCAGATTGCTATCGGCGAGCCATTTATATAGTTCAGCAATTGTAATTGAAAAGTTTGAGATTGCAGAAGGAATTCCACAAAGGTTTGTAATACATGGTGCCGGCTGGGGACACGGTGTAGGGCTTTGTCAAATAGGTGCGGCTGTAATGGCAGCCAGAGGGCACATGTTTGATGAAATTCTGCTTCATTATTTTAAGGACTCTAAACTCAAAAAACTATATTAACTATGAAAATTCTTTATTCTTGTCTTTCTAAAAGTTGGGGCGGGATGGAAATGTTTACAATTACTGCGATTAAGCAGTTATTAAAAAGAAATGTTTCTGTCGAGCTATTATGTATCAAAGAGTCCCGAATACACATTGAAGCAAGTAATTCGGGAATTATATTGCATCCGATAAAAATATCAGGCTACATACATCCATTTAGCGCCTTAAAAATTGCAAGTATTATACGGCGCAGTAATTATGATTTGGTTCATACACAAGCCTCAAAAGATTTATGGTTATTGGTACCTGCTTTAAATCTTTTAGGAAGCAAGATTCCATTAATTTTAACAAAGCAAGTTGGATCATATATAGTAAAAAAAGACAAGCTACACAGGTGGATATATAATCGAGTGACATACGCACTGGCAATAAGCAACGTAATAAAAAAAAACCTACTTGATACTTGTCCATTAACGGAGGAGAAAATCATTCTACTTCACAACGGTATTGATACTGAGAAGTTTAACGCAAACAAAGTCGATATCAAGAAATTTAGGAATGAATATAAAATCAAAGAAAGTGAAACGCTGATAGGAATGCTTGCGAGGTTTAGTCCGGGGAAAGGGCATGAAGAGTTTTTAAGTGCTGCAAAGATCTTAAACGGTAAATACAACACGCTTAAGTTTGTAATAGTAGGAGAAGCAAGCCGCGGGGAAAATAGTTATGCAGACAAAATAAAGAAGTTATCAAATGACTTAGGGTTATCTAATGTAATCTTCACGGGATACAGGGCTGATACGCCTGAAGTTTTGGGAGGGATGGACATCTTTGTTTTTCCTTCTCATAACGAAGCCTTCGGGATAGCATTAGCAGAGGCTATGGCAATGGGCAAGCCTTCCGTATGTTCAAATGCAGACGGTGTTTTGGACATTGCAGTCGAGGGTGAAACATCGTTTTTATTTGAAAACAAGAATGCAGATTCACTTGCTCAAAAGATCGAGATGTTAATAGACTCTCCTAAGACTAGGCAAGACTTTGGCATCGAAGCAAGGAAACGAGCGGTGGAATATTTTGAGCTTGGAAAACTAACCGAGAGAGTAATTGAAATTTATAATTCATTAGTTCGCAAAGGTAGACCGGCCTAAGGAATATAATCTTCACATATATTTTTTATTAAGAGCGAACGGAAGACGGCAGGATTATTCTTTGCTCATTAGGTTACTAAAAAATTTCATATTTTCAGATTCAGAATTCGAAATAATAATTTTTATAATAGCAGTAAGCGGAACAGAAAGCAGCATACCTACAACTCCCCAGATATACCCCCAAATTAAGACAGACATTAGAATTAAAAGAGGATTAAGATTAAGTCTTTTACCGATTAGATTAGTTTCTATTATATTGAAGAACAATGTTTGGATAGCAGCTAAGATCAAAGCAATAAGAAGAGCATAGGTAATAGATTCATACTGCAGCAAAGCCATCACGACAGGCAGAATGAGTGCAATTGCGGAACCGATAGAGGGAATAAAGTTAAATAGGAAAACAAAAAGTCCCCATATAATGGCAAAGTCTATACCGAAAAGATAAAGTAAAATAGTGATTACAATTGCCGCAGAAAGATTTATTGCAATTTTTAATATTATATAACGCTGAATCTGTCCAGTAATAGCCTTAAAGGTATTAGCAAGTTTTTCCTCTTTTTCCTGGCGTTCAATATTTAATTTGTCACTTATCCAGTTATTGAAATCGTTATTTGACTCATCAGTTGAAGTTTTATATTTCTTTTCAATTTCTTTTAATTCAGGTTTTACTTTTTTAAACACAAATCTTTTTTTAATTGCTTCATAGGTAGCATCATGACCGGTAACGACAAAAATAAAAAAGAATAGAACGAATAGAATATTTCCCAGCAAAGTAAACGTTGATGAAAATATTCCTCCGGCTAATATTTTATAATCAATTCTAGCGACAATTCTTTGAATTGAAAAATACTTAAAAAAAGGATCCCTGATATGCAGAGTTATGGCTGCATCTTTTACAATTTTATTTAATTTATCAGCATAACTTGGGATTTGATCTCCGAAAGAAATAAATGAGCCAATAATAAAGGAAGATACCCCCCACAAAATCAGAGCAGTTAAGAAAATATCAAGTAAGAGAACAATATAGAGCGGAAATTTTTTTCCTCGTAGGTAATCATTAAGAGGTGAAAATAAAAAGAACAAGAAATAGGCAACAACAAAAGGGATAAAAATATGACTTAGCTCTTTAAGTACAGCTGCAATTACGACGATCCCTATTATAGAAATAAAGAATTTTATTGTGCCATCGGTTTTTATTTTTTTCGACATAACAAGCCAAAAATATTACTTGTCAATTTGCTGTTTAAGACCAGACGGTGTTTGCGGAGTTGATATCAAGTAAGTATATAACGACCATTTCTTTGCATCATTATTTGCGCCGCCATTGTGTTCAATATAATCATTTATTAAATCTTGTCCTAAATTATAGTTTATAACATAGCTTCTATATTTTTCAATAAATTTCAATCTTTGAGCAGCTCTTTCCTCTGACATAAGAGAATATTTCACTAGCCAATTTATAGTTTCGGTTTTATTCCATTTCCCATCCAAATAATTTCTAGCTGCTTCATTACCAGAATAGTTAAGTGTATCAACTAGTCCGAGCACTTCATTATATTTATCCGCATCTTTAGGATTTAAACCGGCTAAAGGGAAAAGCACCTTCTTTTCAAATTCAATTTTTGAATCGCCTGGAAAGATCATCTTAATTCCATAATTAGCTGTTCCTTCGGCAATAAGAGATTGCGGGCTGAATAATGGATAGACTGTATATTCCATCCATCCATGCTTCTTAACCAGGTTTTCTTCCAACAAAGTATTATAAGTGTGATGTCCCGGATAGCCTTCATGAGCAGCTAGCTCAATAGCGCGATCTATATATACTGGTAATTCAGTATTTATCTGAATCTCGCTAAAGTAATTTCCCTTATACCAATTATAGCCACTCCAAGGTTTATTTGTTACATATTCTATTTTAAACTTTTCATTCTCCGGCAGTTTAATATGATCTAAGGTTCTTTTCTTACATTCTTCGATAGCAGCTTTAAATACAGTATCCAGTTTTTCTTTAGGTAAAATAAATGATTTTCTAAAATTTTCAAGGCGGGTGTTCACACTGCCTTTACCAGGTAAAATGCTGCTAAGTTCATTAATAATTTTTTGATAGTAATCTATTGGGTGAGTAGGAGCAACGGCATCATACAAAGCCTTACTTTCCTCGTCAAAAGAAAATGAGCCTCCACTGAGCATGAAAATCTTTGCCTTAACAGCTAAAAGTTGTTTGTATAGGAATCTATAACGTAGGGTTTGAATTTCATCAGCCTTGAAATTTTTCAGGGCATCAAGGTTATTAAGCAGAGAATCGGTCTGCGCATCACAAAAACTTCTAAGAGATGTAGAATCTTCCTTTGTATCCAGCTTATCGTGCGGCTGCCAATCCCGCGGACCATAATAAGCATCAACATAGTCGCTATCAAGTTCCCCTACTTTTAGGACTAGCTTAACATAATTTTCAGAAATTTTATTCATATTAGATTCCAGTTCTGAATTAGGTGACTTGTCTGCTCGAGAACAAGACGGAAGTAAAATAGAAATCAGCAAAATCAATAAGAAGTCAATTGAAAGAACAGCTCTTGAATTCATTTTACCTCAAATAAATTATAACTAAAAACATTAGAATGAAATGAGAAAGTCCTTCAATCATTTTAAGCTAATTTTTGCCAAACAAATCAGATCCATTAACTAAATATAACAATTAGCCACAGAATCAAATTGTTTTGAAAGACTTAAGTACTTGAACAATTACCGGAATGAAATTTAATCAATTATAAAGAATAATGTACGTCGCCAAATAAATTATTTAATTGATTTTTCGAAGTCGAATTAAAGAGTTGCATGACTGGCATATGACTGAACATTAAAAAAGCCCGTTGTTACACGGGCTTAATAAAATAAGAGCTTTTAATAACTCCTATAAAGCTGCATCCTTCGCTGCTTTTGCAATTCTGAATTTTAGAACTTTTTTAGCAGGTATGACCATAGTCTGACCTGTAGAAGGGTTTCTGCCCATTCTCTTCTTTCGATTTACAACAAGAAGTTTACCTAAGCCAGGGATCACAAAAGATTTCTTAGCTTCTTTGTAAGCCAAAGTAACTAATTCATCCAAAAATTCTCCAGCAAATTTTTTGGTTGAGCCGGTTTTCTTCGAAAGATGATCCAAGATCTGTGACTTAGTCATTGATTTAGCAGCTGCCATAATGTTACCTCTTAAGTTTATTAATAAGTTTATTACGTAAGCAAATTAAAAAGAATTTATTTTAAAAAAAATATTTATTGAAAGAATTTACGATTTTTTTTTAGCCTTGATAAATGGCGCATGACTGATAATTAGGGAGTTTAAGAGGGTTGATTCCTATTTGAACCACTTACCTTTCCTTTTGTAGCTTAAGCATTTATTATTTATTTTCATAATGATCTTTAATAAGAGAAAAACTTTTTATTTTAGCAGAATGAAATTTCTTCCAATACTTCTTTTAGTTTTCTATATAAATCTTTATTCGCAAACGCATGATTCGCTGTTAGTGAAGCCGGATACTGTAAAAACAGGCATATTAAGCAGACCGGATAGCTCCTCTTCAGTGAAGGACACTTTAAAAACAATTCCCGACACAGTTATTTATATATTCCCAAAGCCAATTGAAGACAACAGCAATTTTGTTGACAGAAAAGTTATTGACAGAATTGACTACCGCTATGCCGGTGATTTTTTTAAGCCATACAGTTTAGGCTTTGTAAGGAACCTTGGGTTTATCGGTCAGCCGAATGAAATTATGTTGTACGGATTGGGTTTTGGAGGGATAAGCTTTTTGCAAGACGGGACTCTTCAAAACAATATGTTAACAAATACGTTTGATTTAAATGAAGTTCAGTCAGAGTCTGTTGATTCGGTAGAAGTTATCCCGCTTCCAAGGGGTTTTTTATTCAGTCCTTATAATAACCCTGTTTCTGTAAATCTAATATCGAGAGACATTACTAAGCGGAGGCCATACAGTCGCATTAAATACTATCAGGGACCATACGGTGAAGCACTAATTGACATGCTTTTTAATGAAAGGATATATAGAAAGTTCAGTGTTTCCTTTGATATTACAAACCGGAAAACAGACAGCAGCTATACTAATAGTGCTTTCAGCACCTGGCAGGCAAATGTTAATCTTAAATATTTTCTATCCGACAGAACGAACCTAATTGCTTCTTATAACTTTATACATTCAGAGATTGGTTTGAACGGCGGAGTAAATATCGACAGCACTGTGCCTTCAATATTTGGACAAACATATTTTGATTTTGTCGGCTGGCCCGTAGTAAATCCTTACAGGCATTTAAGCACCAAAAGGCATTTCTTTAACTTGCGATTACTAAGCAATATAACAAAGAATAGTTTTACCGACATCAATGTTTTCTATAAATTCAGTATGGATCAGTTGAGTGATTTTTCAGATACCATAAGTTTAGGCAATACAGATAAAAATAAGACTTACGGCATTTCCTTAAGGCAAGATTATAGTGAAGATATTTTTAATATCTCATTAATCGGAAACTACGAAGAGACGGATTTCAGGTATTACGCGTTTCAAAATGCATCGCTGCAGTCGTTCCCCTTTCATCAGAACATATTTTCTTTATCAACCATCCTGACGGCGAATTTAATTGACAGCAGTTTAATACCGTCGGTATTCTTTAAGTACTCAAATCAATCCAAGGAAAATTATCTTCCTATTGAGAGAAGTAATATAGGGGGATTCGGGTTTGACTTAACCTATAAGATTTCAGATTACAGCGAATTTTATTTAGGGTTATCCAATTATCAAACGGCGACATCAACAAAAAGCTTAAGCAACATTGAATTGGGTTCAAGGTTTAAACTTGAAAATCTTTTCATTAGACTTGATTATTTCAAGAGGAGTAATTTTGAGCCTCAACATTATTCATTCCTAGCACCTGATACTAACTATTTCTCAAATATTTCCGGCTTAGGACTTAATTTAAATTATTCAATTTGGAAAATATATCTTGAAACAGCGTCCTCATATTATTGGAATGATAACGCTTCAAACTTATTTTATGAATTCCCTAAAACGAAGATTACTGCAGGGATTTATTACAGGGACATACTTTTCAACTCAAATCTAAATTTAAAGACAGGGTTTGCAGCATATTATACAGGAAAATCAGTGTATACTATGGGGATTGAGAACCAGGCATCCACAGATATCGACTTTACACTTTCGGGTGAAATCAGAAAAGTTGCAATGGTATATTTTACCTTGGAGAATTTGTTAGGCTCCAAATATTACATTATACCTTACTATCCAATGCCCGGTAGAAGCGTCCGTTTTGGAATTGCGTGGGATTTATTTAATTAATTATTTACAGACTAAGCATATCCTTAAACTTAATTGCCTGTCTTCTAGACACCTCTATTTTGACCCCGCCTTTTAATTTAACAAGCAGACCGCCATTCATCCATGGTTCAATATTTTCGATATATTTCAGATTTATAATATGCTTTCTGTTAGCTCTGAAAAACGTTCTGCCATCCAATCTTTCATCAAGATAATTCAAAGTACGAAGTATCAGAGGTTTATTTTCTTCAAAATAAAGACGAACATAATTACCTTCTGACTCGAACAGTCTAACTGCAGCAAGTTTAACAAACCAGCATCTTTCACCGTCTTTAACGAAGACCTGGTCATCTTCGGTAAGGATCGGATTTTCGGAATCCTGGGTAATTATTTTTCTATTACGCTCAACTATTTTCTTAATAGTCTCTTCAAGCCTTTTGGGCTCAATAGGTTTAAGTAAATAATCCATTGCATTATACTCAAATGCTTTGAGTGCATATTCGTCATAAGCCGTAGTAAATATTACAATAGGTACGCTATCTAACTCTTCCAATAATTCAAACCCATTTTTCCCTGGCATTTGGATATCAAGGAAAATAAGCTCCGGGGTAAGCTCATTAATTTTAGCGACTGCATCATCGGCATTGATTGCCTCGCCGACAATATTTATTTCTTTGAACGGTGATAATAGTCTACGTAATTCAACCCGCGCCAAGCGCTCATCGTCAATTATTAGTGCTTTCATTTTTCAATCCTCCTGTTGGAATTATAATTTCAGCTACTACTTCATTTTCATTTACATTCTTTATTGAAAATATTGCTTTCTCGCCATAAATTAAATGGAGGCGGTGCTTTGTATTATTAATGCCAAATCCACTTGATTTCTGAAACGCTTTTTCGTCAAAAGATCCACTATTTTTTATTTTAATTTTAAGTTCAGAATCGTTACTTTGAGTAGAGACTGTAACGGTGCCACCCTCAGTTATTTTTGAGATTCCATGCTTAATTCCATTTTCGACCAAAGTTTGAATCATTAGAGGAGGGATCTCAATTTTTGATGATTTCGGATCAATTTCAAATTTATATTTCAATCTTTCTTCAAATCTAATAGCCTCGAGCGCGAGATAATCTTCAACGGCTTGCATCTCCTCGCCGAGGGAGACCGTTTCAGTTCTTTCCATCTTCAATGAATATCTAAGAATATTTGACAACTTTGTAATTGCTACCTGCGCACTTTCCGGATCCTCTTCAATCAGCGCCCTTATACTGTTTAAGGCGTTAAACATAAAATGCGGGTTAAGCTGTGATTTCAAAGTTTTTAGTTCAAAATCTTTCACTGCTGCTTCCCAAATCAAGGATTCTATTTCAGCTCTTTTATAATTCTCAAAGAAATGAATTGAGAAATAGATCATCGCCCATGACAAGATTATGCCGCTTAAATTTAATATCCCGAAGAACAAAGGGACGATATGTAATTTTGAAATTGGGAATATACCGGTTTCTATATTTGCAAATAAATAAATAGAAAACATTGCGGTACCAATTATAATAGATGCAAATATAACGCGCGGTATTATTTTCTTTAGGGGGAAGTTAATCCAACCTCTCTTTCTTATAAAGTGTCTAAAGACATGTGTAAACGAAATACCCATTAGGCACAAATAAGAAATTAATATCAGCTTTTCCCAAGTAAATTTATCAAATGAAGAAGTGATTGTAATATTAACAAGCGCGAAAAAAACCCATCCGGATAATTGACTAATCCAGTAGGTTTTCTTTCTGTTCATATAGATATTAAAATTTCCTGGTTTATCAGAAATTGGAGACTTTGTAGAAATGTTTAGTCCAGCCAAATCAATTAAATTAGTTTTCATTAAATATAATCTTAAACATGCTAAAAGAAAAATTTAATGCGGTAAGTATTTAGTTACCGCTTAAATTCTAATTACTCCTTTGGGGAGAATAATTATAGGGGGCAAATAAAAAGCCCACAATATTTCATAATCGTAAAGAGAAAATAATTTATTCCTGTCATAATAGCGGATATTTTATTATTAGTGGTTTTTAAGGATGATAGGCGGGAAAAAAGCGATAGGTTAAATACGGTGCAATCTATTAGTTGTTCTCACATTCAGATCAAATAATTTCAAAAATAATTTTAATCTAGTAAAAACCTCCGAGCTTTAGGAAAAGCCCGGGGGTTTTAAATACTTAATTTAAATTTTTAGGTAAGATAGGATATTCTGCAAATTAGGGATAAAATCGTATGCCGATAGCACCGTCAATTCCGGAGCCAAAATCAGGAGTTAAGCCCACAAGCACACCGATTTCGCCGAATATTTCAAGTGGAGTACGGCGAGGAAGAATATCCACCCCAAAAACTCCACGTACACCGAGGGCAGTTCCAGTATTTTCTCTAAATGTTCTATCCCAAAAGCCGTGGCCTTCACCAAAGCCCAAAGCGACACCAGGGCCGGCATACAAATTTGCGATATCTGAATTAAAAGCATTAAAATGCCAAAGATAATCCGCACCCAAACGGGGACTACCGAAATAGGAAGATCCCAAGTCAAAGACAAATGCATTTTCATAATTTGTCCAATATTTAACAGATAGACCCGTAGGTTCTCCAAGAACAACACCTAAACCCCAAACTTTTCTACCAGGCGATTGTGCAAATAAGCTACCTGTCAAAGTAGCAATCAAGAACATTCCCAACAATATCTTTTTCATAGCCGCTCCTTAATAGTTGAACAAATACTTACCGTTGCAAAAATTTTAAAATATTAGATAAGTTAATATTAGGAGTATCACATAATAATAATTATGTGAAAAATATCGCCATTATTGCGGTGATTTCATATTCATTGAAGCCCATTCTTCCTTTGAAGGGCCATAAATGCCAGGGACTTTTAGTCCCGCCTGCCGCATCAACACTGTAATTTGTCCGCGGTGGTGGGTTTGATGAAGGATAATAGACGTAAGAACATTTCCCCTTTTCCAGGTTTGTCCATACATTTGGATTTCTTCCTTTAAGGATTCATCCGTCCATTTTTCAGCTAAAGCATCAATCAAAACTTTAGATACCTTGTCATATTCTGCAACTATCGTTTTTGCGTTTTTGGGAACATCTGTATTTAGCGCATTTTGAGGCAATAAACCTGCATGAGCAGGCATAGACTGCAATGCAGTAACAAGGTGCCAAGCAAGCGTTCCGAGAGTACGACCATCATCGTATACTTTTTGATTCAGCGACTCATCAGTAATATTATTCAGAACCTTCATAGTTGCTTGTGATTCATATGCCCAATCACTTTTGAAATCCGAAATATTATAATACATATTTGCTCCTTTATAATTGTTTAACTTGTTTTACGTGATTTAGTGAAATTAGGAATTTGGAATAATGGTATAGTTTAATTCTTTAATTATTCCGGCATATACTACTCCAAAAAGAAATCCAGAATCTGATGAACAACTAACTTAAGTTTGCAAGAATATCATTTAACTTTATTAAATTATTCTTCCAATCGGCCTGCTTAGCCTTTTCATGTTCCACTACATCTTTAGCCGCATTAGATATAAATTTCTCATTAGATAATTTCTTCTCTATTCCGGCAAGAGAATTTTCAAGGCGACTTATTTCCTTTTGCAGTCTATTCTTCTCAACCTCAAGATCTATTAAACCTTCGAGCGGGACATAAATCTCGCATCCGTTAATAACAGTCGAAGCGCTTGCTTTCGGTTTTTGTATATTCGAGTCAACATTTATTTGATTAACGCGCGCTAATTTTTTTATATACTCAATTTGATGAGGTTTTACGTTTGAAGTTTTTAAGTACGCAGTAATAAATTTTGAAGGAGGGATATTCATTTCACCTCGAATGTTTCTAATTGCAGTAATTATATCCTGTACAAAGCCCATTTCCTTTTCTGCAGTTGGATTGATTAAAGCTTTGTTCAACACCGGATAATCAGAAACGGAAATGCTCTCGCCTTCCTTTCTCTTTTTTATCAGCTGCCATAATTCCTCAGTAATATAAGGCATAAATGGATGAACGATCTTCAATAGATTTTCAAAAACAATAAGTGCTCTCGCAAGAACCGCTGATTTAATTTCCCCGTCGTCCGCATACAATCTATTTTTTGCAAGCTCAATGTACCAATCACAGAAATCATTCCAAGCAAATGAATAAATGAACTTGCTAGCATTGTTGATTTCAAAATTATCCATTGCGTTGTTCAAGTTCATCAGTGTTTGATTGAGGCGGGAATTTATCCAATGATCTGAAAAATCAAGATGTTTATCGGCTAAATTTTCATTCAGAGACAACTTTCCAGTATTTGCTTCCTGGGAGGCAAGGTTCATAAGTAAAAACCTTCCTGCGTTCCAAAGCTTATTAGCAAAATTTCTTCCCAACTCGCATCGTTCGGAGCTAAATAGTACATCCTGGCCAAGAGGCGCCAAATAAATAACAGTAAATCTTAAAGCATCGGCACCATATTCAGATATAACGTCAAGAGGGTCAGGAGAATTACCGAGCGATTTGCTCATCTTTCTTCCCTGCAGATCTCTTATTATGCTAGTAAAATAAACATCCTTAAACGGGATATTCTTTTTGAAGTGAAGACCTGCCATAATCATTCTAGCGACCCAGAAGAAAATTATATCAGGAGCCGTAACCAAGGTATCCGTCGGATAATAATAATTTTGTTCCTCTTCGGTTTGAAATACATCGTAAGCCCAAAGCCAACTTGAAGCCCAGGTATCGAGTACATCTTCATCTTGTTTAAGATTTGTCGAACCGCAGTGAGGGCATTTTTCCGGCGGAGTAGAAGAAACAATCGGATTTTTACATTCAAGATTGCAATGGTCATCGCCGACACAATACCACACAGGTATTCTATGTCCCCACCAAAGTTGACGAGATATACACCAGTCTCTTATCCCGCTCATCCAATGTTCATAGGTTTTAACCCAATGATCGGGATAAAATTTTATTTTACCTTCTTTAACAACCTCAAGAGCGGGTTTAACGAGGTCATCCATTTTCATGAACCACTGTTCAGATAAATATGGTTCAATCGGCACGCCGCCTCTTTCCGAATAGCCAATTTTAGTTTGGTAATCTTCTATCTTAACAAGAGCACCAAATTCCTCCAGGCGCTCTATAACTTTCTTTCTAGCTTCGTATCTATCAAGACCGCGAAATTCTTCCGGTACATTATGATTTAGAGAAGCATCATCATTAAAAATATTAATTATCTCCAATTTATGCCGATTACCCATTTCATAATCATTCACATCATGAGCGGGAGTAACTTTAACTGCACCGGTTCCAAATTGCATATCCACATATTCATCAGCAAAAATCGGTATTTCTCTATCAGATATTGGAAGTATTGCAGTTTTGCCAATATATTTTTTGTAGCGATCGTCATTCGGATTAACAGCAACGCCGGTATCGCCTAGCATAGTTTCCGGCCGAGTAGTTGCTACAGTAATATATTCTTCCGTGTCGTCAACGCGATACTTGAAGTACCAAAGTTTTCCGTTAACAGTTTTATAATTTACCTCTTCATCGGAGATTGCAGATTTAGAAGCAGGGCACCAATTAACCATGCGATAACCGCGATAAATTTTTCCCTCGTTATATAGTTGAACAAAGGCTTCAAGGACTTTTTTATAATAATAATCATCCATAGTAAAGCGTTCCCGCTCCCAGTCGCAGCTAACGCCAAGTTTTTTCAGCTGCTGGATAATTATACCGCCGTATTTGCCAGTCCACTCCCAGCAATATTTAAGGAATTCATCTCTTCCTATTTCATCCTTATTTATTCCTAGCTCTTTAAGATAGGCAGTTACTTTTGTTTCGGTTGCTATAGAGGCATGGTCAGTGCCCGGAACCCAGCAGGCATTAAATCCCTGCATTCTTTTCATTCTAATAAAAACATCCTGGATGGTATTGTTTAGAATATGACCCATAGTTAAAATGCCGGTAACATTAGGGGGAGGAATTACGACGGTGTATGGTTTCTTAGTCTCATCAACCTCAGAGTGAAATAAATTATATTTCAGCCAATAGCTATACCATTTATCTTCAACAACGGAAGGATTATAGGCTTTAGGAATTTCATTTTCCGCGGGTGTGGGATTCAAAATTAGATTATCGGGCATTATATTCTCATATTATTCTAAACTTAACTGCAAATATAATTAAAATCTCAAGCAGATGAGGCGAGTATTGACTTTTTGGGCTTAAGATTATTTAATAATATAAAGATAGTTCGGAATTTTCACCTGTATACCGTGGTAAGGACCATCAAGATCGCTGTATTGGTCACCAACGGTACCCACAATTTTGTATCCCCTATTCGTTAGTTCAGTTCTTTGAAGTGATTTATATTTTAGTGCTGTATAATCAAATTCCGGCGGTTGCCGTACAATAAGGGTATCAAACTTAGTAAATCCATCGTTGAATAGATTTTTATAAGTCGCATTATACTGATCATTTTTTCTTCCAGTAAGGAAAATTATTTTGAAACCTTTCTTCACGAGGAAATCACAAAGTGATTTAGTTTGCTTTATGGCGGGTTCTTTAGCTTCCAAAATATATTTATCCCATAGAGGCATTACATATCCGAAATCAAGATCCTTTTCAAAATCATAGCTTGAGAGAATAGTTTCGTCAACATCAAAGATTACAACCGTACTATCGCCCGGCTGGATACTATTAAACTCCGACTCCGCATGTTTAACGACATTATCAAGTTCTGCGTCATATTTACCGGAGTCGTAATAATTCATTACATCGTCTTTAGCAATTTCAAGATTAAGCGGTGCGCTTGAACAGCCTGTAAATAAAATAATAATGGTTAGAAGCAAGAAAGTTCCCCACATTTTTTTCATAATATATTCTCAATACAATAATTTAAAATTTCATTGATTTAAAAACGCTAAAGAATACGATAAAATCAAATATTATAATAAATTTATATTGGCATGGATTATTGTTCATTTTTTATGGATTTTTACTATACATAAATTTACTATTTGGAGTTACATTGTGGCAGTAATAAAACCTTTCAAAGCATTAAGACCCTCAGATAATAAAGCTAGCATAGTTGCAAGCGTACCTTATGATGTTGTAAACCGTCAAGAAGCCAAGGAATTAGTCAATGGTAACCCTTTAAGTTTTCTTCGCATTACAAGGGCAGAAATTGAGTTGGACGAAAGCATAAATCCATACGCACCGGAAGTATATCAAAAGGCGAAAGAAAATTTATCTAAGATAATAGAAAATGGAAGTTTGGAATTAGATAAGGTTCCGAATTTTTATCTGTATAAATTGGTAATGGACGGGCGTTCGCAAACAGGGATTGCGGCTACTTTTTCTGTGGACGATTATGACAATGACGTAATATTGAAGCATGAAAAGACCCGCAAGGAAAAGGAAGACGACAGGACAAATCATATAATAACAACGGGTGCTCAGACCGGTCCTGTTTTTTTAACTTACAAAAATGTTACTAAGGTAGATGAGATCATAGAGTCAGTTACAAAACAGACGAAGCCAATTTATGAGTTTACATCTTCCGATGGTATTCAACATTCAGTTTGGAAACTGCCGGAAGAAAACAATAAAATCATCACTGAAGAAATAGCAAAAGTAAAAAACCTATATATTGCAGACGGACATCACCGTGCCGCAAGCGCAAGCCGGGCAAGAAAAGTTAAAATGGATTCGAATAAGTCCCATACAGGTATGGAAGAATATAATTATTTCATAGCTGTTTTATTCCCCGCTAATCAATTGAAAATTCTTCCATATAACCGTATTGTTCTTGATTTAAAAGGAAGATCAAAGGAAGAATTCCTAAATGAAGTAAGTGAAAAATTTTCAATCTCAAAGTCTTCTTTAAAAGAGCCTTCAAGCAGACAAACATTCGGAATGTATATAGATGGGGAATGGTACCAGCTAAAAGCCAACGACGCGGTAATAGCCAGCAGCAGTTTATCAAAGTCAGTCGCAGAAAATTTGGATGTAAGCATATTGCAGGATTTCTTATTAAACCCGGTATTAGGGATTGACGATCCGAGAACTAACAAGCGAATTGATTTTGTCGGAGGTATTCGAGGAACTAAAGAATTAGAGACACTAGTTGACAACAAGAAAGCAGCAGCAGCTTTTTCTTTATTTCCGGTGTCTGTTGACGATTTAATGAAAATCTCAGATGCAGGGGAAATTATGCCGCCAAAGTCAACATGGTTCGAGCCTAAGCTGCGCGACGGTTTGCTTGTTCATTTGATTTAATTGCTTATCCTGCTTAGTCTGGAATATGGATTATGGGATATGGGAAATAGTTTGAAATATCTTAGCACAAAGACCGACAGGCAGGCAAATATTTAAATGGAAATAAAATAACGTGATAGGGGAATAATCGAATATAATATAAAAGAATTATTATTACATCTAAAAAAAAGGAATATTGGTTATGCAAAAAAGAATCTATAACTTCAGTGCCGGCCCTGCTATTCTGCCTGAAGAAGTATTGAAAGAAGCTCAGGAAAATTTATTTTCACTCCCAGGTGTTGGGATGTCAATTCTTGAAATAAGTCATCGATCTAAAACATTTGATAAAATAATTGAAGAAACAAAAGAAGATTTAAGATCTCTTCTCGATATAAACGGCAACTACGAAATACTATTTCTACAAGGCGGTGCAAGTCTTCAATTCTCTATGGTTCCGTTAAATTTAATGCCTCCGAAAAACAAAGCCGATTATATTTTAACCGGAAGCTGGTCAAAGAAAGCGGTTAAGGAAGCAAAGCGCGTAGGGACAGTAAACATTGCGGCATCGACGGAAGAAGAGAAATTCAACCGGATACCAAAACAATCCGAATTGAAATTAGACCCGGATGCTTCGTATGTACATTTTACTTCAAACAATACAATATACGGAACCGAATGGCATACTGAACCGGAAGTAGGAAACGTCCCCCTTGTATGTGATGCTTCTTCGGATATGCTTCACAAAAAGATTAATGTAAACAAATACGGATTGATATATGCAGGTGCACAAAAGAATATGGGACCTTCGGGTGTTACATTAGTAATTATCAGAAAAGATTTGCTTGAACGCAGTTCAGATTCGCTTCATACGATGCTGAATTATAAAATACATGCTGAAAATAATTCAATGTATAACACGCCTTCAACATTTGGTATTTATATAATCGGGTTAGTTGCAAAATGGCTAAAGAAAAACGGCGGTCTCGAGGCAATGTATAAAACAAATAAAGAGAAGGCAGAAATTCTATACAACTGCATTGACGAAAGCAACGGTTATTACAAAGGGCATGCACAAAAGGACAGCCGTTCATTAATGAACGTTACCTTTAATCTAGCGACGGAAGAATTAGAAAAGAAATTGATCTCTGAAGCAACTGCAGCAGGATTTGACGGTGTTAAGGGTCATAGATCAGTCGGCGGTTTGCGCGCTTCTATTTACAATGCTTTCCCTAAGAAAGGTATTGAAGAATTTGTTAAATTCATGAAAGAATTTCAAGCTAAGAACGGTTAACAATAAAATATATACCGGGCGAATGTTTACTTCGCCCGACATTTAAAAAGCCGAGGTGTTAATGAAATACGCTATTATGTTACTACTTGCATTTGCATTTCTTTTTTCTGCCTGCTCAAAAAAAACAGAGACTAAGCTAGAGGCTTTTAGTCCTGAAGCTTTTGCATATAACATGGGCGACAGTTCTGAAGTTGACGCAACGACACGCGTAAAAGGATTTGAGCAGAAGCAGGAAAACGGATTATATAAGGCGACGATAGCATACGAAATTGATCTTGTGACACCTGCAAAGGACACTATAAAATCATTATTAAGCAGAGTTGTTGACCGATCAAAGAAAGAAAAAATGACAGATACTCCTTTGGAAGCGCAATTTGATTTAGACTCGACATACAAAAACGGCAATTATAATTTAATATATAGGATAAAGGATGTGAACTCCGGTCAGACGGCAACATCAACAGCAAGCTTTGATTTAGGCAATTAGATTTTCAGAGAAATTCTTCTGGGATTAATTTTCTTCCGGTATAGCCGGCATCCAGATTGTGGTAATATTTTATTTCATCTTCATCGCTTCGCCAGCAAAGCAATACATCTCTTCCATTTATCATTGCAGGGAAATCGACCAATCCAAGAGTAAAGCTATAATCTTTATAAAAGCAGCCGATCTCTTCCAATTCGTGAATAAACCCATTGATATTATCGATCATTTTTTTCGCGCGCGGGTCATCTTCAATTTTTCCATCAAGATCATCGGCTAATAGTTTTATTTCTTTCGAAGTATCGATTATATCTTTAACAATTTTCTTTACTAATGGTAGAGTTCTTTTTGCTTCAAGTGGAGTGAAATATTTTGTTTCTTCGGTAGTCATTTTTCTAACTTTCTAAATACAATTCAAACTTACGATTAATAATGTATAAATTGTATCTATAAATCAAGTGCTAACGAATTGAATCCTTTTGCATAAAAATGCTTCAAATATGATATGAAACGCAATATTAGTCTTAAGATTTGATTAATTTTGCTTATAAATTTATTTAACCGGAGCAATGAAATGGCACAACAGTTTTTTACAGATAGAAGACCGCACAAAGGAATGACATACAGAGAATATATGCAAAGCATTATTGAAGAAATTTCAAATACAAATCCGGAAGCACTTAGCGATGAACAGAAAGAAATGTTTGAATACAAGAAATTGAATCTTCAAAGAAGCGGAAGAATTGATAAAACTTATACCGTTTCCAAAAAGTTAGTTAATGCGATTAAGAATATAAAAGAGAAACAAATTTGGATGGTGCTAACAGAAGGCTGGTGCGGCGATTCAGCGCAGAATCTTCCTCACATTGCAAAAATTGCTGAAGAAAATCCAAACATCGAATTAAGAATACTGCTAAGAGATTCTAATTTGGACATTATAGATTTGTATTTAACCAACGGTACGAGAAGCATACCTAAGCTTGCGGCATTCGATGAAGAAGGAAATGAATTATTTATATGGGGTCCGCGCCCGAAGCAAGCGCAAGAACTACTTAGTAAATTAAAGAGCGAAGGCATTGTAAAGCCCGAGCTTTACGAAAAACTTCATCTTTGGTACGGAAGAAACCGAGGTAAAGAAATTGAAGACGAACTCTTAGAAATATTTACACAAGTCGAACAGCAATAATATTTAGCGAGGCAGCCATTTGAGCTGCCCCTAACATTTCGCCCAGCCGCACTAAAACATTTAAGCCAGCAGTTTATTATTTTGCGCATGCAATTAAACTAGAAATTTTGTGAAGGATGTAAAATGAAAATAGAAACACTTTCTGTACATGCAGGAAGAAAGAATGATCCGGCAACTGGAGCAGTAACCCCACCCATTCATTTATCAACAACATTCGAACGAGAGGCAAACGGAGAATATCCAAAGGGTTACAATTATTCAAGAGGCAACAATCCAAATCGCGAATCGCTCGAGACATGTCTTTCACAACTAGAAGGCGGACAATCTGCCGCGGCATTTTCATCAGGTTCCGCTGCAGCAATGACTATTTTTCAAGCACTTTCACAAGGCGATCATATTATTGCATCTGACGATCTTTACCATGGCACAAGGAATTTGATTAAGCTATTTGAGAAATGGAACATCACCTCATCCTTTGTAGACATGACAAAGTTAAATAATGTTGAAAATGCTCTAAGAAAAAATACGCGGTTAGTTTGGATTGAAACGCCAACAAATCCTCTTTTGAAGATTATCGACATAAATAAGATTTCAGTTTTGTTAAAGAGGAGAAACATAAAAATTGTTTGCGATAACACCTGGGCAACACCGATCCTTCAAAAACCGTTTGAACTTGGCGCAGATATAGCGCTTCACGCAACAACAAAGTATATCGGCGGGCATAGCGATGTTCTAGGCGGTGCAGTAATTTCAAAAAAGAATGATGAATTCTTCCAGAAGATACGTGAAATACAAAAATCCGGCGGAGCGGTACCTTCGCCATTTGAATGCTGGCTTGTATTAAGAGGAATTCAAACCTTGCCAATACGCATCAGGGCACAATCCCAAAGCGCAATACAAGTAGCTAAGTTTTTGCATTCGCACCGGAAAGTTGAGAAAGTATATTACCCGGGATTACCTTCGCATCCAGGGCATAAAATTGCTTCTGCACAAATGAAACTATTCGGCGGAATGATTTCATTCCAGGTAAAAGGTACGAAAAAAGATGCAATGCGGGTGGCTTCAAAAGTTAAAATATTTGTGCGTGCTACGAGTCTTGGCGGTCCGGAAAGTCTAATAGAGCATCGTGCTTCAGTTGAGGGACCTGATACCAGAACTCCTCAGAATCTTTTGCGAATGTCTATAGGGTTAGAGCATCCTGATGATTTAATCGAGGATTTATCAAAGGCATTAAAATGAAAGATAAGATACATTGGTATGACGGGCTATTTTATGATAGGATTATAGCGCCAAACCAGGATAAGATGTTTTCGATAATAAAGAATTTTATTCAAGACGGAAGCAGTGTAATTGATGTCGGCTGCGGAACGGGGAGGCTTTGCTTTCAACTTGCAGAGAAATGCTCCAAAGTTACGGGGGTTGATTTATCTTCAAAAAATATTTTTGTGGCCAATAATATATTATCAGAGCAGAAATTTTCTAATGTAATTTTTATCCATACAGATGCTTCAGCGTTGACAAAACAGATTCCCGAAAAATATGATTATTCTATTATAACCTACGCTGTACATGAGATGCCACCGGACGAAAGGATTGCAGTAATTAATCAATTAAAACTAATTTCTGATAAAATAATCATCGGTGAATACGCAATTCAAAAGAAATCAAAACTGTGGGACATATTAAATGAGCTAGTTGAATTTTCCGCCGGTAAAGATCATTATAAAAATTATAAATTATTTCTTCGCAGCGGCGGAGTAAATTCGCTTGTTAAACAGTGCGGATTAAGAATTATCTCAGAAGTTATAAACGAGCCTATTACGTCGCATATCGTTTTAACCTCTATATAAAGTTAACTCTTCTTTTCCTCAACAATTCTGTAAGAGTGCCTCATTTCCACGGCTTTTTGAAGCATTGCAGTAACGCTGCAATATTTTGTTTGGGAAAGCTCAATTGCCCGCTCGATATCTTTTACGTTCAAATTTTTTCCATAGAAAACATATTCGAGATCTATTTTTGTAAAGACTTGCGGATGCTCATCAGCTACATCTGCTTTAATATTAATCTCGAAATCATCCAGCGGAGTTCTTTTCTTTGAGAGGATTGAGATTACATCGCTTCCTGTGCAGCCTGCCAATGACAGAAGAATAAGCTCCTTTGGTCTAATTCCGGCGTTGCTTCCGCCGAAATTTTCAGGACCATCCATTGTTACCCAATGATTTGAATCAGTTTTACCGGCAAAGGTTATTCCTTTTATTTGTTTTACGTATGCAGTTTTTGTCGACATAGTTATTCCTTATAGTTTTAATTATTACAATTTTTATAAGATACCTTTAATTAAACAGTCTACGACTTGGAGTCGCTGGCTGCTGAGTCAAATACAAAGGTATACTCGATTTAGCGATTTACTTAAGAGTAACTGTTATCACGTTTTAGTGAGCGCAGCCGCTTTCTTCTTTTTGTAAGAGATTACCGTTCAGAAACTTTTCTACTGCAGTATCAGCTACCTCTTCATCCGTAAGAATAGGCACAATATTATTTGCCTTTAGATCCTCAATAACTCTCCTGCCGCCGCTCTGGAAGATTATGTGACTGCAATCCTTTAAACCGTCAATTAGATCTGCATGACTATGCATTCCTTCACCTTGCACGTGCGCACTATGATTATCTTCATGCTGATGGTTATGCTGAACGTGGTGAGTAAAAGTGTTAATTCTTATTTCTTTCTTAATTACCCGAGAATCTTCTATATCATAAATTAAAAAAGATTTTGCGCGTCCAAGGTGTCCGCTAACTTTTATTTGATTATTAGATGCCACTGCGATTTTCATTTTTTCCCTTTCAAATTTTCCAATACAAAATTACTATTTTCCATAAATAAGATGCAGGTAAAATCCAAAGGATTTAATTTTTTGATAATTAATTAAATGTGCAGGGTAATTGTCTATTTGTTATTATTGTGTATTAACAAATCATACCACCTTAGTGTCTTCATGACTATATTTACCAAACAATTTTCATCCGGCTTATAACATGATTAAAGTTAAAAATCTAACAAAGCAATTCGGCGATTTTACAGCCGTTGACAATATTTCCTTCAACGTAGAGAAGGCTGAAATATTCGGCTTTCTTGGACCTAACGGAGCGGGAAAATCAACTACAATAAAAATGTTGACCACACTGCTTCATCCGACAAGCGGTGAAATAGAAATAAACGGAATTAACCCGGCGCTTCATCAGGATAAAGTAAGAGAATCATTCGGCATCGTCTTTCAGGACCCAAGTTTAGATGAGGAATTAACGGCATATGAAAACATGAACTTTCATGCTGTTCTTTATAAAGTTCCGCCTGAAATTCGAAAGCCAAGAATTGAAGAGCTTTTAAATTTTGTCGAACTGTGGGACAAAAGGAATGAGTTTGTGAAAAATTATTCAGGAGGGATGAAGCGGAGATTAGAAATTGCGCGCGGATTTCTACATCATCCCAAAATTATATTTCTAGATGAGCCAACACTTGGCTTAGATCCTCAAACAAGAAATTACATGTGGAATTACATTAACGATTTAAATAAGAAAGAACAAACGACTGTATTTTTCACTACACATTATATGGAAGAAGCTGACCGAGTTGCCGATAGAATTGCGATTATAGATCACGGTAAAATTGTAGCCAGCGGCACCCCTGAACAATTAAAGGCTCAAACTGGAAAAGATAATTTAGAAGACGCATTCCTTGAGCTAACTGGAAGTAAAATACGTGAAGAAGAAGCTTCGGGGCTTGATCGGATGAGAATGCGCAGCAAGATGTGGAGGAGGAGATAACAAATGTCAACAATTTATATACTTTGGCTCAGGCAAATTAAAAGATATTTGCGATCTCGATCAAGGATCATAGGAAGCTTAGGGCAGCCAGTCCTTTTCCTAGTGGCGCTTGGTTTTGGATTTGGACCTATATTTCAAAAAGCAGGGCAAGGAAGCTATATAGAATTTCTTGCACCGGGAATTATAGCAATGAGTATTTTATTTACAGCTATATTTTCAGGAGTTGAAATGATATGGGACAGGCAGTTTGGATTCTTAAAAGAAACGCTTGTCGCTCCTGTCTCCCGCCTAAACATTATGATCGGGCGTGTATTCGGAGGTGCAACAGCTTCGGTGTTTCAAGGAATAATAGTATTAATCATTTCAATGATAGCCGGCTTTAGAGTTCATTCAGTCGGATTGATTCTGCTATCATTGGTCTTTATGATTTTAATTTCTCTTCTTTTCACAGCGCTGGGAACAGCAATTGCTTCAATGCTCGAAGATTTTCAAGGCTTCCAGTTAATAATGAGCTTTCTTGTAATGCCGCTTTTCTTTTTAAGCGGAGCATTATTTCCGATTCAAGGATTGCCTGAGGCTATGAAAATAGTCGCTTCAGTTGACCCATTATCTTATGGTGTTGACGGGTTAAGATTTGCATTGACCGGGGCATCGCATTTCGGAATTGGAATTGATTTTGCGGTTTTAACAATTATTACTTTTCTTCTGCTTGTTGCAGGAAGCTTTTTGTTTTCAAGGATTGAAGTTTAGTATTATTGAACATCCATTTCAAAATCATTGGTATTGTACCCTTGATTCCGCAAAATAGTAAACGCTTGGTCCAAGTCATTTTTAGACAGCACAGAAGTGCGGCTTAATATCCACCCGTATTTTCTCGTAGGAGTTCCGACAACAGCATAATTATAGTTCTTATCCAAACCGATTATCCAGTAATCTCCCCAAAACAGTGAGATGCCAAAAATACGGACAAAACTTACCTCAAGTTTAGCGTTTGTTTTCTTATTTACAATTCTAGCTATTCCCTTTGCTTCACTAATGCTTCCGTTTTTTTCAATACAACGATTAATTACATCAATGTTGCCGTCTTTTCGAAATACATAAGTCGCAGTAGTATTGCTTGCACATTTTTTCTGAAAGCTATTTGGAATCTTTGCGATTTCATACCATTTACCCACATATCTACTCAGATCAACTGAATCGACAGTCACAGGTTCTCCAATTTTATTTGATGTTTGAGCTTTCATAATACTAACGGAAAGAATAAAGATTATTAAGAAAAGTTTAATGATTTTTATATTACAGAACTTCAAATTCACACCTAATTGTTTAATAATAGATTCCGTTATGTTAAAATAAATTTTAACAGATTATAAATTTCTATTTTTGAATAAAAAGAATCTTCTCCTACGAATAATTCTTTATAATTAGCTTATTTTTCTTTAATCCGAATTTTTATGTATTAGAAGGTACCTATATATTCAATTAAAATCTAATTAGATATTTATTAAATTCTGCAGACGTCCAAAACCTCCGAAGCTATATTAGCCCCGGAGGCTTAGTAAAGTGATTATATCACCACATACTTTGAAGCAAGAGTTCCGCAAATCGGGCAATTCTCAGTAGGCTTTCCTATTTCAATATTACCGCAGACGGGACAAAGATAGAAATCCACTCCGGTTAAATCCTTTCCCTTTTCAACTGCTTCCATAGCCAATTTATATAATTTTGCATGAACCTCTTCGGCTTTAAGGGCATATCCAAACATTCTTTTAGCCTTATGATTTTCCGATTCAGCTTCTTTAAGCATCGGCGGATACATTTCAGTATATTCATAAGTCTCGCCAGCAATTGCAGCTTTTAGATTCTCAAGAGTTGAGCCGACACCATTTAGTGCTCCCAGATGTCCCTCGGCATGTATTCTTTCAGCTTCGGCTGCTGTTTTAAATAACTTTGCAATATTAGCAAACCCTTCCTGCTCTGCTTTTTTAGCAAAGGCACGATATTTCTGATTTGCCTGGCTTTCGCCTGAAAATGCTTCATGTAGATTTGTTTCTGTTTTTGACATGTTATCCTCCGTTTAATTTTCTTAAAAGACGTGAAATGTTTCTACTTAATTCCTTTTTCACAATACAAAATTAAATCATTCGGGGAATAAAAAAAGCGGAAATACCATTGACTGATATTTCCGCAACGGGGGTCTATGTAACAAATATTATTAAGCAGTTGCAGTAAGCAATTCTTCTTGAATTGCCTGCTTCAATGATTCCTTAGGAAGAGCGCCGACTGCCATCTTAGGCTGTCCTTCTTTCGGCACAAATAATAAAGAAGGGATACTTCTAATACCAAATGCTGAACCAAGTTCTTGCTCAACATCAGTATTAATTTTATAAAAGTTTACCTTTCCCGCATACTCAACAGATAACTCTTCCATTACGGGAGCAACCATTCTGCATGGACCGCACCATGGTGCCCAGAAATCAATCACGCACGGAAGGTCACCTTCAAACTTCCATTCTTTATTCGTTTCAAAATTAAAAACTTTTTTAAGAAAAGCTTCTTTTGTTAAATCCTCTGGCATATTATTCTCCTTGTCGTCTTTTACTTTTAATTAAATTGTATTTATAATCTTTCACGTAATCTTACTTTGACCTTAGATTTTATCTAACACAGTCATTAGTTTTGTTTTTACTTCTTCGGCAATCGCCAGCATATCTTTATTATCAATAAGCTGAGACATTATCATCGGGTTAAAAACAGATACTGCAGTTTTTCCATCTTTTTCATATATTATAACATTGCACGGCAGAAGCAACCCTAATTCTTCTTCTATTTGTAGGGCTTTATGTGCAATAGGCGGATTACAAGCACCTAATATTTTATATTTCTTAAAATCGACGTCTAACTTTTTCTTCATTGTGTCTTTAACATCAATTTCAGTCAACACACCAAAGCCAACTTTCTTTAACTCTTCAGTAACCTTTTCAACAGTTTCTTCAAAAGGCTGGTTCACTATTTTTGAAAATCCGTATTCCATTTAATTTGATCCTCCTAAATATTTCTCTAAAAACTCCTGGGGTTTGACACCCAGAAAAACTTGACGGATAACACCGTTTTCGACAGCAATGGTTGTCGGGGTTGCTTTAATTCCAAAAACGCGAGCGGTGTTAAGGTCCTTAGATATATCAACATCATAAACATTCTTATAATTCGACTGCAACGATTTAATAACTGGTGTTTGGGCTTTACACGCGTGACATGAAGGGCTGAAAAAATACACAAGACCTTTTGTTCCGTTACCTTCCAGCTTTTTAAGATTACCCTTCAACCCGGTTAACTTTGTACCTTTAGAACGTTTTGCCGCAATAACCATTACAAACTGCAGTAACATAATTAAAGCAATTACACCAAATATTATATATAATACGATCATCATAATAATTACTTCTCACTTTTTTCTTTTGCAGTATTAATATTGAAGCGGGTGTAGCAAGGGCAAAACCTGGTAGTGCTCGTAAATATAAAAGCTATTGCCATTAAGCCAAGAATTACGGCAGTACCGCCTTGAATGGTTTTTGTTAGAAAAAGAATCAAAACCAGTAATGCTGCCAATCCTCTAAATATCCTATCAATCGTTCCAACATTTTTTTTCATTTTATTTTATTTAAATCCTTTCGCATTCCATGCGTTAATACCGCCGAGTAAATTTGCAGAGTTAAATCCATGTTTCTTTAGTTTAGATGCAGCAGACACACTTCGGTTTCCGGTTCTGCAATAACAAATAATTTCTTTATCCTTAAATTTCCTTAATTCTTCAATTCTGGTTCCTAATTCATGGACAGGAATATGAAAAGAACCTCTTATTGCGCTTGTTTTTCTTTCCTGCGCTGTTCGTACATCAAGGAGTAGAACATTCCGGCTTCCTTTAACCTTCTCCGCTGCTTCAGAGGCCGAATAATGTTTAACCGAGCGTTTAACTATATATTTCTTTATTTGAACAAATACAACAAGTGCAAAAAGCACTAACAATAAGATCTGTAATACTGACATAAGCCTCACTCAATTATGTTAAATTAGATATGTAATTAAAAAAAAGGATTCATACTTTAACGAAAAGAAGATACTGAGAATAAAATCACAGGATATTCCAAAGCTTTAGGGACATCAAGATCACAGCAATAATTAGGACAACCTTAATCCATTTTTCACCTCCGCGCACTGAGAATTTAGCAGCCCAGAAGGCACCGAGGGAAGTTCCTGCTGCAAGGCTTAATCCGTAACTCCAATTTACATCTCCTTGTAGAATAAAAATCAACAATGCCGGAAGAGTATAGACTGCAACAATAAAAACCTTATGCATGTTCACATGAACTAAGTTCAGCCTCATTATATAATTTAATGCCGCCATAATTAAAAAACCTACGCCGACCTGTATAAACCCTCCATAAAATCCAATAAGCGCCATAGCAATAACAATTTTCCATGTAATTTTGCTGTCTTCTACCAAGACATTTGATTTCTTTGATTTCGGAATTATCATTGAAATAATTATTCCGATCATTATAACGCCTAGTATTTTTTGAAAAGTCTCATCTCCAATTCGTATTGAAAGGAAAGCGCCAGCAATTGCGCCCGGCAAAGTAAGAAGAGACATTTTCATGCTCAGACGGAATTGGTGGTAATCCTCTTTTTTGAAGGAGTAAACGCCTGTAGCAGTTTGAAGAAACACTCCGACCCTATTTGTGCCGTTTGCCACAGCAGAGTTAAGACCCAGAAAGATTAAGACAGGAAGAGTTAGAATTGAGCCACCACCAGCGTTAATATTTATAAAACCGGCAACTACACCAAAGGCGAAAAGTATCAGGATCGAATGAATAGGGATCAAATTATTTCCAGAATAATATCAAAAAAATGCAATACGAATATATAAATAAGTAAATAAATATTAGATGAATATAATTACCTCTTTCAAACTAAAAAATAAATTACTTATATTAAAATAGATGCATTTCAATCTTTACGTTCAATCAATTTTATAAGGAAGAACGCCTTTGCTAAAACAATTATTCAGAACCAAAAGTCTTGATGCGCTTGTTCACGAAGGAGAAGAGCCGAAACATCAATTAAAGCGAGTACTCGGTGCTTTTGATGTAGTAATGCTTGGAATAGGTGCAATAATCGGTGCAGGAATCTTTGCGACAATAGGTACAGCCGCAGCCGGAGATGCAATGAGACCGGGAGCCGGACCCGCCTTAATGCTTTCATTTGTTTTAACAGCTATAGCTTGCGGATTTGCAGCTTTATGCTATGCAGAATTTTCTGCGATGGTTCCAATTTCGGGGAGTGCTTATACATATTCTTACGGAACACTCGGCGAACTTGTGGCTTGGATAATAGGCTGGGATTTAATAATAGAATATGCAGTCGGTAATGTTGCAGTAGCAATAAGCTGGGCTAATTATTTTAAAACATTTGTTGCGGGTTTCGGAATAAATATTCCAGATTGGATGTCAATCGATTATCGAACAGCCGCAAAAATACCGGGCTTACTTGAACATGCCCCTCATATTTTTGGAGTACCTATTGTATTCAATCTTCCAGCATTCTCAATTGTTGCGTTAATAACAGTAGTCTTAGTATTAGGAATACGCGAAAGTTCGCGGCTAACTACAATTATGGTAATTATTAAGCTTGCAGTACTTGGACTTTTTATTTGGGTTGGATTCCATTACGTAAAGCCCGCTAACTGGGTACCATTTGCTCCAAACGGATGGTCGGGAATTCAGGCAGGCGCCGCAGTAGTATTTTTTGCTTATATAGGTTTTGATGCCGTCTCGACAGTTGCAGAAGAAGTTAAGAACCCGAAGCGGGATTTGCCGATCGGAATTATAGGTTCGCTAATTGTAAGTACGATAGTATATATTTTAGTAGCGGGAGTATTTACGGGTATTATACCTTATCCCGCGTTGGTAAAGACACTTTCAACAAGTCAAGCCGAACCGCTAACACTTGCAATACAATATGCCAATATAAAGAATTGGGGAAATTTCCTTGTAGGTATTATTGCATTTGGATCAGTCATAGCACATACAGCGGTACTTCTAGTATTTCAATTGGGACAGCCAAGAATATTTTTTTCAATGGCGCGCGACGGTCTGCTTCCCCAAAGCTTTGCAAAAGTTCATCCAAAATACAGAACACCCTATGTTACCACAATACTTACAGGTTTAATCGTAGGTGTTACTGCAATGTTTACAACTATAGATGAGATGGTTGACTTAACAAACATAGGAACCTTATTCGCATTTATACTTGTATGTGCCGGAATCATTATACTCCGCAAAAAAGAGCCGGATAGACCACGCGGGTTCAGAACACCCTGGGTTCCGTTACTTCCGCTGCTTGGTATCGCTGCATGTCTTTATCTTATACTAGGACTTCCCTGGATAACGTGGATAAGATTTGCAGGATGGCTTTTAATAGGTTTAGTGGTTTATTTTTCATACGGATATAAAAGAAGTTTGTTAAGAAAAGAACTTTAATTTAGGACTTTAATTATCGGCGAGAAAATACAAACAAAACTCGAACGCGGATTAGGGCTTAAGGAAGCCACCGCTCTTAACATGATCGACATGATTGGGATCGGTCCGTTTATCGTTCTTCCAATAGTTATTAAGGAGATGAACGGACCGCAAAGCATGCTCGCATGGGTACTAGGTGCTTTACTTGCATTAATGGACGGCTTTGTATGGAGTGAGTTAGGTGCTGCGATGCCGAGTGCAGGCGGAAGTTATGTTTTTCTAAAAGAAATTTACGGACCGACAAGCTGGGGAAAGTTATTCTCTTTCCTATTAATATGGCAGACCATATTTCAGGCTCCTCTTGTAGTAGCCTCAGGCGCCATTGGATTCTCGCAATATTTTACATTCCTTTTTCCACTCGGCGCAATAGGACAAAAAATTGTCTCGGGTCTATTAGTTATTGCAATAGTTATTCTATTATACAGAAAGATAACTACGGTAGGGAAAATCTCATTGTTCCTTTGGATTGGGGTTATAGCTACTATGCTCTGGTTAATATTCGGCGGAGCGACGCATTTCAATCCTAAGCTAGCATTTGACTTCCCTAAAGGCGCTTTTAATTTCTCCTTTATCTTTTTTGTAGGTCTTGGTAGTGCTTCAGTCCAGACGATTTATACTTACTTAGGATACTATAACATTTGTAATTTAGGAGAAGAATTAAAAGAACCTCAGAAAAACATTCCCAAAAGTATCTTCATTTCGATAGGCGGAATTGCGGTATTATACTTTGCGATGCAGCTTAGTGTACTCGGAGTAATTCCCTGGCGTGAAGCAATGAACTCGAAATTCATAGTCAGCAGTTTTGTGGAAAAAATCTACGGCTCTAAAGCCGCAATAGTTGCGACAGTCCTGATATTATGGATTGCATTCTCGTCTTTATTTTCAGCACTGCTTGGATACTCTCGAATTCCATATGCTGCGGCAGTTGATGGTACATTTTTCAACATATTTTCACGGGTACATCCTAAGAAGCACTTTCCCAACGTTTCACTTTTAACACTCGGAGCAATTGCTTTTGTATTCAGCCTTTTGTTCAGACTAAAGGAAGTGATAAGCGCAATACTTGCAATGAGAATATTAGTTCAGTTCATAGGACAAGCAGTTGGAATTATTATACTAAGAAAGAATAAACCGGCAGAATTTTTCCCATTTAAGATGTGGCTTTATCCTTTACCGGCGCTAGTGGCTATTTTAATGTGGCTAGGCTTATTTTTTTCGACCGGAATGTACTTTGCACTTGGAGGAATTTTAATTATGTTAATCGGAACGTTAGTGTTTTTTGTCCGGGCTTATATTATTAAAGATTTCCCATTTATGCATTAGAATATATTTTATAACAAAATACGAAGATTGAAAACGACGACAATAGTGATTCATTTGCGCTTTTCTTTTACGAAACATAGTTAAATCCAAATAATTTATTGAGCTATTTAAATCCGCATTAAAACAAAGACACGGAAAATAAATGATCTCTATAAAGAACATCACAAAAAAGTTCACGAACATTACCGCACTTGACAACATCTCCCTAGAAATTAATGAGAAAGAACTATTTGGACTCCTCGGTCCTAACGGCGCAGGCAAGTCTACTCTTATGAATCTGCTTGTCGGTTATATTAATGCGGATGAAGGGGAAATACTTATAGACGGTGAAAAGATCTCTATCGAGAATTTGGATATCAGGCGAAAAATAGGTTTGGTACCTCAAACTTTAGCGCTATACGATGACCTATCTGCGCAGGATAATCTTGAAATATTCGGCTCTTTTTTCAATATAAAGAAAAACACCTTAAAAAATGTAGTCGCCGATAAATTGAATATGGTTCAGCTTTACGACAGGAAAAAAGATAAAGTAAAAACATTTTCAGGCGGAATGAAGAGGAGGTTAAATCTTGCGGCAAGCCTACTTCATGACCCGCAAATAATTTTATGCGACGAACCTACAGTAGGAGTTGACCCTCAATCACGAAACGCAATATTCGAATATCTCATAAAATTAAATGAGCAAGGGAAAACAATTATCTACACGACACATTATATGGAAGAAGCCGAACGGCTTTGCAGCAGGATTGCCATTATAGATTTCGGGAAAATTATTACTACCGGAGTGCTTGAAACGCTGCTGGGAGAGCTTCATTACAGTCAAACAATTCTGATTAATAAAAATCATTTAACAGAAAAAAAGACAGGACTCTTTCAAACATTCGGAGAAATAATTAATGAACAGGACAAGTACGAATTAAAGCCGACTAATAAATTAAAACTTTCTGATTTTTTTGCATCAATGGAGGAAAACGGGATTAATTACGAGTCAATCGAAATTAAGAAGCCCTCATTAGAAGCCTTATTCCTTCATTTAACAGGAAGGAGACTAAGAGATTGAAAACCATTCTGAAACTTATAAAGAAAGATTATATTTTATTCTGGCACGACAAGCCCGCTGTAGGTTTGACATTTCTGGTACCAATAGTATTAATTTATATATTCGGGTCAATTTTCAGCGGCGGAGGTTCTCCGCAGGGAATCCGATTAGCTTTTATAAACAGCAGCAACGCAACTGTTGCAAAGAAAATTGAGACTGCACTTGATACAAGTTCCACATTTCAATTGATAAAAACTTATACAAATGATCAGGGGAAAAAAGTTACGTTTGATACAAACTCCGTAAAAGACTTCATACGAAGGGGGAATGCTTCGGCTGCTCTAGTTATTCCGGCGGATGCATTCACCGACACATCTACATCCTTAAGACTGAAATTCTATTATGACCCCAAGAACAATATTGAAATGCAAATGATTCAAGGGCTGCTTACGCAAACTATAATGACAGAAATCCCTAGCGTGTTTATCTCAAGTATGCAAAGAAAAGCAGAGGGATATTTGGGAATGGAAAAGGGATCAAATTTCAACAAGCAGATAGCTTCAGTCATAAGCAAATATTACAAAGTCGATACGGCTGAAATTCTTCACGGGATGCAATTTGCATATACAGATTCAGTCGATTCAGATACTTCCCGGAAAGCAGGAAATTTTTTCAGCAATATACTTCAAATGGATAAAAAACAGCTAGTCGGGGCAAACGTAACAAGTCCGGATGCTACAAGGAGTGTAGGAGGCTGGGCAGTAATGTTTCTTCTATTTACATTGACAGGAACTTCAACTTCCCTATTTGATGAAAGCAAAAGCGGAGTAATACTAAGGATATTATCTTCCCCGATTTCGAGAGTACAAATTCTGTGGAGCAAATATTTATATAATATTTCACTCGGATGCATACAGCTTTTTGTTCTCTTTTTTTTGGGTTATTTACTTTTCAATATTAATATTTTTTCCAACTTCTTAAATTTAGTATTGATGATAATTGCAGCCTCAGCAGCAAGTACAGCTTTCGGGATGCTCCTTGCGGCATTCTGCAAAACTGCGGCACAGGCAAACGGGCTGGGAACATTTTTAGTATTGACGATGAGTGCCGTGGGAGGCGCGTGGTTTCCGACATTTATACTGCCGCCTTTTATACAAGTCATAAGCAAGTTGACAATTGTATACTGGGCAGTTGAAGGGTTCTTGAAGGTGTTATGGAACGGGTATGGGTTTATTGATATACTTCCCTATCTTGGTGCCCTTATCGGGATAGCAGCAGTTGTTAATCTGGTTAGTTTATGGAAATTTAAACGAGGTACTATTTTATAATTTATTTAAATTATTAAATATTTTGAATTTATTTCAATGGACATACGAAATTAGATTTGTTATTGCCTTAGCGCTAGGATTTCTAATCGGACTTGAAAGAGAGCGATCAGGCGGTGAAAGAAAAAGCAGACTTTTCGCCGGAGTAAGAACTTATACCTTAATTAGTTTATTTGGTTTTGCCTGCGGATGGCTTTTTCATATAAATGTAACATTCGCTTTACCCGCGGGAATGATTTCAATAGCAGCGCTTGCACTAATGGGATATATTTCAAAATTAAAAGAAGGTAAGTCAGGGACAACAAGCGAAGTAGCAGCTCTTTTAACATTTACCATTGGGGCGCTGTCAATGCTGGCGGATATATGGCTTCCGATGGCATTAGGCATCATTGCTACATTTCTTCTATCCGAAAAAGCCGAGCTTGAAAGCTGGGTTGAGCGATTAGATAAAACTGAATTACTTGCAGTCATAAAATTCTTACTTATAACAATAATAATTCTGCCTGCGCTGCCCGATCAAAATTATACTCAATTCAATCTTAACCCTAAAAATATTTGGGAATATGTAATCATGGTATCGACGATAGGATTCGTCGGATACTTCCTCATGAAAAAATTCGGCGGAAAAGTAGGCTTATGGCTTTCTGGATTGCTTGGGGGGATTGTATCGAGTACGGCGGTTAGCATTGCTGTAGGAAGAATAGCAAAAAACAATCCGGAGCAAAGCGGAAACGCTTTACAGGCATCGCTACTTGCAAGCAGTGTAATGTATATAAGAATCTTAATAATAATTGGAATAATCAATCCTTCAAGCATATACTTATTGTGGTGGAAATTTGCTTTGCTAACAATAATCGGAATTGCACTTTCATTTGGGCTAAAATCAAAGAATCCTCAACCCGGAGTACATTCTGTTTCGACACTTCAAAATCCATTTGAAATTAAGCCGGCTATATTTTTTGCAGCTTTGTTTGTAATTCTTTCTGTGGTTACTATTCTAGTAAAGAACTATTTTGGCAGCGGGGGGCTTTTAACACTCTCGGCAGTTGTAGGAGTAACAGACATAGACCCATTCATACTATCTTTAGTTCAAGGCGCAAAACCATTGGAGCCTATAATTATATCGGCAATTATAATGGCAATGATGAGCAATACGATCATAAAAGCAATTTATTTTGCAGTGCAGGCAAAAGATATAAGGAAAGAGACATATATACGATACGGCATATGGGCACTTTTACATCTCCCATTCATTATATTCCTGTGATCTTAAAACTTACCGATTAACATCATCACTTTTTTCTGAACTACTTATTATTATATTCGTTTTAAGTAAAATACACTATAATCAATTAGAGGCGGCGCATGGCATACAAAAAATCTTTGGGCAAAACGATCCTTTTACTTACCGGCATTTTGATAATTTCCTTTTCTTACGCGTGGGCAATTGCAGGTAAAGATCCAAACACTATAAAGAATGATTCACGTTCGGATAGAGATAAATTAACTACTAAGAAAGTTACAGCGAAGCATTACTCCGATTCAGAAGGAGACAAGCCAGCGGAGAAAGTATACAAGAACATAAAAGTATTTAAGGGATTACCTGCTTCGCGGCTTATACCGACAATGAGATTCATCGAAGCGTCACTTGGCGCTAATTGCCGCAGCTGCCATGTTTACGACAAAACAAAAGGCTGGGAATTTGACAGCGACAAGAAATCAGGTAAGAAAAAGGCACGAAAGATGATCGAAATGATGAATGACATTAACAAACATCATTTCATGGGGCATCAAGAGGTAACATGTTTTACATGTCATCACGGTAATTTAAATCCTGAAACCGTACCTGCATTATTAAAACTTCCCCTAAAAAGAGAAGACAGAAATGAAAAGGACATAACGGTGCCAAATAGATTAAACACCGTAGGAGAAATAATAGCAAAATATATAAAAGCAATCGGCGGAAAAGAAGCATTTCAAAAAATAACTTCGTTAACATTTGAAGGCACCACACTTAATGAAGACGGAAAGGAAACTCCTATTACAATATATCAAAAGGCGCCGGATAAAATTTTAACCGTAGGTCAGAATCATTGGGGTGAATATTCAAGAGGGTTTAACGGAGAAGTCGGATGGTTCAAGTCAGGACAAAGGCAGGATGAAATTAAGGGCGATGATTTGAATCTTTTGAAAGATGCCGCACAATTTTATAGAGACATCAGCTTTGATAAGGACTTTACAAATTTAAGATTCAGCGATGTTGTAATTGTAGACAAAGACACTGCATACGAAGTTAAGGGATCGCTATCGCAATATTTAAGCTATAAGTTATACTTTGATGTAAACAGCGGACTATTGATTAGGAAGATTCAATACAATCAGACACCGCTCGGCAATATTCAAGTTCAAACTGATTATAATGATTACAAAAATGTTGATGGTGTTTTAATTCCGTTTACTGTGCACACAGCGGGATACGATTTCAATCAGACAATGAACTTCAATAAAATTTCTGCTAACGCAGAGATAGCTGACAATAAATTCGACATGCCTAGTAAATAACCTTCTTAGAGTAAGATATTGAGGCGGCTTTCTGCCGCCTCAATATAATCACACAGATTCATAGCAATTCGATATAAAAGATTAAAAAGACGACCTCAAAAATTTTGATAGAGAATCAAATTTGATTAATTTTGCCCCGCACCCTTAGCTCAGTTGGTAGAGCATCTGACTCTTAATCAGCAGGTCGCGGGTTCGAATCCCGCAGGGTGCACATGGAAACCCTCAAAATGAATCATTTTGAGGGTTTTTTGTTTTATAAGGAACTTGAGTGAATTTAATTGACAATGCCGTAGGTGGCTTTTTTTTATATATACCTTTGTCTTAGTACAAAAAGTATCCATTCTTGGCAAGAAAGCAAACCCCGCTTGGGTTGTGGGGGTATCAATTCTATTTGGATTGGAATTTATTTGAGGTCTATATGGAAAGGGGGACGCTATTCTTTTAAAACGTGTAAATTAAAAACATTAGAAAATGAAGATTTCATTAACGGGAAAATATGTGAAAATCGATTCTGAGGGGGGTTTTATTTATGGGTATAGGTAAATGCAGGGTAGATAGGAAGATCGAGGCACTGAGAGGAAAAAATGGGCTAAAACCTACGCTATTTCGTAGAGTTTTTTGGGGCTGAGTTATCATAAAGAGGTACAATAATACAAATAATTATGTTTTTTTTAGGCGCAATTCGATAGAGGCGCACAATTAATTGCACGCCCCTCATATAAGTAATTCTATCTCAAAATCATTTCAATAATACAAGTTTTTTTGTTTCAACGAAACTTCCCACCTTCATCCTATAAAAATAAACCCCGCTTGAAAGATTACTTGCATAAAAATTCACACTATAAGTTCCGGGCGATTTCTGCTCATTCATTAGAGTAGAAACTTCCCTTCCTAAAACATCATATACTTTTAATGTAACGAAACTGCTCTTTGGAATTTGAAAAGTAATAGTAGTTGTTGGATTAAACGGGTTAGGATAATTCTGGTTCAGTTTGTAACTAGAGAGTAATGAACCCTTATCACTTTTAACAGCGGTGATAAATTGAGAGATAGGAATTTGCCAAATTCCTTCCTGAGTTGCGACAAATAATGAATTATTAAGGATAGCTGAAGCACTGTATCCGTCGGCGACTACTGGCATAATACCATAATCTGCAAGCTGTAAAGACGACGTGACCCAACTATGCCCAAGATCTTGGGATATGAAAATTTTGTCCCCCCAGAATGCAACTAAATTACTGCCGGAAACTCTAATCTCTGCAAGTCCATTTAAGGGCGGGAGATTGTTGTCAGTTGAATCCCATGTAACTCCACCGTCATTAGACTTCATGACGCCATAATAAGAACCGTCGATATCTAAAATAAAGAAGGTTTTGTTGATGGATACAGGGAGCCCTTGTGCTGCGAGCATTGGAGAAGATGTTAATGTGGTCCAGGTCGAGCCGGAATCAGTAGATGTTTCATATGAACTACTCCCCAAAGTTCCTAGCAATAGTGAATCGTCTCCTACTACGGCACCCATTGTCCTTGGAAAAGTATTTGAATATGTTGTTTGAACAGTAGCGCCACCGTCTTTTGAATAAGCAGTTCGAAATCCTGGCTCGTAGAAGAAAATTACCGAGCCGACAGCGTAAGCAGACAAAAAATAAGTATATGAATATCCACCCGCATCTAAAGCCATTGACGTCCATGTTGTGCCATTATCAGTTGATCGATAAAGGCGATGCCCGTTAGTTATCGGTCCTTTCTCTAGCATAACTGCATAAAGGGCGTTAGTTCCATTAAATACTCTAGTCACTATTGAGTCGGAAGCATTTGCAGAGGGAATTACAAATTTGTTCCAGGTATTGCCGAAATCTGTTGAGCTATAAACTTGATCACCATTTGTAGCATAGAGCGTGTTTGAAATAGCTGCAAGTTCGGTTATATAAGATGAGCTATAACCTGTCGAAGAAAGATTCCAAGTGGAGCCGGTTTCACTGGTAGAAGCAATTCCGAGTTCAGTTGCGGCAGCAAAAGATGTTCCGTTTTTTGCGAATGCATAACCCCCTGCATTTGGTTCTGTAGAACTAAATTTACCTGTATTTGTTTGCGACCATGTTGCGCCATGGTCTGTGGACTTGCTAATTACACCGGATGGTGATACGACAAACAATCCGCTTGCATCAGAAAAGGCTGAAGATGCATTAATATGATCACAAACTTGTGTCCACGTGCCGCCGTTATCAGATGAACGGTACAGTATAGTATCAATTCCTGTATAGTATTGAGTTACTGACCCAAATACATATACATAGGAGTTATCAAATACATATAGAAATGGCGATACGGGCAAAGAATTATATGGTCCTATACCGCCAAGTGAATCCCACGTTACTCCTTGGTTTGTCGAGCGATAAATACCAATTGATGTAGCAAACACAGTACCGTTGTTAAAACCTATAGAAGTACATTGTTGGAAATATGATGGCCATGAATTTGATACCGACGTCCAGGTAGCTCCATCATCTGTCGACTTGGAAAATGCAAGACCATTCTGCCCCTGTATATTTCCGTAAAGAGCAGAGCCGTCATATCCTAGCAAAGCATTTTCATTTAGCTTGATATTATCAGCTGTCTTTTGCCATGATGCTGCAGCATCGGTAGACTTGTATATTGCAAATCTATTCGTTGCAAATATCGTATTACCGTCAGTGACCATAGAGCTTATGGGTAAAGGCGCAGGGAGTCCGTTATTTGCACTTATCCAAGTATTCCCAGAATCTGTAGAGCGCAAAAAACCGGAAGTGCTAGCTACAAATACACCTTTCGCTTCAACTACTGATTGTATTGGACCTCCTTCGGGACCACTTGTTTGTACCCACTGAGCATACACAATATCGTTAAGTAGAAAGCAAATGCTAAGGCTAAATAAAAAATAATATACGTGTCTCATAAACATTATCCTAATAATTTTGTGATAGATTACTTTAATAAAACTAGTTTCTTAGTTTCCACGAAATCGCCTGCCTGCAATCTGTATAAGTACATTCCGCTTGAAAGATTGCTTGCATTAAAATTTACACTATAAGTTCCAGGCGATTTCTGCTCATTAATTAAAGAAGCAACTTCTCTTCCCAAAACATCATAAACTTTTAAAGTAACAAAGCTGCTCTTTGGAATTTGAAAACTAATAGTTGTAGCCGGGTTAAACGGATTTGGATAGTTTTGGCTTAACATAAAATTTTTAGGTGACGTACTCTGAATATTAACTGCCGTGGCAGTAGAGCTTACATAAGTTATCTCAATTGATTGAACAGTTACATTCCCCGTTGCAGTCGATGTATCCACGTCAACTTTTAGTTGATTCCCTTCCAAAGTAAGCCATGTGTAATCGTAGCTCGAATAACTGTTAATTAATGATGCTCCATTGTATACATATGTGGTGTACGTTCCTTTTAAACGAACTGCCTGGAATGAACCATTTGGTAAATTCAATGTTCCGTAGGCATCTGTAGTAAATGAATTCGAATTAATCTTTTTCATCCCTCCTCCGAGCGAAATGGTATCCGGCATCGTAGAGTATGAAGCTCCTATTTGAATTGGTAAAATCGTTACTATATAGGTTGTATCTTTTACAAGGACAGTATCAACAGTATGACCGCCTACAGAACCATAATAATGCATCACCTCACCGATGATATAAAGTGTATCATTCGACAAATTAATATACTGGTAAGAGTCGAGGGCAAATCCGTTTTGAAAACTTGATATTTTAGAAGTATAAGTAGCCGCTTGGAAATAAGAAGAATACGGACTTGAAGCAGGAAGAATATAATTTGTGGTTAAAGAATCAGTTGCGCTAAAAGTAGGTGCAGTCCATGTTTGAGCCTGAGTACCGGATGGGATTCCTATATTCATTGAAACGTTTGAGCCCGAATATTGATGCCAAGTTGTACCTGCGCCAAAGTAGTTTCCAATACCATTGGCGTTAAGTGAAATCTGGCAGAATGTGTTTGATTGCAATAATATTGTAATTATCAAACCAGTAAGAAAAAGTAAATTTTTTTTCATAGTTTGTTATCCTTAGCTTAAAATAATAATTTGCTAAAAACTAAATCCTAAACCTGCGCTTACGGTATTGTATTTTGCCAAGCTGTAGTCGACATTTAGATTAATAATTGCAAGCTTAAAGGAAGCACCGACAGTAAACCTAACTGAATTCTCACCCTTCAAATCGAACGATACATTAATGTTTTCAGGTCCCGCCTGAGTATCAACCATATGATTGTAATTTACAGTTATAGTCGAGCTTTCAAATGTAAAGCCTGCGTATGGTGAAACTCCCAAAAGGCTATATCCGAAAGTTTTACCCGCGTATATTCCGACAGAAGTTGCAGTACTTTTAAATATTGTACCGACTTTCATAGTTTGAGTATAAAATCCTACGGAAACATCTAAAGGCAACGGCGTGTCCAACCAGACGGCAGGATTATGTTGGAATCCTATTCCGAAATAACTAAAGCTTCCCAGATCTTTATTTATTTGAATGCTTGGCAAGAACCTTAATTCCAGAGCCGTTCCATAAAAAGTACCAATAGAAAGCTGAGGCGCAGCTAAGGGGAGTATTGACAAATTGTCAAGAAGGCCCGTGGCACCTGCTACATCTACATTTTGTGAAGGTACTGTGTAAGATTGTGAATTGTATGTAAATGTCTTACCCGGAAAGTTTATTGACAGGTCCTGTGATTTACTACCCACAATTGTCGGGCCTTGGATTCCAACCTGGAAATCTTGATTTATTATCTGATCTACTATTGCATTCCTTGCGTCCGGATTGCCAATATTAGAAGTCATGGTCATCGCCTGATCTCGGTTAAACCTAAACTGACCGTTTGTAGCAAAAGATTGATTATTGCTGCCAAAAAAAGTTCCCATGCCGACAAAAGTTAACTCAATATCAATGGAAAACATCTTTGCCGGTACAATTCTATGAACCCATCCGGAATTTAAGTTAGCCCCGAAACCGGAGACAACCGGAGCTACATACGCACTTGCAGCATCACTGGATAGCTTTGATAGTGTTTGATTTAAATTATCCTGAGCATATAAAACAGAACTAAAATAAAGACACACAGAGATGGAAATACAATAGATTAGCTTATTCATAATTGATCCTTAATTTGTTAAATAATTATTATACATATCGTTAACATTTCCCGATGAAAAGGAATTTGCAAACATTGCATTCATTTTCAGTGTTTCTTTATCCACGACTTTGGAACCATTCGTACTCCGCACAGCTGCAGTTAACGAAACGAAAAAGAGCAAGGGAAATAAATCCATGAGATTTTTTATAATCCTCATAACATCTCCTAAGAATGTTTTTTATGATTTAATTAGTTAATCCGCATAAAATAGTTTTAGCATGCAATATTTTTATTCATGTTAATGAATAAAAAAATGCTGCAATCATTTTAGCTTTTGAAAGAAGCTTTATCAATAGCACTTTTGTATGATTTTTAAGTATGAGGTAAGAGATGTGATATTATCTTTTGCGGTATTTAAGAACAGCTTCTGTACGAGAGCGTACTTGCAGCTTTTCATAAATATTCCTAATATGGCTGCGGATAGTATCCATACTGATAAATAGTTCCTCTGCTATTTCTTTGTAACGGAATCCTTTTGAAAGATAGTCTAGGACTTCTTTTTCTCTTTTTGTAAGATTATAAGATTCGTCAATGTGTGTTGATACTTGAAATGATTCAACAACCATTCTCGCTATCTGGCTTGACATAGGTGAGCCGCCGTTATAAACTTCTTCTATTGCTTCAAGTATCTTGGACGGGCGCGTTCTCTTTAATAAATATCCGCTTGCACCCGCTTTTAATGATTCAAAAATCATTTCGCTATTTTCATAAACAGTCTGCATTATTATTTGAATGGTTGGGAATTTCTGTTTTAAGAGGCGAGTACATTCAATACCATTCATGTTTGGCAAGTTAATATCCATCAATACAACTTCAACATTCGATGAATTAATTTTCAATAATGCTTCCTCGGAAGACTTATATGAGCCTACGCAGTTAAATCCAGGTGAGCCGGAAATTAATAATGAAAGACTTGTTCTTATATTATTATCATCTTCAACGATGGCTATATTTATATCCAATCGGTTATCTCTTTTTACAGTAAAAAATATAATAGCGTTATTCTTAATTCCATAGCACAAAAATGTTATTTTAGAATAAATCACTTAACACGGAGCTAAAAGAAAATATAAAGAAGCCTTCAGTCTTACCATTAAGAATTAATAATTAAAATAATTTCCGTTCCTTCCCCCGGCTTTGTCTTTAACTCAAAATATCCTCCGTTCGATAGCATTCTTTCCTTCATGTTTCTTATTCCATTGCATGTTTGAAATACTGAATCGCAATCAAAGCCTATACCGTCATCCTGAATAATAAATTTGAAACTGCCTGCAGATGATTCATTTAAAAGTAAAGTGAGAGTTACGTATGCAGCGCTGCTATATTTTTGTACATTATTTAATGCTTCCTTCACAACAAGGAAAAAGTTATGTCTTTTTTCGGATGATAACGGTATTTCCGGGATTATCGGGGGGAAGTTAAAGCGGCATTTAATTTCCGATGAACTAAAAAAACCTTCGGCGTATTCACCGATATAAGCAATTAAATTTTTCAGATTATCGTTAGACGGGTTTACAGCCCAAACTATTTCGTCGAGCTTCTCAATAGTATCATTTGCAAAATTAGAAATCTGGTGTAATGTAGAATCATTCTTTGCTTCCTTAGCCTGCGAAATAACAACATCGCTTAATAACGAAATCCTTGTTAAGTTTGCTCCAATCTCATCATGCATATCTTTAGATATACGCGAACGTTCACGCTCAAGGCTTTGCTGCCGCTCTAATATTTCTATCCTACGCTTTATTTTCTGGAGCTCAATATATCTGATGCTTCCGCCGATAGCTAGTATAACGGCTAAAGCAACTAAGCCTTTGAACCACCAAGTTAACCAGAACGGGGGAACTATTTCAATTGAAACTGCAAGCGGCTTACTTGTCCAAACATTGTCGTTATTAGATGCTTTTATAAGTAGTGTGTATTTGCCCGGGTCAAGATTTGTAAAGAATGCCTCTCTTCTACTGCCGGCATCAATCCAAACATCATCATAACCTTCAAGTTTATATGAATAATGATTTCGGAAAGGACTAGTATAATCAAGCGCTGCGAAGCTGATGGAAAACACTTTCTTATCGAATGGGATTGTAAGCCTTTTCTTAAAAGATATATCTTTATCCAACGAAACAGGAACACCGTATATCTTCAAAGCGGTTATGGCTATTTTCGGCTCATATTTATTATCTTCCATAGAATCAGGATTAAAAAATATAATACCATCAGAAGTTCCAAAATAGAGATAGCCTTCATTATCCGCAGTTACGACTCCCATATTAAATTCATTTGATGGTAATCCATCTTCGATATTGTAAGTCCGTATTTTGTATAAACCATTACGTGACTTATATAATTTTATTAAACCCTTGTTGGTTCCAGCCCAAATATTATCATTATGGTCAACTGCAATATTCCAGATTTTTGTATTATGCAGACCGTCTTGTTCATGAAATCCGCGCATAGTTTGATTCTGCGGATCATATCTGTATAAGCCTGAAATTGTGCCGATCCAGAGTATTCCGTTTCTTCCGGCAGCAAGCGAGAGGATACATGGATCCGGGAGGATAATATAATTATAAGAAGTATCGGAAATAAAACGAGTTGCTCTGCCGTATTTATCAAAGTGAAGAAGCCCGCTGTCGGTGCCTATCCAGATATTTCCTGCTGAGTCCTCTAAAGATGAAGTTACGGCAGCGGTTACGGGAAGAATTCTTTGTCCTTTGATTCTTATTAAAGTTCTTACAAATTTCTTTCGCACTACATTTACTTCATAAATGCTGTCGGGGTTTATCAAAAGTAAAGAACCGTAAGAGTTAAGATTTAGACCTCTATAAACCATATTAGGCTGATACTTATTAATTATAAGAGGGTGGATTTGTTCTGTTTTTATATTGTAAGTATAAACTTTCCTTTTGGCGATAAAGCAAAGTGTAGTGTCATTTATAGGGAAGCTAAAACTTGAAACGCGGGAATAAGTAAAGTGGATATTTGAATGATTCATTGAATAGAAAATTATTTTGTTCTTTATGCGGTCAATATAAGTAAGCCCGCCGCCGGTTAGCCACAAATTATTCTGTTTATCTATATCGATGTCAGATATCGCAGCGCCGGGAAGCTGTCTAGGTAAGTTTGGTTTGTTGGTAATCTCAAAGAATTTTTTCTTCTTAAGGTCTATGTGGCAGACACCGGCATCTAAAATGCTCATCCATAAATTTTCTGATTTATCTTCATAAAAACGTATAACAGGCCCCTGTTGAATAGTCGAAGGGTCTGTAAGGATGCTGCTGTAAGAGACGAAATTTTTTTTATTGTTATCTAAATAAATTACCCCGTCGTCTGTTCCAATCCAAAAATTTCCATTTCTATCTTTGAAAATTGAGCGGACATTTTTGCTATCCAACTGCTTTTGATAATCTACCTTTGAAAACGCATTACTTATTTTGCCGTTTTTAAATTTTAAGATGCCATGTAATGTACCAAGTAAAGCAGCCTTTGCTTTATCATCATAATATAAACAAGAGGGTGATTCGTTAGAAGAAAAAGAGAGTACATGTCTCAAAACACTTCTTCGAGAATCAAAAGTCAGAATTTGTTTTGAAGTAACAATTAAAGACTTACCTTTTCCAAGCGAAACTATACCCGCGAAAGTTTCATCCGGGTTTATATTAGTCTTCTTTTTTATGGCATACAGTAAAATAAATTTTTTGCTTACAGTGTTAAATTCTATTAAGCCGCTTCCTGCGTCGTCAAAAAGCAATGTTGAGTCGGAAGTCCTTGTTATATTTTCAATAAAGCTTGAAGGAGCAGGATTACCGATTTGTTTCGGGATTTCATATAATTTTCCGGAGGGATTTACCGGATCAAATAGAAGCAGCCCTAGCTCGGTACCTATCCAAAATGAAGTGTCATTATTTGTTAGGCACGATAAAAAATAAACCGGCTGCTTGGGGATGTCTTTTATATTATTGTATGTTTTAAATTCATATCCGTCAAAGCGGTCCAAACCTCCAGCTGTACCAAACCACATAAAGCCCTGGCAGTCCTGCAGCATAAAAGTTACAAGCCCCTGGGATAACCCATCATTGACAGTCAATCGGTGAAAGTAAAAAGAATGCTCAGGACTTAAGAATGGAGAATATTTTTTAACAATGCTTTGTGCATTTACAGCATTAACAAATAATACTGAAAGCAATATAAAGCATTTTACAATTTTAGTTGTTGTATTTTTGTCATTTTTCTTTGTCACGTGGGATGAATTTTATAATGATGCTTATAATATAATATAAGTATTTTTAATTTCAATATTAATGTTTTGTATAAGAAGGTACGCATTGCGCCAAAATTAGTGTAACCATAAGCAGATGACAAATTAGCCGTTGCGTCATAATATAGTTAACCTAAATAATTTGGAGTTATTATGAGCAATAAGGCTAAAAAAGAATATCTTCTGGAGATCAGGAAACGCTATTTCTCTGCCTCTAAAGCTAAGAAGTCCGCTGTCCTACAATTCTCAGATTTCTTAAAGATATTTGGGTTGCCACTAATCTTGCATGCTCTATTCGCTTTAAGGCAGTTATTCCAATCTGGATTTTTTTCTATGCTTTTTATTTAGATAATTCTTTGTCGAAAGAACAGAACGACTTACTTCTGAAGATTTCTCCCCGAACTATCGATAGGCTGCTGAAAAAACTTAAATAAGGGCACTTCTAAAAACTAACAATTAAACTTGATTTATTTTGTAAATTCATTTTTTTCAAAAATCGGGATAATTTTCATCGAATATTATCGATTTATACCCCTTATTTTAGGGGGTCATCGATCA
>JAJYDC010000006.1 GCA_021777835.1 Bacteroidota bacterium | reverse complement strand
TTAAATCAAAGTATAAGAAATTTGGCCTTTGTACCACTAAGCCCGGTTCTTTGCTCAAGAAACAAGTTCCCATTAAACTGAATCAATGGGACGAATCTAAACCGGGATTTATTGAGGCAGATACTGTTGCGCACTGTGGCAGTTCGGCCAGTGGTCAGTTTGCACTTACCCTAAATGTCGTTGATATTGCCACAGGTTGGACAGAACAAAGAGCCGTATGGGGAAAGGGCAGGCAAGGCGTCTTTGATGCCATAAAGAGCATCACAGAGGCACTTCCTTTCGATGTACTTGGGTTTGACTGTGATAATGGCGGTGAGCTACTTAACTATATGCTGCTCGAATATTTTACAAACAAGAAAAACCCTGTTCAGTATACCCGTTCAAGAGAATATAAGAAAAATGATAATGCTCATATTGAGGAGAAAAACTGGACTCATGTTAGACAGTTTATCGGATACCAGAGATTTGATAATATTGAAACTGTAAGCATGCTTAATGATCTTTACCTGAGCCAATGGAGATTTTATCTGAACTTCTTCCTTCCTGCATTCAAGCTGATTGAAAAGAAAAGAGACGGCTCTAAGATCATAAAAAAGTTCTCTTCTCCTATGACTCCTTATCAGAGACTGTTGGCTTCTGATCAGATCAAGTCTACAAAGAAAAAAGAACTCACAAAAATCTTTATGTCTCTTGACCCTTTTGTCCTTGAGAAAACAGTGAAAAATAAAATCAATCACATCTTAAGGTTGTATTAGATTTTTGAGTTATCCACTTATCAACAAAGAAAGAAAAAAAGTAACAAAAAAAGAAAGAAACGATTATTATTAAATTATTTTTATAATTTTACCTTATTATGAGCCTGTTTATTAACATGTTTTTTTATAATCTTTCGGTTACCTTTTATTATGACCCAACACGTGCTGTCCAAAATAAATATAGAATAGAGAAAAAAGTTGAATAATAATCAGAATTGGACAGATTTCTGCTTATTCCAAATTCAATCCCTGCTAAAATAATTCTTCTTGTCTATTATTTATAGAAAAATCTTCCGGCGCCTTAAAAGGATTGTTTAGCCATTCCGTTAAAAGAATCTTCACAAACAAATTCATCCTTAGAAAAGCTATAAGATTCGACAAACTCCACGAATATGCTGCGATTTCTCTTAAATATCTCAGTATCAATAAAGTTATCATTGCTGTCCAAATCTGTATCCACATTGCATTCTCAGTGGTTCCGATAAATGATTTGATTCTTAAGTGTTGTTTTAACTCTTTGAAGAAAATCTCTATCATCCACCTCTGTTTATAAAGCTCGGATACCGTAGATGCTGTCCAAGTTAAATTGTTGGTTATTACCTCGATTTCCCGGTTATTTCTTACATCATATATTACTACTCGTCTTAAATTCTCCGGATATAGTTTTGAAGTATCTTCTTCCGTTAGCCTTATTAGTTCATCTTTTATTACATGAGCATCCTTAGTCTCCGGTAAGGGTAATTCTTTTACCTGTTCATATTTTATCGATTTCTTCAACATGATGACAAATATTATGTCTTCTTGCTTCAATTTATGAAGCATCTGAAAATCCTGATAGCCTCTATCTGATACTATTACCGACTTGCTTGGCATTAACATATATTGGGCATGTTTTACATCTGACTGTTTTGCTTCGGTCATATATACATATTTAGGTAAACAGCCGTCGTAATCCAGCATCGTATGGAGTTTTATTGCTCCTTTTTCCTGTCTATACTTTGCCCAGTCAAATACCTTTAAGCAAACGCTGATAATCGTGCTATCAAGTAAGTATATTTTCCTGTTTATCTTCTTGAATTTTTTTCTCTTGAAATTTCCTTTGCTCTGAAAATCTTCCAACAACTTATAATAATATCCCCTAAACATCTGCCAATCTCTATTGGCATTTATATATGACAGTGATGATTTGCGCGGTGACTTGCCTTGTATACCCAAATGATTCAAATTCCCCGTTATTGATAATAAACCATTGGTTGTTTCTCTTATTGATTGTGATTTTGATAAGTGACTGAAAAGCATTGTTACTAAATGTGTCCAGCTGTTTATCCCTTTGTTGTGTTTATCTGTCTTGTATTGTTCAACTGTTTTTGTAAAAAGACTTCTGTCCAAACAGTTTAATATCTGACTGAATAATGTTACATTTGTCATTAGTCCCTCGCTAAAGTTTGGTTGATTTATTTTTTGCTAAAACAAAATTAACTACTTTTTCCGAGGGATCCTTTTTCTATTTGTTTTGGACAGATATGATTAATTTATTTGGCAGGTTAGCAACTCCCATTTCTTTCTTGATTCACATATTTCAATTTAATATTTTTGATATAGTAGAACATTAGTTCTTTTTCTCAACCCCATATAATTTTTTAGCTGGTAACAACTAATTCTTTCAAAATCAGTTAAAAAAGGTAAAACAAATTAATATTTTATCCCTCTAAACGTTCTGAATGCACTCTGAATGCACTCTGAATGCACTATGAATACACTCTGAACGCACTTCAAATACCATTATCTAGTACTTATCTATCACCAACAATTGCATTTCCATTCTGTCAATTATAAATTTAAGTATTGAATTTATAATTAAATGGATACTTACTATCCAAAACAAAATTAAAGGAAACATTTATGTCCAATGCATATTTCAAACTTCCGATACCGGTAAACGAGCCGGTTCTGACTTATGCGCCGGGAACGCCGGAAAAAGCTGAGTTAAAAAAGAAGCTTGCAGAGCTTCAATCTAAACAAATTGAAATCCCTCTAATCATAGGCGGTAAAGAAATTAAAACAGGAAAAACTGCCGAAATCCGTACACCTCATGATCATTCAAAACTATTAGGAGTTTATCACAAAGCTGGCACAGCAGAAGTAAAAATGGCAATTGAAGCCGCACTTGAAGCAAGAAAATCCTGGGCTGATATGCCATGGGAACACCGTGCCTCTGTTTTTCAAAAAGCTGCTGAACTTTTATCTACAACATGGCGATCTACATTAAACGCTGCTACTATGCTCGGTCAATCGAAGACCATTTACCAAGCTGAAATAGACTCTTCTTGTGAGTTAATAGACTTCTGGCGGTTCAACACTTACTATATGACTCAATTAATGAGTGAACAACCTTATTCACCCAAAGGAATGTGGAATCGCGAAGAATACCGTCCGCTTGAAGGATTTGTTTTTGCTGTAACTCCATTCAACTTTACTTCGATTGCCGGAAATTTACCGACAGCTCCTGTTATTGTTGGAAATGTCTCCTTATGGAAACCCGCCTCCAGTGCAGTTTACGTTGCATACTTTCTAATGAAGCTGTGGGAGGAGGCTGGATTGCCCGCAGGTGTAATTAATTTTGTCCCTGGTTCCGGCGGCGAAGTTGGCGACCCCGTTCTCGCAAGCCCCGACCTTGCAGGTATTCATTTCACAGGTTCAACAGCAGTATTTCAAGGTATGTGGAAGACAATAGGAGAAAACATTCATAAAGCAAAATATTATCCTCGTATTGTCGGAGAAACAGGAGGAAAAGATTTTATTTTTGCACACAATACAGCTGATGTGGATGCCCTTGTTGTTGCTGCTATCCGCGGCGCATTTGAATATCAAGGACAAAAATGTTCCGCCGCTTCGCGGATGTATATTCCAAAATCTCGTTGGCAGGAATTCAAAGAAAAATATGTTGCAGAAGTCAATAAAATAAAAATGGGTAATCCGGAAGACTTTACAAACTTTATGTCTGCAGTAATTGATAAAGGGGCCTTCACTACTATAAAGTCCTATATTGATTTTGCAAAGGAATCGAAAGAAGCAGAAATTATTACTGGAGGCAAGTGCGACAACTCGAAAGGATTTTTTATTGAGCCGACTACAATTGTAACTACCAATCCCCGATTCAAAACAATGGAAGAAGAAATATTTGGTCCTGTGCTTACAATATTCATCTATGAAGATGATAAGTTTGATGAAGCACTTGATTTATGCGATACGACTTCGCCCTACGCACTAACTGGAGCTATCTGGTCTCAAGATAGAAATGTACTGGTAAAAATGTCGAACAAACTCCGCAATGCTGCCGGCAATTTTTACATTAACGATAAACCAACCGCAGCTGTTGTCGGGCAACAGCCATTCGGAGGCGGTCGCTCATCAGGTACAAATGATAAAGCAGGTAGTGCAATGAACATCATGAGGTGGATGACTGCACGCTCGATTAAAGAAACATTTGTTCCTCCAAAAGATTGGCGTTATCCGTTCATGAGTGAGAAATAGTTAAAGCGTCATATTACATATAAAAAGTTCTCCGGAGTAATGGAGTTATGGAATGATGGGTTTACTCCATTATCCCATTTCTCCGATATTCCAAAACTCTTTTATTCGGTGTTCGGCGTAAAGTAAAACATTAGTAGATTGTCTTCACCCCCAAATTATAAAATATGAACGACCAAATATCAGTCCATTCATCAATAATTTTTGAAGTAGGCTTCCCTGCGCCGTGTCCCGCACGAGTCTCAATCCTAATTAAGATCGGATTATTTCCTTTATACTTATCCTGAAGTGTTGCTATATACTTAAAAGAATGTGCAGGGACCACTCGGTCATCATGATCAGCCGTAGTTGCCATTATTGCAGGATAGTTTACACCCGACCTAATATTTTGAAGCGGTGAGTATTTATATAAATATTGAAACTGAGCCGAATCATCACTTGAACCATATTCATTTACCCATGCCCAACCAATAGTAAATTTCTGGAACCGAAGCATATCCTGTACGCCTACTTGAGGTATTGCAATCCTAAATAAATCAGGTCTTTGATTTGTAACAGCACCGATTAGCATTCCACCATTTGAAGCGCCATTTATAGCAAGTTTTTGGGAAGAAGTATATTTTTCTTTAATTAAGTATTCTGCTGCAGCAATAAAATCATCAAACACATTTTGCTTTTTGCCAAGCATACCTGCTGTGTGCCAAGCTTCTCCATATTCGCCTCCTCCGCGAATATTAGGTATAGCAAGCACACCGCCATTCTCAAGAAAAATTAATCGTGTAATACTGAATGCCGGATTTATGCTGATATCAAAACCGCCGTATGCATAAAGAAAAGCAGGGTTGTTTCCGTTTCTCTTCAGCCCTTTTTTATAAACAATAAACATCGGAACCTTGGTTCCGTCTTTGCTATTGTAAAACACTTGCTTAGTTATATAATTATCAAAGTTAAAATTGATTTCTGGTTTACGGAAAATGGTAGAAGAGTTATCTTTTACATTTAGCTCATAAATTGTCGGGGGAAATGTGAACGATGTGAAATCATAAAAAGCAATATTATTGTTTCTCTTTCCACTTAAACTTTCAATTGTCCCAAGCACAGGTAATTTTATTTCTTCTTCATTATTGCCTGAAAGGTTATACATAAACATCCTATTGCTTGCATCCTTCATATAGATTGCAACTAACTTTCCGCCGATAACGGAAACAGACTGAAGGACATCATTCTTTTCGGGAATGATTGTCTGCCAGTTTGTTTCACCTGGATTTTCAGGATCAATAAGGACTAACTGGTACTTAGGAGCATTTTTATCGGTTAGAACTAAAAGCTTATCTCCAATATTATCAACAACACTGTAATTATGATCATAATTATCAATAACTTTTAACACCGGTGAACCAGGCTTCTCTAGGTTTTGTACATAAAGTGCATTATTGCTTGTTCCTGTCGAAAGATAAAGGATTAAGAGTCTCTCGTCCTCAGTCGTCTGAGCTCCTATCGTTAACTTAGGCTGGGACAAATTCTCATATATCAGACTGTCGCTCGATTGTTCTGTCCCAAGTTTATGATAATATACTTTATGAAATTCATTTTTAGATGTTAATTCTTCTCCCTTTGCCGGAGTAGGATAACGGCTATAAAAGAAACCGTCCTTAAACCAGGCAATACCAGAAAACTTTATCCATTTAAGCCTATCACGTAAGACTTTTTTTGTCGCAACATCCATAACGTGAAATTCATTCCAGTCTGAGCCGCCGGAAGCGGTACCATAAGCAAAATATTTTCCGTCTTTTGAAGGAGCATATGAAGAAAGTGAAACGGTTCCATCCTTTGAAAGATTATTTGGGTCTAAGAAAACTTCTGGTTTCGCATTAAGTCCGTCTTGGACATAAAGCACTGCTTGATTTTGAAGTCCGTCATTCTTAAAAAAGAAATAATTCTTACCAGCCTTGAACGGTGCAGAATATTTTGGATAGTTCCATAGTTTTTCAAGTCTAGCCTTAATTTTCTCCCTATAAGGAATCTTATCAAGATAGTTGAAAGTGACTTTGTTTTCTTCCTTTACCCATTGTTTAACAGCTGAAGCAGTGTCATTTTCAAGCCAGCGATATGGATCGGGAACAATAGTACCAAAGTAATTATCTTTAATATCGTCCTTTTGGGTGAGTGGATATTTTAATTTTGTTTGGGGGACAAGAACAGAAGATATAAAAAATGATAGCATAATAATAGCCATTATATTTGTTTTCATAATCAACCCATAATGAATTTAAAATTTTAATATATAATAATAACTATAAGAGATAGTTATCAGCAACATTTTACTTATTCTATACTAAAATTATTTTATTCAAATGCGTCCTTAAGCGGAAATATTTTTTGTTTCTGATGATATTAGCATTCTTACAATGAAAGTTTCATGCATCTATTGAACATAACAGCTGAATCACAAACCCTTGCTAAAAAGAGATGAATTTCACTACCCTCTAATGAAAGCAATGTAATCGGTTATAGCCGGTTGATATCCAAGTTTTCTTAGGTCTCTTGCAATTTGTGCTCTATGGTATGAAGAATGGTGAGAAAGATGTGTTAATATGTCTTCGATAGTATTTGAAAAATCAATTCCTTTGCTGTTCTTGTAATGGACGATTCTTTTAAAATCCTTTTCATTCAATTTCCCAATAAATGAAAAGTATATTGAAAAATTTTCCTCGATTAGTTTTTCACATTCTTCTAAACTTAACTGTTTCCAAAAATCAAGCTTTTCATAGTTCCCTTTCTGCATTCTGACCATCCAGATTTGCTCAGCCAGAACAATATGAGATAAAAGACTTAATATATCTTGATTATTTATATTATGTGATTGTAGGAATTTAACGACAGTTTTATTTGCCCAATCATTGTATTTAAACAATTTTGAAAAATAATCGTTCATTTTTAGTCCTCCTAATAAATATGACATTTATCTTGAAGAATTTGACATTGAAAATATCATATTAGATTTATCAAAATTCAATGGAAATCAATAAAGTTTAAATGAAAACAATTATATTTTGTGTGAAGTTTTAATTTCCAATAAATCAATCACCAGAGGTAATTTATGATTGTAGTAGATTCTGAAATTACATTAATGGATTTAGAAATGTCAAGTTCTGATGCATTATATCGATTGATAGATTCAAACCGCAGCTACTTAAGCGAGTGGTTAAGCTGGGTTGCAGAAACTAGGAGCGTCATGGATACCATAAACTATATTTTTGCAATGTCAGAGCATGACATGTATTCCAGTAGATATGTTATGGAAATATGGTACAATAATTTGCTTTCGGGTTTGATAGATGTTCATAACGGAGATCGACTTAATAAGAAAGCAGAGATTGGTTATTGGCTTGGTGAAAAGTTTCAGGGCAAAGGAGTTATGACCAGAGCCTGTAGCGCAATAATAGGTTATGCGTTTAAAGATGCGGGGTTAAATAGAATAACTATTAAATGTGCTGAAGGAAATAAGAAAAGTCAGGCTATTCCTAAAAGATTAAGTTTTAATTTTGAAGGAATTGAAAAGGAGGGGCAGTATTTATACAACAAGTATGTAGATCTATTTGTTTTTTCAATGCTAAAGAAAAACTGGAGTAAATAAAATTTATGAGAAAAAATAAACGACCATCGTGGGATGAATATTTTTTAAAGCTAGCAATGCTAGCTTCGGAAAGATCAACATGTCCACGGATGCATTGTGGATGCGTATTTGTAAGAGACAAATTTGTATTAGCTACAGGATACAATGGCTCTTTACCAGGGCATCCTCATTGTGAGGAGATAGGCTGCCTAGTAGTTGATAACCACTGCGTAAGAACAAATCACGCGGAAATGAATGCACTTACTCAAGCTGCAATTCATGGAGTAACATTAAAGGGAGCCACAGCATATATTACAAACATGTCATGCACAACTTGTGCAAAAGCCTTGATAGCTTCAGGCATAGTTCGTGTAGTAGTCTTTTCGGATTTTCACGATACTCTTGCAACGCAATTTTATTCATCGTCGAGTGTTGAGATAATTAAATCTGAAATGCCCGAAAGAATAATCCACTACGAAATAGAAAAATATTCATCTGCAAAAAAAACGGAAAAATCTAAGTGACTTCAAGCGGATAAATATATGAAAAAAAGCCTTCTTCGATTTTGGGAACCTCTACTTGCAGTTATCTTTTGGGGAAATTCATTTATAGCAACTAAGATTGCATTGAGAGAGTTAAACCCTCAGACAATAATTCTTCTTCGTTTATTGTTAGGTATCATTTTGCTTGTTGTATTCGCATTTTATACAAAAAGGGATTTTTCTATAAGTTTAAAAAATCACGGCGCAATTTTTGTACTTGCTTTAATTGCTGTTTTTCATCTTTGGATTCAAGTTACAGGTCTAAAATTCACAACTGCTGCAAATACTGGCTGGATAGTCGGGGTAACTCCCGTATTTATGGTAATTTTAAGTGCGATATTTTTTAAGGAAAAACTTTTCAGGAACAAAATTTTAGGAATTATTATTGCATTTTCAGGCCTAATTCTTCTAGTAAGCAGGAGTAATATTTCGAATATTGGTTTTATTGAACAAAAAGGAGATTTATTGGTGCTTGCGAGCGCATTTACCTGGAGTGTTTATTCTTTGATTAATAAAAAGATTAGCTTAAAATATCCCCCAATGATGACTATCCTTTTTTTATTCGTTTTGATGGCAGTAATAATTACACCATTTACCGTTACTCGTCAATCCATAAACGCTGTAATTCATCTATCTTTAATTGGGTGGGCTTCTATATTATTCCTTGGAATTTTCTGCTCAGGTATCGCTTATGTATTGTGGGCAAAATCATTAAAGGAGCTTGATGCTTCAAAAGTGGGATCCTTTTTGTATCTCGAGCCGTTTGTTACCGTTTTTTCCGCATGGATTATTTTAAGTGAATCAATAACTATTATGATAATTCTTAGCGGCCTAATAATTACGTCTGGAGTAATTTTAGTAAATAAAAAATAAACTTTTTTATCTAAGTAATGTGTTTTAGAAACCTCTTTGAAGTACCTTATCAAGGTCTGATCTTATCATGAGATTTACTAGGTCGTTAAACTTAGTTTTAGCTTTCCATCCAAGATTTTTTTCTGCCTTCGTTGGATTACCAATGAGTAATTCGACCTCCGTTGGCCGATAATAATTAGGGTCAATAACCACGACGGTATTTCCCGGTTTCAATTTATTACTGAAATCAAATTTATATTTAGACGAAGTATCAGAATAACCGATTAAATTTTTTGCTTTTTCAATATCAATTCTTTTAATCAAGCCGACTTCTTTCTCTTCTTTGCCAGTCCATTCAAGCTCAATTCCAATTTCTTTAAACGTTAACTCTGTAAATTCACGCACTGTGTGGGTTTCACCTGTGGCAAGAACAAAGTCTTCAGGAGTGCCTTGTTGAAGAATTTTCCACATTCCTTCACAATATTCTGGAGCAAAGCCCCAGTCCCGTTTTGCATCCATATTTCCAAGTGCTACTGCAGATTGAAGCCCGGCTACAATTCTAGAAGCCGCTCGGGTAATCTTTCTAGTTACAAAGGTTTCCCCGCGTCTAGGAGATTCATGGTTAAACAAGATACCGTTGCAGGCAAATATATTATATGCTTCGCGATAATTTACTATAATCCAATAGCCATATAGTTTTGCCACACCATAAGGCGAACGAGGGTAAAATGGTGTTGTTTCCGACTGTGGTACTTCCTGGACTTTACCAAAAAGTTCACTGGTAGACGCTTGATAAAATTTCACTTGTTTTAAGCCGACTTCTCTAATAGCATCTAAAAACCTTAACGTCCCCAAAGCATCAACTTGCCCGGTATAGTCAGGTACCTCAAAAGAAACCTTAACGTGACTTTGTGCTGCTAGATTATAAATTTCATCAGGTTCAATTTTTTCAAGAAGCCTATTTAAATTGCTTGTATCTACCAAGTCACCATAATGGAGAAACATTTTCTTATTGAGGATTTCTTTATTAGCATAAAGATGTTCAAGTCTACCCGTGTTAAATGAGCTGCTTCTCCTAATTATTCCATGAACTTCATATCCTTTTTCTATAAGAATTTCTGTTAAATAACTTCCATCCTGTCCTGTGATACCGGTAATTAATGCTTTTTTCAATTTATGTCCTCTTAATTTAAAACGTATAAACTAAAGTTTGGTGTTTTTAAGAAACCAAGTGTAAGTTTTTTCAATTCCTTCTTTTAGCGAAGTGCGATGCTTCCAACCGAGTTTGTGAATTCTTGAAACATCCATCAACTTACGCGGAGTGCCGTCCGGCTTGGAATTATCATATTCAATATTTCCATTGAAACCTATAACATTGGAAATTAATCCAGCCAATTCATTTATTGACAAATCTTCGCCAGTGCCAATATTTATTTGAGAAATTCCGTTTTCATATAAATCTTTGGCTTCTACATTTTCAAGAAGATAACGGATTGCTTCCGCTAAGTCTTCAACATAAAGAAATTCTCTTTTGGGTTTTCCAGTTCCCCAAAGAGTTACCGTATTATTTATTTCTTTATGATTCTTTGCAACGTGAAATTTTCTTATCAGTGCGGGAAGTACATGAGAAGTCTCAAGGTCAAAATTATCATATGGTCCAAAAAGGTTTGTCGGCATAGCTGAATAAAAATTTACGCCGTATTGTCGATAAAAACTTTCGCACAACTTAATGCCTGCAATTTTTGCGATTGCATAAGGTTCGTTAGTAAATTCAAGATAATCGGATAAAAGATATTCTTCCTTCAAAGGCTGTGGAGCGAGTTTTGGATATATGCACGAGCTTCCAAGAAAAATTAATTTCTCAGTTCCGTATTTGTAGGCTGCATTTATAATGTTGGCTTCGATCATCAAATTGTTGTAAATAAAATCTGCACGATAAATGTTATTAGCCCAAATTCCGCCTACTTTAGCGGCTGCAATAATAACGCACTCAGGCTTTTCTTCCGTAAAAAAGGTTTCGACTTGATTTTGATTAACTAAGTTTAACTCTGTATGAGAACGAGTAATTAAATGACCATAACCGTTTTGCTCAAGATTTCGTTTAATTGCCGAACCAACCATTCCCTTATGGCCGGCAAGAAAAATCTTCATATGACTAATGCTTTTTGATTCTTTCACTAAATATCCACATAATGTTAAAATTGTTTTTGAATAAAATCCTTTATCGTTCTTACTACAAATTCAATCTGTTCTTTCGAAAGTTCTGGATAAATTGGCAATGCAATTGAAGTTTCTGCTGACATTTCTGACAGTGGAAAATCGCCTCGCTTATATCCTAAATTTGCAAAGCATTCCTGCATATGAAAAGGAACAGGATAATATATTTCTGTACTTATTTCATTCTTGGCTAAATATTGACGTAGTTCATCACGTTTTTCAACCCGAATAATATATTGATTGTATATATGATAATTCTTTATTTCATTTGATTTGTAAATTGCTTTAGGCAAAAGAACTGAATTCCTTTTGTCAAAATTAGTTTTACCCGTCTCTTCTGCTAATCCTGAAGACATGAAAAGTTTATTGTAGGTTTCAGCATTTTCTCTTCGTTGCTTTGACCAGTTATCAAGGTAGGGAAGTTTAACTTTAAGGACGGCAGCTTGAATTGCATCTAGCCTAAAATTTCCGCCTATTGTTTTATGATAATATTTAGATTCACCACCGTGAACACGTAAAATTCGTAACCTTTCGGCGAGTTTGTCATCATTTGAAATAACCAATCCTCCATCGCCGTATCCACCTAAATTTTTACTAGGAAAAAATGAAAAACAACCAATGTCGCCGATAGTTCCTACATGTCTTCCGTCTTTATATTGAACGCCTATAGCTTGTGCACCATCTTCAATTACTTTTAGTCCGTTCTCTTTTGCAATTTTAATTATTTCATCCATCTCACAACTTTGTCCATAAAGATGAACCGGTATAACAGCTTTTGTTTTTGCTGTAATATTTTTTTCAAATTCTTTGGGATCTATATTAAATGTAACAGGGTTGATATCAACAAAAACTGGGGTTGCATTTAACCTCGAAACAACACCTGCCGTAGCAAAAAAAGAAAATGTCGGAACAATTACTTCATCACCAGGCTTAATACCTATAGCCATTAATGCTATAAGCAAAGCATCAGTACCGGATGAAACACCAAGAGCATGTTTACAGTTTAAATATTCACAGAATACTTTTTCCATTGAATCAACTTCGGGACCAAGAATAAAGTATTGAGATTCTGCAACCTTGATTATAGCTTCATCTAATTCATTTTTTAAGGATAGGTACTGCGGTTTTAGATCTAATAAAGGAACTCGCATAAATACTCCATATTTTTAACACAAATTTAATAAAGAATTAGAAGTAATGGAAAAAAAGCGATTTGTTAGCATTTATTAAGATGGGAAAATAAAGTCTTCATCAATATCCTTCAATAATTTTGCTGATAAATCCTTTTCAGATACGATAGGATTTTCGATTTGCCAATCAATGCTTAAGAGAGGATCGTTATAACGAATTGACCTTTCGTCAGCTTTACTATAGTATGTTGTGCATTTGTAATGAAATATTGCTTCGCTTGATAAAACTGAAAATCCGTGAGCAAATCCCGGAGGGATCCATAATTGTTTGTGGTTTGCTTCTGATAATTCAACAGAAAAATATTTTCCAAATGTCGGAGAATTAAATCTAATGTCTACTGCGACATCTAAGACATTACCAAAGATTACTTGGCACAGCTTTCCTTGTGCACTATTCCCAATTTGGTAATGAAGCCCCCGGACAGTTCCTTTTTTTGACTTTGAAATATTGTCTTGAACAAAATTATAAGCCAATCCATTTTCATTATATTTATAGAGACTAAAAGATTCAAAAAAATATCCGCGTCCATCCGGAAAAATATCCGGCTCAATAACCATCGGTCCAGTTATATTTGATTTAACAATTCTCATAAATTAAATATGCTATATAAAAAGTTTAGACTATTATTCTCTCAATAATTTTTCAAGATAATCTTTGTATAATGATCTGGGAATAGAAGAAATCAATATTTCAAATTCGTTTTTGCTAATATAGTTCATATAATATGCTATTTCTTCAATACATGCTACTTTTAATCCTTGGCGCTCTTCAATAACACCAAAGAAATTAGACGCTTGAAGCAGTGCCTCCGGAGTTCCTGTGTCAAGCCACGCTATACCGCGACCAATTTTTTCAACCTTCAGTTTTCCTTTTATTAGGTATTCTTTGTTTACATCTGTAATTTCAAGCTCCCCGCGTGCTGAAGGCTTTAAGTTCTTTGAAATTTCAATTATTTCATTGTTATAAATGTAAATTCCCGGAACTGCATAATTAGATTTTGGCTTCTTTGGTTTTTCTTCAATAGAAATTGCCTTACCTTCCTTATCAAATTCAACAATTCCATATCTCTCGGGATCGTTTACTTTATATCCGAATATTGTTGCACCCACATTATTCCTTATTCCTCTATAGAAAAATTCTAATGATCCATAAAAGATATTGTCACCCAGTATTAGTACAACACTTTCGCCATTAATAAACTTTTCGCCAATTATAAATGCTTCAGCAATCCCGTTTGGTGCTTGTTGTACAGCATATTCAATTTCCAAACCAAGTTGAGATCCACTTCCAAAGAGTTGCTGGTAAAATGGGATGGTTTCTGAATTAGAAATAATTAGTATTTCTCTAATTCCGCCCAACATTAAAATTGATAAAGGATAATAAATCAGTGGTTTATCATAAATAACTGTTAGCTGCTTACTATAAATTTTTGTAATTGGATATAGTCGTGATCCAGAGCCTCCTGCTAAAATTATTCCTTTCATACTGCCTTTTTATTTATTTAAAGATGTTTTCATGTTCTTAAATTGAAACAAGCGAAAAATAGCAAACTTGTCTTGAGTATTCAAAATTATTTTCCGGGTAAAGAAATACCCTTTATTTTTCTAAACAAAGATACCGCAAATGAATCTGTCATGCCCGACACAAAATCAATCACACTCAGCAATCTTGAATAAAGATCTAACGCCGGTCTTCCTTCTCTTCCTCCAAATTGATCGGGTAACAACTTGAGCAATGTTGCGCTTTTAGGTGAAATCTTGTTTTGGGCTGATTCGTTTACAGAATTAATAAATGCATCAAGCAAACCACCGAGCACTTCATAACCTGCAGCTTCTCTTTCAACAACACTTTCGTAGGAATAAATTCTTGTTATCGATATTTCTTCAATTATTTTAAGATATTTTGTTGTGGGCAAATGTGAAATCAAGTCTGTTAAGAATTTTCCACTCAATATATTATGCTCTTCATCTAAAAATATTTCAGATAGCTGGTTAACAAGGCTACTAATCACCTTAGCTCGCAAATAGCCTATCTTATCATTTTCGTCGCGCAAATTATAATTGCTTAAATCTTTCTTTTGAATTAACGGAATTAGTAGATTTTCGGTATCGCTAAATGAAAGTAATCCTAGTCTGAAGCCGTCTTCAAGATCCATAATCCTATAGCAGACATCGTCTGCTGCTTCCACTAGAAAAGCAAGAGGATGCCTAGTATACCAGAGTATGTTGCTATCTAAAGAATATTTTTTTAAGCCGACACCTTCCGAAATCTCAATAAAAATATCTTTTTCGGATTGAAAGAATCCAAACTTTTTATAGATTTTAGCCCTTCCTGGTATATCGTCGTTTGCTGAAATGGACTCTCTTGGATACTTTGTAAATGCAGCAAGCATAGCCGATGTTAGATGTAACCCCCCTTTTATATTTGGATTTTGTAGACGAGTTAAGATTCTAAATCCTTGTGCATTACCCTCAAAATTTGTTAAATCATTCCATTGTTTTATGGATAAATCGCCTTCAAAAGCTTTGCCGTTCCCGTTTCTAAAATATTCAGATATTGCGCTTTCGCCGGAATGTCCGAAGGGAGGATTACCTATATCATGTGCAAGGCAGGCCGCAGCAACAATTTCTCCGAAATGAAATTTTGTTATTTTGGTTTGAAGTTTTCTATTTCGTGATAATACCTTTTCCCCTACCAAATTTCCAAGAGAATGGCCCACGCATGAAACCTCAAGACTGTGAGTTAATCTGTTATGTACAAAATCACTTTCTGGCAAAGGGAATACTTGAGTTTTGTCCTGTAGTCGTCTAAATGCCGATGAAAAAACCACCCTGTCAAAATCTCTTTGGAATTCGCTTCTTCCATCAGAATAGTTTTGTAAAGCACTTTTGTTTTCGCCTAGTCTAGTGCTTGATAAAAGTTTTTTCCAGTCCAACGTCGACTCAAATTTTATTTTATAAATAATAACTTTTAAAATACTAAATTAAATTTGAAATTTTGATTAAGTTGTAATTACTTGTGACAAGAATTATTTTTAGTACAATGAATTCTGAAAAAGAAAATATACTAAATCAATCCGTTCAATTTATAAAATCCGTTGGACCTAAACGAGCAGCTTCGTTTAGAAAAATTGGAATCAATACGATTCGTGACTTGTTATTCTATTTCCCTTCACGTCATCTTGATCGAACTACTACATTAACAATCTCTAAAGCTTATGGCTATTTACTTAATGGATTCAACGGCGAAATCACGATAGTTGGAAAGGTAGTAAATGCCGAAAAGTTAATGTTTGGCAAAAAAGAATTGCTGAAAGTGCAAATGCGAGACTCTACGGGTTTCTTTGAATGTGTTTGGTTTCAAGGAATAAAATATTTTTCAAATGTTTTTAACGCTGGAGAAATATTTGCCATATCGGGCAAGCCAGTTATTTCAAAATATAACGCACTTCAATTTACACATCCTGATTTTGATCGGATAAGTGAGGACGAATCAAACAATATATTAAACACCGGAAAGATAATCCCATTTTACAGGATTCCCAAAGAATTACGTATGGGGAGTATAGGCGACTTTAGCCTAAGAAAAATTATAAACACGGCAGTTGAAAATTATGCCGACTATCTCGATGAGACTTTGCCGGAAGAATTGTTGAAAGAAAATAATATAACTGGACTAATTGAATCAATAAAAAATTTTCATTTTCCCGAAAATAGAGAAGGGCTTAACAAAGCAATTCAAAGGTTTAAGTTCGAAGAACTCTTTTATCTTGAACTTCTGGTTGCTCTTCGGAAATTTAATTATAAAACAAAACTCACCGGTAATTCAATGAAGGTAAGGACGAGTCTAATCTCGAGCTTTTTAAAAATTCTTCCTTTTAAATTAACTGAAGCACAACTTCGAGTTTTAGGCGAAATAAGAAGGGACATGGAGTCACCTACTCCAATGAATAGGCTTTTACAGGGTGATGTTGGCAGTGGTAAAACTATCGTTGCTTTAATTGCTATGCTAATTGCTGTTGATAACGGATATCAAGCAGTGCTAATGGTACCTACAGAAATTCTAGCCGATCAACACTCAAAAAATATTTCAAAGTTATTAAAGAATCTCTCCGAAATTTATAAAGACAAAGATATAAATATAAGTTTGCTTATTGGTGGACAAAAAAAGTCTGTCAAAAACAAAGCATTGGATGGAATTGGACTTATGGATGCTGATATTGTTGTGGGCACCCATGCGCTATTTGAAGAACGAGTGAAATTTAAAAAACTTGGACTTGTCATTGTTGATGAACAGCATCGCTTTGGAGTCGAGCAAAGAGCAAAACTTCAGAATAAAGGTGTTGTTCCAGATGTTTTAGTTATGAGTGCAACTCCGATTCCTAGAACACTAACGATGACTGTTTATGGTGATCTTGATGCTTCAATAATTAACGAGATGCCGAAGGAAAGAAAACCAATAAAAACAATCTTAAGGGGAGAGGGCTCATTACCCGATATTTATAAGTTTATTATTAATAAAGTTAAGGATGGTTACCAATCATTTATAGTTTATCCACTGGTTGAAGAATCTGAAAAGCTAGAATTAAAAGCAGCGGAAACATATTTTCGAGAATTATCAGAAACCTATTTGAAAGATATAAAAGTAGGTTTACTCCACGGAAGAATGTCATGGCAAGAAAAAGAAGAAATTATGCTAATGTTTCTTGCGAAAGAATATAATGTCCTTATAGCAACAACAGTTATTGAAGTTGGCATTGACATCCCGAATGCCAATATAATGGTAATAAATGATGCGCAGCGCTTTGGACTTTCTCAGCTTCATCAACTCCGTGGACGAATTGGAAGGAGCGCAGAACAAGGCTATTGTATCCTTGTAACTAAAGAAGAATTGGCAGCATCAAACAGCAAGTATAAACTAAACCTTGATTATCTTTCTCCAATTCAGCTTGAAAAGTATCGATCTTCAGTCAGGCTTCAAGCAATGGTGAACTATTTGGATGGTTTCAAAATTGCAGAAGTTGATCTAAAATTGCGCGGCCCCGGGAATATCTTTGGTACGGAACAAAGCGGATTTCCTGAGTTAAAGCATGCTACTCTTACGCAAGATTCGGAATTAATTGTCATGGCAAAAGCGGTAGCATTCGCTATAGTTGAAAGTGATCCTTATTTTCAAAAAGAAAATAATCTTATTATTAAGAAGAATTTGTTTGAGCATTACGCTCATAGTCTAAATTATTCTAAGATCGCATAGCTTGTTTTTCTTCAACTAAGCTTCCAAAAAAATTTAAATAAGGGGATAAAAATTTGATTAATAAAATTTTTTTGTTATAAATTTGTCGTGCGAAAAAAAATATTCTTTGAAATCATCACTCGTGAAAAAAATGTTTATTAAAAATATTTTTTGTTGGTGAGCAAAAACTGTTGACTTAGAATATTTATTAGTTATATTTGTTAAAAATAATTTACAGAAGGAGAAAAATATTTTATCCCCCGAGTTCAATGATAGATTGAACGTTGCATTAACTTATAATGTAAAGCCTGAAAGTCAAACTTTCCACGAAATCGTACCCCCAATTTTAAATGATCGCATTACTCAGCCACAAAAATCTATAGATACTTATGCAGAATGGGATACATGGGATACCGTTAATGCCCTTAAAGATGCATTAGAGAGTTTAAATAATGTGATTCTGATTGAAGCTGACGATTCAGCCTTCAATAAATTTCGGGAAACTAAGCCGGACATTGTATTTAATGTTGCAGAAGGCTTTAGCGGAGGCAGCCGTGAGGCTCAAATTCCATCTATGCTTGATATGCTTCAAATTCCATATACTGGATCAGATCCCCTTACTCTTACTACTTGTTTAGATAAGGCTCGAACAAAAGAAGTTTTATCGTACTATAGAATACCAAACGCTAAATTCTTGATTGCCTTTGGATTAAATGAAATAAAAAATATTAATATTAAATTCCCTCTTATTGTTAAACCGGTTTTTGAAGGATCAAGCAAGGGAATTTTTTCTTCCTCATTTGTGAAAAGTCAAAAGGATCTTAACAATGAAGTAGAAAGAATAATTTCCGAATATAATCAGCCTGCGCTAATAGAAGAATTTTTACCTGGAAGAGAATTTACTGTTGCAATAATTGGAAACGGTGAGGAAGCTGAGGTTCTCCCGGTTGTAGAAATTAATTTCGCTGATTTTCCTAAGGACTTTATTCCTATTTATTCATATGAAGCAAAATGGATTTTAGATACTAAAGAAAGCCCCCTTAACGTTTTCTCTTGTCCAGCAAATATAAATTCAACTCTTGAATCAAAGATTAAAAAGACAGCCCTTAAAACCTATAACGTATTACGTTGTAAAGATTGGAGTCGGATAGATATTAGGCTGGATGAAAATGGTGAACCTAACATAATCGAAGTAAATCCTCTCCCGGGAATACTTCCTGATCCAAATGATAATTCGTGTTTTCCCAAAGCGGCTCGCTCAAGCGGATTAAGTTATAACGATATGATTAATAAAGTTTTATTTGCTGCGGCAAAAAGATACAAACTAATATGAAAGTTAATAGTAAAATATTAGTTTGTTATAATGCTCCTGTTTCTGTATTTTCTATTTATAACGGGAAACCAAATATTGATGAGTTTACGAATAATGATCTATCTGAAAATGGATTTATTAATGAAATTTCTCAAATTAAAAATAATCTTTCGGGGTTTTTCACAGAGGTTAAGGCTATCCCAATTGATCGAAATGTTGAGCATACTATTGATTCTATTAATGAATATAATCCTGATATAATTTTTAATTTTGTAGAGTCTGTAGAGGGAATAGCTTCCTATGAATTCTGTATGGCTGGCTTGTATCAACTATTAGGGTATAATTTTACTGGCAATCTTCCAGCTACACTTGGCAATTGTCTAAATAAAAGTAGAACAAAATATATTTTAGCTTCTTTTGGAATTAGTACACCAAAATCCACAACATTAAAACCTTTCCAACAGTTATCGAAAAATAATTTTTCTCTAAATTTTCCAGTAATCCTGAAATTACTTAAAGAGGACGCAAGCATAGGCATTTCCGAACTCTCAGTTGTAGAAGACATTAACTCTTTGGAAAAGCACCTTAATTTTTTATGGGACACATACAATCAGGAAGTGATTGTGGAAGAATATATTAGCGGTCGCGAACTTAATGCTGCGGTTCTTGGAGATAATGTACTGCCAATATCCGAAATTAATTTTGATGGTCTTCCGGATAATTTACCAAAAATTGTTACTTATGAAGGAAAGTGGATTGAGAAAAGTGTTTATTATCAGCATACGAAACCGGTATGTCCCGCTAAGCTTAACAAAGATCTTAAGCATAAGATTGAGAAAACGGCTTTGCTTGCATTTGAGGCAATGGGATGTAGAGACTATGCTAGAATAGATTTTCGCATCGATAAAAATGGAAACCCATTTGTAATTGAGGTTAATCCAAACCCGGATATTTCTACCGACTCGGGTTTTGCAAGGGCTTCAGCATCCGCTGGTATTCCTTATCCCGAATTATTGAAACGTATTGCAGATTTTGCTTTAACAAGAGAAAATAATGATTCGCAAAATAGAGCAAGCTGATGCTTCTAAAATTGAAAAGTTGCTTAATAAAATTTCCAACTTTACTAGTAGTGAAGTTGAAGTAGCCATGGAATTAGTAAATATTGCGGCAAATAATCCGATGCAAAAGGAATATTATCTTTTTGTTTATGAACACGAAAAAAAAATATTAGGCTATCATTGCACGGGTAAGAGACCGCTGACCGACGGAGTTTTTGATTTATACTGGATCGTTGCTGATCCTGATTCCAAAATAAAAGGCATTGGTAAGAGTCTTCTTGATCATGCGGAAGGTTTTGTTAAAGAAAGTAAAGGAAGATGGTTTTTGGCTGAGACGTCGTCCAAAGAAAATTATTCAAAAACAAGAAGTTTTTACTTGCGAAACAAGTTTACAATAGTCGCGGAGATAAATGATTTTTATTCTATAGGCGACCATTTAATTATTTTCGGAAAATATTTTTATTAAAAACAAACTGAGGCTTAGTCATGGAACTGTGGCAGCAAATGATCAGAGACAGCGTTCACACTGTTGATCAGATTGTGGAAAAATTTAATATCGAAAGAAAAGTTGCGGAAGATCTAGATGAATTTTTCCAAGCTCGAATAAATCCCTATTATCTTAGTTTAATTCGTTATCCGGGCGACCCTATTTGGCGACAGTGTGTCCCGGATAAAATTGAGCTTGATGATATTGATAGCGATGAAGACCCCTTAATGGAGGATGCGATGAGCCCGGTTCCTAATATTACCCATAGGTATCCTGATAGAGCACTCTTCCTTGTGACTAGTCAATGTGGACTGTATTGCCGCTTCTGCACACGTAAACGAAAAGTTGGAGATTATGAAAAAATTTCAATGAAAGGATTAGAAAGTGCATTCCAATATCTTGAAAAGCACACTGAAATTAGAGATGTTATTATGTCTGGTGGTGACCCGCTTATGCTGACTGATGCTATGTTAGAAAAAATTATTCAGCGCTTGAGAGCAATTCCTCATATTGAAATTATTAGACTTGGTTCTAAAATGCCTTGCGTCCTTCCGCACAGGATTACTCCGCAGCTTTGTAATATGCTGAAAAAATATCATCCAATTTACCTTAATACTCATTTTAATCATCCATGGGAAATTACTCCTGAAAGCTCTAAGGCATGTAATATGCTCGCAGACGCCGGAATTCCCGTAGGGAATCAGATGGTCCTTATGAAAGGCGTCAACGATTCTCCAGAAGTAGTCAAAGAATTAATGCAAAAACTCCTTAGAATCCGCGTTCGACCATATTATATGTATATGGCTGACGAAACAAAGGGTGCCAATCATTTTAGAACTTCTATTGAAACCGGATTGAACATAATTGAGAATCTGCGAGGTCATACTAGCGGACTTGCAATTCCTCATTTCGTAATTGACGCTCCTGGTGGAGGCGGGAAAATCCCGTTACTTCCTAATTATGTCGTCCATTTTGACGAAGAAAAAATAATTTTGCGTAACTATCAGAAGAAGATTTATTCTTATAAAAATTATCATGATCATCATAATCCGGTAAAAACAAACGGCAAGAATGGAAGTAATGGCAAAAACGGCAAGTCCAAACCCAAAGAATTAAAGATTTCAAAAATTGAGCTTCCTGTTTTAGAAGAAGTTGAGAACTAAATTATTGTTTTAGCATGCCAAAGTTGGATCGTTAAAGCTATTGATTCATTTGCATTTATGATACGGCAGTGCCTTTTTAATTATATCTAGCTATTCAACTTGCGCCGTATAGTTATTAAAGCTCTATAATAATTATAAGAAAATTATAAGCAGGCGCATTCCTGACTCCAAAAATTTCGTTTTGGAAAAACAATTCATTTTATTTATGAATATGAAGTTAGTTGTTGACGAAAATATCTCCTTTGCTAAGGAAGCATTCTCGCAATTTGGAAACGTAAATTTGCTGCAGGGAAGAAAAATTACAAGAGATGAATTACTTTCTGCTGATGCATTGATAGTCCGTTCAATTACCAAGGTTGACGAAAAATTATTGCATAATACCCCTGTGAAATTTGTGGGCACAGCAACAATTGGAACCGACCACATAGATTTAGAATATTTAAAATCACAACAAATTTTTTTTAAGGATGCTGCAGGCTGCAACGCGGATGCCGTTGCTGAATATGTATTTACTTCAATTTTACAATTTGCTAAACATCATTCATTTTCAATTGAAGATAAATCTCTTGGAATCGTTGGTGTTGGTAATATCGGAAGTCGAGTTGCAAAGATTGCCGAAACTATCGGAATGAAGGTTGTAATGAATGACCCGCCGCTGCAAAGAAGAATTGGGAGAAATGGATTTGCACCTCTTGAAGAGGCCCTTAAAGCTGATATAATTACATTCCACGTTCCTCTAAATTCTGAAGGCCCTGATAGAACACTTCATCTTATTAACGAAGAAAAGCTATATTCCCTTAAAAACGGAACAATACTTATAAATGCTTCGCGAGGTCAGGTGATAGATAATCAAAAGCTTGCAGAATTTATTGCTAAGAAATCTTTGTCTGTAAATCTTGATGTTTGGGAAAATGAACCTGATATAAATATTGATTTGCTTAAGCAAGTATATTTAGCTACCCCTCATATTGCCGGTTATTCACTTGAAGGAAAAATAAATGGAACAATAATTATTTATAACGCGCTCTGTAATTTCCTAAATATACATCCAAGCTGGGCCCCATATCTGCCAAAAGTAAATAAAAATAATATAGCTATTAATTATAATCGGAATGTAAATTCAACCTTATACGACATATTTAACAACATTTATTCTATTAAAAAGGATGATGATACAATGAGAATGATGAAAAATTTAGATAAAATTGATCGTCCAATATATTTTGATAAATTGAGAAAAGAATATCAATTTCGAAGAGAGTTTAGTAATTATAGTATTACCGCAGCAAATGCCGATGAAAAAATCCTAAGTATTCTAAAAAGTTTTCGTTTCAAGTTAGAAAACATTAAGGAATAATGTCCTCCTATTTTAATTTGAATACAATTGGAATTTTCATTTCAACCTTAACGGGCTTACCTTTTACCATTCCCGGTTTAAATTGTGCATAGAATACTGCAATCTTCGCAGACTCATTGCACCCGTGTCCAATCCCGCTTAATACTTTTGCATAATTAACTTCCCCATACTCGTCAATGTCAGCCAAGATTAAAACAGTGCCCTCAACTTTATTTTCTCTTGCATTTTGAGGATAAACCACCTTATCCAAAATTGCCTTCATCCCGCCGACAGGTTCTGGCATTACTTCTGCACTCCTTAAATATTCTGAATTGTCAAATTCACTTTTTGAAATTGTTGAACGAGTTGAATCCGCTACTGAAGTGATTTTCTTAGACGAGGCGTTGCCATTGTTCTTTGCAATTTCCAGTGTCGTTGTTTCTATCTCATTGTGTTGGAGAATTCCTGCAACGTAATTAGTACTATTTAAATAATTACCGTCTTCGCTATAAAAAGAAACAGGTCCCTCGCGTCTTCCATTTTGAATGGTATAAAGTTCTTTAAGCTTACCACGTTCATAATATTCTTTAACTACGCCGTCAACAGCGCCATCGATGAAGTTTAATTCCTCTTTTATATTTCCGTTTGGATAATAAAATTTGGCTATGCCTTCTCTTATATTGTCTGAATAGTTGATTTCAGATTTTAATTTACCATTGTTGTAGTAAGATTTTATCAAACCTTGTTGCGCATAAATATTTGACGTTATCGCTAAACAAATAATGATGAAAAATTTATGATTAATCATTAGTGAACATTATATAAATAAAATTCGTGAATATATTAAATTTTTACAAAGTAAAAATAACAATAGCGCATTCAAAGAAAAACAATAACATTCTAGGCTTAATACCGAATTAATACGTTAGCTAATATGGTTATTTTTATGTTGACTCAGAGGATCTAATTGTTTAGCCGTAATATTTATCTCTCTTAAACGGTGAATTTCTGCACTGAACAGAGCAGCAATAATCATTTTCCTCCTTACAATTATGACACACAACCAAAATCTTATCACACTTTAAATTATGACAATTGATATAGTAGGAAGTAGGCTCTCCACAATAATAACACTTGGAAACATATTTCAATTCCGGATCATTGTTAGGGTCAACCACTCGTCTTTCATCAAAAACAAATATTCCGCCCTCCCAATATGTGTCCGGGAATTTTTTTGCGTATGTAACAATTCCACCCTCAAGTTGGTAAACGTCTGTAAATCCATTTTCAACCAAATATGCCGAGGCTTTTTCACATCTTATTCCACCGGTACAGTATGTCACAACGGTTTTATTTTTGAAATCACTCAGCAATTCAACATATTGAGCCCACTCTCTAAAATTTTTCATAGGGGGCGTAATGGCATTTCTAAACTTTCCTATTTTGCTTTCATACCAATTTCTCGTATCTATTATAACAAAATCTTTCTTTTCTTTATAAAACTTTAATAGGTCATCGGGGTTTAAACGTTTGCCTCCGTTTTTAATAGAAGTGCTGTTTAAATTTGAACTAACAATTTCTCTCTTAACCCTTACAAATATCTTATTAAATGCGTGCTTATCTTCATCATCTTCCTTAAAGACGATATCACTAAACTCCGGATAGTTCCGTAATAATAATTTGTACCTTTCAATAGTTTCAATGGTTCCTGAAACAGTTCCATTTATGCCTTCATTTGCAATGAATATTCTTCCTTTAATATCATTGTCATTGCACCATTCTAAATGATCATGCATAAAATTATCAGGTTCTGCGAAATAGACGTATTTATAGAACAACAAAACTTTAAATTTTTTCATTTATTTTATAACGATTAAAAATGTAATTAAATTTAATAAATTTGGACATTTATATAAATGTAATCCAATAGGACTTTTTTTCTAATTTTATATTTTATTTGATTTGCTATAGAACATCCAATTAATTATTATTTAATTCAAAGTTAATAATTATAATAAAATTTGTTAAAGTCGTGAAAGGAAAATTATGCCAAGCATCTCCCATACTGAGAATCACTTTACATCTTCTGAAACAGTTCGAGATATTGTAATAGGAATGTCCGATGGCCTGACTGTTCCATTTGCGCTAGCTGCTGGGCTAACCGGAGCTGTTGCTGCAACAAGTATCGTCGTTACGGCTGGCTTTGCAGAAATTGCGGCTGGTTCTATTGCCATGGGTCTGGGCGGGTATTTAGCAGCTAAAACAGATTTACAACATTATAATTCCGAGCGTCAAAGAGAGATTGATGAAACAATTAAATTGCCACATGTAGAAATTGAAGAGGTGGAAGAAATTTTTCAGGATTATGGACTTAGTGATGAGCAGATAAAACCAATTTCTGCTTCACTTAGTAAAAATCAAGATAAATGGGTTGATTTTATGATGAAATTTGAACTTGGACTTGAGGCCCCAGACCCTAAACGTGCACTTAAAAGCGCCTCAACAATTGCATTTTCCTACATATTTGGTGGGTTAATCCCTCTTACTCCTTATATTTTCTTCAAGGACATAATGACTTCGCTATACGTTTCCGTTGTTGTTACTTTAGCTGCCTTGTTTATTTTCGGATTCGTTAAAGGAAAATTTACCGGCATTAACCCTTGGCGCGGAGGTTTTCAAACTATTTTTATTGGCGGCTTAGCAGCAACAGCAGCATTTTTAATAGCTAGGCTTATTTCTTAAAAATTGTAAAACATATTTAAGAAAACTATTTTATTTATATCTTATAGAATTAAATTGCTCATTTCATCATTGTAACTTGAGTAAAGATCTTGCTGAGTACAGTGCCTCAACTCAAGAAATATAACTCATCTTGTGAATAAATGCGCATACAAGATCTTCAATCAGCTCTTATAAAATCATTTCATTTGATGAGAGGAAATTAAAACTTTTTATATACCGGAACTAGCAAGAGAGGAACCTTACTAGCTCTGCTAATTTTTGGCGTAATGCTTCCTTCCCAAAAAGCTTCAGCTCCTTTTGTCCCATGGGTGGCGAGTACAATTAAATCAGAATTGTTTTGCTCTGCGGTTGCTAATATTGCTTCCGCTGGATCTTTTCTCGAGGCGCTAATTGTTATGTTTAAATTGGTTTCCTTAAAATTCTCTTGTAGCGTCTCAAGATATTCTTTTGCATCCGTAACTAGCATATCCATCATCTTGGCTGTTGTGGCAGGAAGAAAACGGTTAGCTGGAGATACCTCACCTGACATTGTTCCAAAGTTTGGAATAGCCATTACCAGATGCATACTTGCTTCGCATAATTTCGCTAAACCTGATGCATAGCTAAGAGCATACTCGTGGTCGTGATTCCCATCCAATGGGATAAGAAAATTCTTGAAATGATTTTCAATACTTAGTTTACCCGCAGCAGGGTTAATTAATAGGACGGGGGTTTTACCTCTTGAAATTACTTGTTGGGCGACAGAACCAAACAACATTCCTTGCAGTCTTACATTGCCATGAGCACATAGAATGACAATATCCTGATTTAATTCCTTAATATGGTCGGCTATGCTTTTAGGAACATCTTTCACCATCTCTTTGTGGACATGTATCTCTAAACTAATCCCCTTGAATATATCAAGCGAGGTTATTGATTCTAAATATTTTTCAGCTTGCTTCGGTAATTTAAGATGCCGCTGACCGTGTACCTTTTCCGGTGCATCCTTTTCAATAATATGTATTAACATAACAGAAGTATTCATTTTCCGGGCAAGATACGCCACTGATGGCAAAACAGATTCAGCTAATAACGATCCATCTAATGGAACAAGTAAATGCTTTATAAGAATATTATCCGACAAATGATACCTGATATATTAAATAAATATTAAGCAATATAATTAAAGTGGCAATAACTGACACGATAAAAGTAGTGGTTTTTTTATTAACAAGAATCCCCATTAATTCCTTATCTTGTGTAAATATTATTAATGGAATGATTGCGAAAGGAAGGCCGAAGCTTAATACTACTTGGCTAATTACCAAGGTTCTTGTTGGGTCAAAACCAATAGCTATTATGGTTATAGATGGTACAATAGTAATTAAGCGTCTTAGCCAAACAGGTATATGCTTATGAAGAAACCCTTGCATCATTACTTGTCCTGCGCTTGTTCCAACAGTAGAAGAAGACAACCCAGAAGCTAGAAGTGAAATTGCAAATATCCAGCCTGCAGCTTTTCCAAGAAGAGGTTGCAATGTCATGTGCGCATCTTCTAGAGTTGCGATATGTGTAAAACCGCGTTGGTAAAAAGTTGAAGCAGCCATGATAAGCATTGCCATATTTACTAAACTAGCGATTCCCATAGCAATAGTGACATCTAAAATTTCATAATGGAATAGCTTGAGAAGCTTTTTAGGATTCTTAACAGTAATCCTTTGCTGCATGAGAGCTGAGTGAAGAAAGATTGCATGGGGCATAACAGTAGCGCCTAATATGCCCGCCGCTAGGATTATACTTTCTGTTCCTGAAAACTGTGGAACAAACGAATGGTATAGAAGAGATTTAAATTCGGGCTTATCAAGTATTGTTTCAATTAGATAGCTGCCAGCAATTATAGTGAGCATAATTGTTATCGCTATTTCAAGCGGTCGAAACCCATATCGCTCCAAACCAAGAATAAGGAAAGTGCAGATTGCCGTTAGTATTCCGCCAATGATTAGAGGGAAACCGAATAATAAGTTAAAACCAACTGCGGCTCCTAGAAATTCAGCAAGGTCTGTAGCCATTGCTACGAACTCCATCAAGACCCACAGAGTATAAACAGTAGGCTTGCTAAATTGATTGCGGCAATGTTCTGCTAGATTTGTACCGGTTGCAATTCCTAGTTTTGCTGAAAGCGTTTGTAAGATCATTGCTAGAAGATTGCTTACCAATATTACCCAAAGCAAAGTATAGCCAAATGCTGAACCCCCTTGAATATTGGTAGCAAAATTACCTGGATCGACATATGCAATGCTGGCAATAAAAGCCGGTCCGAGGAAGGGAATTAATCTCTTAAAAATTCCTTCGGTTGACTTCCCTGATAATGTAGCCTCAGCCGAGTCTCTTATCTTTCCGTCTGTTTGCAGCATTGATGAATTTAAAAAGTTCTTCATCTTTAAATTCTATGTCCTTATTTCAACAAATACATTTTCTGCAAGCTTTTCACTGATGTTCCATGACTTTCCCTTAATTATTATCATCATTGATTTGTCAAAATCTCTTTTTTCTTTAAGCTTTATTTTTTCATTTAGTTTGATTCCGATACCCGATATATATGTTAAAAACTTATCATCGAAATCATTTACTCTGACAACAATTGCAGATTCTCCCTGGTTTAATTGGGACAATGGTATATAATTTTTAGTGCTTGGTATTATTCCTTCCTTCGTTGGGATAGGATCGCCATGTGGGTCATATTCCGGGAATCCGATCATTTCTTCGAGCCTGTTTATCAGCCCATCAGAGGATGAATGCTCCAAATGGTTTGCCTCTTCATGTACTTTATCCCACGGAATTTTAACAACCTGATTAAGGAACATTTCCCATATTCTATGTCTACGAACCATATTCAGGGCATAAACTTCTCCGGATGGCGTTAAACGAATGCCTTTGTAACGTTTATATTCTATGTATCCTTCTTTTGATAATTTCTTTATCATATCAGTTACTGCGGCACTCGAAATGGAGAGCTTTTCTGCAATTAAGTTTGGTTTAATCTCACCTTTTTCGTCTTTGTGTTTGAATATAATTCGTAGATAATCTTCTTTTGAAACATTTTTCATATTTAAGTATATTTTTATTTTTAATTTAAGTGCGCTTAAATTAAAAATCAAGGAAAATTTAATAATATAGACCCAATTGTCCACTTGAGTTAGATATATTGGGGTATAAAAAGTGAGAATTAAATCACATTTACACACTGAGTAAGTTTATATTATTCATACATAAATAATAGACTTATATGTAACCCTGGCTTCACAAATTTGCTTGTATAATTAAGGATTTAAAGATGGAACTTTCTGTTGTAATAATTTTGGTAAGTGTATTTACTATAGTAATGCTAACTCAAGTTTTTACTTTTAAGAAGTATTTGAAAGACATTCGTTCACATAAATAGAAGTTATTTTTGCGAATAGATATTTGCGACGAATTACTCCCATTCAAGGTTTTGATAATACTCATATTACTATATAAATCTAATTGGAAAAGTATATTTTTCAGACGGAGTAAGTGGGTTATTTCGAACTATCCTCTCCAATTGTATTGAAAAGAGATTTTGTTGATTATTACCCTTTGTGGGAATTATGAGAAACTTGGTTGCAATAAATGTATGTTAATAAGAAATCAAAAAGAACACCAGTATTTGTTTCTAATAAACATATAAAAATGCAAGTTGTGAGTCAAGAAAGATTTCGAAGTGCTAAGTTTCGACAGACAATGTTTTTCAAATTGAACGATTTAGAAAACTTAATTAACGATCAACGGGGACTTCTAATTTGATGTCCTATAACAAGATTATTTGCCACAAGTATTAGAAATTATTTAAGAGATATTAATAATCCTTTTTTGATGAGAAGTCTTTTAGTATTTTGTAATCATATAGTAATAAAATTTTTCTAACATTTAACTTCCAACATTAAATAATTAATATGATAAAAAATCTATATACTGCGGTTTTAGTTTTGTTAATGATTCCTTCAGTGAGTGTTTTCGCACAGAAAAGAATTAAAGAGTATAAAGGACCTTTACTTGGTAAGTGGGAAACGCCCAATCTTGGGCTTGATGCGTCTCATCTTGCAATAGAATTTGAATCTGGGCATAAGTTCTCTTATGATTTAGAATCCCGATGGAATGGAAAATATGAACTGGACGGCACAACTCTTTTATCCAGCTACTATATTCCATTTTTAAGTAAATGGGTACATGATACAAGTATTGTATTAGTTACGGCTGATACACTGGTGTTAGTTACTGGCAAGGATACGGCACAGACTATTTCAAAATTTATTAGAGAAAATGATAGCTCAAATACTTCGGGTGGGCTTGTTGGAAGTTGGTATTCTGATAATTTTCAGGGGGATCAAGCTGTTATAACTTATCATAAAAATGGAGATCTTTTTATTAGAAAAACCTTGAATAAATATAATGGCTATTTTGTAGTTCAAAAGAACATATTTTCGGTTTTTTCTAAAAGGGCTCTTATAGTTAAGATGAAGTATCAAATAATAAGGGGTGACCTTTACTTATACAAGATAGGGAGCCCGGGTGTTATGAGGCTTGTAAGGGGAAAATGATTCTGAGTGCACTCGCTGGTTTATATTATGGTAAATCCACCATAACATCTTAAGATTAAGAGATATGTTCTAAATTCTTGTTTGTATAAATTGATGTTTATAAAGAATAATAATATTTTGTTTTGTTTAACAAGTGGGAAAACTATTCTGTCTTCATATCGCGGGACATCAAATCGGTAGTGGCTTTAACAGGATCTTTATCTTCGAAAAGAATTTTATAGACTTCATTAGTTATGGGGGTTACAACATTGTTTTTTCCAGCAAGTTGAGATGCAGAGCGGCTTGTTTCAACTCCTTCGGCAACCATATTCATTGACTTTAGCACTTCTTTTAATTTTTTCCCTCCACCAATTTGTTCGCCTACATATCTGTTTCTGCTGTGCCGGCTCATGCAGGTAACTATTAAATCCCCCATGCCAGATAATCCAGAAAATGTTTCTGGTGAGGCGCCCATCGAAATGCCTAGGCGGGCAATTTCAGCAACTCCTCGGGTCATAATAGCCGCTTTTGTATTGTCTCCGAATTTTGCACCATCTATTATCCCAGCGCCGATTGCTATTACGTTTTTCAATGCGCCACCAAGCTCAACCCCAAGTATATCGGTGGAAGAATAAACTCTAAAGTACGAGGTCATAAATGCGGCTTGAATAGATCGAGAAATTTCATGACTCTTTGATGAGGCGACAACTGCAGTAGGGATTCTCTTGCTTACTTCCTCGGCGTGACTTGGGCCTGATAAAACCCCAATTTGGTTTTCATCAATTGAAGGCATTTCATCTTTAAGCATTTGCGACATTGTCATTAGGGTTTTAATTTCAATGCCCTTTGCTACATTTACTAGAATTGTATCCTTTATATTGGCATATCTTATATTTTTAATTACCCCTCTTAAAAATTGAGAAGGGACAGCCAATACAATCATATTTTGATTTGATGTAGATTCTTCAATATCGTGAGATATAATGATCTCATCGGGAATTTTAATACCGGGAAGGTAGTCGGGATTTTCTCTTTTCTTGTTGAGGAATTTAGCGTAGCTTCTATTATATTCCCAAAGGGTAACATTATGGCCATTAAAATGCAGCAGAATGGCTAAGGTGGTGCCCCATCCCCCGGCGCCTAAAACAGAGATTTTCATTAATTAACTTTGGTGTTTTTCTTTTTGGGAAAATCCAATTTGTGCTCGTTTCCGTTTAAAAGTCGCACAACATTTTTTCTGTGTGTGAATATAATAAGCAAACTTACACCAGCAACAAAAGGTAACAGTGTATTATAGCTAGGGATATTAACGTTGAAAATGTTTTCTCTTATTATTAAAGTAAGGGGAATTGAAATTGCACCCAAAATTGATCCAAGTGAGACATATTTTGAGATAGAAACTACGAGAATAAAAACGCCAATTGCTACTAGCATATCAACGGTAGAAATTATAAGGAGCATTCCTAGTGCAGTAGCGATTCCTTTGCCGCCTCTGAACCCAGCAAAGACAGTCCAGATATGCCCGATAACCGCTGAGATTCCTGCAATAATTTGGACCAATGTAAAATCATCGAAAGGTGTTAGGTTTCTGAAGGGCATGTTCCCATAATGTAATCTTGCAACTATTACCACGGCTAAAACACCTTTAAAAGCATCAAGAATAATTACAAGCATACCTAATTTCCAGCCAAGTACACGCATTACATTTGTACCACCTGCGTTTCCGCTGCCGTAATTTCGAATATCTACACCTTTAATTGCTTTGGTAACAATTATACTTGTAGGTATTGAGCCAATTAAATAAGATAATATTACAATTGTTGCTAATAAAAACATAATAAAAACCCAAATTTTGAGTTCAACTAAACTAATTATAATGTATTAAAGATTCAATGCTGATTCATAGACTATACATTATCGACAAATTATGCCATATCTTTAATAAATAATAAGTCGAAATATACTATTCATGGGGATGGAGCCTAATTATATCATCCTTAACTTCCATTCCATAGCCGGTTTTTTTATTTTTAATAAAATTCCTTATAAATTCTATTGTGGGATAATCATTTTCACCTGTAAAACATCGAGCATCGTCGATTAGGACAATATGATTTTCTTTCAAAGAGAATATTGTGTTTAATTCAGAAATAATAGGAGTTTCCAAATCACCCTTAGCGGTAAAACCTGCAGAGTAGTGGCCATCAAGCCAAAACAAGCATGGCTCTTTTAATGCTGGAGTAATTTCTTTTAAAACGATACCACTGTCACCTTTTAGGATTTCGATATTATTAAAATGTTTCAATTTTTGTTTAGCGTCTTTATAAAATACTTCGTCCAACTCAATAGAAACTAATTTTGAGAAGTTGTTTCTTTGGGAATATACCATGTCTCCAAGAAAAGTTCCTGTTTCAATTAGCATTTTTAGGTTATACTTCTTTGCAAATTCGTCTATTATCTTTTGTTTAGCAATATGTGGAGGTGGTAGAGGCTTACCATCCTGCAGCCACTTCTGATAAATTTTCTCTTGTCTAGAAGTTGAATTCCGTTGCCTTATCCTTATTCTTTCGAAATTATAAAGCAGAAAATGAGGGATGAATGTTTTAATTCTTTCTTTAGTCATAAATGTTTGATCCTATTTGTTTGGTATATTTGTATTATTACAAATATCCTAATCGAGGAACCAGAGCTTTATTTTTTTATAAGGTTCTTAAAGAGATCAATATCGTTTTTCCTAGTAACCTTGAAGTTCATTATTGAGCCTTCGAACAAATGAACTTTCTTTCCAATTCCTTTAATAAGCATTGACTCGTCAGTACCATAGAAGTTCTCCTTATAAGCTTTATCCATAGCTGACATTAAATCTTTGTATAAAAAAATCTGCGGCGTTTGTACTAAGAATATTTCGTCGCGGCTAATGTATGATTCAACGTAATCTTTTCCTTTTACTAAGGTATCTTGCGCTTTTAAGCAAACTAGAGCGTTACCTTTTTTCTTTGCATAAAGAATTGCTCCTGTAAGTATATTAACCGGAAGTAGAGGTCGAGCAGCGTCATGCACAACAATAAATTCATTAGGTTTTGCTTTTAGAACTTTTAGGGCATTGTAAACAGAGTCCTGGCGCTCTTTGCCGCCCTCAACGATAGTCTTAATTTTTGTTAATTTGTATTTTTCTTTAATCTTTTGGAGTAGCTTAAAATAGAAAGGATCGGCAGCAAGAATAATTTCGTCAATCAGTTCATTTCTCTGAAAGGTCTCTAGTGTGTATACAATTATTTCTTTCCCTTTGATTTTTATATATTGTTTAGGAGCGGCAAAACCGCTCCTAACACCTTTACCTGCAGCAGGAATAATTGCAAAAGTCTTCATAATATGAGCATTGCATCGCCATAACTGAGGAATCTATAATTTTCCTTAAGTGCTTTTTTATAGCCTTTCATTATAAAGTCAGTGCCACCTAAAGCGCAAACAAGCATTAACAAGGTAGATTCGGGTACATGGAAGTTTGTTATTAGTCTGTCGGTAACTTTGAAATCAAAAGGAGGATAAATGAATTTATCTGTCCAGCCCTTATTTGGCTTTACAAATCCCTCAGCTGTTGTGCTTGTCTCAAGTGCACGACATGCACTTGTACCAACAACAAAAACGTGATGCTTTGCCGCAATTGATTTATTAATAAGCTCAGCTGATTTAGGTGAAATTTCAAAATATTCAGAGTCCATTTTATGCTTAGTCAGGTCTTCTACCTCAACGGGTCTAAATGTTCCAAGTCCAATATGAAGAATTACCGGGACAATTAAGATTCCTTTCTTTTCAATTTTAGCCAAGAGCTTTGGTGTAAAATGAAGGCCAGCTGTAGGTGCTGCAACAGCTCCGTCCACGCGCGCATAAACTGTTTGATAATTTTCTTTATCAGAGGCTTCCGGCTCTCTTTTTATGTAAGGAGGCAAAGGAGTGAATCCTATCTTTTCAACTGCTTTAAAAACATTGCCGGGTTGATTGAAGCGAACAGTCCTTCCCCGTGAAGTAGTATTGTCTATAACCTCACACCAGAGTTTGTCGTTAAAATAGATTTTGTTTCCAATTCTAACTTTTCTTGCTGGGTCAACTATTACGTCCCAAATACATTCCTCGGCATTAAGTTCTCTTAGCAAAAACACTTCAATCTTTGCATTTGTTTTTTCCTTTTTACCATAAAGCCTCGCTTGAAACACTCGTGTTTCATTGACTACGAGTATATCACCCTTTTCCATATAATCCACAACATCGCTGAATGACTTGTTTTCAATTTCCTCTGTTTTCTTGTTGAGTACCATTAATTTTGATTTATCTCTTGGAGATACCGGATATTTAGCAATCTGAGTTTTAGGCAGATTGTATTTGAAGTCTGATAATTTCATTCTTCATTACCTTTATTTAGTTAAATGTTAATTCAAGGAGGGAGTTTAACATACTCCCTCCGCATGAATTTAGTTATAAATTATTTCTTCTTTGAAGAAGTTGTTCTCTTAGCTGACTTTACCTTTGCTTTGGTTGTTTTTGGGGACATCTCTTTTACAACTGCGCGCGCAGCGGCTAATCTTGCAATCGGTACTCTGAACGGCGAACAGCTTACGTAGTTCAAACCAGTTCTGTGACAAAATTCAACTGAAGCTGGTTCGCCACCATGCTCGCCACAAATACCAACTTTGAGATCGGGACGTGTTGAACGACCTCTTTCGGTTCCCATTTTTACAAGTTGTCCTACACCTTCTTGGTCAAGAACTTCAAAAGGATCACTTGGTAAAATTTCATCTTGAACATAAAGAGGAAGAAATTTTCCAGCGTCATCTCTTGAAAGACCAAATGTCGTTTGAGTAAGATCATTCGTTCCAAAGCTGAAAAATTCCGCACGTTGTGCAATTTTATCGGCGGTTATAGCAGCTCTAGGAAGTTCGATCATTGTTCCAACCATGTAGCTAATTTTCTTTCCTTTTTCCTTCATAACCTCTTCAGCGACTCTTCTTACAATTGATTCCTGAAGTTTAAATTCATTAAGATCGCTAACAAGAGGAATCATGATTTCCGGTTTAACCTTTATACCCTTCGCTGCTACATCGCAAGCAGCTTCCATAATAGCACGGGCTTGCATTTCCGTTATTTCTGGGTAAAAAATACCAAGGCGGCAACCTCTAAAACCTAGCATAGGATTGAATTCATGCAAGTTGTCGATTTTCTGTTTCAATTTTTCTAGCGGGATATTTAATGCATTTGCAAGCTCAATTTGCTCCTTCTCTTCATGAGGTAAAAATTCGTGAAGCGGAGGATCAAGCGTCCTAATAGTTGTAGGTAAACCTTTCATAACTTCAAAAATTCCATGGAAGTCTTCTCTTTGAAGTGGAAGAAGTTCTGCAAGCGCTGCTTTTCTGTCTTCAACGGTATCAGAAACGATCATTTTTCTAACAGCCATTATTCTGTCTCCACCAAAGAACATATGTTCGGTGCGGCAAAGTCCGATTCCTTCAGCTCCGAAGGCAACGGCATTAGCGGCTTGATCCGGCTGGTCTGCATTAGTTCTAATGTTCAGCTTTCTCAATTTATCTGCCCAACTCATCAAGCTTGCATATGTTTGATAAACCGGTGAATCTTTAGGATCGAGTGTTTTATTAATTAGAACCTGAATGACTTCCGAAGGCTTTGTTTCGATCTTTCCCGAAATTACTTCGCCGGTTGTTCCGTCTATAGAGATATAATCGCCTTCGTGAAGGAGAAGATCCTTTCCTTCTACTCCGACTGATCTTTCTTTATAATTAATCTTTAATGTTCCGCAGCCAGCAACGCAAACTTTGCCCATTTGGCGTGCAACTAAAGCAGCGTGGGAAGTCATACCTCCGCGTGCCGTTAAAATACCTTCCGAGGCGTTCATTCCTTTAATGTCTTCGGGAGAAGTTTCAATTCGAACGAGGATAACTTTATCTCCCTTAGCAGCCATCTCTTCAGCATCTTGAGCACTCAATGCAATTTTTCCTGAAGCAGCGCCAGGCCCGGCGTTTAGTCCTTTTGCAAGGAAATTACCAGCATTAATTGATTTACGTTTTTGTTCTAGATCAAAGATTGGACGAAGCAATTGATTTAACTGATTCGGTTCAATTCGATTAATTGCTTCTTCTTTTTCAATTAATCTTTCTTTGACCATATCAACCGCCATTTTAACTGCTGCAAAGCCAGTTCTCTTTCCAACACGGCACTGTAGCATCCATAACTTTCCCTGTTGAATTGTAAACTCAATATCCATCATGTCTTTATAATGTTTTTCAAGAGTTTTTCTTATGCCGTCAAGTTGTTTATAAATAACAGGATCATCTTCCTTTAGTTTTGCGATCGGAAGAGGGGTTCTTATTCCAGCAACGACGTCTTCGCCTTGAGCGTTAAATAGATATTCTCCATAGAAAATATTATCGCCTGCCGCTGGATCACGAGTAAATGCAACACCGGTTCCTGAATCCTCTCCCATATTTCCAAACACCATTGATTGAACATTGACAGCGGTTCCCCAGCTCGCAGGTATCCCATTTAATTTTCTATAAACAATTGCTCTATCGTTCATCCATGAACCGAATACAGCACCTACTGCACCCCAAAGTTGTTCCATTGGATCATTAGGAAAATCATAACCCGTTTTTTCTTTGATAGCTATTTTGAATTCTTCAACTAATTCTTTCAGATGGTCTGCTGTTAATTCTGTATCAAGTTTAACTCCATTAGCATGTTTTTTCTTTTCAAGAATTACTTCAAATGGATCTTCGTCATGCTTGTCAACCGGCTTTAGCCCAAGCACTACATCTCCGTACATTTGAACGAATCTTCTGTATGAATCGTATGCAAATCGAGGGTTGTTAGTTTTCTTAATTACTCCTTGAATTGTTATATCATTTAATCCAAGGTTAAGGATTGTATCCATCATTCCTGGCATAGAAGCTCTTGCACCGCTTCTAACGGAGACTAAGAGTGGATTAGAAGGGTCGCCAAATTTTGCGCCCATTGTAGTCTCAACTTTTTTTAACGCAGAAATGACTTGGTCTTTCAGTTCCTTAGGATATTTATTTTTATTATCATAATAATAAGTACAAACTTCAGTAGTAATTGTGAAGCCTGCTGGAACCGGCAAACTAATGTTTACCATTTCGGCAAGATTAGCACCCTTGCCTCCTAAAAGATTTTTCATATCTGCTTTGCCTTCGGCTTTTTTATTACCAAAGAAGTAAACATATTTTTGTTGTTTAGTCATTTTTATTTATCCTTTAAATTGATTGAATAATACGGAAAATACTGTTTTTTAATTTTTCTTGTTTCTTGAGCTATTTCTTTCTTTCTCTATTGTTAGTTTATTAAATAAATATTTTTTGAATTCTTGTTCTTCATCCAACTTAATTCGGATTTTCAAGAAAAATATATCAATATCGTCAAGTTCCTTTGAAAACTTATAGAGCTTAACAGCATCCTTTTCGGTTGTGACAACTGAATGAGAATTTGTATCATAAAACTCTTTTCTAATTCTCTGAACTTCTTTTAATGTATAATTTTTATGATCTCTAAAAATAATTTGGTTTAAAGTATCGACTTTCGTTTGTTTTAACGCATTAATAAATGAAAATGGATTAGCAATCCCCGATACTACCAAACTCTTTTGTCCTTCAAAATCATGTATATTATAAAAAATTTGTTTTTTTATATCAACAAATCCAATAGTTTCATAATAAGCGGTGAATACTTTTGCTTTCCTCAGAAATTTATTCAATTTATCCGGAAGATTTGAAATTTCAGAAAATTTTCTATTGATGATTATTAAGTCGGCTCTTTTAATCGAATCAAACGATTCTCTCATGAGCCCTTCTGGTAGTAAACTTTGATTGAAAAAACCAGTGTCCAGCAAAAATCTTTGTTCAAATATAAGAATGTTTATATCTCGGTATATCCAGCGATGTTGAAATGCATCATCAAGCACTATTGTATCTACGCCAGTTTCTTTAATTAATCTGATTGCTCCGTTTACCCGATTTTCAGATACAGCAGCTGGTATATTTGTTTCTTTAACAGTATGAAACATTTCGTCACCGCAGTTCTCAACCGTCGTTAGAATTCTTCCATCATGAGAAACTAAAATGTAACCACGAGATTTTCGTCCATAACCTCGGCTTAGCACACCTACATGCCCGCCTTCGTTTTTAACAAGATTTGAAAGGTAAATTACCATAGGAGTCTTACCAGAACCGCCAACTGTAAGGTTGCCGACAGAAATAATTTGTGCGCCTACTTTTTGGCACTTGAGAATATCCTTATCAAATAAATAATTTCTTAACTTAACTATTACAAAATAGATAGGAAGCAATGGCAACAATATAATTTTTAGGGCTTTCATCTTTTCAATTATATATTCAAATTATCATATAAAACTGTTTGCCTCATCGTGAAGCTCATTAAGCTGCAATTCACAATTTGCAATTACCTCGGAAATTTGATCGTGGTCCAAATTCTTATCAATAAAAATCGGATCAGAGAAGAACACATTTACCTCTGTAAAAAGTTTGGGAATTTCAAACTTATCCCAACTTTTCAATATTTTTTTGTGTTTTATTCCAACAGCCACCAATATAAGCGGTAAACCACTTTTCTTAGCTGTTATTACAGCTCCGGCCTTAAATTTGTGAATCGGGCCTCTCGGTCCATCTGGAGTTAAAAGAATTGATTGATTGTTTTTCGCAAAATCAATTAAAATCCCTAACGCCACGTTTCCACCTTGGCTGCTCGAACCTCTTACAACATTATAATTCCATTGCCTTAAAATTTTTGCCAACAAATCTCCATCTTTGCTTTGACTCGTGAGCGCAGTATAATTCATGTTACGGAATAAATACCAGGGTAGCAGCATACTGCCATGCCAAAAGGCAAGGACAAAACTTTTCTTTTGCATTTCCATCTCTTCAATTGCTTTATTATTAGCGAAATTGAATTTCAAACTTTTACAAAGAACATTTATGGCAAAATGAAGTAAATAATGCCCAATAATTCTTAAAAAATTCTGTCGAGCCTGCTTAAGCTTCATTTAGAAATCTGTAGATAATACTAGCAGCTCTTTTTGACGCGCCAATTGTGCCCAACTTAGACTTAATTCTTGATAATTTTTTCTTGATTGAAAGCAATAGTTCTTTGTCTGATAAAATCTTTTTTAATTCTGCATATACTCGTTCTTGTGTCACATTTTCTTGAATTAGTTCGGGTACAACTGTTTCTTCGGCAACAATATTTACCATTCCTATATTATCTACCCGGATCAATCTTTTACCGATTAAATATGTTAAGTAACTTGTTTTATATACAATAACAATTGGAAGTTCAAATAACGCAGCCTCTAAAGTAGAAGTGCCGGACTTAACAATCCCTACAGTCGAGTATTTAAATAAATCGTATGTATATCCTTTTACAACCTTAAATTCATCATTGTTTCTTGCAGTTTTAAATATATTATCATCAATATTTGGCGCACATGCTACCACAATTTGCAAGTTAAATTCTTCAGCTATTTTCTTTGCAGCTTTAATGCTTTCAGGAAGGATTTTTTCAACTTCGTGTATGCGACTACCTGGAAGTATAAGCAAAATCTCTTTGTCCTTCTCAAGACCAAACTCTTGGTAAAGTTCGTTTTTAGTTAAAAAATTATAATCTTTTATCCTTTCCAACAAAGGATGTCCGACAAACTCAACATTAACTCCGCTTTGGTTATAAAAATTTTCTTCAAATGGAAATACAACAAGCATCTTATCGATAACTTTTCGAATCTTCTTTATCCTACCAGCGCCCCAAGCCCAAATTTGTGGTGAAATATAATAAACAATTTTAATATCTAGTTTTTTCAATTTCTTCGCTATACTCAAATTGAATCCGGGATAATCAATCAATACGGCTGTTTTAATATCCTTTTCTTTGACATACTCTATCAAATCTTTTTGTACTTTTCTAATAAATGGTAGATGTTTTAAGACTTCAACAAATCCAAGGAATGCCATTTTGTTAACATGATATATCAAGTGCATTCCGGCAGCTTTCATTTTATCGCCGCCAATACCGAAAAAGTTTAAATTATTATCTATCTTTTTCAGTTCATTTATCAAAGAAGCGCCATGAAGATCACCCGAATCCTCTCCAGCAATAATTAAAATATTTTTATTGAGGTTATTCAACTAATTTTACATTCTCCTAAAAAACCAAAGTAAGAAAATGGTGAGGGAAACAATAGTGAATGCTTGCAATGTTCTTTTCTCAGATTTTAATCCTTCCCTAAAATCAAAAGGAGGCTGTTCAACGTTTTTTGTTTTGTAACGAGTAATTCTTGGAATGAACCTTGGTACATTTTCAAGATAGTCCTGGTAGTCTTTCCCATAAGTTTTACTTAAATAGCCTTCCTCCTCTTTTATAATAAAATGATATTGGACAAAAAAGAAAAGTAATGCAATAATCTGTAGATAAGGAAAAATAGAGAATGACATAACTCCAAGACCAAAATACATTAGAATATTTCCGACATAAAGGGGATTTCTAACACGGGCGAACGGGCCACTTACGACTAAAAATGTTCCGCCAACGCTGCCCGTTGTTCTAGTTTCGCTTCCTGCCCAACTTACCCCCCAAAGTCTAATAAACTCGCCGCATAATGCTATTATAAAGCCCGCAATTAAACTCCAAATGTTTGCATCTTCATAAAAAAACATTAACAATAAAAAAGGAATTGGAGTATAGCTTCTGTATTTGAAAAATTTAGATGCAATTTTTGACATATTCTTTTCTTTTCTATAATTAAATGTTATTTTCAGTTCTTTTGGTTGATTGTTCCATAATAGGGTTATTCTGCTGTATAAATTTCTTTGCGTTTCAGTTCGGCTTGATGTCGTTTCTTTAATCTCTTTTTAGACTTTAGTTGTTCAATCTTCAAGATGACATCATCAAAATTCTTGTAAGGAAAATAAGTTATTCTTTCTAATTCACAGAATCTTAACAAATCTTCTTTGGCAAAGATGAAATCACAAAATTGTACCGGATATTTGTCGGAATTACCGTCACCAATAAAAACTGTAAAGTCATCATCACTGCTAAGATTAATAATATGATTTCTTTTGCAATTTGCCGACGTTGAGCAACTAGCATCAAAATAAGGAAATACTGGTATTAAATGATTATTTTCATCTATTTCGAGTTTATTTGAATAAACTGTTAGATGATTTAATTTTTCTCTTTCAAAAATTCTATTAATATAAAAATCAAAACCATCGCTAAGTACAATAAGTTGTATATTATTATTGGCGCAATATTTATCAAGAGTTTTAAATGTTGTGTCAATTTCCAATTTGTCAATGAAAATTTCTAATTTAGCCGGATCAATTTCTTCGATTGAATTACACAATAATAACCAACATTCCTTTGCAGATATTTCATCATTCAATAATCTTGCAATAATTGAATTTACTATTTCTTTGTCTCCAAATTCTCTGAAAATTGATTCACCGATATCTTCTTTTGAAATTGTGCCATCGAAATCAACAAATATTTTGAATATCTTCTCCATCATAATCAATTAGTAATTATCATTCTTTTTACATCTACAAAATCATCAGCCATAAAACGGTAAAAGTAAATGCCTGGCTTTAATCCAATAGCAGAGAACATAATATGATTTTCTCCTGCTGCAAATGTCTTGTCTTCAATTCGTCTAATGAGGGTAACATGCCCATCATAAAATTCAATTGATACCCGGGACTTTTTGGGTAAATAAAAACTTATTTCAGTTGAATCGGAAAAAGGATTAGGTGAATTTTGCATAATAATAATATCCGAGGATTCTCCGAAATAATTAATTCTCGCAATATCAGATAGCTGAATATCACCGAGTCCGTCTATTTGTTGAATTCTATAGTAAAGAGTACCCGTTGTATCTGGGATATCAAAATATTGGAATGTATTATTGTCCTTTGTTCCAGTTGAACGAACTGTGCCTACATCTTTCCACGTCATTGAACCAGTATCAGATTCAACGGCTCTCTCAATATTGTATACGGAGTTAGTCCTGTCATTTGCCACATTCCAGGCAATTTCAATCGAATCATTTTGTACGCCGACATTTAACTTGGAAATTCGCGATACATAAGTTCCATCACTAAAGATCTTTTGAACATAAATCTTATTTGTACTATTTCGCCTGTTCCTAAAAATCGCAATTGCTCCGCTTACGCCAGCCGAGACCAAGTTCAAATAACTCTTGGGAGTATTAAAATTTGTGGCCACGGCTAATCCATGTTGTTTCCATAGTAACTTTCCGTTTTTGTCAATATGTTGAGAATATATATCGGCATAAGTTGAATCATTTCTACTGTCAATCCAAGCAAGTATTATCCCCCCCTTGCTATCGCCAACAAGTCTTTGACCAAATTGTATACTTCTATAATTCGTGACCGGGATTCCTGATTTCTTCCACATCGGCCTTCCATGTCTATCAAACTTTTGTAAATATATTTCCTTGTCTTTTCCATTCTCATTTGTCCAACTTAACACGATAGCAGAATCTGCTTCAACTGCAACTGGATTAACCTGGTTTCCTCGAAGATTTGTTATAAGTTTACCACCGGGAATCCACTGCGGAATTCCTTTGTCACTTATAAGTTGGTGATAAATTACTCTATCCATTCTTTGTATCTGCCACGCAACATACACAGAGGTGCCGATTTTAGATATAAAATAGTTTAGAACGTTGTGCACCTTACTAGAAATTTCAACTGGCTTATTGCTCCAAGTCTCCTTACCATCTCTACTTATGTGCTGACCAAAAAGAATAACTCTTTCACTTATAACTTCAAGCCAAAATACAAATACCCCCCCCTCATTATCGGCAATTACGGAAGTCATATTTTTTTTAATTCTGGATTTATTTAGACTTACCCCATTAAGATTAAAAACTTCTTTTCCTTCTGGTGATAATTTCTTAACAACAATTTTATAATCACCGGTAATAGAGGGTTCTTTGGACACATAAGAAATAAATGTATTTCCGGCTAAATCCGAGTTAGCAGAATAATCACTTATTTCATCTTTCCCGGTCGAAACTTCAATGCCATTATTAGTCCATATCAATGCACCGTTCCGCCTAACTCTCTGAGCAAACAAATTTCCTTCTTTTGACCTTGTAAAGTCTTTCCAGATTACTACAGCACTATTGTGAATACTAGCCGTGCTGATGGGATCTTCTTCTTGCCCGGATAGTGCTATTATTTTTTTACCATCAGCTTTAAAGCTTATTCTACCGCCTTCATCTACGTGCGAAAAAAAAATCTCATCCTGAAAGCCAAATTTATTATCCTGCCAAAAAACAAATGCACCGTCATTTCCATCACTTACAGCGGAAATATTAATCGGATCTACCGTTTCAATTGCTAACGAAGTATTTTCAGACGGATCACTTACCCACTGAGAAAGGGATATTGGAGCTAAAACAAAAATGAAAATCACAGTTAATAATGACTCGAGTTTTCCTTTGTTATGAAACAAAACTTAAATCCTCATTAAATCTAACGCTTACTAATTTTGAAATTCCTTCTTCTTGCATAGTCACCCCATATAGAGTGTTAGCAGCCTCCATAGTGCGCTTATTGTGTGTAACTACTATAAACTGAGTGTCCTTGCTGAAATCATGAATTATCTTAGTAAAACGGTCTATGTTTGCATCGTCTAAAGGAGCGTCAATTTCATCTAAAATGCAAAATGGACTCGGTTTCACTAAATATATTGCAAACAACAATGCAATAGCAGTTAATGTCTTTTCTCCTCCCGAAAGGAGTTCTATAGATGTTGGTCTCTTTCCTTTAGGCTTTGCTATAATCTCAATTTTTCCCTCAAGTGGATCCGCATTTTCTTCAAGACGCAGGTCTGCTTCATCTCCGGGGTTAAATAATCCTCTAAAAATATTTATGAAGTTTGTTCTTATCTTTTCAAATGTTTCCATAAATAAAGTTTGAGCGTTGATATTAATTTCCTCAATAGTTTTAACAATATCCTTTTCGGACTCAATCAAATCATTTCGCTGCTTATTTAAGAATTCAAATCTTTCTTTCTCCTCTTCGTATTCAGAATATGCAAGAAGGTTTATAGGACCCAAGTTCTTAATTTGTTGTTTTAACGAATGAACTTCTTCCATTCTTTGCTTGAAGTTAAAGGCATCATTGTCTTCAAATTCCTTCAGTTCAAGATTAAGTGAATAATTTTCTTGCACACTTTCCCGGAGTGAAGTTATTTTCATAGCTAGTTCATTAAGTTTCATCTCCGAAGAATGAACAGCTTCGGAAACAACATCTCTTTCTTTTCTCAGGCTCCGTTGTCTATTTTCAATTTCCGAAATTTTCAGTTGAACTATCTTATATTCAGAATCAATTTTCCCCTCTTCTTCAGACAATATCTGCTTTCCGAGTTCTAGACTTTCTTGTTCGATTTTCTTTTCTGAAATAATATCAATTAGCTGTTGAATTTCATTTTGTGATGATGAAATGTCGAATTCACGCTTAGCAATAGACTTCCTAATATTGTCAATTGATTCATTAGCACGACGAATAGCATTCTCTGTATTTTTCTTTTCGCCTAATACTCTCTCTAGTTCAAGGTTAAGTTTGTTTTGGCCTGCAAGAACAGAGTTAAACTCAATTTCGAAATTTTTGAAATTCTCTTCTAATAACTTCTGATCAGTATCTGCTTTTTGTTTCTCTTCAACCTGACTGGAAAGCAGAGAATGAAGTTCTGTTCGCTCGGTATCAAGCCTATTTGACTCTCCTACCAGATCTTGAATTTCTTGTCTTGTCTTTTCAATTTCATCCGTTGCCTTTTTCATCTCAAACTCAAATTGAGCTATTTGCTTTTCTACGTTTGCTAGATCATTTACCAGAAGCCTACCTCGTTCCGAAAGGACCTTTAGATCTATTTCATCAATTCCTGCTTCAATGTTCTGAATTTCTCTTCGAAGAGTCTCAAGCTCATTTTCCCGCTGAGGGTACTCATCCTTTAATTTCTCTAGTAATTGTTTCCTGCCGAAAAGTGAATCGTCTAAGCGTGGAGTCGAACCCGCTTCGATTATTCCTGATTTTTCAAGATAATCTCCGTTTAAAGTTGCAAAATTAAAATCACGATATTTCTTTGATAACTCAAATGCTACGTCTAACGAATCTACAATTACAGTCTTAATTAATATTTTATCAAAGTAGACTCTCCACTTGCTTTCTGTTTGAATAAAATCTTTTGCCCAGCCCAGAAATCCTTTTTCCTTAACCAGTTTTTTTGATTTCCGCTTTATTAGTATTGCTGAGATTTTGTCAACAAATCTCCTATCCTTATCTTCATTAATATTTGAAAGCGAAAAAGAAGCCTTACCCACATCGTGATTTTTTAAGTATTCAATTCCATTTTTTAAATCTTCTAAGCTTTCTACTAGAATATTATTTAAATTATTTTTTAATGAAGCTTCAATAGCATACCGGTATTCCTCTTGAGAATTACCTATATGCGCAAGCAAAACCTTTTGACCATTTGCCCAATCATTATTTTCAAGCAAAGCCTTTGCCCCTTTAGAAACTCCCTCGAGTGTGTCTATCAAATTCTGAATGAAATTAATTTTATCTTTGATATTGTTTATAACACTTTTTATTTCAAGCTCTTTCTCTTTTAAGGAATTTAGATCCTTTTCTAGGTTTTCTTTATCCGCTTGTTTTTTGAGATAGTGTGCCTCAGCCTCTGCTAATTTTTCTTCAGTTTCCTTTTTCTCTTGGTTTAATTCTTCAAGATAACCTACTGTCTTTGCAATGTTATTGGTTAAAGATTGAATTTTATCATTCAGCTTCCCAATAGAAATGTTCTTTGCTCCCAGAGACTTTTCAACATTTGAAAGTTCATTCTCTTTGCCTGTAATTTCCTTGAATTTGTCAAGCAAAAGTTCCGACTGTGCTTTCAGAAAGTTTCTCTTTTCCTCAAGCTCAATTCTAAGGCTGTCTAATTTTTCTTTTATTGAAGTTTTTTCATATTCCTTGGACTCAATCTTATCACCAAATTCTTTAAGTGCTGTAGACCCATCATTTAATATTTTCTCTAAGTCTAAATGCTGCTTGGTTAGCTCTTCAAGTTCTTGTTGAAATCTTATAGTGTTTCTTTCTAAAGAACTCTTTCTTTCTTCAGAGACTGAAACATTATTTTGAACATTAAAAATTTTCTCTGTTTGAGCGTTTAATTCTGAGCGCTTTATCTTTAGCTGGTATTCTATCTCGGTTAGATTCTGCTTTATTATATTTATTTCATCATCAAGCTTAGCTAGTTCCGAATCAAGATTTATTTTCTTCTGAAAGCTTTCTTCTTTGCTTTGCTTTGCTTCGTTTCTCTGAAAATTAAATAGAAATAATTCTCTCTCGGCCAATTCAAGCTCAAGTTCCCGAAGCGTTGAAGATACTTTGTTGTACTTATCGGCTCTTTTTGCTTGACGTTCAAGCGAGTTTACTTTCTTTTCAACTTCGGATACTATATCGTTGACTCGGGTAAGGTCTGACTTTACGTCATCTAGTTTTTTCAATGCTAGCCGGCGGCGAAGTTTATATTTATTAACTCCAGCAGCCTCCTCAAACATTACTCGTCGTTCATCAGTTTTGTTATTTAAAATGGTCTCGACCATTTTAAGTTCTATAACTGAATACGCATTTGAACCAATTCCGGTATCCATAAAAAGATTAGTAATATCCTTTAATCGACAAATGTTTTTGTTTAAAAGATATTCGCTCTCTCCAGATCTAAAAATTCTTCTTGTGATAGTAACTTCGGAATATTCGGTTGGAAGTATCCCCTTGTTGTTATGTATAGTCAATGACACTTCCGCCATACCCATCGGTTTCTTATTTGAAGTACCATTAAATATTACATTTTCCATCTTATCGCTTCTTAAGGTCCCGCTTCGTTGTTCCCCCAAGCACCACCTAATTGCGTCTACTATGTTAGTCTTGCCACAGCCGTTCGGTCCTACAATAGAGGTTACACCCTGATTAAAATTTACGAGGGTTTTCTGTGCAAATGATTTGAATCCGAATATTTCAAGTTTTGATAAATACAATTATCTGTATCCTAAAATGTTGAATTGCTTAAAAGTTAACCAGATATAATCAAACGCTGAATTCTTTACTTGATAATAAAGTAAAAATCCACCGGCAATAAAGAAAATGAGTAAAATACTATAGAAATATACGCTTCCCGCATTAACATCAAAGATAACGTAAATGCCTTTCATCAGTCGGTAAAAAATCCAAAGCGCAAAAATTAAAAGTCCTAAGTAAATGTATAAATTTACAAGGTTTGCATCTAGGGCTCGGAATAGAATAATTCCTGCTGGAATGAGCAAAACAACAGGTAAAAAAGACCAGATAACTGTAAAGTAAACGCTTGATAAAAATATTTTGTTTCTTACAAAAAACGAGGCAATTTTTACTATTACGGTTATAATTAATAAAGAAACTAAAAGAATTACTGTGAGCCAAATAAGTGCTTGAATTGGGTGCCAAGCAAGATAGCTTACGGTCTTGATAATTCCATTTGTACCGAACGATAAAAGAAGTTTCTCAAGAATAATATTCTCTCTAAAGTAGAACAGCAGGTTACTAATTAGCAAAGAACTTGTCGCGGCAATTATTATTGCAAGAATAGATGAATGATAACTCGACATAATTCGCATATCCCTTACGTCAGCAAAAAAATTATAAGGGCGCATTAGAGCACGAGATGCATCCTCGCGAAATTTCCTTCCCGAGTTTACCAGCACTCCCAATATGATTGCCAAAACTAATCCGAATAAAATAAAAACAATTGGAGAGCTATCCTTTTTATTTCCAATCGGAATAGTCACCTTATCAGTATTGTGCAGTTTTGAATATATTACTTTATAACCCAATCTGTCCGTACTTCTATCTTCGCCGCATATACCTATTTTATATAGATTATCGCTATTATATCCAGCGCTTAGTGAGGCATAATCGCCTCTGTAATCAAACATTGAATTGATGAAGAAACCCGGTAATGGATTGTTGTCTGAATAATTAAATAAGTCCTCAAAATATTTTGCTTGTGCCTCAAAGGAATGATCATTTAAATATCCATCCGTATTTCCTTTGTTAACTACATATGTTGCTTCACTAATAAATACCTTTGCTGCACCTAAATTACTTTGCGCTGATTTTAGCTTATCTACTATAGAATTTATAGGTGTATTATAAAATTCTATACCATATAAATCTAAATTATCTACCGGTAAAATATTAGTCCCATCGAATGATGCATAAGTTAAAAAATTAGTTTCCTTCTTAACTATTTGACACAAATTTTTTATCAGTGAATTATGTATTTCCGATTGGGGTAGGTACGAACTTCCCAACCCAATTGCAGCTATTGCAGAATATTTTTTATAGGCAGTTAAAAAATTGCCTAAATAGTTCTCACTTCGCGAAATAAAGCTTTTATCATCAGCAATATTCTCGGGAATTGAGTTTATCGGAAGTTCAATGAATGCAAGCAAACCGTACTTTTCACATAATTCTAAGTAGTATGGATGCGGAACGCTCTTTTCAAACCGAACTGCATTAAAACCAAGGTCCTTTATCATTTTAATGTCTTGATCCATCTGTTTATAATTCTCAAGATTTCCATAATCATAATAAGACGGAACGTATGTTACTCCCCTTAACGAAAATTCATCTCCGTTAAGTTTAAGTGATTCTTTGCCAGAGGATAAGGAATAAAATGAAACCGAACGGATTTCCCTGTCTATCAATGTCGTTCCCCGCCAAAGCTCGATATAAGCTAAATAGGATTGCGGATCAGAAGGTGACCATAGCGCCGGCGAAGTCAATTCAAAAGCTTCGTTAATGTCTTTGTCTTTGTTCGGGATAAGTTGTAAATCATAATCCTGGGCATATTGGCTGCCGCTTCCGTTTGGTGCAACAAATTTCATTTTCAAAACAAATTGAGAAGATGTTGATATTGTATCTTTTGAAAAATCACGGTCCTCAATTCTTGTAACAAGGCGAATATTTGCTCTATTCGAAGCAGGATCATATTTGTATGATAAATCTAGGTTCGTAATTGAAATATTCGGGGTCTCCAGAATATATACATCTCTAAAAATTCCTCCAAAATTATGAGGAAAAAGGAATCTTTGCCTTACTGGGATAGTGTTTTTTGAATCAAGGCTATAGAACAATTTCACTGATAATAAATTATTCTTGTCAGGATAAAGAATATCTTTGGGCAATTTAACCATAAATGGAAATTCTCCGCCGGTGTGGCGATATATTATTACTCCATTTACGGAAATATCAGCAGAGTAATTTATTCCCAAAAATGATATCCATAACCGGTGGTTGTTTACTTGATCTTTTGAAAGATAAATGCGTTTTTCAAAAATTAGTTCGCCTTTGCCATGAAAAATGGAAGGTACGTTAATTTCTACGGCTTTATCTTCCTTCGTATTTGCTGGAAATACTTTCCAAACTCCATCCAGAGGAATGATTTGTCTGGTTTCCGTTATGCCAAAAAAAGTGGAATCTGAAAGATTTGCTTCATTTTTTGGTAATTCTTTGAAAATTATCTGTCCATAACTTTGATGGGAAAAAAAAATAAGCGAGGTGAATAAAGTAAGGTAAAATAATTTGGTGTGACCCATCCGTATAAATCGTCCTAAAATAATAAAAAAAGTGGCTAAATATACTAAATAATGGAGGGGAAATCAACGTAAATGTTATAATGGAAATGGCTATTTTTTCTTAATTTCGAACTAATTTTAATAATTCAGTCACCTTACACTTTAGGTCAATTCAATTGTATGCGCAAGGTGACCAATTATATATTTTCTTAAGCTGCGTTAATTATACCAAGGAATGATTCGGCTTTAAGACAAGCTCCTCCAACCAGAGCGCCGTCTATGTCTTTTTGAGAAAGCAATTCTTTTGCATTGTCTGGTTTGACACTTCCGCCATATTGAATTACTATTCTATCTGCTGCTGCAAATGAAAATTTGTCAGAAATTAACTTTCTAATAAATTCGTGTACTTCTTGTGCTTGATTTGGCGTTGCAGTTTTCCCAGTTCCTATCGCCCATACTGGTTCATAAGCAATAATAATCTTGCCAAGATCGTTTTCCGACAAACCATTTAGACCTTCGTGAACCTGTCCTTTTATGATCTCATTAGTTACTCCTGATTCCCTTTCAGCAAGAGTTTCCCCTACGCAAAATATCGGCTTCAAATCGCTGCTTAATGCCTTCTTAATTTTTTTGTTAATCAGTTCATCTTTTTCTCCGAAAATGGATCTTCGCTCCGAATGTCCCAAAATAACATACTCACATCCAGTACCCTTAAGCATGGAAGCAGATATTTCTCCCGTAAAAGCACCGCTTTCTTCAAAATACATATTTTGAGCTCCTAATTTAACCATTGATCCTTTAATTAAATTAGCCGACAAACTTAGTGATGTATAAGGCGGACATATAATTACTTCGCAGTTCATTTTATCTTTACTTAGTCCTTCTACCAATTTTGAAATTAAATTTTGTGATTCCTCAAGATTATTGTTCATCTTCCAGTTTCCGGCAATAACTATTCTACGCATTTTTCCCTCGCTGTTTAAATAAAAAATCTGAAATTGTTCTTCCAAATTACTAAAGATCGTAATCTGCTTCAATTGCTTTTTTATCAAAGAAGGTACTGCTGGAAGATTAAATTTGTTCCATAACCATTTGTTTTAATGTCTCTATCCATAGTGGATGATCATTTAGGCTCTCAACAAGTTGAATTTTTTCGCCCCCATTATCAACAAATAGTTTTTGATATTCTATTCCAATCTCAACAGTCGTCTCAAGACAGTCTGCAACAAAAGCAGGACTAAAAACAAGAATTTTCTTTGCTCCCTTTTTCGCTTTCTCTATAATTACTTTGTCGGTAAAAGGTTCAAGCCAGTTCTTATCAAGACGCGATTGAAAACATACTGTATATGCATCCGTCTGTATTTTTAGTTTTGCTGCAAGTAATCGAGTAGTTGCGTAGCAAGCCGCCTTGTAACAAAATTTGTTCGCATCTGTAATTTCATTTTCGCAATTGTGGTCTGAACAAGGCTTGCCATCATCATACACTTTATCTACCTGTCTAACCGGAAGACCATGGTAGCTGAATAGTATATGATCGTACTCATTAAGATTATAATTTTTAGCTCTTTCTACAATCGTATTTATAAAACCAACGTTGTCATAAAATTGGCCGATAATTCTAATTTCAGGTATAACCCACCATCTTTTGATTATACTCATTGTCTTTTCAATAGCCGACCCGGAACTTGCAGAGGCATATTGAGGGAACAACGGAATTATTATTATCTTCTGATAAATTTTCTTTCTCATCCTTTCAAGAACTTCGTCTAAACCAGGACTTTGGTAACGCATAGCAATTTCAACTTCAATATCTTCGCTCAATACCTTCTGAAGTTTTTCCTTTACACTGTTTCCATATATTATTATCGGCGATCCATTATCCAGCCACAGCTGTTTGTAAATCTTTGCTGACTTCGGCGCCCTGAATGGTACTATGATTAGGTTTACAAGAATTTTTCTTAGTATCCAGGGTATGTCAATTACCCTCGGATCATTTAAAAACTCATAAAGATATTTTCTTACATTAGCAACCGAAGGACTGTCGGGAGTTCCAAGGTTTATTAATAAAACGCCAATTTTGGGATTCATATAGTTTCGCTATAAAATATTAAAATTGCCAACCCATTCGCTTACGCAATGATGTAATATGAGCAGCGTGATGTTTTCCGTGCCATGCATAAAGCCCAACTATGCTTTCAAGTGGAACTAATCCGAATACTGGATGCAGATATGTTCTATCGAAATCTTCGAGTTTCATTGATTTTAACAAAATGACGAATCTTTTATGAAGAGATTCAAACAGATCAAGTGAAACAGAAATCGGTGTATTCATAGAATCACCTAATTGTGCCCACAATTCTTCCTTATAAGTCTTAATTGCCGGCTTGTCTTCTGTTAATGTTAGTTTAAACCTCATATAAGAATTCATATGACTATCAGGCATATGATGAACAACCTGTTTTATTGTCCAGCCACCCGGGCGATATGGTACATTTAATTGTTCTTCGGTTAGTCCTTCTACTGCATTTCTTAGCAATGCGGGAGCTTCTTCATAATCACGAATATATTTATTCATTAATTCTTCAGTTAATTTCCCCTCATATTTAAATTTGCCTATTGGAAATTTAAGTTCCTCTAGATTAGACTCGGTCATTTCTTCTCTCTTTTATTTTTGATAAATAATTATTCTAAATTAGTCTATTCCCATAATGTATAATTTTTTTGCTAAAGTCACTATTCCGTTTACTTCAAAAACACCATCTTTTTTGTATCACTAAAAGTTGGTGTAACAAGCCTGTAAAAATAGATCCCGCTTGCTAAATTTCTACTTATAAAATTAACTGAATATTTGCCCGATGTCTTCTCTTCTTCAATAAGATCAGCTACTTGATTTCCCAAAACATCATAGATTTTTAAGGATACATGCCCGCTTTTTGCAATATCAAACCTTATTGTTGTGCTTGGGTTAAATGGATTAGGATAATTCTGGTATAGTGTAAATGTTGTAGGGATAATAGGATTTGTAACATTTCCGAGGCTGTTAATATCCGCAAACTGAATTCTAGCTCTTGAAATAGCGCTTCTTAAGTCATTGATGCTATAGCCGCCTGCAACTGCAAAAGCAACATCGATTGTATCATGTGCCGCAATGTTAAAAGGTCCTCCCGAAGTAACTTCTGAAATGTCCCCGGGACCAGCATTAGGTTTTCCTATTCCACTTGAAAGAGCTTGCCATTTCTCTGCATATGAAAATCCATCGTATACTTGGAAGCCATTATCACCTCCGGCATTTAATATTCCCCAGAAGCCGTAATTTTTCGAAGATATTAACGCTGTACTTACCCATTTGTTCTGACTGCTGTTACCGTGATAAGCATATCCGAGATTTCCCACAGTATCATAAGCAGTATAATCACTATCTCCTCCACTTGTTAAGTCCCAATCAAAGTAAAGCCCGGCATATAAATTTGAAATAGCATAATTATTGTTGTTTACTATGCTGTATCTCAGAATTATATAATTGTTATCGGGAGGATTAGTAAATGAGTATGTGCGTAACTTAATAGTTACACCTAATTTATTTGCCATTGCTCCGTTATCGTTAAAAATAGTTGTGCCTTCTTCATATCCGTCGTTTGACTTAATAAGTGAGAATGATTGGACAGTCTGAAAAGCAGTGTCTTGGTTTTGTCCCTGATTGGAGTCTCTTGCTTCATCAGATATCTGAGTGGCAGAAGTACCTAGCATAAGCGCCCCTTCAAACATTAAACTCCCACCGCCTTGGAATTCAAATCCGTCGCCTTCAATGTTTGATGCGTAGTCATTATATCCCAAAGCGCCCTTGCTTGTAATTGTAAGTGCAACATTATTACCTGATTGAGTTGCGTAAGAAGGATTAACTAGCATGTCAAACATTTGAAAATCTTTATATGTTCCTCCGGTAAAATTAAGATTAAACTGCAGCGAATAGTTTGCTGGTAACGTACTATCAAGCTTTACAGTAAACATGGCGGTAGAATTATCTAGTGAATCCATAGTTCCCAAGTGTGTAATAGTAAAGCTGCTGTTTTCTAATGTTGAGTATGAGTTGTAATTTTGAAGCACAACATTAATATTATTTACCGGGCTAAGATAATTTTTAAACTTAATCAGTATAGAGATGGTTTCTCCTGGCTCAAGTATTCCATTGTTATTATCACCTGGGGCATTATCAAAGAATTGAATGTCATCAGCACGAATTGCCTGTGAATTTGAATCTGCTAATGCCTTGTATGCATTTATTCTACCATATCCCATCTGATGGTAATATGCAGCGTTGGCAGATAAAGTATCAATAATATCACTATTCACTCTTATTTGCTGTGCGACTTGAAGAGGGTTGTAATTGGGAAACCTTGAGACAACAAGCCCCGCTAGGCCCGCTGCTAATGGCGATGCAAACGATGTTCCGTCTCCTCCCGGCAATAAGTAAGTATTTGGCTGCCAGGTAGAACTGATATTATTACCCGGCGCCATAACGTCTACATTTGGGCCGTAATTTGAATAATAAGAAATTACATCATTGGCATCAGTTGCGCCTACGGACAATACTCCTTTATATGCCGCAGGGTAAAATGATTCGTTAACTGCATCATTGCCCGCTGCAGCAACAATAAGAACACCTTTAGAAATTGCATAATTAATTACATCCTGCTCAGCTTGGGAATAACCACCTCCGCCCCAACTGCAGTTTATAACTTTTGCCCCATGATCAACTGCGTACTGTATTCCTTCGAAACCATAAACGATCAACGGCTCGTTGTTGGAGGTAATATCTCCTTCCGAAACTTTTACTGCCATAATTTTGCAGTTAAATCCAATACCTGATATGCCCAAGTTATTATTAGTTACTGCAGAAGCAATACCGGCAACAAATGTCCCATGCGCCGGAACATCTTCCATTGGGTTATTATCGGGCGTGCCTGTAGCGCCGCCAAAATCCCATCCAATTGAGTCACCAGGAAATGCCGCATCTGTCTGCCAATTGGGGTTGTGCCATATATTTCCATATAAATCAGGGTGAGACCAGTCAACTCCGTCGTCAACAATTGCAATTATAACATTTGAATTTCCTTTGGAGATGCCCCATGCATCCGGGGCATCAATTTTTGCTAAATTATATTGCTGATAATAGTATGGATCATTAGGAGTAAATGAGGAAGTATTCTTAGCCACTGCCGCAAGCTTACGAATGTATTGAGGTTCGGCCCATTCAACGTTACTGAGCTTTTTTATTTTGGAGGCAACTGCTGCGGGGTCTGCATTATCATCATATTTCACAATATAAATTCTATTTAGCCCAAATTTGGTTCCCGTACTCTTTTCGCTAAAGGCAGATTGAGTTGAGTAGAATTTATATTTGCCATAAGCTGAATTTAATTGAGAAGTAAATTCCGGAAGCTTATGCATACCTGTCGTTTGTTGACTTCCCGAAGGGGCTGGTTCCCGAAGCTTTACTATTAGAGTATTTGATAGGTAATAAATGTTACCATGCTTAATTACTTGTGAGTTCAAATTACTATTTTGTGTTAGGCCTAAGCTAAGAGCAAATGCAAACAAGAGGAATAAAAATTTATGAAAACGGTATCTTTTTGATTTCTTCATTATGAGCCCAACTTGGTAAAAAAATAATTTATACTGTAAAGTTAATATTATTAAAAGTTGAAATAATAACAACGCAAAATTTTAACGGATATTACTCATATCATATTATCAATGTTGATATGGTTTATTACTATGAATAATGAGGCAAGTTGGGGGAATGATTAATTAAGGTTTTTTAATAAAATTCATTTTTACGTGACTTCAGTTATTAAGAAATATTTTAATTCACGGAAGACAAGTTATTATCATGTAATTTCAAATTCTAATTTATTTTGAATAGAGAGGAAGTAAAACGATAATGTTTATTGAGAAGAGGATTAGTATAAAATAAAGAAGCTATCCCTAAAGATAGCTTCTTCGAATTTGATTAAATTAAAAAGTGATACTTGCTAGAATGGCAAATACTCCATTCTTAATATCTGAGCCATCACTTGCGACTGTTCCGGTGCCTAGGGTATATCTCAGTTCAACTCCCAAAGTCGTAGGGCCAACATTAAAACCAACTCCTCCGCCAAACATAATATTAAAATCAAACCCTTTAGTATTACTTGATTCATCAGTAGTGTTTGTTTGGCCGTTAAATGAGATCTCGACACTCAAATTTATTGTATACTAAGCGCCTCATAATTTGCCTTTATTGTCTTATCAAGGTCTTCTCTAGTGTGTGCTGTAGAAATGAATGCGGCTTCAAACTGCGCCGGGGCGAGATAAATTCCGTGTATAAGCATTTCATGAAAATACTTTCCATATAATGCGGTATCTGATTTCACTGCCGACTTAAAATCATTAACTTCACCTTCAACAAAGAACAACGTTGACATTGACCCTACTCTGTTAAGAGCATAATTCTTTTTTAACAGTTTAAGATTCTCCTTTATTCCGGCTTCAAGGTAAGAGGATTTAACCTCAAGTAGTTTGTATACTTCAGGATTTTCTCTAATATAACTTAATGCTGCAAATCCAGCAGCCATAGCCAATGGATTCCCGCTCAATGTTCCAGCCTGATAAACAGAGCCTCTTGGTGCAACCATTTCCATAATTTCCTTTTTACCGCCGAATGCTCCAACAGGGAGTCCGCCGCCGATAATCTTTCCGAAAGTCGATAGATCAGGTTTAATGCCAAAAAGTTCTTGTGCACCGCCACGGGCTACTCTAAAGCCAGTCATTACTTCATCAAATATCAAAACAATGTCTTCTTCAGAGCATATATCCCTAAGCTCTTTTAGAAAATTATTCGATGCTTTAACTACTCCCATGTTGCCAGCAACTGGCTCAATTATTACGGCTGCTATATCATTCTTTCCGGAATGATTAGCAGACTTATTTTGATGTATCAGTTTTTTAACTGAATCAATGTCATTATAGTCGGCAACCAAAGTATCTGCAGCATTGCCTTTCGTAACACCCGGACTTGTAGGTATTCCAAGTGTTAATGCTCCTGACCCTGCTTTAATAAGAAAATAATCGGCATGACCGTGGTAGCAGCCCTCGAACTTAATAAATTTCTCTTTGTTTGTGTAGCCACGTGCTGTACGTATTGCACTCATTGTCGCTTCTGTACCGCTGTTAACCATGCGCACCATTTCAACCGATGGAACGAGTTCAATAATAAGCTTAGCTATTTTTACTTCAAGTTCAGTAGGTGCACCAAAGCTTGTACCGTTCTCAATTGCTTTTAATAAAGCTTCTTTAATAAAGGAAGGATTGTGCCCAAATAAATGCGGTCCCCAGCTACCGATATATTCAATGAATTCATTTCCATCAACATCATAAATTTTTGATTCTTCTCCCCTTGTTATAAACAAAGGATTACCCCCTACAGACTTAAAAGCCCTGACAGGAGAGTTTACCCCTCCGGGAATATATTTAATTGCTTCATTAAATAGGGTTTCGCTTTTAGATGTTTTCATATTCTTCCGTTTCTATATGAATAATAATTTGTAATGAAATTTAATAATAATTTCTATTTCTTAGTTGGGTATAATCATTTTAACTGAGAATAAATCGTTAGATTATGTAAAACTGTGTGGAAATTCATTATAACAACTTAATAAAATGTAAATTAGAGTTGATATACAATTGATAATGCTTTAATTTATCCACAGAAATTTAAAAGTTTCGTTATGAATTGCTATTATTTATATCCGATTACTTCTTATTCTTCAACACCCTCAAAATCCTACGCATTATTATTTTTCCTGCTTGTTGTTTTAATAAATTGTAACCCTGTTAATTTGTTTGCACAAACAATAAAGGAGCATAAGAAAATGGAAATCAAAATTCGCAGCACTTCGTTTAAGAGCGGGGAATTTATTCCTGCAAAATATACATGCGACGGTGGCAATATTTCTCCGCAATTACATTGGACTGAATCTGTCAATGGAATAAAATCATTTGCAATTATATTAAGTGATCCCGATGCGCCGGGCGGTGATTTTGTCCATTGGGTTATCTATAATATCCCGGCAAACCTTAGGGAGCTTCACGAAGATGTTACTCCTTCAAGGAATATTCCGGATGAAGTAATGATGGGTACGAATAGCTTCGGGCATGTTGCATACGGAGGCCCTTGCCCTCCTCCCGGAAAACCGCATCGGTACTTTTTTAGGATTTATGGATTAGATACAATACTTCATTATCATCTAGAATCGGGAGCAACAAAAGCCCAATTGCTTAAAGCAATGAACGGACATATACTTGCTGAAGGTGAGTTAATGGGTAAATACGAACGACGGTAGTAAGTTTTAAGCAAAAGCCCATACTTAGTATGTATTATACCATTTTCTAACTCTTAAACTTAAAATGGTCTTTTAGCCGGCGGTTATTCTTGGTCTATAATCTTCAGCATATCTTTTTCAAGGGTTAATGTTGGAGATTCAATAATCCTTCCAAGTTCTTTACCGCCCTTATAAAAAATAATTGTAGGAACTCTTTCAATATCCAGGCTGTCTGCTTCGTTACCCTTTCCTTTTCTGTCTCTGCCAACCATTATCATTTTGACATTATCAGATGGATATTTCATAAAATCTAATATCTTAAATAAACGCGGCACTTCTCTACGGCTATCACTGCACCATGTTCCCATAACTACAGTAATTTTGATATCATTCATCTTGTTGGCTATCTTTTCAAGCGAAGTAGTATCTACGTTGTAAAGATCATATTCGGACTCAAACCACCAGTAATAACTTGTATCTTTTAAAGCTTCCCTATTGCAAATACCTAGCAGCATTGGTCTGCCTGATAAAATATCCGTAACCACAGTGTCCTTGTTCTGAGCCATAGCCTTATATCCTAAGATTAAAAAAAATGAAAGGATGAAAATATTTTTCATAATTATACCTATTTGTGAAGATTATTATTTCTAAGATCAATACCCCAAAGAAGTTTAGTACGAAGCGTCTCAAAGTAACTTGAAAATGAAGTGTGGACTAACTTAAGCGGGCGTGAGCTTTTCTTAATATTAAGTTCTAATGGAGGCGCAAATGAAAATACCCTCTGACCGTCGCAGTTAACTTGAATTTCCTTATAAAGTGAATTCGCTTTTATTGTGATTTCCTGATTGCCTGGAAAAACAATTGGGCGCACCGTTAAGCTATGGGGAGAAATCGGCGATAATATTATAACATCCGTTTTTGGGCTAACTATGGGACCTCCGACCGAAAGGGAATAACCTGTTGACCCCGTAGGTGTAGATATTATTAAACCATCTGCAGCAAATGTAGTAAGGTATTCTGAATCGACTGCAATATTTATATCAATCATCTTAGGCCAGCCGGCTTTGTCTATAACAAAGTCATTTATTGCATAAAGCTTTTCAAGTTTGTGTCCGCAGCATTGGCTTTCAATAACCATCCTTTCTTCAATCTCATAATTACCATTCTTTATTTCATCAATGAAAATATCCATCTCACTTATGTTTGCTTCAGCAAGAAAACCAAGCTTTCCAAGATTTACACCTAGAACGGGAGTGTTGTGGAACTGTGCTTTATGCGCAGACGCAAGCATTGTGCCATCACCGCCAATAGAAATAATAATATCTGAATTCTTACAGAGCTTATCGTTGTTTACATAACTTGATTTGTTTGTCTTTTCTGTAAAAAGATCCTTTTTTGAAAGCAAAGTTTCGCTTATAAGAAAATCCATTCCGTTAGCTTTAAGTTTTCTAATAAAGTTAGAAACGACTTCAACTACTTTAGGCTTGTTAATATTTGCAATTATGCCGATAGTCATTATTAATCTATTGTCCCTTTGTTTTTATCTTTATAATTAATCTCCCAAAATTTACAATATTTTGTAAAAACATACGCTGACGAAAACACTGCCAGGATAAAGCCCTGAATTCCGTCCAAAAATCCCATTTTTAGGAAGTACATTTTGACGAAAATAAAAGCTGGGCGTATAATTATATCTGATAAAGAGAATTTTTTATCCTGCTTGATCAATTCATCTGCTGCCAGGGAAGTATAATTATTAAACTTTTGAAAGTAATGTCTGATCGTTGGATCGGTATAATGAAGCAGGTTATTACTAAAGCTTCCTGTGCTTCCATCAATAATTAAATTTTCATGCACATCTTTTTGATTAAATCGTGCAAGTCTCTTATTGAATAATCTTGTTACTCTTCCCGGGTACCATCCGCTATGTCTAATCCATCTTCCCAGAAAGTTAGCAAGCCTTGGAATATCATAAGCCGCAAATTTATTATCCGAAGCTTTAAAATCATTTAACTCTTGAGAAAGTTCATGTGTAATTACTTCGTCGGCATCTATCCAAAATATCCAGTCATTTGTTGTTAATGACACCGCGTATTGTTTGGTTTGCGCGTAACCCATCCATCTGACAACCTCATACTTTACTTCCGGAAAGGATTTAACAATATCTAAAGTGTTATCCGTACTATTTTCATCTACAAGAACAATAATTTCATTTATGCAGCCTAACTGGCTTTGCAGGCATCTTTGAATGTTCTGTCCTTCATCCTTGGCTATTACAATAGAAGATATTTTATTTCTGTTTTCCAAATGCAGTCTAATATTATTAAACTAAAATGATTTCTCAATAAATTGTTAGAGTCTTAAAATCAATATTGCATTGATGTCTGATTCTTATAATATAAAATTACGGATTATCTTTCAATAACAAAGTATAAAAATACGAGTAATTTTTTCTATATTTGCCACAAAGAAACGAGCAACAACTATCCGGCGGAAATTATAATGAATTCCATTTACGTAGGACTATATTCTAAAATTAAACTTCCTGGTTATGGATCAATTTAAGAAGCTTTTTCATTTGATTCGGTCAAAAATTAACCCGGATTCAGTTACGGAAATGAGTTGGGTCTTTGTAGGTCAACTTACAACGGTTGTTTTGAGCTTTATAATAGTAAAAATTCTATCCAATTTAGGTGCAGATCAATACGGTGTTTATGCTTTGGTATTATCTGTTATTGCATTTTTCGGGATGCTCTTTTATGGTCCGGTGCTACAAGGGTTCTTACGATTTTACTATCATTACCTTGATAAATCTCTTTCCAATATTTTCGTTAAACTAATATACAAAGTCCTTTTAATTTCAGGTATTATACTTATTATTCTTGCTGTAATTTTTTATATACTCTCTCCGCTATTCCATTTTTCTCTATCTCCTTTGTTCTTTTTAATTGCCGGAATATATGTTGTCACATTTAAGGTGGATGAATTCTTTAATTCCGTATTGAACCTAGTTCGTAAAAGAAAAGAAAACTCAATCATACAGGGTATCGAAAAAGCAGCAATAATCCTCTACCTGGTTTCATTAAGATATTTCAATCTTTTAGAACTTAAAAATGTATTCATAGCTTTGGTGTTTAATACAACTTTATTTGCTTTTATAAAAATAAAATACTTTGAAAAATTCTTACCCGAAGAGCCTCTCCTAGATAAATCATCTATTAAAAATGTTCGCAAAGAAATGAATACACAATTATATACGTATGTATTACCATTTCTAATTTGGGGAATTAGCGGATGGCTTCAACTTAACGGTGAAAAATGGGTTATAAACGGATTTCTTTCAACGGCAGATGTAGGAATTTATGCAATTATGATGGCTATAGTAAATGCGCTTATAATTATTCCTAATAATATTATTTCAGAATTTGCTACTCCGATTATATTCAAACAATATTCTGATCTGAACAATTCTGAAAACGTTAAAATAGGCTTTCACTATATCCGCATAAATATGCTTATAATTTTTGCAATATCAATTTTTTCAACTATAGTTACTTACTTGTTTGGGAAAGAACTAATCTTGTTAGTGAGTAATAATAGCTATACCGTTTATTGGTACTTGCTTCCGATATTATGTTTTGGAACCGGGATGTTTTTTACTGGGCAGGCTCACACGGTACTTGGAATGGCTTTGAATCTTCCGAATAAATATCTCGCACCCAAAATATTGATTGGAGTAGTGGCGGTTCTGTTAAACATTCTCTTAATAAAGAATCTGGGTATAAACGGTGTCGCATATACTGTGCTTATTGTGGGTGTTATATATCTTATTCACGTTGCTTTTGTTAATAGGAAAATCATTTCAAGTTTTAAATATTCATTAGAATAGAAAACGTAATTTTATGAAAATAGTTGTTGCAATAATGAAATATGATTATGGTTATGAAGAACGCGGTTTTTCATATGAATATTATAATGTCTATTTGCCTTTATGTGATGTGTTCGGGAAAGAAAATGTCTTGCTATACGATTACTATTCAGAATATAAGCAGGTCGGCAAAGAAATGATGAATAAAAAGCTTAAGGAAATAATTCTCCGCGACAAACCCGGAATCGCAATTTTCTGCATGCTGTGGGAAGATCAATTTGAAGAGGAGATAGTATCGTCATTTAGAAAATATACCAAAACCCTAATCTATTTTTTCGATGATCCATGGAGACAAAAGTTTGTCCGCCACTGGATGAAATACTTTGATTACTTCTCTACACCAGATTATTATATGTATCAGCAATATAAACTTGAAGGAATTAAAAATGTCATATACTCCCCGTTCGGATTTAATCAAAACATTTATAAAAAATTAGATATTGAAAAGAAGTATGATGTTTCCTTCGTCGGCGGTTATAGCCCGTTTAGAAATTGGGTACGGCATATATTAGAAAAAGATGGAATAAAATTAAATATCTTCGGTAGGGGCTGGGGGAAAGATGGCAAGTGGATTTCACAGGAAGAGATGATAAATGTTTTTAATCAATCAAAAATAAATCTTAACCTTTCCAACTCTATTAGTTATGATTTATCATTTTTGATTTGGTCTTTACCGTCACTTAAGAATATTAAGCAGCTTTTGCTGCTTAGGAAAGATAAAGAACAGGTAAAAGGCAGGCATTATGAAATTTGTGCAAGCGGAGGATTTCAACTAAGTTATTTCATACCGGGTCTAAATCAAGTTTATGAAATTGACAAAGAAATTGCTGTTTATGAGGATGTAAGACAACTTTCTGCTGAAATTAAATTCTTTCTGAATAATGAAGAAGTAAGAAATATAATTGCGGATAAAGGCTATGAACGCTCTGTGCGCGATCACTCGGCTCAGTCATACCTTAAAAATTTGATTGAACAAGTCTTAAAGTAATTTGATGAACCTGAAATCAAATCCATTAGTTTCGGTTATTATTACAACATATAATATGGAAAAGTACATAGGGGAAACATTATACTCTGTTGTAAATCAAACTTATAAGAACTTGGAAATTATTGTAGTAGATGACGCTTCTGAAGATAAAACACTTGAAACTGTAAAATCATTTGCTCTCAAAGATAATCGCGTAGAATACTACGTAATCAATCATGCAGGACTTCCTTCAGCAACCAGGAATTTTGGAATAGAAAAATCAAATGCAGACTTAATCGCATTCCTTGATGGCGATGATATATGGACTAAAAACAAACTTCAAGAACAGGTGACTTTTCTTCTTAAACATCCCGAACTGAATTTTATATATTCAATGAGCGTCACCTTTGGAGAGGTAAATATATTTTCTCCATTCTATGAAGTATTACCGTTATTGCATAAAGCAGCTAAAACAAGAGATGAGTTAATTAATAACGGAAATTCGATTTCCTGTTCCTCTGTTTTGGCTAAAACAGAAGTTATAAAGAAAACCGGTGGCTTTGATGAAGACATAAAATTGAAAGCCGTGGAGGATTATGATCTGTGGCTTCGATTATCGGAAATCGGTAGTTTTGGTTTTATTCCGCGTATCCAAACTTATTACCGAGTCCATAAAAATCAATCATCGTCAGATTGGCAAACTAAACAAACACGTCTTAAGTATCTAGCAGATAAACACAAATTGAATTTACCGGCATATAAATTTTTTCGTAATAAAAACATAGCTATTCGACTCGTAAGAAATCTATTACACTTCTTAACTTTTGTATGGGTTAAAAGCTTATCCTTATTGGATTCTTGGAAATTATTTGCGGGTTCTAATTAAATGAAAGTAGTTAAGAAAAAAATATTGGTTATATCTGTATCCAATAGCTGGGGCGGAGGAGAAGAGTTTCTTTTAAGGCTATTTGAAAACATTTCAGATTATGAATTAATGTTTGCCTCGCCTCCCGGCGAATCCTTCAGCATTTTTAAAGAAAACAATATCAATGTAGTTTCGATAAAAAGCTTAAAGAAATTATTTCGAAATGGAGATAGATGGAACCTTATATCGAAAATAAGGATTGCATTAAATATTGTTACTTCCACATATTCTTTAATCATGTCGATTTTTGATAATAAAATTGATTTCGTATTGGCAAATGGCAATTATGCCGGCTTGCTGTCTCTGCCGGCAGTTCTTTTTACTTCAAAGAGATTATTGATAATGCAGCATCTTATCTATAATGAATCATCAATTGAAGCAAAAATATTAAAAATACTAAGTCGTTTCGTCTTTAGAATTGTTTGTGTATCAACTTCAGTTGAAGAGAATATTAAAAGAATATTGAGGAGAAGTTTACATAATAAAATCATTATGATTCATAATGGAATTAAACTTCCTGTCTTACAATTACAACAAGTTAACCTTAAGGACAATATTAACATAGGCATAGTTGGCAGCATAATTAGATTAAAGTCTATAGATACCATTATCTCTGCAGCCAAACGAATTTTGAATGACTATAAGAACGTTTCTCTAAAAATATATGGTAACGCCAGAACGTTCGAATCTGATTCTTTGGTATATGAATCTGAACTTAAAAATATGATAAATGAATTTGGATTATCAGATAAAATATGCTTTTGCGGGTTTGAGGAATCAAAACAAAAACTTTACTCAGGTATTGATATTGTTATTAATTATTCTAAAATAGCAGAGGCATTTTCCTATACTGTTTTAGAAGCTATGGCATTTGGAAAAATTATTATAGCCTCAGACATTGGAGGTCCGAAAGAAATAATAACAAATGAATATGACGGCTTTCTTATTACTCCTTCTGATGTGGAAGCGCTTTTCCAAAAGATGGATTATTGTATCCGGAATTTTCATTCACCCGAAATGATAGCTCTTAAAAGTAATGCACGTAAAACTGTTGAAGAAAAATTTAGCATGAAGAATTTTGCAATTCAGTATAAAAAATTATTTGATTCAGTAAGTAATTAGAAAGAGATGTCTTTGAGAACAGCTATTGTCCACGATTGGTTCGCAGGTTATGCCGGTTCGGAAAGAGTAGTAGAGTCATTAACAAATATTTGGAATGACGCAGATGTCTTTGTGCTTTTTAATTTGCTTACTCCGGAACAACAAAAAATAGTTTCGAAAGATAAAATTCCCCAAACATCATTTCTGCAGAACAGGAAATCAATTAAGACAAAGCATAGAAATTTCCTACCGCTTTTCCCTTATGCTATTGAACAGTTTGACCTTTCTGGCTATGATCTAATAATTTCAAGCTCACACGCGGTTGCTAAAGGTGTTTTGACCAATTCGAATCAGCTTCATATAAATTATTGTCATACGCCGATTAGATATGCTTGGGATTTGACTCACCAATATCTGCGAGAATCAAATTTGAATAGCGGGATAAAAGGTACTATTGCAAAAGCAATTTTGCATTACATTAGAATGTGGGATGTTAATGCAGCAAACAGAGTTGATTATTTTATTGCTAACTCAAATTATGTTGCATCAAGAATTAGGAAAATATACCGTAGAGATGCTGCAGTAATATATCCTCCCGTTGATGTTGATAAATTTGGATGCGGAAGTAATAAGGAAAATTACTATTTAACAGCCTCACGCTTTGTCCCATATAAACGAATTGATTTAATCATTGAAGCCTTTTCACAATTACCCGATAAAAAGTTAGTCGTTATCGGAGACGGTCCCGATGAAGCGAAATTAAAGTCCTTAGCGAAAGGCAACATTGAATTTGTCGGATATCAAACCGCAGATAAATTAAAAAGCTTCATGCAGAATGCTAAAGCATTTGTCTTTGCAGCCGATGAAGATTTTGGAATTATGCCCGTAGAAGCTCTTGCCAGCGGGACGCCTGTAATAGCATTTAATAAAGGCGGCACAGCTGAAACTATTATCAACAACCAAACGGGAATTCTGTTCGAATCACAAACTTCAGATTCAATAAAATATGCGGTACTTCGATTCGAAAAGTCAAAAAGTAATTTTGATCCGGCATTCCTTAATAATTATGCTAAGCAATTTGATAGGAAGATATTTGAAGAGAAAATTACTCGCTTTGTTTCAGACAAAACAAAGGAATTTTTCAAAGGCTAAATAATGGTAAATAAAAGATCAACATTCTACTTCAGATTATTTTCAGACCTTATACTTTTAAATATTTCTTTTATTGTTTCTGCAATACTAGCACAATCACTAAAAATATTGCTCTCTCGGGAATATATGTTTGTGCTTATGATGGCGCTTAATTTTGTCTGGTACTTCTTTTCTAACGTAATAAATTTCTATGAAGAGTTTACTACAAGAAATCTTTCCTACCAATTTATCAAGATAATTAGAAATGTTATTGTGCAGGCATTAACTGCCATACTATTTATTTTTATAGTTAAAGAAGACTTATTCACAAGAAATTTTATAATTCTCTATGCAGTAATGCTCGTGTTCTTAATAAGTCTAAGGACGCAAGCTCTTAAATATATTCTCGGGTGGATAAGAGGAAACGAAAAAAATATTAGAAATGTTCTAATAATCGGTGCCGGGGAAATAGGCAAGAATTTCTATAAATTGATTTCAGATCACGAAGACTTTGGATTCAATTTTATTGGATTTCTGGATGATGATATAAGCGGGACCAACAAAGATATTATAGGCAAGCTGACCGATTTTGATCAAATACTCGTTGAAAAAAATGTTGAAGAAGTAATAATTGCGCTTCCTATTTATGCCTCAAATCAACTTGACGAAATTATAAAAACATGTAACCGTCACGCCGTAAGAGCGAATATAATTCCGGATTATTTCCGCTTCGTTTCTAAAAAGTTTCAAATTAGTATGATAGGAAATTTTCCCATTATTACTGTCAGAAACGAACCTTTGGGCGAGTTCCATTGGAAATTTGTAAAGCGCGCATTCGACTTAATCTTTTCCATAATAGCAATAATATTTATTCTCTCCTGGCTCTCTCCGCTTTTGATTCTGCTTAATCGTTTATTTTCACCCGGAGCTTTATTTTTTGTACAAGAAAGAATTGGTGTAAATAATCAAACCTTTCGGTGTTATAAATATAGGACAATGCATGCTGACAATTTTAGCGTGGACAAGTATCAGCCTGCCGTTGAAGGCGACATTAGAATTACTAGAGTGGGTAAGTTTTTAAGAAAGTCTAATATTGATGAACTGCCGCAATTCATAAATATTCTTAAAGGAGAAATGTCAATTGTAGGACCTAGACCCCATCCGCTTGCTTTCAATGAAATTTATGAAGGAATGGTTGATGAGATAAAGATAAGGAGCTGGGTCAAGCCCGGTCTAACAGGATGGGCACAGGTTCACGGCCTACGCGGCGATGTTAATGATTATGAAGAAAATAAAAAACGAACAATTAATAGAATCGAATATGATCTCTGGTACATAGAAAATTGGTCGTTCTGGCTGGATATTCAGATAATTTTAATGACAGCCTGGCAAATGGTTAAAGGTGATACGAAAGGTATTTAGTGATTTCACTATAAAGCTAGGAATAAATGATTTTACAATGTACTTGACATTAAAATGAAGCAAAACTAATTTACTTCAAAAGTTATAAAATATTATTAGGTAATATTATGTCCGTAACAAAAAGAATCATCCCAGTCGCTGTTTATCTTCTTCTTACTACAGTGTCAATTCTCAATTTCAGCTGTGAGCCGAATTCTTCAATTACAGAATCAACCACTAGTGGCGGCAGCAGCAGTAGCAATGGGAAGACTCAGGCAAGTATTATTACCGGGCAGGTTACTAGCAGCCTAAATGGAATCCCTATTGATAGCGCATATGTTCAAATAATAAGTTCCTCAATAAATGTTTCGGCTTTTACAAATACTTTAGGCAAATTTTCAGATACATTAAACCTTTCGGCAAATACGTACGTAACTATTTATATTTCCAAGTCTGGTTTTGTTACGGACACTATTGGAGTTACAATAAATTTGGGTACAAATTATTCAATGGGCGAAGTAAACATATCACCTGTTAGCAGCGGCGGCCAAAAACCATCTGGTAATCCAGTAAGTATTTCTTTACTTTCCCAAACTTCATCAAACGTTGGTGTTGTTAGCAGCGGCTCGGTTGAAACTGCAGGGTTAACATTTGTCGTACTTGATTCTACAGGTACTCCTATTGATCTTAATCATACTGCAAAGGTTAACTTCTATATTGAGGCTCAACCGAACGGTGGTGAATTTTTAAGTCCATCTTATGTTTATACAAATAACAGCGGACAAGCCACAGTAAACCTAACAAGTGGAACTAAAGCGGGTATTGTACAAATTAGAGCAGAAATTGACTTAGCCAATGGCAAGGTTATTTATTCAGATCCAGCTGCGATTACCATTTATGGAGGATTGCCAGACTATAATCATTTTAGCTTATCTTCTTCTTTAGTCAATTTCCCGGACCCCACAGGTATTGATGTTTGGCAAGTCTATTCGAATGTTATTAAGCTTTTTGTAGGTGACAAATATGCTAATCCGGTTAGACCGCAAACAGCAATTTATTTAACTACTACGGGTGGTTATATACAAGGCTCAGCTTTTACTGATAATATGGGAACTGCTTTGGCAGATTTTGTTGTTGCAAATCCATTTCCTATTGATCCAACCCTGGGTCCGGGTTTTGCTACTATTACGGCCAGCACCGCTGATGAAAACAAGAATACAATAACTAGAAGCAAAGTAGTCTATTTTTCAGGCGATGCATTATTAACAAATCTTACACCGACAACTTTTAATGTGCCTAACGGCGGCTCCCAAGCCTTTAGCTACGACGTCAGCGATAAATATGGAAATCCTCTTGCATCAGGGACAAAAGTTTCTGTTACAATTGAGGGTACAAACGTAGGTTCAGAAGGCGATGTAAATGTTAGCATTCCCGATACTCAAGATAAAGCGTGGACACATTTTAGTTTTACAATCTACGATTCAAACGATACATTAAATGTGTCTAAGCCATGTAAAATTACTGTACAGGTAACAAGCCCAAATGGAAATCCTGCACCACAAGTTATTAATGGTACTACGAATTAACAGTATCATGAGCGATTAAGTGAAAAATATGGATATCAAGCACTTAATATCACTTTATTATTTATTTTAATGATAGCTTTCTAATTTCCTGATTGTTTAACATAAATAGTCTTATAAAGACATTTTATGCCATTAAAATTATGTATCCTTACAAGTACAAATTTATCCTGTAGCCCGGTCTTATAAATATCACAAATTAACCAAGTAATAAAATGTTCGTTTAGCAACCTTTCCATTCCAAGAGCATCTTATTCTCAATAAACAATTTATAAGAGTTCAAAAATGAAGCTTGATGTCTTTAAGAAATATCGAAAGTTTTTACCGGTAATTATCGGCGGCGTTCTTGGTTATTCATATTATTATTTTATTGGATGCACCACTGGTAGATGCCCTATACAAAGCAATCCCTACTTTAGCACTCTATACGGAGCAGCTGCTGGTCTTATATTTGCCTTACCCTCAAAGAAGAAAAAGGAAAGCTGATTTAAGTTTATTCTTATTAAAGTTATTTATATTTTAGCACGAGTAAAAATTTTAGTGTAAAATATTCGGGAATAAAACTATGGCATCAGATTTATTAGCTCACGCAGAAATACCTTCTACAAATCTCGACAAGAGTAAAGAATTTCTTCTGAAATTATTTGGATGGGAATTCAAGCCCTTCGGCAAGGGGTACCTACTTTTTAACACTCACAAAGGATTTACCGTTGGATTAAGAAAAGTTGATAAGGTCTCTACTGGCGAAACTACAATATTCCATGTAAGAGTAAAATCCATTGAAGAACACTTAACAAAGACTAAAGAATTAGGGGGCAGCGTTTTTCGTGAGAAAACAATTATCCCGGCAATGGGATCTTATGCTCTAGTAAAAGATCCTGACGGAAATATTCTCGGTTTATTCCAAACAAATTAGTAATTAAGAAAATTATCGGGGCAATTTAAAGTTTGCCCCGACAGTATTCATCAGAAGATTTTTTAGAGTTATCATCTTAATTAGCCCGCCATCACAATTCACTTACATCTTTATAATTTAAATTTATTTTTGCTCTTGGAAATAATAAATATTTTTATCATTAAAAATATGTGAGGCTGTTATGAAAAGTTTATTTATAATTGCAGTCTTCTTTTTATTGTTCTCAAGCATTTCTTTGTATGCCGAATCTAATCTCGGCTCCGCCAATTCATTGATTACCGCGGAAGTAATCGATAATTACTTGTTGGGAATTAACTCCGGTAACGAGGGTGTTAAATTAAGTTGCGCATATTTAATGGGTGAATACAAAATAACTGATGGCGTAATTCCGCTAATGAAAATATTGCATAATGGCGAATCGGAAGAAGCTAGAATTATCGCTGCGCTTTCACTGATTAAAATTGGAACGCCTATGGCAGTGTATTCAGTCAAAGAAGCTGCAAAGCTTGATGATAGCGAAAGAGTTAGAAGGGTTTGCAAAGTATTCTATGATAACTTCATGACCATTGAAGTCCACAACATATATGAATAAGAATTATAATATCTAATGAAATGATTATTTATCTTATAACTTATAACTATTGAAGCTTCCACTTACTAGTAAGTATTATACTTATTGAAGAGGAAGTTTCTTATTTAAATAACCACAAATACTCGCCGTAACCATCTTTTTCCATGTCTTCTTTTGGTATGAATCTAAGTGCCGCAGAATTCATGCAATACCTTAAATTGGTTGGCGGCGGTCCATCATTGAAAAGATGTCCCAAATGTGAATTCCCGATTTTACTGCGCACTTCTATTCTTTGCATTCCCAATGTAGTGTCTATCTTTTTAGTTAGAAATCTTGGGTCTATCGGTTGAGTAAAACTTGGCCAGCCTGTACCCGAATCGAATTTATTTCTTGAACAGAATAGCGGCTCACCTGATACAACATCTACATAAATTCCTTCTTTGCTGTTATTCCAATATTCATTCTCAAACGGTCTCTCCGTCGCGTTCTTTTGAGTTACTTCATACTGAAGCGGTGTTAATTTTTCTTTCATTTCTTTCTCCGATAATTTCTTATATCTTGCTATTCCCCAATCTCCCCAAACTCCTTCTATAAAATTTTCTCTACCTGATGCGTCTTCGTATGCCTTGAATTTTGCTGGATGCTTTCTATAAAAATGCTGATGATAATCTTCTGCAGGATAGAATGAAGTAAAAGCCTTAATCTTTGTTACAATGGGGTTTTTGAAAATGCCTGAATTGTTTAATCTGTCCTTCGACTCCTCGGCTAATTCCTTTTGAGTCTTGTCTTTATAAAAAATTACGGACCTATAGTTTGTGCCCCTGTCAAAAAATGATCCGCCTGAATCTGTTGGGTCAAATTGCTTCCAATAAACATCGAGCAGTTCCGAATAACTTATTATATCCGGATCAAATACAACTTGCACTGCCTCGACTGCTCCCGTTGTTCCGCTCGAAACATCTTCATAAGAAGGGGCCCTTACATTTGACCCTGCGTAACCGGAAATTACTTTTTTGACACCGTCTAATGACTCAAATGGCGCATCCATGCACCAAAAACATCCACCTGCAAATGTTGCGGTTTCTGTTGGACTACCTGAGCTGGGTATTAGCCTTGCAATACCCGCTTCTGTATCACTTTTGGAGCAACTATTTAATAATAATGCAATTGTTAAAGAAAATAAAATTGCAACCTTCATCTAATTATTCCTTTCGACTTTTGCACTGAAGATTTCTTCATTAAAGAAAAGATCTACATTGCACGGCTCGTGAAATACCGACAAATAGCTAATAAAAAGATAAAGTTTGATACTATTATTTAAAGTGATCTAAAATAAGTCTAATATTTAAAATGTTTTATCGCTTCTCCTTTTACGCCAATTTCCGTCATTGCCTCTATACCTATTTGTAAATGCAAGTCGGAAAAATTCTTTGTAACCATTTTATCTGATTCTTCTGTCTTGATTCCTTCTGGTACAAGTGGAGTATCCGATACCAAAAGTAATGCGCCGCGAGGAATGGCATTCACTAAACCAGCTATAAATAGTGTAGCGGTTTCCATGTCTATTCCTATTGTATATAACTTTTTTAAGTATGCCTTAAAGTCCTCGTCCCACTCCCATACACGCCTGTTTGTAGTATAAATAACGCCGGTTCTGTACTCAAGTTTATGAGCAATTATTTTATCCGAAACAAACTTATGTAGTTTGAACGATGGAAGTGCGGGAACTTCCGTCGGAAGATAATCGTTGCTTGTCCCGTCTCCGCGTATTGCTGCTGTTGGAAGTATAAAATGCCCGATTTCAGTAGAGTGTTTCAAACCTCCGCATTTACCTAAGAATAATACACCCTTGGGCTTAACAGCCACTAATAAATCCATCACTGTTGCCGCATTCGCTGAACCAATTCCGAAATTTATAATGGTTAATCCGGCAGAGTTTGTTGAAGTCTGCATAGGCTTACCCACTCCGTTAACATTACACTTAAATTTATTTGCAAAACTTGTAATATAATTATTAAAATTAGTGAGGAGAAAATATTCTCCGAATTCTTTTAAGGGTGTGCCTGTATAACGCGGAAGCCAATTTTTCGCTATTTCATATTTTGTTTTCATTTAATCCCTTCGATTGAGGCGTTTTGTTTTTGACGTGATCCTAATTGTTTTTTATTCTAATTTCATTATTAAATTTACTGACAAATTAAGAAAATCTTTTTCAATTCAAAATAATTGGAGATATTCTAGCTTGGAAATAAAACACGATAAAAACAACCAAAGATTTTTCTCTATTGTTGATGGAAGGGAATCTTATCTTCAATATCTGAAAATTGACGATTCTACTTTAGATTATTACAAAACCTATGTCCCTAACGAATTGCGCGGTAAGGGAATTGCCGGCAAAATTGTTGAGTCAGCGTTAAACTATGCTCTCCAAAATAATCTAATTATTATTCCATCCTGTTCGTATGTTGATACTTTTATTGAACGTCATCCGGATTATAATAAAATAGTAAAAAAATAGAGCGACAATTATGCCGCTCTATTTTTTATAGAGACTATTAATAGTTCAGCTAATTATATAGTATTGCTTACTATTTTAGTTTTGCGCTCAAAGTCATATCAACAGATGCCAGTGCTTTTGATACCGGGCATCCTTTCTTAGTATCTTCGGCAAATTTTTGAAATGCTGTGTCGTCAATTCCATCAACACTTGCTTCAGTATGAATTTCAATCTTTGTGATCGTGAAACCTGATTCCAGCTTTTCTATGTGAACCATGTCTTCAGTTACAACTGAATTTACCTTAAATCCCGCACTTGCCAATCCGTTAGCAAGAGCCATTGAATAACATGCGGCGTGTGCAGCACCCAATATTTCTTCCGGGTTAGTCTGACTGCCGCTCTCGAATCGTGATGTAAAATTGTATGGAGTGTTCTTAATTACTCCGGTCTCGGTTGAAATACTTCCTTTACCGCTTCTTAAATCCCCCCGCCATTCTGCTGATGCTTTTCTTACTGGCATAATATTTCCTTTCAGTTAATTTCTCAATTATAAATTAAACATTTTTACCGGAAGATAGCAAATGAATGCTAGATAACTTTCACATTACCTTAATCGTTACTTTGGTCTGCATGAGATAAAGCATTCCCATAATAACAACACTTTGATATTATATTCTAATAATCTAATTTCTATATATAATTCCCTTAATAAATGACTTAATATAAATACTTTAAATTTACCTACTAAATTTCTGTAAAGAATAATATCTATGAAAAAAATTTCCAAACAGGTTTTGATTCTTGGCTTTGTTAGTTTATTTACCGACATAGCAAGCGAAATGTTATATCCAATTACTCCGATATTTTTAACTGCTACCCTGGGAGCTTCTATGGCTATAGTGGGAATTATTGAAGGCTTAGCTGAGTTCACTGCCGGATTCCTTAAGGGATATTTCGGACGTCTATCTGATAAATTAAAGAAACGCTCAATATTTGTAACTGCCGGATATGGGCTTTCTGCTATATCAAAACCTTTACCGGGCTTATTCCCATTTATACCTACTGTAGTCATTTCAAGAGTTACCGACCGTGTAGGTAAAGGAATGCGAACAGCTCCTCGCGATGCTCTACTTGCTGCTAATGCTGATGGAAATACTGGCGCAGTCTTTGGATTCCATCGCGGCATGGATACTCTAGGCGCAGCGCTTGGGCCATTTGCAGCATTGATTCTGCTTCATTTTTATCCGCATGATTATATACTAATATTTTTGGTCGCTTTTTTCCCTTCCGCTATTGCAGTTAGTTTCTCTTTCTTCGTAAAGGATAAAATCGTAGAAAAGAAGACCGCTCCTAAATTTAGGTACCTTGAGTTCTGGAAAACAGCCCCTGCCGAATATAAGCACTTAATATATCTCATTGTTCTTTTTTCGTTCGTTAATAGCAGTGATGTTTTCCTAATACTTAAATCAAAAAACATTTCTCATTCAAGTACTCTAGCTATAATCGGTTATATATTCTATAACCTTGTTTATGCCGCCTCGTCTTATCCAATGGGAAGGATTGCTGATCGTGTTGGCAAAAGTAGAGTCTTTATAATAGGACTCTTTATTTTCTCTATTGTATACTTTGGCTTTGCGCTTTTACCTGATGTTAAAATGTTGTGGGCATTATTTATATTATACGGAATCTATGCAGCGTCAACCGAAGGAGTTGCAAAAGCTTGGGTATCCGATCTTATAGCTGACGAAAATCGGGGTTCCGCAATAGGGCTGTTAACAATGTTATCAAGCTTTGCCTTGATGTTTGGCTCATTTTTTACAGGGGTTTTGTGGGACAAATTTGGCTCATCAGTACCTTTCCTAATCTCATCAATCATAAGTCTTCTTGTAGCATTAGTATTTATCTATTTTAAGAAGGATCAGATGTTTAATAAAAATTTTAGTTAAAAACTTAAATCCCTAATTTCTTTTGCATGTAGAATAATGATCAAAATAAATGAACTTATACATATTTCATCACTTCTCGCTATTGAAATTTCACTGTACTCAAAAGAAAGTTTGATTTAGAATTCCTTTATTGCAATATTTATATCATTACAATATGTTTGGAAAAACCAGACATATTGTTTTTTCCCTTAAAGCCTTGTGAACAATATTTTTGTTTTTTATGTGAAGATAATTACTTTAACTTTTTCTTGTTCTTGATCTTAATCTTGAACTTGTGCTCGGTGAGTTGTGAATTATAACTCAGCGATTGATACTTTTTAATCCTTCTAAATACCTAAAAGGGAAAACACTTCAAATAAGCTTCCTCAATACCTTTTGAAAACGTCTTGAAAACCTCTTGAAATCGTTATGAAAACGTCTTGAAAACGTTGCTACAGGCCTATTACTCCCATTAGACCCTACTATTACCCTAATTATACCATATTATTAGACTATATGTATAAAAAGCCGTTGACTTATCTCATATTGACTTCAATGTATTATGCCGTTTTCTTATCTTTAGTTACAATTTTTTAGAATAGTATATGGAAAATTCAAACAATATTGCTGTTGTCGCCGTAAGCGGAGGCCTCGATAGTTGTGTTTCGGCAGCAATTGCAAATCAAAACTATAAGCTTGCTTTTGCTCATATAAATTACGGACAAAGAACTGAGAAGCGAGAATTAAAAGCTTTTCATGACATTGCCGATCATTACGGCGTGGAAAAAAGATTGGTCATCGATTATACTCATCTTGCGGAAATCGGAGGCTCTTCTTTAACCGATAAGTCCATCGAAGTTACAAAAGCTGACTTGTCTAATAAAGAGATTCCATCGTCTTATGTCCCCTTTAGAAATGCAAATATTCTTTCTGCCTGCGTTAGCTGGGCAGAGGTTCTAAATGCAAGTAAGATTTTTATTGGCGCTGTTTATGAAGATTCTTCAGGTTATCCCGACTGCCGCCCATCTTTCTTTGAAGCCTTTGAGAAAATGATTGACGAAGGTACCAAGCCCTCAACAAAAATTAGGATTGAAACCCCGATAATAAATCTATCTAAAGCCGAAATCGTTAAGGAAGGCATTAGACTTAAAGCTCCGCTTCACTTAACTTGGTCTTGTTACCAGAATGAAGATGAAGCTTGCGGTGTCTGTGATAGTTGTGCTTTAAGGCTGAGGGGCTTTCAAATATCAGGCATTCAAGACCCCATAAAATATAAAGTGCGCCCGGAATATCGCTAAAAAATTAAATAAGAATTCATTCTCTTTGATAATTATTACTTTTACATTAAATAGAGGTTAACTTGAACGAGAAGACTAAGTTGTTAGAAGTATTTGACAATGCATACCCTAACAGAAATTATACTGTAATCCACACAGCACCCGAATTCACGTCCGTATGTCCTAAAACCGGGCAGCCTGATTTTGCAACTGTTACAACCAAGTATATTCCCGATAAATTATGTATTGAACTAAAATCTCTGAAAATTTATTTCAACTCATTTCGTAATGACGGTATTTATTTTGAAAGCGTAACAAATAAAATACTTGACGATCTAGTCTCTGTATGCAAACCGCGCTACATGCTTATCACAGCTGATTTCAATGTCCGCGGAGGAATATCATCAACGATACAGGCAGAATATAAGGATAGTAATTTTAATATCTAACCCAGAAATATAATATGACTTCAACTGCGAACATTAAACAAGAGTTTATTCGTAAGAGGGATAAACTATTCCATGAACATTTAAAACAAATGGATGCCTTAAGATTCAGCATGGAATATAGCATTCTTGTTGAAGAACATATCAGGACTTTATCTGGCTCTAAGAAATATAATTTTGTCCTTGCTTCAGCTGGAAGCTTTAGCAGAAGAGAACTCTCTCCTTTCTCAGATATTGATATAATTTTTATCACAGAATCAGCTGACGAATGTTTGCCGGAAATAGCAAAGCTTGTAACCAAGCTTTGGGACAATGGACTCGAAGCCTCCCATACAGTAAGGGAATTTACAGATATAAAAAAATATCTCGATGAAGACCTCCATACCTTCACTCAATTCTTCGAAACAAGATTTCTACTTGGCACTGAAAAGATATACAAGGAATGGAATAATATACTCTTCTCTTTGATGAAAGAAGATGTTAAAGCCAAGCTTGTAAATGAATTGTCAAGTGATATTTTATTGAGGTATGATAAGTTCGGCGATTCACCAAAAGTTCTGGAGCCAAATGTTAAAAGTACAGCAGGCGGACTTCGTGATTTCCAAACCATCGAGTGGATCTATGTAATAATTAACGGCGTTCTTCTGAACAAGCAAGCTGAAATTACTCAAGCCGAATCCTTCATCAATTTACTTCGTGAGAACAATTATACTACCTCAAATGAATGCAAACGCCTTTTAGATAGCTATAAGCTAATTATGACGGTAAGGAACTTGCTTCATTTAATATCTAATCAAAAGAATGACCGTTTTGAGTTTGGCGCTCAAAAGAAGATATCCGGAATGTATTATCATCAAAAGGATTCCCTTGCCCTATTTATGCGAGAATATTTCACAGCCGCTAACGTTATAAACCGCTTTTCTAAATCAATGATAAAGAAGTTTCAGGAAGAGATTTCTAACCCGTTTCCTGACTCCTTAGCAATAGAACTCGATGATGACTTTGTATTGAAAGGAAAAACAATTTCACTTAGCGGTAAGGGTGAGTTATCTATCTCGGATATATTGCGTGCATTTTATTATCGCGGATTCTATAGTGCCCACTTCGATGAGAGTCTTCGCTCAGCAATCGTAGAGAATGTCGAAAATTACGATGGCTTAAATGGTATTGAAATGGAGTCTTCGACTTTCTTTAGAGAAATATTAAGGCTTCCAAAAAACGTTGGGCAAACGTTATCTGTAATGAATGAACTTGGAGTATTAAAAGCATTCATGCCTGAATTTGGAGATTTAATAGGATTTCTTCAGCATGGAGTTTACCACTGCTATACAGCAGACGAACATACTCTAATGACGATACAGAATTTAGAAAAGCTTGAAAAGGATCCTTCGCCTCTCGGAAAAATATATAATAGCATGAAAGACAGGGAAATACTCCACCTTGGTTTGCTTTTCCATGATATTGCGAAACCGGTTAATATTGCCGGGCATGAAATCATTGGAGCTGAAATGGCTGCTTCAATAATGCACAGACTTGGCTATAGCGAAGAAGAGATTGATCGCGTGACTTTTCTTGTAAAGAATCATCTTGTGATGGAGCAAATAGCATTCAGGCGAAACTTAAATGACCCTGAAACTTTGAATAACTTTACTTCACGATTCGACACAATTGAAAAGCTTGAATTGCTTTATTTAGTTACTTATGCAGATTTATCTGCCGTTAATAATGCTGTCTGGACGTCCTGGAAAAGCGACTTGCTAGCAGAGTTATATAAAAAATCCCGTGCTATGATAGAGGAACAAATTTCAGGTGAGGAGTTATTAATATCCAGTGTCTATGTAGTGCCCAAAGAAATAAGCAAACACTCTAAGCTAATTTCAGAAGCTAATGTAAAAGAACATATCCAATCTATAGATGACCTTGGATATGCTCACCAGTTCTCCGAAAAGGAAATTGCTAAGCATGTTGAAGAAATTCAAAAGGGTGTAACACTCTCCGCACTATTTAAGGAGTTTAACACTTTTACCAATATAACGATTATTACTAAGGATTTCCCATCACTTCTTTCAAAACTATGCGGAGTACTATCAATCAATGACGCAAATATTCATGATGCTAAGATCTTTACACGCAAAGACGGAATTGTAATCGATACATTTAATGTAACGGACTTTAGGACTAATGAGAAAATTGATAAGGAAAGATACGCCAAAATAGAAAGCGACTTAAAATCAGTCATTTCAGGACTGCTTCAATTGAACCAGGAATTTGCACGCATGAAAACTAAATGGTGGCGTATAGAAAGTAAATTCTTCAAACGTTCAGGCAAGATTAAAGTAGAATTTGACAAACACAAAAAATATACTATTATTGATATCATTTCTCCGGATCGTCTGGGGTTTCTATATCAGGTCACTTCCAAGATGAGTGAGCTTGGTTTGATTATATATCTTGCAAAAATATCTACAAGAGGAGATGATATTGTAGATTCTTTTTATGTTCTCGATAGAAATGGAAATAAAATATCCCAGAGTGACTATGACTTTATAAAATCAGAGTTAACTGGCACTATCACACTAATGTTGTAAGGAAATCCTAATTGAATTTTATGGAAAAAGAAAAACCGATCGGCGTCTTTGATTCTGGTATCGGCGGACTGACAGTAACTAAAAGAGTTGCATCAGCTTTACCTACGGAAGATATAATATATTTCGGAGACACAGCGCGCGTTCCTTATGGTTCTAAATCTAATACAACCGTAATAGAATACGCCCTGCAGGACGCTCGTTTCCTAATGAATAAAAATGTTAAAGCAATTGTAGTTGCGTGTAATACGGTTTCTTCAGTTGCTCTAGATGAGATTAGAAAAAAATATAATGTCCCGGTAATTGGTGTTATTGTACCCGGGGCAGCATTAGCTGCAAAGGAAACTAAGAGTGGACGAATTGGAGTTATAGGAACGAGAGCTACCGTTAACAACAAGGCATATTCTACCGAAATAAGAAAAATAAATTCATCAATTGAAGTATTTGAAAAGGAATGCCCGCTGTTCGTCCCTCTTGCAGAAGAAGGTTGGATAAATCATAAAGCAACATTTGATATTGCAGAGGAATATCTAAAAGAGCTGAGAGAGTTAAAAATAGATACTTTGGTTCTTGGCTGCACGCACTACCCAATCTTATCTGGTGTAATTCAGGAAGTAATAGGTAAAAATGTTAAACTAATCGATTCAGGTGTAGCATCTGCAGAAGTAATAAAAATAGAATTAGATAGGATAGACCTGCATACTAATAAATATTCAGAGGGCAATCAGGACTTCTATGTAAGCGATATACCAACAAAATTTAAGGAAGTCGCAGAATTATTTCTAGGTCATGAAATTAAATCAGTTCAAAAAGTAGATCTGGAAATGCTTACTTCCTTATAAATATTTACTATGACCCAATTTGACTTTTTTCTAAAATTATTTATATTGGGGTACACTTAAGCGACCTTTGTTCTTACAGCCTTTGATTTGTTGTATGATTTTCAGTGCGTCTATAACAGAAAATTCACCCCATTTTTCTGTCTGCCATTTTTGACAATTTGTGTCTTAAAATTATAGATTAGTTCATTCTTTTTATTCAGATATTTTGATATACAATTCCCACTTTTCTTTCTAAATGGAAGCAATAAAACTCTGCTACAATTTCTCTTTCGGAAGCGAAAAACAAAATTTGCATCGTTTACCGATTTCGCTTTCTACTAGAATTTATCTTATTCCTCAAACATCTTTCTTAATTTATTGAGGTCTTTAGTAACCCCAAGCGAAAGAATAAGCTTAATTCTTGCTTTTTGCCCATTTAGATAACCCGCAAATAAGACTCCTAAATTATGAAGCCATTTGCCTGCGCCGGGGTATCCATAAATATCTAAGGTGTCTCCTGCTGGGCATCTTGATACTAATACAACAGGAATATTTTTCTCGACTGCATACTTTATTCCCTCAAACGCTATAGGCGGTACATTTCCAACACCAAGAGCTTCTACAACTATTCCTTCAGCACCGCTGTCAGCAGAAAACTTAAAAAACTTTTCATCCATTCCTGCATAGACAGTAATTAAATCAACATTTGTATTTATACTATCTGTTTCTATTTTTTCGAGCTTACGTGGAAGCCTATTCAGAATCACTCTGCCGTTTTGAACAAAGCCAAGAGCCCCAAAATCAAGGCTCCGGAAACTATCTATTTCTTCAGTAAAGGTTTTTGTTACTTCACTGGCCGCGTTTATTTCTCCGTTTAGGCAAACGAGGACACCAAGATCTCTACAATTCTCATTTAAGCATACATGAATAGCATCCAGAAGATTTCTTGGGCCATCCCAATCGGCTTCAGAGCTGTTTTTCATTGAACCAATAACCACGATAGGATGCGAAGTCTTAATTGACAGATCAAGGAAGTAAGCAGTTTCCTCAAGCGTGTCTGTTCCATGAGTGACTATTACGCCATCAAAGCCATTGGAGTTAATTAGTTCCTTAATTTTATTAGAAAGCTGAAGCATTAATTCGGGAGTCATGTGAGGACCCGGGAATTTCCCAAAATCGTAGCATGATATATTGGCAAGATTCCTAGCTTCCGGAATTTTTACCAAAAGCTCTTCTCCTGAATAACGCGGCACTGCGCTGCCGGTACTTTCATCAATCATCATCGAAAAGGTGCCGCCGGTAAATACTATTAATATGTTTTTCATAATCCAGTCTTTTTTTAATCTAAAATATAAAACAAAGTTCTGGTTTTTTAGCAATATGCTTTTTTGTTAAAATATAAAATTTGTATTTCATGTTACAAAATATAGTTTTACCTTGAACAACATGTCAACTTGTGATATTTTTAGGCAACTATTTTGGAGAATGAATATGTTATTAGTATCGGACGTTGATTTAACGCCAAATCCTCATGCACTTAAGTTTATTTTGAATGAGAAAATATTAAACTTTGAAACAAGACAATTTCATAATAAACAGGAAGCGGAAAACGATCCTTTGGCAAAAGGGATATTTGAAATCGAAGGGGTTGTGTCGGTTTTTTATATGGATAAGTTCATAACTATTGAAAAAGAGAAACAGGCGAATTGGGGACAAATTCAAAAGCCACTTATCAATTTCCTAAAGGTATTTGATAAGGCATTAATACCGAAAGAAAAAGAAATTCAATCTACAGACGAAAATGCAGGAGAGCTTTTAAAACAGATAAATAATATATTAGATGAAAGAGTTAGACCGTCATTAGCAAGTGATGGTGGAGGGCTTCAGGTTATCGGACTGGAGGGTTTCAAAGTTAAGATTCACTACCAAGGAGCCTGCGGTAGCTGCCCGACAGCTATCAGCGGCACATTAACAGCTATAGAAGGTTTACTTAAAAGGGATGTTCACCCAGCTCTTGAAGTGGAAGCTGCATAAATATTAGTTTTTGATTTTTAAGTGTTTAGGAATGTCAAATATTTCTTCCCCTTTTTAATTTCTTTTTTTATAAATTTCCATCAGACAAATGAAATCTTATGATGGTAGAAAACGAAATTCTATATACCGCATCTTCGAAAATATCAGGGATTCAATTTAATGCATTCTCTTCACAAATAGGAATACGATATCTATTTTTGAATAAGAAAGACTTTGCGTTAAATAATGCTATAGTTACAAAGCTATATCCTGATGACCCCTACATGTTTAATATATTCAAACAACTTACAGAATATTTCGACCATTCTAGGCAAAAGTTTACTGTGCCGTTGGATATACACGGAACCAAATTCCAAATGAAGGTTTGGCAGCAGTTAATACAGATACCTTATGGAGCTACAATTTCGTATCAAAGATTAGCAGAAAATATTGGAGATACCAAAGCAGTTAGGGCAGTTGGCAAAGCAAACGGATCAAACCCAGTTTCAATCATTATTCCATGCCATCGAGTTATTAATTCAAATGGTAAATTGGGCGGATATTCCGGTGGATTGGATGTAAAAGAAAAACTGCTTGAGCTTGAAGGCGGGTTAAGTTTGGAATTGTTTGAGAAATAGTTTTCTTTCGGATCAAAAAAAAAGCGGCTTATTACCGCTTAATTTTTTTATTTAATCTCAGAGACCTTGCTAATGTCGTCAAGTTTAACAAATCTTTCGTTGAATTTGTAAGAGCCTTTAGCTGTTTTAACAGTTTTAATCAATTTGACATTCACGCCTTCAGTTTTCTTTTTAGCTTTAGCCTTGTCTGCGAACGATTGTTGTTTTGCCATTTTATATTTCCTTACTTTTTATGCTGGCAAATATAGTTAATAGCATTTTTAAATAAAAGGAACAAAATTTACAAAATTTTATAAAATATTTAATTTCTTTTACTTAGTCCATTAAAAAGCGAAGAATTTTCTAATAATTTTCCGTCTTTTAATGCTAATTTAGATGAAAATATGACTTTATTTCAAATTAAATCGGCAAATTTTGCATCGGAAATATTCATCAAATCAAGCGGCGAGATAGATAATTGCATTCCTCTTACCCCGGCACTTACAAAAATCTTATCAAATAATTGACAAGTTTCCTCTATAAAAGTAGGGAAATTTTTCTTCATTCCTATTGGGGAGCAACCGCCTCTTACATAACCGGTGAGAGTAAAAAGATCTTTTACTTTAATCATTTCTATTTTTTTATTACCACTTGCACTTGCAGCCTTCTTTAGATTTAGTTCTGCCGCAACAGGAATACAAAATATATTTATACCGGTTTTATCTCCGGTTGTTACAAGAGTCTTGAAAACAGATTCTTCTGTTGCACCAATTTTTCGGGCAACAGTTTCACCGCTTAGATCATCTTCATCAACTTCGTAAGTGTGAATTGTGTGAGGAATTTGTTTAGCATTTAATATTCTAATTGCATTTGTTTTGTGCAATGACGGTTCTCCAAATTAATTATAGACGAAGAAAGAAACTAAGACAACAAATTGATATTTTTATCGATACATAATTTAACTATGCTTTTCCGTTTCCCAATTCGAATTGCTCAATTCATTATAATTTAATTCGTAGTTGCCTGCTTTCAGGAGAAATTTTGTGTAAGGATGTTTTGGGTTAGAAAAGAGCTCTTCTGCACTTGAGCTTTCGACTACAGTTCCTTTATATAAAATCATCATTTCATCACAAAGTTTATTTAAAATTGAAAGATTATGTGCAATACATATAATTGTGATATTGTATTCAATATTAACTTTCTTAAAAAAGTTTAAAAGATTCAACTGCGATTCAGGATCCTGTGCTGAGAAAGGTTCGTCAAGGACAAGTAATTCAGGGCTAGCGGCAAGTATTCTAGCAAGAGCAGCACGTTGTTGTTCACCTCCGCTGAGTTCATAGCCTTTTTTCTTCATTATCATTTCTGAAATGTTCAATGACTCAAATATTCTATGTTTTTCTTGCTCAACATTTTTCGAATGATGACGAACTATTAAAGTCTCCTCTATTATAGAGTCAACCTTCCGTAGTGGATTAAGGATTTCCCCATTGTTTTGAAAGAGAATCTGAACAGGGTTTGTTCTTATTCTTTTCCATTCTTCTGAGAAATTAAAGGTAATATTCCCCTCGTATGATTTATTTATACCTGCTATTATTTTAGCAAGCGAAGTCTTACCACTGCCTGATTCTCCGGCAATGCCTAAAATTTTTCCTCTTCTTAACTCTAATGAAATATCCTTTAAGATTATTTTTCGGGAGCCGTTGCTGCCCGAATCGGATGAGCCGTCAACTGAATAACAGATGTTTTCTAATTTTATTAAATTATTCATCCCCATAAAGCTTTACCGGCTGTTAGATACGTATTCCAAGATTCAACATTACTTTTTTCAAAGAAAATCTGAGAATCTACGAAAGGAGATAGCATGCCATTTGAGATAAATGCAATTTTATCACTTATCTTTTGTGCAAACACTATATCATGAGTAACTAGTAGTGCAGAATGTTTTAAGCCGGAATTCAATTGTTCTGAATTGTTGACAAATTCTTTTAGCTTAATTAGAAATAGATTTGCTATAGCAGAGTCAATACCCGAAGTCGGTTCATCCAAAATTATAATTTGAGGATGGGATAGTAGAGCGAGAACAAAGCTGATCCTTTGCGCCATACCCCCGCTTACTTCATATGGATAAAGATTAAAAAGTGTCTTGGAATTTGGAAGTAGAAAATATTCAAGCAAACTATCTGATTCCGAGATATCCTTTGCAATCCTTTGGAAATAATAAGCATATTTTTTAAGATGATCAAAACTGTTAATCGAATCCTGGAAAACATATTTTATTTTATTCCTTCTAATATCAAGCAAAGATGGGTATTCAAGAGAAAATATATCCTCCTTACCAAAAATAACGGTACCTTCAACAGAATAAAATTTCTTATCGAGCAAACCAGTTAGTGACTTAATTAAGGTTGATTTCCCAGTTCCGTTTGAGCCAAGAATTGTAAAGATTTTTCCCGGTTCAAGTGAAAAATTAGTTTCACTTAAAAGAGTCCCTCTTCCTTTAAGGTATATATTTTTAATTTTTACGTCAAGCATTACTAATCATTTGTATTTATATAACAAAATAATAAATTAAGATGAAAGATTTAACAATATTTGCAGTGAATAACAATGAGCATCAAGCGAATTTCTTTTGTAGTCCTATTTTTATTAATTGCATTTTTATCTTCGTGCAACAAAGAAAAACCTTCACATTCAAACCGTGTTGTAATAGGGATTGAATCAGATATCCAATCAACAAATCCACTTTTTTCCTATACTGTAGATGAAGGGAATATCTCAGAACTTTTATATTTGAGTTTAATTCAATTTGGGTGGAACAGTAATGAGGGAGAACTAATTCCTGAGCCCATGCTTGCGAAGGATTGGCAATGGAACAAAGATTCAACTTCAGTAACATTTGATTTAAGGAATGATGTATACTGGTCTGACGGCGTGCAGTTTACAGCGAAGGACATTGTATTTTCTTTTGATCTATATTCGGACCCACAAGTGCAAAGCAGTCGCTATGGGATGTTTAAGGATTTCTATTCAGATAGCTCTTCTCATATTGATTTAGACAAAACGTTTATTGTCGAGAATCCCTTTAAGATCACTATAAATATAAAGAAAGGCGTCTTGCCGGATTTTAATGACTTTGCAATTCCAATAATTCCTCAGCACGTCTATGACAATATTGACAGAAAGAATTTAATTAGTGCAGAAAAGGAAATGAAGCCTGTTACTGATGGAGCTTTTATTCTTTCAAAGTGGGAAAAAAATCAAGCAATAATTTTACGAGCGAACAAGAAATCATTCTTAACGAAGCCTTCTGGACCGCAAGAAATTATATTTAAAGTGGTGCCGGAATATAGCTCCCGGATAACACAGCTAAGGCGAGGAGAGATTGATTTAATGGAAGATATAGAGGCAGGCGATGTAGCCCAACTTAGAAATGACTCGAACTTAAAAATATTTCCCTTACTAGGCAGGGACTACGACTATGCAGCGTGGAATAATATCGACCCCGACACTTATAGAAAAACAAAAAGGATTACTCCGAATAAACTATTTGGTGATGAAAAAGTTCGAGAGGCTTTTACCTATGCAATCAATCGACAGGGTATAGTTAATAATTTTTTGAATGATATGGGGCAAGTTGCTATTGGACCAGTTTCACCTATTTTCAAAAATTCACTTGATACTTTGTTGAATCCTTTGCCCTATGACCCCGAAATGGCTAAGAAAATATTAGCTTCTGATGGATGGAAAGATGTAAATCAGGATGGTGTATTGGAAAAGGGAAATCTAAAATTGGCATTTACATTTTATATTCCAGGAGGGAATCCTCGCAGAGAATATGCAGCAACCGTTATAAAGAATGATCTAAAAAAGATCGGTGTAGATATAAGAATAGAGTCTCTTGAACCTCAGGTATTTTTCCAAAGGATGTTTGCACATGAATTTGATGCATGGATGGCGGGTTGGTCTGTGCCGCTCCCGCTTGATTTGAAGCCTTTCTGGTATTCGGATTTGAAAAACACTCCGTTGAATATTTCAGGTTATCAAAGCAAAGCAGTAGACCTGTTACTAAATCAAATTGAAAAGACAAAATCACCGCCATATCGAAAGCAGTTATATAGGGAATTTCAGGAGTTGGTTTATAAAGATAACCCGATGACATTTCTATATTGGGTCGATAATATTATAGCCTACAACACCCGGATAAAGGATATTAATATTACTCCGCTTGGAGCTGTTTATCATTGCTGGAATTGGACAGTAAATAATTAACCGTTTATGAAGAAAGAAATTTTACAACTATTATTTAAAAGAATTTTAACTTCGTTAATTGTATTATTTCTATTGATAAGTTTTATTTTCTTCTTGCTTAGAATATCTCCCGGTGATCCATCGTTGAAATTTGTGTCTCCTGATTTAAGTCCTAAATTGGCTTCAAAAATAAGAGATTCATTTAATTTAAACAGTTCTCTTATTAGTCAGTACAAACAATTTATAATTAATTTAATTCAAGGGAATTTTGGAGTTTCATATACTTATCGCATTCCTGTAATTTCTGTTATAAAAGACTTTCTTCCCTTTACATTAATATTTTCAAGTATAAGTTTTCTTATACAAATATTTGTAGGGTTCTTATTGGCATTAATTTCAGTTAGAAGGATTAATGGTGTCTTTGACAAAACTGTTTTAAGGTTAAGCCTTATCGCATACGCCATTCCGTCTTTTGTATTGGGCGTATCATTAATTCTTGTATTTTCATCGATGTTAAATGTAGTGCCCTCATCGGGATTATCCTCGTTTGATGCTGGCTCATTTTCGTTTTTCGCAAAGATTTCGGATTATATTATACACCTTATCCTTCCTGTTGTAACATTATCTTTGAGCGGCGTGGCTGTATATTATAAATACCTTCGTCAAAACTTAGAAGAAGTATATGATAATTCATTTGTTTTAAGCCTCCGTGCTAATGGATTTACAGAAAAGGAAATAATTCGTAAACACGTACTGCCTAATGCTATAAATCCTCTAATTTCTGTTGCAGGAGTTGAACTTGGAATTTTGTTCAGTGGAGCGCTGGTAACAGAAGTAATATTTGGATTGCCTGGTATGGGAAGACTAACTGTCAATGCAATACTGTCTAGAGACTATCCGTTAGTAGTTGGCTGCACAGTAATATCAGGTGTACTTGTTATTCTTTCTAATCTTGCAGCTGACTTGATTAAAATTCGTTTTAACAAGCGCCTCATAAAAGGGATGCTTAACTAAATGACAATGAGAATAAAGATATGGCATCAAATAACCGCAATTTGCTTTTCATTACTAGTTCTAAAGGTTAATCTAGTAATAAAGATATTTTCTCTTCAATTAGTTTTTTTCAATGTTCTGGTTGCAGATTATTCCAAGGCAATTTATCAAATAGATTTCTCTCTAATTGATTATTTTATCTCTGCAATTATGATAATTATTATTCCCGTTGGAGTCATTTTTCTGCGACGGAGGATAAAAGTATTCTCATTATCATTAAACTTTACATCTGCGATAATTATTATACTTGCAGCATTTTTTGTCTTCGCTCCTTTAGTGGCAAACAACAATCCCGACTTCCAACAAAACATTGGGGAAACGAAGTTATTGCCCCCGCTTAGTTCGGTCGAAGTTATTCACCTAAAAAGAGAAGTTAAACCGGCGCAAAACCTTTTAGACAAACTTGTGAAATTAAAAGAAGAAGTTATTAAAAACACATATGATGAAAGTATTATCTTTGCCGATAGCTTGAGCATTTCGAGTAATGCTACGATCTTTCAAAAAAACAGCCAAATTATATTACCTAAGGACAGAATTTTATATTCTGATGGTTTACCAGTAATTACAAGAGAATATTTCTTACTCGGAACAGATGAGTATGGAAGAGATATTTATTCAAGGCTTATTTACGGTGCACGAATTTCCCTTTTCATCGGATTAGGCTCGGTAATAATTTCTCTACTACTGGGCGTATCATTAGGCTTCTTGGCGGGTTATCCAGGCGGATTTATCGACACAATCATTAGCCGGGTAACAGATATGTTTCTTTCATTCCCTGCAATATTTTTTGTAATTCTTATTTTAGCACTATTTGGCAATTCTCTTTTTACTGTTATCCTTGTTCTTGGATTTTCGGGATGGATGAGTTTGTTCAAAATTGTTAGAGGCGAAGTAATTTCATTAAAGCAAAAGGATTTTTTTATTTCAGCGAAAATGGCTGGGCTATCTAATTATAATCTTTTGACTAAAGAAATTTTACCTATAATATTAGCACCTGTTGTAGTAAACTTAGTATTTCAATACGGCAGTGTAATACTTGCAGAAGCTGCACTAAGTTTTTTAGGATTAGGCACTGGAAGCTTTTATCCTTCCTGGGGTGCAATGATTGAAGCAGGTCAGAATTATTTGACGCAAGCATGGTGGATGGTTGTATCGCCGGGCTTATGCTTATTTATTACTCTTTTCGCAGCCAACAACCTTGGCAGAGAGATTCAATTATATTATAATCCGAGACTAAAGGGATGATAAACGGAAGATATTCAATAGTAAGTAAATTAGGCAAAGGGCGCAGTCAAGTGTTTCTTTGCAGGGATAATGATTTCCCGGAAACAGATATTGCAATAAAGATTCTACCGAAAAATGCAGGTAATGAAGAGGTAAGAATTTTTAGGAATGAATTCTTTATTTTAAGAAAATTAAATCATCCAAATATCGTAAGAGCTACTGATTTCGGTACAATTACGAAGGTTGATGAGGAAGAGGGAATTTTATGCGGGTCAAAATTTATTACTATGGAATATTTCCATGGTGAAGAGTTATTCTATTATAAAAAGCTTTCAGATGAACCGTCTCTTCGTGAAATTGTAAAGCAAATCTGTTCGGTTCTCTATTATCTTCATCTATCAAATTATATTTATTACGATTTAAAGCTCGAAAATATATTGTTAAACGAAACTAACGGCAGGCTTAATATTAAGCTAATAGACCTTGGTTTTGCACAACACAATTATCAAAATAATGAAGAACTTATTAGAGGGACAGCAGAATATATAGCTCCGGAAATTTTAAGAAAAGAGAAACACGATCACCGAATAGATTTATACTCTTTTGGGATAATGCTATATAGGATAGTTTATGGGAAATTTCCTTTTGAAAGAGAAAACGAACTTGAAATATATAAATCACATCTGGAAAGTGAATTTGAATTTCCTAAGTCAAAATTTTCTCAGGAATTAATTGAAGTAATAAAAAAATTATTGTCGAAGAACCCGGAAGAGCGTTTTCATAATTCACTTCAAATATTAGGAGCTCTTAATTTTAATATAGATGAAGAACTTGCGAAGAATTGGGTACCTGCTAGAGTTTTTTCGAATAGAAAAGATATTTTAACTATAATGAGTTCATACTTTTCCGATGAGACAAGCGGAGAGGTATTTACTATTAAGGGATTTGAAGGCGCCGGCAAATCCGCACTCCTTGATGAATTATATTTCCAGTATGAAAATGTAATATTAATAAAAAACAATAAGTCTAAAACAGGAGTAGAATTTGTAAAAATAATCTTAAAGGAAATTGTATTTAGTGAATTTGTTTATCAAAGACTTTCAAAAGAAATTCTTAGTAGAATAGACAATGTGTTTACAGCGCAGTCAAACGATATTATTGGAGAGCTCAAAGCAATAATTACTGCTGTTTCCACACAGAATGACTTCAAACTTCTCCTTGACGATTTTAATCTCTATGACGAGTTTACAGTCGAATTATTAAGAAGCATAATTCCTATTATGCAGGTTAATAAAATTAAATTAGTACTGACTGAAAATTCCGATTTCGATTATCATTCAAACTTTATTTTTAATCTTCGCGAAGTAAATCTAAATCCATTTACTGAGTTGCACCTGGAAGAGTACCTAGCTAAGAGTTTTTATGATGAATATCCAGTAGACGAGGTAAAGAGTTTAATTTTGCTCCATGCTGATCTTCTTCCGGGTAGTATTGAAACATTCCTCCATGACCTAATATTCCTTAAAATAATTCAATATACCGCCGCTGGAGTTATAATAAAGACTAGCGATACCGAAACTTTAGTGCTGAAAAATTCTCAGGATGGAATATACGCGCTACGTTTTCAAATGCTTACTAAAGAAGAAATGGCAGTTGCAAAAATTATCTCTTGTTTTAATATTGCCTTGGATGAAACTGTGCTTTCAGAATTCTTCGATATTACACCGGAACAAATTCTTTCAGTAATTTCAACCCTTCAAAACAAGAATATCATTCAGCAACGAAACAAGAAAGAGGGAATTCTTTATACTTCTGAGGGACTAAAAAGATTTGTTTACTCTAAAATTGATGATAAAGCAAAATATCATTTAAGTATTGCAGAACAATTAGATAAGAAAATTCCATCGTTTAACCGTACCGAAACTGCCAGACATTTCGAGTTAGCGGAATATCACTATAATAGCTATCAAATTTATATGGGCGAATTGGAAGCTGCGGAAAGATTGTCTGCCTATTCATATCAAAGGAATATCTTATTGCATCTTCTTGAATTGAATCTTGAAGAATCATTAGTAACGGATACAAACATCCGGCTTTGTAAAATTTTGTATAAGCTCGGAGATTATCAGAAATCATTAAAAGTTGTTAATGAACTTATAAAAAAGAAATTAGATGAAGAAGTTCTCCAAGAATTGATGATTTTAAGAGGCAGTAGCTTAATAGGGCTTGGAGAGAATGAAGAAGGGAAAAATATATTAACTTCTATCATTAATAGAACTGAAAATGAGACGAGAAAACAATCTGTATTGGTTGAAATTGCAAGTGCAGAATTTGAATTAAACAATTTAGAATCAGTTACCCAATTATGTAAGAATGTAGTTTCAAATTCATATTCAAGAAATGAAGATAAAGGAAAGTGTTATAATATTTTAGGGTTAACTGAGCTGTTCAAAATAAAGAATTTAACAGATGCATTTGTCCATATAAGCAAAGCAAAAGAAATCTACAAACAACTAAATTTCGAAGATAGAATAGCTCAAATGGATAAAAATATTGGTATTATTTATTATTTAAAAGGTGAGCATGATAAAGCAGAACTAATATGGAATAATTCTTTAACCGCCAACATACGGATTGGAAATCTTGAACAAGAAGGAAAGCTACTTATTAATTTAGGTATCTTCTACTATGAAAAATTGAATTACGAAAAAGCGTCTGAATTATATAAAAAGGCTTCAATAATTTTTGTAAGTATGGGAAATAAATTTGGAGAAGGTCAAGTTCAGACTAATATTGGTGAAGTTTATCTTGCTTCTTGTGATTATCAAAATGCATTAAACTCGCTAATAAAATCAATTAATATCTTTTCGCAGTTACAAATCCCTCAAGAGGAACTAGAGGCACAATTTATTTTAGCAAAATTATATTCCTTTATTGGCTATTTTGAGGAATTGCCAAAAGTAATCGAAAGATTTAATCTTTTAAATGAAAAAGGAACTGTTGTTAAGAAAAATATAGCCCAATTGAAGTACATACTTCAATTGGCAAAAGTAAAAAATGATTTTTCTAAATCTGATTTAAATGTACTGTATGCCTTACAAAATGACTTTTTTGAGCAAGAAGATATCTTGCATTATTTTTCGACAACAATTCTAATTGTTAAAGATTTAATTAGAATAAATAAATATGACGAAGCTATAGTAACCCTGTGCAATGAAAGATTTAACGAGATATGCCAAAAAAATGCACTCATTTTAGCTGAGCGTGAATATATGTTGGGTAAATTATCAGAAATGAATCCGGATCTGCAAATAAAGACATCGGTAGAATATTACAATTCCGCACTTGAAATACTTGAAGATTTCAGTGTTACGGAGCTAACCTGGAAAATTTTATATGAGCTTGGAAATTATTTTTATCAAAGGGGAAACTATAGTAAAGCAAGAGAAAACTTTAGGTATTCAAAAGAGATTATTTATTATTTTGGGGATAATATTAAGAATCATCAAATGCGAGATGCCTTTTTTAATAAACCAGAACGAAAAGAAGCCTTAATGAAAATAGATAAGTTGGGTATTTGACCTTGGTCGCAAACGAAAAGATTAATATTAAAATTTTCTCTGATATCAAGGATGTTTCGTCCATTGATTCCTCGGTAAGGCAGCTTGAATTAAAGGACTTTAATACACATTCAAGTTTTCCAAAAGTATTTGATATTAAGCCAAATGAAATTATAATAATTCAAATTGATAGTATTGAGTCAAAATATCTAAATAAATTGCTACAGAAAAAGGATAATTTTAAAAACAAAATTATATTTGTTACTCAAAATGATAGTGCACTTCTAGTAAGTTCCTTAGTTAAACTAGGCTTTTCTGATATTTTTGTCTTTCCTTATGAGCTGTATAAATTTATTGCATATCTAAATGAAATAATAACCAATTGTTCTTACATAACTGAAGAATCTGACGGCTTATTAAGTAATGATTATGATAATTTTGATACTCTGATTGGTAATTCTCCGGAGTTCTTGAAAATAATTGAGCTTGCAAAAAAGGTCGCTCAGAAAAGCAACGTTAATGTAATGATACTTGGGGAAACAGGTACCGGCAAAGGCCATCTTGCTAAGGCTATCCATAAATACGGAGAGAATAGTATATTCCCCTTTGTCGATATTGTATGTACTGCAATTCCTGAAAGTTTATTAGAATCCGAGCTCTTCGGTTTTGAACCAGGGGCTTTTACAAATGCTCAAAACAGAAAACTAGGTCTGTTTGAAATTGCCGGAAACGGTACTTTATTTCTTGATGAAATTGGAGATTTATCATTAAATATTCAAACAAAGCTCTTAAGAACGATTGAAAAGAAAATTATTAGAAGACTCGGTGGAGTTGATGATATACAAATAAATTCACGTGTTATATCAGCTACTAATAAGAATTTAGTTGAGATGATAGAAAACAACTTATTTAGAAGGGATTTGTATCATCGATTAAATGTAATTTCACTTGAACTTCCTCCGCTGCGTAATCGTCGCGAAGATATATTTATACTTGCAGATCATTTTATTTCAGAATTTAATTTACAATTCAATAAATCTATTAAATCAATAGAAAAATCAGCAAGGGAATTTATCTTGCATTACCCCTGGCCCGGGAATATCCGTGAATTTAGAAATACAATTGAAAGAGCAGTTTTGCTGGGTGAGGGTAGTTCAATCAAACTTAAAGATTTCTCAAATTTGTTATTTGTAAATTTGGTGAAATCAGGATTATCAACTGAAGAAGCTAAAATGTTGCCTCAGTTTATAAGACTTGATCTGAATTATATGAAAACAGGGCTGAGACAATTATCCGTTACTTATGCTAAAGAAATTCTATCAAGAACAAACGGCAATAAATCACAGGCTGCAAGAATACTAGGAATTTCCCGACCGAGTTTGGATGCTCTTTTATCTTAAAAGAACATTGCTATCATTTTCTTTCACTCTAGTAATATTCGATTTTCAATTATTACTTCACCACAACAACATGCAGTCTTCATTTTTTAGTCTGAATACTTAAATTTACTGTCCTCCCATAATGCTGCAAATTTTGATTACTTTTATTTTGTATTATTTGATAAGTAGGCTATATATAACCATAGTTTATATTTTGTCTTTCGGTTGGCCTGAGGTTAGATACTAAATAGTAAGCAATAATAAAGAAGTAGATGTGCATTCAGAGTGCATTCAAATTATGGGTGTATGTCATTCGGAATGGTATTTCTTTTGGATGATTTAAATAGTTATCCTTTTGTTATACAACATCTAAAAGAATTTCTGCATAGTCTCTTAAGAGAGACTCCTCTGAGAATCAGCAAGGCTAAAAGGATTCAATAATATCTTGGCTTCCGAGAAAGTACAGTTTTAAGAAAATAAGCTAATACTTGTTTATGGATAAGATAAAAAATTGAAATATGTGAAGCAAGGATATTAAATTTATAAAACTAAATAAAGACAAGTATTACTTGAAATGCAGTTAAATAAAAGAGTTTAACTAACTTTAACACGTCCCTTGAGTATAAAAAAGTTGTAAAAATTTTTTACACCTATCCAAATTTTACCGTTTCAAACAGGTAATTATTACCGCTCGATATTTTCTATAAACGAAATATTATAAAATTGCCCAATTCTTGAGCATGGCATAATGGTTGAACCTTAAAGACCGCTTAAAAATACTATTTTCAAATTTTTTTTTGAGGGATTTATGTCAAGGACTATTTTTACCTTATTGTTATTGGGTGCTTTTATGATTTCAGCACAAGCGAGTAGCCCAATTAAAAGGAATAATGTTGAACAAGCTTTACGCTACCAAGTTATTCAAAATACACGCACTGTCCAATTCAATAATTTCACACGTACGAGGACCATTACTTCAGTTACTCGCACAAGAACGCTAGTTGATAATTCATCAGCACAATTAGAGAATCTAGGTAGCTCTTGGGGATATTCAAAATCAAACACACAATTAGAGAATCTAGGTAGCTCTTGGGGATATTCAAAATCAAACACACAATTAGAGAATCTAGGTAGCTCTTGGGGATATTCAAAATCAAACACACAATTAGAGAATCTAGGTAGCTCTTGGGGATATTCAAAATCAAATACACAATTAGAGAATCTAGGTAGCTCTTGGGGATATTCAAAATCAAATACACAATTAGAGAATCTAGGTAGCTCTTGGGGATATTCAAAATCAAACACACAATTAGAGAATCTAGGTAGCTCTTGGGGATATTCAAAATCAAACACACAATTAGAGAATCTAGGCAGCTCTTGGGGATATTCAAAATCAAACACACAATTAGCTAATCTGGGAAGCAGATACGGTTGGGCTAAATAAGGATTAAACCTTCTATCATTATGAATGAGAAGTTTTATAATGATTTTTGAAATTGAGCCTGCAACTAATGCTTGCAGGCTTTTTTTATGAATTTGAGAAAATATAGATTTAATTGATTTATACAGGATCTAAGCAAATATATTTATTGTTTTATGTCAGTAATGATTAACACTTAGTCTTTATTGTGATTTTACCTCGTATTTAGAATAGGGTTTGAACATGAAAAATGGATCTCAAAAAGTGATAAGATTCATATTTTATCAGTTATAAGAACATATTAGATAAAATTTGGGGTAATTTTTGGGATTAGGTGAATAGGTAGCATTAGAAAAAACGGGTAATTTCAATTCAAACACAAAACAATATAAATTAGTCTTTTTACTCGTAAGATAAATTTTTGAATGAAAATTGAACTCAGCTTTCTGCTTTTTAACAAATTAGAATTAAATGATATTTCTAATTTTGTTATTAAGCCAAACCAGAGTTATATATGACGCAACATTATTATTAAACTGCAGAATTTTGATATTGAAACCAAATCCAGATTATTATTTTTTATTGTATAAGCTTTTACGGAATTTATTTTAGTAATGTCTCTAAATTTAGAAATATTAGATAAGGTTTTAAGAAATTTCTTTGAGCCCGATGAAATATTTGAATTAAATAATATAATATCAAATAATGAGTCACCATATAATGATAAGAGTCATTTATCGGCAACAGATAAGAAGAAGTTAGATGACGGTAATGCTGCTTCAGCAAAGAACCTTTCGCAAATTGATTTATTAATTGCATTCTCCCAAAACAAGATGTCGAAATTCAAGCTTACTGAATTTCTTGTTTTCACCGGTGAAGTTCTAATTGCACAAGGTGAGTTTATCCTTGCTATTGAGGTCTACATTCATGTTTCAAAAGTTGCTAAATCAGAGCCCGACTTAGAAAATCTTCATGCATATTCTCTTCTTGCTCTAGGTGAGCTTACAAGCCGCCAGGCACAGTGGAAAGACAGCATTAGTTACATTAGCCGCGCAAAAAAGATATTTGATAAGGGAAAGGATTATAAGGGATGTGCAAGATGTGAAAATCTCTTGGGAACTATATTCGGCGACAAAGGAGATCTTAAAAAAACCAGGCATCATCTTGAGAAAAGCCTTTCTTATTTAAATCCCAAAAAGGATTTTAGTTTAATTGGAATGGTCGAAATAAATTTAGGAATTACAGAAAGTATGCGGGGTAATCATGATGACGCTTTAACCTATTATAAAAGGGCATTAATAAAATATGAACAAAGTAAAGAGTATCGAAGAATTGGAGAGTTAAGGAATAATCTCGGAATGTTTTTTATAAATAAAGGCGACTATAACTCGGCTCTAAAAGAATTTGATATAAGTATTTCTATTTATCAAAATGTAAAGTTCCTTCCCAATTTGGCTATTTCTTATTTAGGCAAAGCATATGTTTTTTCACAGGTAAAAGACTTCGCACTTGCCAATGCATTTGCAGATAAATCTATGGATATTTGTAACAAAATTAATGACAGAATCTCAATAGCCGATCTTTATAAAATAAAGGGGATAATAGAACGAGAACAGAAAAACTATAAAATTGCAAAAGAGTTTTTATTGAAAAGCCTAAGAATTAATAGAGAGCTTAATAATATGATGAACCAAGCTGAAACTTATTTTGAAATGGGGCTACTTTATAAAGACATTGGAAATAAAAACGGAGCAATAAATAGCTGGGAAAAATCCCTTAGATATTATAATAGTATTAACAATAAAGAAATATCAGATAAAATTAATTGCTACATAAAAACAATTAAAGAATAAATCGATTCTACTTTTACTTCTTACATTTCTTCAATTAACAACTTATAATTTTGAATAAAAATGTGATTTTATTAAAAAATCTATATTTGCCGTTAATAATTTGTATTTATGCTGATCTCCGTTTTTCTTATCTTTATATTTCAAAAAACTTAAAGATTAGATAAAGATGACTTCAACAGAAATTAGAAAGCAATTCTTAGATTTTTTTCAAAACAAACAGCATAAGATCGTACATTCTTCACCCGTTGTTCCTTTTGATGATCCGACTCTTCTATTTACAAATGCGGGTATGAATCAATTTAAGGATGTTTTTTTGGGAACAGGAACCAGGGAGTATAAGCGAGCAGCAGATACCCAAAAATGCATCCGAGTAAGCGGTAAGCATAATGATCTTGAAGAAGTCGGTCACGATACTTACCACCACACTTTTTTTGAAATGCTCGGTAATTGGTCCTTTGGTGATTACTATAAACCCGAAGCAATAGAATGGGCGTGGGAACTGTTGACCGAGGTATGGAAGTTGCCAAAGAAAAGACTGTGGGCTACGGTATATCGAAAAGATGACGAAGCCTTTGAGTTATGGAAAGCAAAAACAGATATCAATCCAAGCCATATCTTGAGGTTTGATGAGAAAGATAATTTTTGGGAAATGGGGGAAACCGGCCCATGCGGACCCTGTTCAGAAATTCATATAAACCTTAGTGATGATTTTGATAACCCTAAATTTGTTAATGCAGGTTTGCCTGATTGTATTGAAATTTGGAACCTTGTCTTTATCCAATATAATAGGGACGAAAATGGAACTCTGCACGAATTACCGTCAAAACACGTTGATACAGGAATGGGATTTGAGCGTGTATGCGCTGTAATGCAAAAGAAGAATTCAAATTATGATACGGATGTTTTTATGCCCTTAATAAACGCCGTTTCAAAATTATCCGGTATCAAGTATGAAAAGGATGAACATAAAATACCAATGCGCGTAATTGCTGATCATATTAGAACTCTTACTTTTGCAATAGCAGACGGTGCTGTTCCGGGTAATGACGGACGCGGTTATGTTCTTAGACGAATCCTCCGAAGAGCTGCACGCTATGGAAGAAAATTAAATTTGAATAAGCCCTTTCTCTTTAGTCTTGTTGATGTCGTTACTTCATCTATGGGAAATGTTTTCCCAGAAATTATAGAGAAACAAAGCTATGTGGAAAAGGTTATTAATGCTGAAGAAGAAAGTTTTAATACAACGCTTGACCATGGAATTGATTTGTTTGAAGAGGTGATTAAGAGACTATCGGCTTCTAATTCAAAAGTAATACCGGGTGAAGAGATTTTTAAATTATACGATACCTTTGGCTTCCCAGTTGATCTTACAAACGTAATGGCTAATGAAAAGGGATTTTCTTTGGACGAAGCCGAATTCAATAGACTAATGGACGAGCAGAAGCAGCGTGCAAGAGAAGCTTCAAAAGATAAGTTTGCTTCTGTTAATATTTCAATCAATAATCTTGATTCATTTGATTTAACTACAAATGAGAAGTCAGAGTTTGTTGGCTACGATAACTTCTCTTCAAAATCTACAATCATTGGAAGAAAAAAGGAAGATGGAAATGATTTTATTATCCTGAATAAAACTCCTTTTTATGTTGAAGCGGGCGGGCAGATAGACGACACCGGAAATATATCAGTCGAAGCGAATAACTTTAGAGTAATTGATGTAACAAAAATTGAGAAGAAGATTATTCATGTAATTGAAAATGAAACTGATAGCCAGTTAATCCCAGGTACAGAAGTAATTGCAAAAATTGATGAATCTCGCCGTTGGGATATTATGCGTAATCACTCTGCTACGCATTTTCTTGATGCTGCCTTAAGAAAAATTCTTGGTACGCATGTTCAGCAAGCAGGTTCTTATGTTGGCCCGGACAGACTCCGGTTTGACTTTTCTCACTTCGCAAAATTATCCGAAAGCGAAATTAGAGATATTGAATCATTAGTTAATGAACAGCTTAGACTAAACATACCTCTTCAGCACCATAAAAATGTTCCATTTGATGTTGCAAAAAAAATGGGCGCTCTTATGTTCTTCGGAGATAAGTACGGCGATTTTGTAAATGTGGTTCAATTCGGAGATTTCAGCTTGGAATTTTGTGGAGGTACTCATGTTAAGAATTCTTCCGAGATAGGACTTTTTAAGATTATTAGCGAATCATCCATATCAAGCGGTATTAGAAGAATTGAGGCAATTACAGGTTTAGGAGTTGAGAAATATATTCATTCTCAGATAGAACATCTTAAGCAGTATGATGAAAAAGTTGCCGGTCTTATCGAAGTAAAAAAGAAATTAGAAAAGGAAATTGCAGATTTTAAACTTCATGATAAGCTTGGGCAGCTAGATTCAATACTTTCATCACCTATTAATTTAAACGGAATCAAAGTTTATAAGGACGTAGTTAGCGCAGAAAATATGGAAGAGCTCAAATCTTTCGGAGACGAAATTAGAAATAAAATAAAATCAGGTGTTGCAGTATTGTTCTCTGAAGTTGAAGGCAAAGCAGGGATTGTCTGCGTTGTTTCCGATGATTTAATAAAAGAAAAAAAACTCAGTGCAGGAAAAATTGTCGGCGAACTAGCAAAGCTTGTTGGCGGCGGAGGCGGCGGACGCCCGCATTTGGCTACTGCAGGCGGTAAGGATAAGGAAAAAATTCCGGAAACTATTTTGCAGGTTGAAAGGATTGTAAGTAATTTCTTATAACAATTAAATATACTTAGTAGATTATATCTTAAAAAAATGTTATCCATGAGATATAAATTGCTAAGAGAAAGTTTATTATGGCAAATTATCCAACAAAAAGACTAAGACGACTTAGATATAATCCTCTTGTAAGAGACATGGTCCGCGAAACGGAATTATCGAAGAATGACTTTATTTACCCTCTATTTGTAGTACCTGGCAAAAATGTTAAAAATCCGATTAGATCTATGCCCGGAGTTTATCAATTTTCAATTGATAACCTGATTGAAGAATGCAAAGAAGTGGCTGCATTAGGAATTCCCGCAATAATTTTATTCGGCATACCCGAACATAAGGATGAGCAAGGATCTGAGGCATATGACTCCAACGGCATTATTCAGAGAGCAATTAGGGCTATTAAAGCGGAGGTAAGAGATTTACTTGTAATAACAGATGTATGTCTGTGCGAATATACTTCTCACGGGCATTGCGGTTTGCTTAACGGTGAAGAAATTTTAAATGACGAAACGGTTTCTTTACTTGCCAAGGAAGCTGTTTCACACGCAGAAGCAGGCGCCGATATTATTGCTCCATCAGACATGATGGACGGAAGAATTGCTGCTATCAGAAAAGCGCTTGATTATAAAGGCTTTAATAAAATTCCGATTATAAGCTACGCTGCAAAATTTGCTTCGGGATATTATGGTCCTTTTAGAGAGGCTGCTGATTCAACTCCTGCTTTTGGCGATAGGCGTTCTCATCAAATGGATAGCGCTAATGCAAACGAAGCTTTGCGTGAGGTTGAGACTGATATCGAAGAAGGGGCTGATATTGTAATGGTTAAACCCGCAGGACCGTATCTTGATATTATCCGTATGGTGAAAGATAAATTTGGAATGCCCACGTGTGCTTACCAGGTAAGCGGAGAATATGCAATGATAAAAGCAGCTGGCATTAATGGTTGGATTGATGAAGAAAGAGTAATGATTGAATCATTGATTGCTATCAAACGCGCCGGCGCCGATATGTTCTTAACTTACTTTGCAAAGGATGCTGCTAAGTATTTGGATAAGACCAAAAAATAAAACTATTCAAGATGGATTTAGAAACTGTTAGAGAATATTGCCTAAATAAGAAGGGAGTCACAGAAAGCCTTCCATTTGGTGGTGATACCCCTGTTTATAAAGTAATGGGTAAAATCTTTCTTATAGCAAACATAAATCCGCCGGTCAGTATAAATCTTAAATGCGATCCTGAGAAAGCTGTTGAATTACGAGAGCATTATGCTGATGTTACTCCGGGATATCATATGAATAAAATGCATTGGAATACTATCCTTCTCGAAAACAACATTCCAAATAAATATATTTTAGACTGGATTGACGATTCCTATAATCTTATAGTTGAAGGATTAAAGAAATCTGAGAAGGAAAAATTATTCAAATTAAAATGACTTCCTGGTCAACATTGCCCCTCCATTCAGTAACAGCAAGCTCATAATTATCTAGCTCAAATTTGTTCAAAAAAGAATTAATTATGTATTATGAGTGATTTAAGTCATGTATTAACTATTAAATAATAATTAATGTTGCAACATTAAATGTTGTCACGTATATTTGGCATGTAAATATGTCTTAATAATTATTAATTAGGAGTTAAAAATGGAAAACACAACTAAAAGCTCATGGACGGTTGATCTTGCCCATACCAAAATTCAGTTTTCGGTTCGTCACCTCATAATTTCAGAAGTTGCCGGGAAGTTTAATATTTTCAGTTTGGAAATTACGAATGCGAACGATGATTTTTCCGAGGCTGATATTAGCGTGTCTATAGATGCCAAGAGTATTGATACCGGTATAGTAGATCGCGACAATCACTTAAGAAGTGCCGATTTTTTTGATGTTGAAAAGTTTGATAAAATTACCTTCAAAAGTACTTCCATAAAAAAAATCAATGATGAAAAGTACAAGTTAAACGGCAACCTTACCATTAAAGATATTACTAAGCCAATTGAGCTAGAAGTAACTTATAACGGTCAGATAGTTGACCCATGGGGTATGAACAGAGCAGGTTTTAAAGTCGTTGGAACATTAAATCGTTTCGATTATAATTTACAGTGGAATGCGCTCATGGAAACGGGCGGCGCAATTGTCGGTAAGAATATAAACTTAATTTTTGATGTTGAAGTTACAAAAAATAAATAATTTTTGTAGAACAAATTAGCGCATAGTACAGTTGTTGTTGATAAAATATTGTCTAAGGTATTTTGCAGCATATTGAAATGTAATTCAAATATTTTTTGACTAAATGATTATGGTGATTTAATATGAAAAAGATAATTCACAAAGCAGATGAAAGGGGCATTGCAGAACATGGTTGGCTGCACAGTAAATTTAGTTTTAGCTTTGCTGAATATTACAATCCCATGAAAATGGGCTTTGGATTATTACGCGTTTTGAACGATGATATTATCGAACCCAGTGAAGGTTTTGGGAAGCATCCACATAATAATATGGAGATAATAACCATAATGCTGCAGGGCGAACTTGAACATAAGGATAGCTCGGGGTCAGGCTCGGTTATCGGACCAGGAGAAATCCAGGTAATGTCTGCGGGTACGGGGATTCTTCATTCAGAATTTAATCATTCGCAACTTGATCTTGTTAATCTTCTTCAGTTATGGATTATTCCTAAGGAAAGAAATATTGCGCCACGATATGACCAAAAATTATTTCCTCTGGATGAGATTAAAAATAGTTTACTCAAAGTAGTTTCGGGCACAAAATCGAATGATACCCTTTATATTCATCAGAATGCTGCAATTTCTCTTGGAAAATTAGATAAGGGGAATAAGTTAGTTTATAATTTTTCATATAAAGGAAACGGCGTATATTTATTTGTAATAAAAGGAAATGTTTCCATAGATGGTGCCGAGCTAAACGCACGGGACTCTGCAGGTATTTATGAAGTTGATAATTTTGAAATTTCAGCGTTAACTGACAGTGAGTTTGTGTTTATAGAAGTTCCTATGAATTAATCTAAAATCAAAATCAGGTCTGCTAAGTATTACTAAAGGCAAGACTTTAAATAGTATATATATATGAAATTAGAAGAAGAGATATCTCAAAAATCATTCAAATCAGATTATCATAAAGCTACGATTAATTTAATTTATACTTATAATTGGCTGGTAAATTATCAAATTGATCTTCTTAAGCCTTATGACATTACCCTTCAACAATTTAATATTCTTAGAATATTGCGAGGGCAGTTTCCTAATCCGACAAGCATTAAGATAATTAAAGATAGAATGCTTGACAAAATGTCGGATGCTTCAAGAATTGTTGAAAAGCTTCGTCTTAAAAATTTAGTAGACCGTAAAGTTTGTCCACACGAACGTCGAAAGGTAGATGTATTGATTACACAATCCGGATTGGATCTACTTAAAGAAATTGATAATCACGATGATGAAGTAATTGCAAAAATATCCTCTCTTAGTGAAACTGAAGTTATGCAATTGAATGAATTACTTGATAAAATGCGAGGATAATATTCCGCTCGCTGTTTTTTTAGCTATGCAATGACTTATCAATAATTAGTCGTTATCTTTTCCATCTTCTTTTACTCTTACAAATGCGCTGTGAACAGGCGGAGGCATTGGTGAATCTTTTCCTTTTATAGCCTTCCAAAGTATTTCATTAAACTCATCTTCTGGTACTGCGTCCTCTCGAGTAAAATTGAGGTGATCGCATCTCTTTGAACCATAAGCCTCAGCTGTATTTTTTACGTTGATGTCTATCTCAGGATTTATAATCGGGTATGTCTTTAAGTCAGGTTTATCTGTAATAGAAAATAAAATTGGCGTCGCCGATAAATCAAACTGTGTCATAGGTGGCAATCCAAGGATTAATTCGATAGTTTTCAATACACTGGAAGTAGAATACATAGTATGATCGACGTAATGACGTTTTATATAGGGGCTGATAACAAGCAGGGTTGAACGATGAGCGTCAACGTGATCTGAACCGTCCTGTGCATCATCTTCTAAAACAAAGATGATTGAATTCTTCCAATATTTACTAATTGATATCTTGTGAACTATTAATCCAACGGCGTAATCATTTGTTGCCACGTAAGCCTGTGGAGTCAATGCACCTCTTTTAGTTCCGTATGTATGATCATTCGGTAATCGCATCAAAGTAAAAGCCGGAAGCGAATCTCCTTTTACATATTCGTTGAATTCCTTTGCCCATTGTTCATATCGGTAAACATCGCTGATGTTCAAATCCCAACCTGGGTAGATATGACTAGTATATTCATTCAAATCGGAATCCCTAGCAGCATATATTCCGTTTTTTTCCTCAACAAACTCTCCATAGTTCCTCATTGTAAGTTTATGATTAATAACATCATTCCAAATGTAACCAGAGGATGGAGCTGCAATTGGAGAGCCGCCTTCAAAATTATACTGCTGCCCGCGTCCGCTATAATTAACTGGCCAGAGCTTATCTACATAATCAGTCGCGTATGCCGCTGTTGACCAGTTGTGCCCGCTTGCGCTAACTTCTGCATCGTCATAAAAATTATCGTAAAGCGTAAAATCTTCTGTCAATTTATGCTGATTCGGCGTAATTTTTTGAGGGAAGAAACATAGCGAGCTATCGCCGTTTCCTTCCCGTATATCTCCAAATACTTGATCGTAAGTTCTGTTTTCTTTTATGATGTAAAAGACATGCTGTATCTTTTTACTTCTTTTAAGTTCTTGTTTATCAGGAATTACATTTTGTATTCCTATCCAATTTTTGTCTTTTGAAATGTAGGGAGTATTTTCATAAACCTTCTTACTATAACTTGCAAGCATTTTATTTCCTGGAAATTTTATAATTGATACCGTTCCATTAAACAAAACACCTATGTATTGTTTAACTTTTGAGCCTCTTTCTCCCGGTTTGGGCCCTTGAGGATTTGGTAATGAGCTTAATCCCTTACCGTCGGCTACCACTATTTCATTTGTCCGCGAAATAAATTTAATTGCTGTCGGATACCAGCCTGTTGGAATAAATCCGATACTTTTTGATCTTCCTTTTTTGCTGATATTAAATATAGCCACATAATTATTATTTGCATTTGCCACCATTAATAGTGATTGATCCTTACCTGCAAAGCTTAGTGCATCCGGTGTACTCCCGAAGGGAGCGTCAGTGCTTAATGAAGAGTTTAATCTCTCTACTTCCTTTTTTGAATTTAAATCTACAACCGATGTCGAATTATTATTTGCGTTAGCTACGAACAATCGAGAATCGTCTTTAGTTATAATTATTTGACAAGGATGATCTCCAACCCTTATTTCGTTTGTTATCTGAAAGTTATCAAGGTTGATTTCCGCTATTTCTGATTTTCCCCATATTGAAACGTAAGCAAATGTTCCGGCGTGATTTGCTTTTACATCATAGCATTCTCCGTTAAGCTTTATAGTGTGAATTATTTTTTTTGAGTTGATATCACAGATATAAAGTGACTTTGATTCCTTTGATACTGCAAGAACGTAATTTTTTCCATTTACGTAATCTATTCCGGTGACGGAAATGTTTTCTTTAGGATATCGCTTGCCAAGCAATAATGAATCATCAAGTACTAATTTACCCGAGTGAAATTTATAAATGTATATTAAATTATTATTTCCGCCTGACACGAATAGTTTTGTATCCCCAGCGTTAAAAGTCAAACCATACCATGTATTGCTTAAAATTACTCTTTGAACTTCCTTAGCGCTTTTTAAGTTAACGACTGATAAAGAATTTTCCCCCATGCCGCTGTTGGAGGTAATGGCATATTTCCCATCTTTAGTTACTACAATATTTAAGGGCAATGGGCCAATGCTTACTTGCCTTCCTGCAGGAGTAAGCTTCCAACCGTTATGCAATAGTGTGTAATTTTTATATTTACCCGGCAAGGTTTCGTTTTGTGAAAATGAATTTGAATGAGCTATTCCGATTATAATTATTATATACAGTATCATTTTTAGATATTTATGGTAGCTCTCGCAGTAGTTTTTCATTTTATACCTTCAAATTATTTTTTTGCCTATCTTCTTATCCAAATAATCTTATTCCCCCTGGTCATAATTCAAAATAGGGGACAGCCATCTCTCCGCTTCTTCAAGACTCATTCCCTTGCGCTTGTGATAATCAAGCACCTGATCTTTTCCTATTTTACCAACGTTAAAATATTTAGCTTCGCGTTGCGCAAAGTACAACCCACTAACAGAAGCAGCGGGATACATCGCTAAGTTCTCAGTTAATTTTATCGACGTGTTTTTTTCTGCTTCAAGCAAATCGAAAATTATTAATTTCTCAGTGTGATCAGGTTGAGCCGGGTATCCCGGTGCTGGACGAATTCCTATGTAACTCTCCTTTATCAACTCCTCTTGAGGTAATTGTTCGTCTCTAGAATATCCCCAATATTTTTGTCTTACAAGCTCATGTAGTTGTTCCGCAAAAGCCTCTGCTAATCTGTCTGCGACAGATTTGACTAGTATTCCACTATAATCATCATGCTCCGCTTCGAATTTCTTAACAAGCTCATCAACTCCGTGCCCGGTTGTAACTGCAAATGCACCAACATAATCAAGCTTACCAGAGTCTTTTGGGGCAATAAAATCTGCAAGGGCAAGGTTGGGCACATTCTCGGATTTATCAGCTTGTGATCTAAGAGTGTGAAGTACTGTTTTAACTCCAGTGCGTTTTTCATCTGAGTATATTTCAATATCGTCGCCTGAAGAATTTGCCGGAAATATTCCGACTACACCGTTAGCGGTAAATAATTTTTTTTCTATTATCTGATCAAGTAGCTTGTTAGCGTCCTGAAAAAGTTTATAAGACTCTTTACCATATTTTTCATTATCAAAAATTGCAGGATACTTTCCTTTTAATTCCCACGTTAAAAAGAATGGAGTCCAATCGATATATTTTCTTAAAGTATGTAATGAAAAATTTCTTAAAACTGTTATACCCATTTTCAAGGGTCTAAAGATTTCCGCCTTATTCCAATCAATTTTTAACTTGTTTTTTCTTGCCTCTTCAATAGATATAAAAGTTTTTGCAGCTTTCTTCTTTAAGTGCTCTTCTCGAAGTTTTTTATACTCTTCTTTAATACCATTTTCAAAGGCTGTCTTAATCTGCAAATCCGGGTTAATTAAATTACTAACCACAGGAACACTGCGTGAAGCATCCAGCACATGTATTGTTGCCCCACTGTAATTAGGTGCAATCTTTACTGCTGTATGAATGCGCGAGGTTGTCGCGCCGCCAATAAGCAGCGGAAGTTTTAATCTCCTTCGTTCCATTTCCTTTGCTATATGTACCATTTCCTCGAGTGATGGAGTAATTAAACCACTAACGCCAATTACATCTACCTTTTCGTCAATGGCTGTCTGAAGAATTTTCTCGGTGCTTACCATTACTCCCAAATCAATAACAGAATAATTATTGCAGCCAAGAACGACTCCAACAATATTCTTTCCAATGTCGTGTACGTCTCCCTTAACAGTCGCCATAAGAACCTTACCCGCTTCGCGAGTGTCATTTGAATTAATTTTTTCCTGTTCTATATAAGGAATCAAATATGCCACTGCCTTTTTCATAACTCTGGCGCTCTTTACGACTTGAGGCAAGAACATTTTGCCAGCACCGAATAAATCTCCCACAACGTTCATTCCCGCCATTAGGGGGCCTTCAATCACATCGATTGGTTTTTCAAATTGTTGACGTGCTTCTTCGGTATCTTCTTCTATATAATCAACTATCCCTTTAATTAATGCATGTTTTAATCTTTCGTAAACACTCTCATTACGCCATTCATCTTCCTTTACTGCTTCTTTTCCTTTTTGTTTTACTGATTCTGCAAACTCTACTAGCCTTTCTGTTGAGTCGCTTCGACGGTTAAACAAAACGTCTTCAATTAATATCAAAAGATCTTTTGGAATTTCCTCATACACTTCAAGCTGTCCTGCATTAACAATGCCCATATCCATTCCAGCCTTTATTGCATGATATAAGAATGCCGAATGCATTGCTTCGCGTACTACGTTATTACCTCTAAATGAAAAAGAAATATTGCTGACCCCTCCGCTTACTTTTGCCATCGGAAGATTTTGTTTTATCCAACGTACAGTCTCAATATAATCAACAGCATAATTATTATGCTCTTCTATGCCCGTTCCGATTGTCAAAATGTTCGGATCAAATATTATATCCTGGGGAGCAAAGCCTATCTCTTCGGTCAATATCTTATATGCACGCTTACAAATCTCAATTCGTTTTTGTAATGTATCTCCTTGACCTTTCTCATCGAAAGCCATTACAATTACAGCCGCACCAAATTTTAATACTTCTCTTGCGTGATTCTTAAATACTTCCTCGCCCTCCTTTAAGCTTATTGAATTTACAATGCTTTTTCCTTGAAGACATCTTAATCCGCTTTCTATAACCGACCATTTTGAGGAATCAATCATTATTGGAAGCTTTGCAATATCAGGCTCTGCCTGTAGTAAGTTCAGAAATTTCCTCATTGCTTCTTCAGAGTCTATCAATCCCTCATCCATGTTTACATCTAAAACCTGTGCGCCGCCCTCGACTTGACTTCGTGCAACAGCTAGTGCGCTTTCATAATCACCCGATAATATTAACCTTTCAAATTTCTTTGAACCTGTTATATTAGTTCTCTCACCAATATTTACGAAATTGGTTTCAGGTCTTATTACCAGAGGCTCTAAACCGCTTAATCTTAGATATGGATCAATAATAGGAATTTCTCTCGGCTTGAATGTTGCCGCCATATTTGCTATTGACTTGATGTGATCTGGCGTTGTACCGCAGCATCCGCCTACTATATTGAAAAAATTATTCTCAGCAAATTCCTGTAGTACTGACGACATTTCACTTGCGGTTTCGTCATATTCGCCCATCTCATTCGGAAGTCCGGCGTTTGGATAAATACTAACAAAACAATTTGCTATTCGAGAAAGCTCTTCAATAAATGGTCGCATCTGTTTTGCGCCCAAAGAACAGTTTAATCCAACACTCAATAAATTTTTTGTGTGCGCTATCGAGATCCAAAATGCTTCTGTTGTTTGGCCTGATAATGTTCTGCCGCTTTGATCTACAATTGTGCCTGATATCATTACAGGTATTTGTAGATTGTTTTTTTCACAATAATCTGAGATGGCATAAATTGCTGTTTTACAGTTAAGCGTATCAAAAACTGTTTCTATTAAAAGAATGTCCACGCCTCCATCAATCAATCCATTTATTTGCTCTTGATAAGATTCTACAAGCTGGTCGAATGAAACTGCACGGTAACCCGGATCGTTTACGTCAGGGGAAAGCGAAGCTGTCTTATTGGTCGGTCCTAATGCACCTGCAACAAATCTTGGCTTGTTTGGATTCTTCTTGGTAAACTCTTCTGCTGCTTCCCTTGCTAGCTTTGCTGCACTAAAATTAAGTTCATAAACTAAATGTTCTAATTTATAATCTGATTGGGCGATTGAAGTCGAATTGAAAGTATTGGTCTCTATTATATCTGCCCCCGCTAGCAGATAAGCATTGTGAATTTCTTTAATGATTTTCGGCTGCGTAATTGACAAAAGATCGTTATCACCTTTTAAATCTGAATTATGATCTTTGAACCTTTCGCCTCTGAAATCTTCTTCATGTAATCTATGTCGCTGAATCATCGTTCCCATTGCACCGTCTAGGACGAGAATCCTTTCTTTCAATATAGCTTTTAGTTTTTCTAATTTATTTTCCATTATAATCTTAATTGTCTTGTTTAATAATCTCTGCGCTTTTATGTTATGCGCTTAAGTCTTGTCTATACACAAAGGAATTCCCTTTTAGGGATCGTTTCTTTGTAACCAATTACAAATATAATTAAATTGAAAGTAAGAAAAATTATTCTTTGTTAATTGGAGTTTTAAGATGATCGTAGTTACAGGAGGCGCCGGCTTTATCGGAAGCGCAATTGTGTGGAGGCTAAATAAGCTTGGTGAAAGTAATGTCATTATAGTCGATGAACTAGGTAAAGATGAAAAATGGAAAAACCTTATAGGTATAAACTTCTATGACTTCATTAACAAAGATGAATTTATAAATCGTCTCGAAATGTTTCGTGATTACGGCATTAAAGCTATTATTCATATGGGTGCGAACTCTTCAACGACGGAAAAAGATGCAGACCATTTAATGCATAATAACTTTGAATACACACGAAAACTTGCACAGTTTTCTATAACTAATAATATAAGATTTATATACGCCTCCTCTGCTGCCACATACGGTGACGGCACTTTTGGCTTTAACGACGATGAATCAATTGTACCTCGGTTAAGACCATTAAATATGTATGGGTATTCTAAAAACCTATTTGATATTTGGGCTATTAAAGAGAATATTATTAATAAAATAGCAGGTATAAAATATTTTAATGTCTTTGGCCCTAATGAATATCATAAAGGCGATATGCGTAGTGTAGTGAGTAAAGCCTACGATCAGATACTTACTACGGGTAAGGTTAAATTATTTAAATCACAGCATGTAGCATACAAAGACGGCGAACAGTTGCGCGACTTTGTTTATGTAAAAGATGCTATTGATATGACTTTATACTTTTTGGATAAAAAAGATAAAAACGGTTTGTTTAATGTCGGCTCTGGTAAGTCAAGAACATGGAATGATCTTGTAACAGCAATCTTTAATGCATTGAACAAACCTGTAAATATTGAATACATTGAAATGCCAGCTTACCTGGCATCAAAATATCAGTATTTAACCCAAGCTAGGCTTGATAAGATAAAAAAAGCCGGTTACTTAAGTCCTATTTCTTCACTTGAAGAAGGCGTAACCGACTATGTAAAGAACTACCTAATGAAAAGCAAGTATCTTGATTCTCTTGATGATTAGAAATTGTCATCGCCTTCTAAGTCATCTTCTTCCTCGTCGAAATCAAAGTCCTCTTCGTAGAAATCCTCTTCTTCAGTGGGCTCTTCTTTTAGATCGTCTTCGTCAATAGCTTCTTCATCCTCAAGATCGTCTTCGTCTTCGAAATCATCATCATCATCAAAGTCGTCCTCGTCATCATAGTCATCATCTTCGTCTGGATCGCTTTTCTTTTTAGCTAAGTCAATCTTGAAGTCTTCGACTTTGTCACTTGATGGAAGATTCTCTTGACAAATTATATCGTTCAATAGTTCTTCTTCGATATTCACAAAAAATTCTTCTGATGAATTTATTATGCCTTCCATTACAAAAAGTCTCCTTTAAAAAAATTATCTTTACCGGCAAATATAAATAAATTATTAAATTATTTTTTCTGTCTTAAAGAAGATAAATTTCTATTTTTAGAAAATGTTTTTCTTCTTATGCTAAAACTTAAAGCACTTAATAAATAGTGTCAATACATTTGTTAATCATTAAAGAAAATTAATAATGAAACTTGCAACTCTATGTTACGTCATTGATAGAATGAAAAATAGCACTTTAATGCTGCACCGTGTGAAAAAAGAAAATGATGTTCATGAAGGTAAGTGGAATGGGCTTGGGGGCAAGTTAGAAATAGGAGAAACTCCCGAAGATTGTGTTATTAGGGAGGTAAAAGAGGAATCCGGATTGACTATCATTAATCCGAAATTGCATGGTTTTATTACGTTTCCATTATTTGACGGAGTTGATGATTGGTATGTGTTTGTTTTTACAGCTGAAAACTTCTCCGGTGAGTTAATTGATTCGGCAGAAGGGATTCTTGAATGGATTCCCAATGAAGGAGTTACATCATTAAATCTGTGGGACGGCGATGCAATATTTCTCAATTGGCTAAAAGAAGATAAGTTCTTCAGCGCAAAGTTTGTATACGAAAAGGGAAAGCTTAAGAGTCACCTAGTTAGTTTTTATTAAAATGATTTCTTTTATTATTCTATTAGTAGTTTTTATTCTTATTGCTATTCGTCAGGTAGGAGAAATAAAATTACAAATATGGCAGATAATGCTTGGCGGTGCCATTGTTGTTCTATTTACGGGACAAATCTCATTTCCTGATTCATTTCGTTCAATTAACTTTGATGTAATTATATTTCTGCTCGGTATGTTTATCGTAGGACGGGCACTCGAGGAAAGCGGTTTTCTATCCCACCTTTCTTATCTCTTATTTAATCGCGCAAAATCTTTAGATCTTATAATTCTAATTATTTTATTCACTATGGGAATTGCATCTTCATTCTTGATGAACGATACTATTGCAATAATTGGAACCCCAGCAGTCTTGCTTGTTGCTAAACGGAACAAAATTGAATCTAAAATTTTATTACTTGCTTTGGCTTTTGCAGTAACTATAGGCAGCGTAATGAGCCCCATAGGTAACCCGCAGAATCTAATAATTGCAGTTAATGGAGGAATTAAGGATTCTTTTGTTAAATTTCTTAAATTCTTGTTTATTCCAACTATTCTAAATCTGTTCTTTGCTTATTTACTTCTTAAGCTATTCTTTAGGAAGGAATTCAAAAAGAGGTTAACAAGCATTCCTCCTCAGCCTATTCACGATAATAGACTGGCAATGCTTTCAAAAGTATCTTTAGTTTTAATCCTTGTATTGGTGGCGCTAAAAATTGCATTAATATCTTTTAAACTAAATTATGATTTTAGATTAACAGATATTGCTGTAATTGCTGCTTTGCCAATTGTTCTTTTTGATAGGAATAGATTTCAAATTATTAAAAAGATTGATTGGCATACATTGATCTTCTTTGCAGCAATGTTCATTCTGATGCAAAGCGTATGGAATAGCGGGATATTCCAAAAGGGCATTGAAGGAACAACATTTAACTTAAAATCAACTCCCATGATTTTAAGTGTAAGCGTAATTCTAAGTCAATTGATCTCAAATGTTCCATTAGTGGCTTTGTATCTCCCCCTACTAATGAGACTTGGAGTAGGAACTAGGGGAATGCTTGCATTATCGGCAGGTAGCACTATTGCTGGGAATCTCTTTATACTTGGTGCAGCAAGCAATATTATAATCATTCAGAATGCAGAAAAGAGAACTGGAGATACATTAACATTTATTGACTTTGCAAAGATTGGAATTCCTCTAACTATAGCTAATGTTCTCGTCTATTATATATTTCTTCACTAAAAAACGCCTGGATTTATAGTAATATATTTTATTGGGCTTGGAAATGACTCTGCTAAATATTCAAGTGTTCAAATCTTACGTTTATTAGCTTCCTTCGCTATCAAGTTCTGATAGCAAGTCCAAAATATCCAGATGTTTAGTCACCATTTGCAGATGACCTTCCTCATCGATAGGCCATTGGTCAAGAATGCGGTCAGCATAAAGCTCAACGCCGTTGCCGTCCGGATCAGTAAGATAAATTGATTCTGAAACACCGTGATCGGAAGCACCCTCAAGAGGATAATTTACTTCATATAATTTCTTTAATACCCTGGCAAGTTCTAATCTACTTGGAAAAAGTATGGCAAAATGGTAAAGCCCCGTATGTCCGGGCGGGGGTGGAGTAGCGTTAGAACCGCGCCATGTATTTAATCCGATATGATGATGATAACCGCCGGCAGATAAGAATACGGCAGAGTCACCGAAATATGATGTCACTTCAAAGCCGAGCAAGTCGCGGTAAAACTTTAATGAGCGCTCAAGATCAGCTACTGATAAATGAATATGTCCAATTTTAACTTCCGGGTGAATAATAGTTTTCAATGGATACTTATCTCTTGTTAATTGTTGAAATTTTTGATTGTAAAGATAATTAATACCTGACAATTTATTACTGTTTTCTTTTTAAAGTATTCAATTAAGAAATTGTCCCAAAAGTTATAAAATAACTAAATCTAATGTGCGGTGTTGAATTTCAGTAAATTGATTACTTTAATATTAGAATCACACTTAGCTAATATAGATAGAGGAACGTATTCAAGATGTTTACCAAGGTATTCGTATAATGCTTTTGTTTAAGCTAGGTGAATGATTTGCTGAAAGAGTCGGTATCAATTATTTGGTTATTAGTTACACGAGATAAGATCAAATGCTTGGCTAGAACAAAGTTGTTAAATTGAAAAGTCTTAATCAAGCAAAGGATTGAATAGCATATTTAAAATAAGTAATGAGCAGCAGTATTATCTGCTGCTCATTATTGATTAGAAAACTACTTTCGTCCGCTTCTTTGAGCATTTCCTTTAGGACCAGTGCCGTCACATATTCCGGTTCCCGATCCTGTACCATAGCCGCTACCCGTATTAGGACCTAAGCTGTGTTTTCCGGGTACATTGCCAGAATTGGATCCTCTGCCTTTCATAAATTTATTTCCGCTTCCATCCAATGGGCGAACATAGTCAGAGTCTAGGCAATTTATTATTCCATCGCCGTCAGAATCAATCGCTCTGTCATTTATACCGTCGCCATTCGCATCGACGAAACCCATGCCGGTCCTCGGTCCTTTATTTTGCTGAGCAAAAGAATTGCTGCTTAAGAAAAATAATCCAAGTAATAAAACAAGACTGAAGGCAATGAACATTCTTGATGTGGTTTTCATGATATAACTCCTTTAATTTTATGTTGATATTTACAAAAGGTGTATATTCAATTGGAGTGCCATTAAAATATTTAGTTATAGATCTAAATTGAAGGAAATATATATATTAAAGATCAGCTTCGACTATTCAGGCGTAAAGTGGCGACATTAAGGTCGATAAATATTATTATGTAATTGTTATAAATTTTATAATCTTATAATAGTGGTATTTAAATTGTTTTATAAAAGGGTGTAAAAAGATTGTTTAACATGAAAAACAGATTTAAGCTGCAGCCTAAAATCGTTATAATCATTTCCGTAATAATCGGAATTGTAATGATTACCTCAGCCTACTTTGAATTAAATGAAAGTAAAAAGGAAATATTCCGTGTACTTTCAGAGCAATCCTCATCACTTATTGAGACAATTTCTTTAAGCAGCTTAAACACTCTTAGTTCAAGTAATGAGATAGAAAACCTAATCGCCGAGCGTCTTTTAGATAATGCAAGGTTAATTAGAAACTTAGACAGTCTGAATCTACTGTCCGAACAAAGCCTCACACAAATAGGGAAAGTAAATAAACTATACAGAATTAATATATTTGATAAAAAAGGAAACAGGATATTATCCAACCGTATTCCTTTACCTGGTCATATTCATCCCGAAGGAAATGTAAACAGGTTTAACGAGTTAAAGCCAATCCTAACGGGAGAAACAAATGAGATGGTCATTGGATTGAAAAACGCCCAGTACGTTGAGGGAGAAAGATTTGCAGTTGCCGTTGCAAGAGTCCACGATAGAGGTGCTATAGTTATTAATCTTGATGCAAAAGATTTTCTTGAGTTTAGAAAGAAAATAGGTATAGGCAGAATTATCCGTGATATTGCGGATAATGCGGGTATTGAATATATCGCTCTGCAGGATACTGAAGGAATACTTGCTGCAAGTACAAGCGTTAAGTCGATGGACCCAATAACAGGAGATGAATTTCTCGGAAGGGCAATGCACTTGGATTCAATATTCATAAGGTTAGCTACGTTCAATGATCAAGAGGTGTATGAAGTCGTCAAGCGTTTGGAGATCGAAGGTGACATTATAGGCATATATAGAATCGGTATTTCTCTAGATGAGGTAAAAAATATAGAAGCCAAGATGTACCGGAGAATGATAGTTATTTCCCTATTGCTGGCAGCTATTTCTATTATAGTATTAAGCATAATATTTACAACCCAAAATCTAAAGACAGTGTCAAAGGAATTCAGCAAGTTTAAGACTTTCACAGGCACTGTATTGGAAAATATGGGCGAGGCAGTGATTGTAATTAATATTGATAACACGATTACACTATTTAATAAATCTGCAGAAGATCTATTTAAGATTAAAAGTGATGCTGTAATTAATCATAAATTAAATGAAGGCTCAACTGGTGCGGTAGATTTTATTACTGATGAAATATTAAATCAAGATAGCGATACAGACGATATTCAAAAGTTAATAGAAATTGATGGACAGATGAAATACTTGTCGTTAAACATAAGTAGAAATACTAACGACAAGGGTGAGATAGAAAATTTTACAATTGTAATCAAGGATTATACGGAGAGAAAGGATTTAGAAGATCAGACAAGACGTCAGGAAAAGCTTGTGGCAATGGGAGAACTTGCCTCAGGAGTTGCACATGAAATTCGTAACCCTATCAATGCTATCGGAATGATAGCTCAAAGGTTAAATAAAGAATTTAAGCCGGCAGCTGATACTGAAGAATACTCGTCAATTACCATGATTCTTAAGGATGAAGTAACCCGAATAAATAGGATCATTACTCAGTTTCTAAACTATGCGAAGCCTTTGGAAATTCAGCAGCAAAGGATTAATGCTAAAACCTTTTTTGATGGAATATATCAATTATTTATAGATCAGTCTAAGTTGAAGAAGATTGACTTTGAAATTATACATGATAATTCATTGAAAATTAATATTGATCCTGAATTAATGAAACAGGCATTACTTAACGTAGTACAAAATGCTATGGATGCTGTTTCTAATGGAGGAAAAGTTTCAATCAAGTACTATAAAAAAGAAGACAATTTTATTATTGTTGTAGAAGACAACGGTACAGGTATTCCCGAAGATCGATTAAAGAGGATATTCGATTTATATTATACAACTAAGAAGGACGGCAATGGTTTAGGGCTAAGCATATCCCAGAAGATTATTAGCCAGCATAACGGCTCAATAGAAGTAAAGAGTCAAATTAATAATGGAACAATGTTTAAAATTAAATTACCGATAACATGAAAAAATATTCTATATTAATAATCGACGACGAAAAGTCTCAAAGAGATATTTTAAGCGGCTATCTAAAGAAGAAGGGTTACACGATATTTATAGCAATATCAGGGGAAGACGGAATAAAGATTGCAAAAGAGAATTTAATCGATATTATACTTTCTGATTTTAAGATGCCGGATATGACCGGTATAGAGGTTCTTGAAGTGGTTAAAAAGATGAACCCGGAAATCAGCTTCATAATGATAACAGCGTTTGGAACAGTCGAAAATGCAGTTAGGGCAATGCGACTTGGTGCCGATGACTACATCTCAAAACCTGTTGATCTAGATGAACTTGATATTCTTATTGATAAAATTATTGGGCATAAAGACCTGAAATCTGAAAACGAAATGCTCAAAACACAACTGCAGGAGAAGTATAGAATATCTGCTGTAATATCAGAATCGCCGAATATGGCTAGTGTAATTAATATTGCAGTACGTGTTGCGGAAAGTAAAGCTACTGTACTTATTACAGGCGAAAGCGGAACTGGTAAAGAAGTAATTGCGAAATCAATTCACTATCTAAGCTCTAGGAAAGACAACCCTTTTGTTGCTGTTAATATTCCCGCACTTTCAGCCACTCTAATTGAGAGTGAATTGTTCGGACACGAAAAAGGTTCTTTTACAGGAGCAGATAAAATGAGTAAAGGACGATTTGAACTTGCAGATAAAGGTACGATTTTCTTGGATGAAATAGGTGATATTCCTCTTGCCACACAGATAAAGCTTCTGCGTGTACTGCAAGAACAACAAATTGAAAGAGTGGGCTCTGCCGAAGGCATCAACATTGATACACGGATTATTGCAGCTACTAATCAGAACCTTGATAAGAAAATCAAGGATGGTACCTTCAGAGAAGATTTATTTTACAGATTGAATATTGTGTCAATAAATATTCCACCGCTTCGTGAAAGGAAGGAAGATATTATTCCGTTAATAGAGTTTTTTATAAAGAAATACTCCGAAGAAAATCACAAAAAAGATATCGAAATATCTAAGGAAGCACTGGATAGGTTGTTGAAATATAATTATCCCGGCAATGTAAGAGAGCTAGAAAACATAATAGAAAGAGCGGTTGTACTTTCAAGAAGAAATGTCGTTAGTGTTGATGATTTGCCATTTGGCGTTAAAGGTCTTGTTGAAGATGAAAGATTAGATGATCTGACCACTGGCACGCTATCCGAACAGGTAGAAGCTCTCGAGAAGAAAATGATATATAACGCTTTGAAGAAAACCAACGGAAATCAAACTCAAGCCGGGAAGCTTCTTGGTCTTACAGAAAGAAACTTGAGGTACAAACTGAATAAATACAATATTCAAAATTAATATAGCCCTATAATTCGACGTTTAAGGCGAGCTTTCCCGTTAATTTGGTCGTGTTTCTATAATCCCCATTCAAAACTTATTGAGAATATTTGATTATCGTACAAATAAAAGGCATCGTTTGAATTATTCTTTATATAATTCCATTTAATTGATGCTGTTAAACCGGTTACTATACTATTCAGATTAGTTAACAATTCAATTCCCACCGCATATTGTTTATCATTTCGGTTTTCGTTTAAGTAATAACCATCAATAGTTGCAGCAGGGAGATTAGAAAAATTCTTAGTAGAATAACCAAGCTCAATTTTAGAGCTTATTTTTGGCGTTATTATTTGGGTAAAGGCAACTCCAAAGTCATACCCATCATTAGAGTATATATCATTAAATATTTCTTCTTCATAAAAAATCAAATCCCCCGAATATAAATACCTTGTTGTAGTTGTTAGATTTGTTCTCAGGTTAAAATATCCAGACAAACCTGAATTCTCGGCTAATGATTGTGATAGATTAAGATATAAACTTAGCTGAGAGGTACCATTCTTCGATGAAGAATCCGCAGTATTTTCAAGATAGCTTTTAAAGTAAATCTCCGAGCCGATCAATAGAGTAGTTCTAGTGGAAAAGGTTGTAGAATATTTTACAAAGCCTTTGTTTTCATTATACGAAAACACAGATAGATTTTTATAATCGTTTTTGCTAAACAGATATCCCAAAAGCATAAAGCTATCTTCGCTTAGAGAATGGCGGTAATTAGCGTATAAGGACAATTGATTAAAATCAAATGTAGAATATTCATCGCGGTTGTTTCTAAAACTGTAATTAACGCCTAAGTTTAGTGGGTTATCATCCTCTGCAAAAAGAAATGTATTTACTATTCCGAGCTTATGAGAATTTGAGGATTTAGATAAGTTCTCATTAAAATAGCCGAAATTGTTCATGTAATAGAATTGCAGATTATTTCTTTCGCTTTCGAAATTATAACCAGTGCTAAAGGAAACACTGCTTATAAAGTCGGAGGTTTTCATTGAATTATTATAAATATTATCATCATAGTAATTTTCAAATTTTAATGTTATTGGAATCTGCGAATATATTTTATCTTGAGCGCTAAGGAAGATTACCACAGGAATTATTAAGAAATAATTCTTCATCTTCTTCCGCCTTTATCTCCGGAGATGCCCCTTTTGTATTGATGCCTCTGCTGCATTTTCTCAAAGCTCATTCCATTAGCGCGGTGATCGCAAATGCCGTCTCCATCCTTATCGATAAAAACATCTTTCTTTTTCTTCTGTTTTCCGAAGGAAGGATCGGCTTTTTCATCCACAGTCTTTTCAATTTTATTTTCTTGTTTTACTTTTGTAGAGTCATCTGCCGGCAAGGCTATAAAACTAACTACAATCGCAAATAGTAAGGTGATTATATATTTCATTTGAGTACCCTTGTTTGAAGCATAAGAATCAAATGCAGTGCCAAAGTGATAATTCCCCTATATGGCAGATAGATTCAGGATCAGGGGCTAAAGCACACCTTTATTTTGCAAAGAATCATCCCAAAGTTAAAAGATGGTGTTAATTAATGATTTCCCATCATCATTCTCTTATGTACGAATAAAAGCAACGTCTTTTTTAGACGACGAGAAACAGCCATATCTTGTTTTTTGTATTCAAAATGACCAAAGCAGTAACATTTTTTAACTAGTCATCGAATCTTGGTGTTTATATTGACGATCACAGAAATTTAGGGCTTCATTTTGTACGTTAATGATGAAGTAAAAAATATATTAGGAGAAGCAATTATGAAGAAGCTGTTTGTTCCATTTGTAGCAATGCTGTTGATTTTGATTGCTATGGATTTTTCTTTTGCGGAGATTAGCCATTCTGGTAAAAAGGCCGTAAAATCTTCTAAATCAACTATTTATAAATCAGGTAAGCAAACTCAAAAATATGTTTTTAAAGCCGTGCTTACTGGGAAGTTCAAATCTCCGGCGGTAAAGACAAAAGCTAAAGGGCATGCTGTATTTATCTTTAGCAAAGATGGGAAGGAACTCTCTTACAAACTTTATGTCTACGATATTGATAGTGTTGCAATGGCGCACATTCATCATGGCACAATGGGAAAAGAAGGGCAAATTGCTGCCTGGTTATACAAAGGAAAGATTACAGGCAAGTTTAATGGATTGCTGTCCAAAGGAGTTTTAACAAATAAGGATATTAACCTGGATAGTTTAAGAACCTGGATTAAAACAGGCCATGCTTTTGTGCTTGTTCATACTCAAATGAATCCTAACGGCGAAATAGGCGGATTAATAAAATAATTTGTATTGGTCTAATTGTTTGCGTTAAGAACAGTAGCCGGCGCTAAGCGGATAAGCGCCGGTTAATTTTTTTATTCAAGCTAGGACGTTTCATTTTCATTCTGAAGGATACTATGTCTGGCATAATTTCTTTTTATCATATCGTAATTTTAACATTATAAGAGTATAAAAATGACAAGAGAAACAAAAATAACAACGCTTTTCCTCGATGTCGGCGGGGTGCTATTGACCAATGGCTGGGATCGCAAAGCTCGTTATCTTGCTGTAAAGAAATTCAAACTTGATTTAGAAGAGATTAACGAACGGCATCATTTGACCTTTGATACATACGAAGCCGGAAAGTTAGATTTGAATGAATATCTTGAAAGAGTAGTTTTTTACGAACAAAGGAATTTCACTAAAGTAGATTTTGAGAATTTCATGTTTACACAATCCAAGGCCTTTCCGAAAATGATTAATTTTATTAGTTCATTAAAGAAAAAATATAATCTAAAAGTAACTGCTGTCAGTAATGAAGGAAGAGAATTAACTGAATATCGAATTAAACAGTTTAAGCTGAATGAAATATTTGATTCATTTGTTGCTTCAAGCTTTGTTCATTTTCGTAAACCTGATATTGATATTTATAAAATTGCCCTTGATATTTCACAGGTTATGCCCCAGCAGGTTGCATATCTTGACGATAGATTAATGTTTGTACAGGTTGCCCGTGCTCTTGGTATTAACGGAATACATCACAAAAGCTTAGTCTCAACGAAGCGGCAACTTTCAAAACTGAATCTGGGATTATGACATATTCTTGTAGCAATATAGCCGGGTATTATTATTAAGGAGAACATTTCATGAGCGATTCTTTTTATGAATTAGGGATGATTGGTTTGGGTGTGATGGGACGAAATTTAGTATTAAATTTTGCCGATCATGGATTCCCTATTGCTGGTTTTGATAAAGATACAGCAAAAGTAGTTGCTTTAAATAAAGAAGGTGAATGGAAAAAAGTAAAGGGAGTAAATACACTTAATGAATTTATTTCAATTCTAAAAAAACCTCGTGTTGTAATGATGCTTGTTCCCTCTGGTGATCCTGTAGATTCTGTAATAAATGATGTCCTGCCATATTTGGAGTCCGGTGATTTAATTATTGACGGCGGTAATTCTCATTTCACTGATACGAATAAAAGATTTGTAGAACTTGAAAGAAAGAAAATTCATTTTTTGGGAATCGGAATATCAGGCGGAGAGAATGGCGCGCGATTCGGCCCAAGTATGATGCCTGGCGGACCTGCCGAAGCTTATGAGAGGATACGGCTTATGTTTGAAGCGGCATCTGCAAAAGTCAATGGAAGTAATTGCGTCGAATATCTTGGTCCGGGTTCTGCAGGTCATTACGTAAAAATGGTGCATAACGGAATAGAGTATGGCTTAATGCAATTAATATCTGAATCATACGATCTTCTAAAACGCGGCTTGAATATATCGAATGATGAGCTACATGAAGTCTATAAATTATGGAACGAAACTGAACTACAATCCTTCCTTATTGAAATTACTTCTGATATATTCTTGCAGCCGGATGATAAAGCTTCGGGAAGACTAATTGATAAAATCCTTGATAGGGCAAAACAAAAAGGAACTGGTAAATGGACGTCGCAGGATGCGATGAATTTGCAGGTACCGCTTAATACTGTTGATGCTGCTGTTGCAATGAGGGATATGTCGGCTTATAAGTCTGAAAGGGTAAATGCTGCAAAAATCTTTCCGGGTAAATCACTGTCTTATAAGGGGGACAAGAATGATTTTATTACTAAACTTCGCAGTGCCTTATATTTTTCCATGATAACGACATATGCACAAGGGATGGCGATGCTACTTTCAGCGTCAGAAGAATATAAATATAATTTGAAACTTCGGGATGTTGCAAGAATTTGGCGCGGAGGTTGTATAATAAGGGCATCTTTGTTGGAAAAAATTACAAAAGCCTTTGAAGTGTCTTCTGGACTTTCAAATATTTTAATAGACCCCGCAATTTCAATAGAAATTAATAATAGATCCAACGATATCAGGTTCATAACGAAAGCAGCTATTGATTTGGAAATTCCTGTTCCGGCCTTTTCTGCATCATTAGCTTATTTTGATTCATATAGGAGTGCAAAGCTTCCGGCTAATTTAGTGCAGGCTCAGAGGGATTTGTTTGGTGCACATACTTATGAACGTATAGGTGAGGAAGGCGTTTACCATACAGAATGGAATAAAATATAAGGAGTGAGAATGCAATCTGCCCGAAAACCTGATCCTACAATAATAATTATTTTTGGAGGAGGCGGAGATTTATGCTGGCGAAAGTTAATGCCGGCGATTTATAATTTGTACCTTGATAATTGGTTGCCTGATAATTTTGCCGTTGTAGGGCTGGATATTAAAGAAATGTCAGATGATCAATTTCGCGAGCGTATTCTTGACGGCATAAATCAATTTTCCAGAAGAGGAAAAGTCATCGAAGAGCAATGGAAGAAGTTTGCTTCCTTTCTAAGCTATCAGAAAGCTGACTTTACAAATAACGAAACATATCAAAGACTTGCACAGCAATTGATTATTATAGAAAAACCTTGGGGGAAGAAATCAAACAGAGTTTTTTATCTAGCGATACCGCCGTCATTTATTGAGGCAATTATAGAAAATCTAAATACTTCACACATAGCTCAGGATGATCTATTAGATAGAATTGTAATTGAAAAACCATTTGGTCATGACCTTGATAGTGCGCGTAATCTTAACAAAATAATAAATAGTATTTTTGATGAATGCCAGATTTACCGGATCGACCATTATCTCGGTAAAGAAACTGTTCAAAATATGATGGCTTTCAGGTTTGCCAATGCCCTGTTTGAGCCAATATGGAATAGGAATTTTATCGACCATGTTCAAATTACTGTGGCTGAGGAAGTTGGTGTTGAACATCGAGGAAGTTATTACGATCACGCCGGTGCGCTTCGCGATATGATTCAAAATCATATCCTGCAGCTCCTCTGCTTAACTGCGATGGAACCTCCCGTTTCTTTTTCTGCAGATGAAGTTAGAAATAAAAAGGTAGATGTACTTAGGGCAATGAGAAAGTTTAATCCTGATGATGTTCATAAAAATGCAATTCGCGGACAATACGGCGGAGGATGGCTTCAAGGAGAAAAAGTTGTCAGCTATAAAGAAGAGCCTGGTGTAAATCCAAAATCAAATATCGAGACTTTTGCCGCCGTGAAATTTTACGTTGATAATTGGCGCTGGCAAGACGTCCCTTTTTATGTTAGAACAGGAAAAAGATTAGCTCAAAAAACTTCAGTCATAACAATTCAATTTCGCCCTGTACCTCATAGCGCGTTTCCTAGTGAATCAATAGAAAACTGGCAGCCCAACAGATTAGTTATAAATATCCAACCCGAAATGGGGATGCGATTACGCTTTCAGGCTAAGCAGCCCGGTTTAAAAATGCTTTTAACTCCGGTTGATATGATTTTTAATTACGGAAACGCATACACTATTGAGCCGCCTGAAGCTTATGAAACACTCTTGCTTGATATTATGCTCGGCGACGCAACTCTATTTATGCGCGCAGATCAAGTTGAAGCAGCTTGGCAATTGCTCATGCCAATAATTGAAGCTTGGGAGTCTTCTGCTCCGGTAGATTTTCCGAATTATTCAGCAGGCACTTGGGGACCGGAAACCTCAGAGTCACTGATTGCACGTGACGGGAAAAATTGGCTCATTTTACCGGCACCGAACCATAGTAATTCTTACTAATTTTTTATTGACTGCTAATTGATAATAGTTATTTAAAATAATATCTTGACTAAAGAAAGTTATTGATCCTTACTCGCTAATAGCAATTATAACAAATAAGACTTCACTTTAGGAATTTATTCTTTTACTAATTTTAAAAGGCGTCGCTATGAAAACAGTTAACGAAATATTAAAATTAAAAGGTTCAGATGTCTTTTCAGTATCACCGGATACTACAGTTTATGATGCTCTAAGAATTATGGCTGATAAACAAATTGGCGCTCTTCTTGTGGTGGACGAAGGTGAGGTCTCAGGAATAATGTCTGAGCGGGATTATGCCCGCAAAGTGATTTTACAGGGTAAATTATCAAAGGATACACTAGTTAGAGAAATCATGTCTCCTAGGGTTCTTTTTGTTACTAAAGAACAAAGTACAGAAGATTGTATGGCGCTAATGATCAATAAGAGAATCAGGCATTTACCAGTATTTGAGAATGAAAGACTTGCCGGATTAATTTCTATTGGTGATGTTGTAAAAGCTGTAATAGATGAAAAAGAATTTACTATTGATCAATTGGTAAATTATATTACTGGAAAGCCGAACTTAAAGCAATAATTGTCTAGTGTTGAACGGAAGTTCAAGTTTAAGATAAATGACACATCATTTCTGCTAGATAGCCTGCCGGAAAGTCAAATTTTTATCATAGTTGATGTAGGTTACAAGTCTGAAAAATTGATAAACTAAATGAGAATTGCTTCTGTCTAAAAGGTAGTTTTTCAAGATTCATTTCGTTATAATATTCGGAATGAGTAGAGTTTTAGTTTAGACTTAAAATTATTATAGGCTAAGATTCTATTAAAGAAAAGGAGATCAAAATGAAAACGGTCATAAATAATTTTGCAAAGAGAGGAATATATTCAATTATTTGTTTAATCATGTTTGCGCCATTAACGCTTACCTGGGGAAGCAATAAGAATCTTTCTAATAGTACTTTGAAAATATTTGTCGAATATAGATTGGCAAAAGATCACTTGCTTAATGATAATAATATAGCAGTTGATATTACTGGCGACAAGATTACTCTTTCTGGAAATGAGGAAACGATTTATGAAAAAAATCAGGCTGCACAAGAGACTCGGGATGTAGCTGAAAATTATCAAGTGATAAATAATATTAAAGTAACTAGTCCGTATATTCCTGATTCGGTGATAGTTAAGAACGTTCAAAGAAGAATATTTAGCAATGTGTTTTATAGCGTTTTTGATTGGGTTACCGTTAATTATAAAGATGGTATTGTAACGTTAAAAGGCTGGGTTCATTTACCGTGGTATAAGTCTCAGTTTCAAAAGGAAGCAGAAAAAGTAGTTGGAGTTAAAAGCGTAAACAATGAACTTCAGAATACTTTTGGCCCGGGAAATATAGGTATAAGAGCCGCCAGACTTATTTATAATGATCCTATGTTTGAAGGAATGGAGTATGATTCAGATCCTCCAATTCATATAATTGTAAATAACGGAACAGTACTTCTCGAAGGTTCGGTATTGTCGGAAGCGCAAAGTGGTTGGGCATCTAATCTTGTAAGATATTATACAGGCGCTATAACAATAAAAGATAATTTGAATGTTTTGAAAAATTGAAGGAATCTGTTGTAGAGGACTTTCTATTTAGCACAAAGGCGATTAGAACTATAATGCTTTGACTAAATGGAATCCTCTACAACAACGATATTGTTTTTAAAGTATTCTTAAGTTAAGATTTGTTTCTAAAGTTTCTAGTCACGTGCTCCAAATAAAATCTTATAATCTTTCTCTTTTCCTTTTTCCCACCAGCTGCCGGGAATTATCTTCCAATTATTCAATGATTCAGGTGTAACAGATTTTCTATTCTCAATCCATTTCATTAAATAATAACGAAGATCCTTTTGAGTAGAAGTAATGATTCGTTTTGGGATTTCCAGCTTTGGAATTTTAGCTCCTAAAATTAAGTGACCGCCTCCGCCGTTTCCTCTGTATGAGTTCATTGCAACACTGTAATATTTATTCATGTCAAAAGGTTTGCCGTTAGAAAATGATTTTATTTTAACTCGCTCACCTGCAGGTTTTGAAACATCAACAGCGTAATTAATTCCTGCCGCGGAAGAAAAATTATAATAGTTAGTTGCAAGTTGTGCTTGATGATATGAGTATAATATATTACCGGTGGAATCCTTCTTGAATTTCAAAAGGTCATCATCTGAACTTTTCATTTGGTTAAACCAATTGCCGAAAGAATACTCAAGGTAATCTTTTATTTCCTTCCCGCTCATTTTCATCGTGTATAAAAGGTTTTCAAATCTGTATAGATTAAACATATCACGGACGTAGACAGTTCCCTTTTTTATTTCGGCGCTAAAAGAAAGAGGTTCTGAAAAAGAAACATCTGCATGTGTAAGTTCAAGTTGAATTTTTTGGATAAGGTCAACGAACGGAGAATCTCCAAATAATGACTCACGTGTTGATATTGTTCTTGTAAAAACACCGATGGGCTTTGAAACATATTTCTTTACCTCTTCAATTGCATGACCGAACTTCTTCATATAGCCGGCATCAGGCTTATAATTCTTGCTTGCAACAATTTCACCGGTAATTTTCTTCTTCCAGGATGATGATGAAGAATCATATTGTAGAGTAACTGTAGCAACAGCAGCGTTTCGAGCGGCATTTGCAGGGTCAAGTATTAAAACACTATTTCCCTCTGAGTTTTTAACATTGAAATTCCAGACCTTATGATCATGCCCTGCAAGTACGATATCAAATCCGGGTACTTTTTCAGCCACTAGCTTTGAAGCATTTTCCAATAAGCGAGTATTTTCTGTTTGCCCGTTGTAATTATACTCTATTCCTGAATGAAAAAGACCGACTAATAAATCCGGTTTTTCCTTTTCTTTAATAATTGCGACCCACTTCTTTGCGCTTTCAAGCATGTCCTCAAATCTTATCCCGCTCCAAATCTTTTCTGGTAACCAATTTGGAATTGCTGGTGTTATCAAGCTAAGTACAGCTATCTTAATCCCGTTCCTTTTAATTATTGTATAAGGTTTGTTGTGCTGCCATCTATTTTCAAAATATGGTTTACCTGTCTTAGTATTGACAGCATTTGCAGCGAGCCAAGGGAAATTAAATTCCTTGTCTATTTTATCGTAAACCGGATGGCCTGGTTCGATATCGTGGTTGCCAACAGTACCCGCATCGTATTTCATGTAATTCATTACTCGCGCGCATATGTGCGGCACATTCGTCTTCTCGAAATTGTAATAATAAACTACTGGTTGCCCTTGGAGAATATCGCCGTCATCAAGAAGAATTACACTTTGATCTTTCTTAGCTCTTTCCTCCTTAACGTATGTATAAATTTGTGCAAGTGAAGACGTTACTTCCTTATTGTCCTTAAAATCATATGGGAAAAGAGAGCCGTGTACATCGCTGGTTTCAATTACTTTAAGTTTAATTGTTTGGGAAATAATGAACGGGTGAATTGCTAATAGAACTATTAAAATCGCAGATGTAATTATTTGTTTTAATTTTTGGTTCATAGTTATCTTTCTTTGAGATTATTTCTAAAGGCTAAGTTTTATGATACTAATAATGATAGATATTAATAATTCAATATATTTTAACGATTAAATTAAATGGAGAAAAATGAAAGCGCAAATATGTTGCGAATTCAGCCTATGAGGATTCAGATGGAAAGTAGCCTTCTCAATAAAAGAGAAAAGTATAGAGAAATTAATAATAAAATATGCATTTTTATTTAGCGCATCTACAGCAGTTAGATTTTATAGTTTTCTCCATGTAAATTGTGTAGCGCCGTGAGAGATTTCACGACTCTTTGGCTCTTTTAATCCTGCACTTGTAGGCCTTGAATATATTTCTGATTGGGTGAAAGTATCTCCGCCCTGAGTATTAACTAGCATATTAATTGCGAAAAAAGTCCCTCCCGGCGGAGATGTTCTTTCCTCATTCATAGCATAATCTTGAATAACAAGTTGTCCTTCTTGATTTAATGAATTTGCGCACTTTTGAATTAGTTTCTTATTATCTTCATCAGAATTGCTGTGTACGATTGCCGAAAGAAAAATAATATCATATCCCGATCCTAAATCATGAAATAAATAATTACCTTTTATTGTTCTAATCTTTTTCAGAAAGTCCTGCGTTTGAAATATATTTCTGTGTTAGCGGTATAACTTCAGGAAGGTCAAAAACAGTAGCAGTAATTTCCTTTTTGATTTTTGCAAGTTCCATTGAGAAAGCTGCAGATCCTCCTCCTACGTCAAGAACATTTTGCACACCAGCAAGATCCAAGTAATTTATATCCTCGGAGGCTTGTTCAAGAGCTCTATAATGCATGGCTTCAATAAATTCTTCCAGTTAATCATTCCTGTTTGAGCCAGTTCTGCCGGCTGGTTTTCCATTACGTACTACATCGGTTAAATTACTCCATAAATCCCAAAATTAACTTTGTGTAAAAGATTGGAAATATAATCAGGATTCCCCTGCACCAGATACTGAGAGGAAAAACTAGTATTTGAAAACTTACGTCTTTCTTTAGTAATAGTTTTATTATACATAATGAGTTCATTAACCTATCGGTTGCTCTGAAATCTGTATATATGGTTTTTGAAACTTCACCTGAGGTTTTCTCTTTATCTCCAAGTGCAGTAAATATTCCTAATTCTAAAGCAGTTAAAATAATTCGGCTAGTTTGAAATTTATAAACTGTTTCTCCTAATTCCTGTGGCGCATTAATTCGCTAATATTAATTTGCGATAAGTAATTTAATAAAAATTATGTTATCTGCTGTCATTAAGCAAGTCTATTATTTATTAAGAGAATTAAGATTTGATAATTTAACTCTTCAAGCCTTTCAAAAAGTTTTCATCGTCATAAAGGAGCCGCCAATTAGCAAGCATTCTTGGTGAAATTACTGCGTTTCGTTAGACTAAATCGCACGAAAAAGGTGCGAAGTTCTGTATTTGCGTAAACTTTTGTCTATTAGACGAAATAAAAAGAAATTATGAATAAATAATAAAAGCGAGGCTAATACTTAGTAGGTAATTTCTCGATTATATTTATTGCGATACTGAATTGGTGATAAGCCGGTGATGCGCTTGAACGTAATACGAAACGTTTTAGGATCTGCATATCCTACTTTATACATTACCTCGTTTACATTTTCGCGCGAAGACTCAAGGTTTATTTTTGCGGCTTCGACTTTAACCCGGTGGATATATTCGCTTACGGTATTACTGGTTGCTTTTTTAAATCTACGCTCTAGACTTCTTTTACTTAAAGCAAATTTATTTGCTAATTGTTCGACAGATATTTTTTCGTTGTAATTATTTTCAATATACTCCTGCGCTTTTAATACCTGTTTGTCGTCATGTCCTTTTTGACCTTTGAACATAATAAACGGCGACTGGCTATTCTTGTCAATGTCAATCATAAACGTTTTGGAAATTAAGACGGCAACATCGCGACCCGCAAATTTCTCAATTAAATATAGGAGGAGGTTCAAATAAGAATATGCGCCGCCGCTTGTGTATATCCCGTCCTGTGCAGTCATAATTTTATCACCAAGCAAATTTATTTCAGGGAACATATTTTTAAAGTCATTAGCAAATGCCCAGTGGGTTGTGCATTGTTTGCCTTGCAATAATCCGGTAGATGCGAGAAAAAAGGAACCTATGCAAAAACTTGCTATTTCAGCACCGTTCATATATTGGTTGATTATCCAGGGAATAAATTCTTTATTAACCTCGCGTATTTTGTTATGATCTCCGTGTATGGCGGGAATAATTATCAAGTCTGTCTTTATGACATCGCTGATTAAAGTATTTGGATTAACAGTAAATAAACCGGTTGTTTGTTTTGTTTTTTTAGAAAGACCGACAAGCTGAATATTAAATATGGGATCTCTTCCCGTTTGAATTAGAAGGTTATTTACCTCTGAAAGAATCTGATGAGTGCCTTCTATGTTTACTAGGCTGGTGTGCCCGTATGGTATTAAAATGGATACGCTTTTCATATTATAAATCTTTTTGACTTAATTTAACATCAGTCTTATATTAATAAAATTATAAGATATTTTGAAAATGTAATATTCTTGACTTACCGTTGTACTTTAATTCAAAGCCTAACTTTGTTTATAAAATTGCCAATAAATCCTTTCTGCCATACTCTATGTTCCATATTCAATCTCAATACTCTTATTTGTTATTGTGTAAAATCAGCATTTTAAATTACAAATTATTTCTTTATTAGAGCTTTGCAATCTTTAATACTGTATTCCAATTTCTCGTAGTTATATTCGGTCCGTATATTTTTTCAAGTGCATTCATAGCCTCGGGAGTATTTGAAATTGAAAGATCTAGAACACTGAATACAGTATTATCCGTTACAGAAATAATCTTGAATGATTTATCGTGTGAAATATAATTGACGCCTAATTTGTTTTTGTGTTTTTCGGAAAGAAATGTCGTATACAGTCTTGTCTGTGGCGTTACTTTTATTGCCTTGTAAGGATTTAACGCAATTAATTTCTCAATGTCGCAAAATTTCATAAGTATTATTCGAATAGGAAATTTGAATGTATGTTCAAGCATCTTTGAAATTTCTATTGTCAGTTTGTCAATACTTTCTAGTTCTGAATCAAATATCACATTACCTGACGCTAGGATTGTCTTTATATTTCTTAATCCAATTTTCACGAATGCTCTTTTAAGATCTGACATTTGAACTTTTTTATTACCGCCTACATTTATGCCTCGCAATAAAGCAACATACTTCGTCATATTATAAAACTGAATAATTTTGATGTTGTTGACTTCTTCTTTTCATTTGTATTAAAGCAAGTTCATATGATCTGCGCAAGAGCGCAATTGCCCTGTTGACATCACTTTCATTATGCAGAAAGACACTTACCCATCCGCTTTCAGGTAATATGTGATGAGGCTCTGCTTCACCGTTTCTAATTATTTCGGTCCTTAACTTTAATGGAAAAGGAATGTCCACAATATAATTTCCATGTATATGCCCGATTTCTCTTTTACCTAATTTATATTCAGTGCCGCCAAAACGGTGAATGTTAGAACTGACACCTTCAAATTCCATCATAGCAAGATGAACTATTTCTTTAGCATTGTTAACCGTCATATTATATCCTTTGATACCAATTGAAATTATATTTAATTGTAAAGCTATGCTCATATAATAAAATAAAGCATCTTTATCCTATTTGGCGGGAATCACAAATTGCCTTTTCAAGGCCGAAATCAAAATGAATGAAGTAATTATCAAAGAATCTTGAAAATTGCTCATATTCAGAACAATATATCTTGATTTTTGACGTATATACCCCCCTATATTGCCGTATTAGCACCTTTCGCTTTAAATAGGTCAAGGTTAAGTTTACATAAGAGACTTAGTGAAGCTGAACTATTGTATCTATCTAAAGTATATCAGAAATAAATTATTCTTGAGAACTTAAACATAACAATTGAAAGAATACAAACATGAAAAATATTAATCCATTCTTATGGTTCGATACTCAGGCGGAAGAGGCAGCAAATTTTTATGTGTCTTCTTTTTCTTCTGTATTTGATGTCACTTTTGATAGTAATAATTCTAAGATGCTTATAATAAATCGATATGGTGATGCTGGACCCGGGCCAAAAGGAAGTGTAATGATCGCAAATTTTCAGCTTCTTGGCCAAGAATTCGTTGCTCTAAACGGGGGTCCTGTAAAGGATTTCTACTTTAATACTTCCATATCGTTTTTTGTAAACTGCAGGCTCGAAAATGAAGTTATTCAGCTTTTCAAGAAGTTATCAGAAAATGGTAAAATTCTTATGCCGCTGAATATATATCCATTCAGTGAGAAATTTGTATGGTTCAATGATAAGTTCGGAGTTTCATGGCAGTTGAATTTATCAAAGAAAGCTCAAAACATTATACCATTTTTATGGTATGAAAATCAAGCTGAGGAGGCTATGAATTACTATATATCTGTGTTTTCAGCTTTAGGGAAAAATAAATCAGAAATTAAAAAACTAAGCCGCTTTGGTATCAACGAAAATGGACAGGTGGGGAAGGTTCAGCACGCTGTATTTTGTCTTAACGGACAGGAATATATGACTATGGATAGCAACAAAGAACGCTTTACTCCGTCCATATCCTTGTTTGTAAACTGCGAATCTCAGAATGAAGTGGATGTTCTTTGGGATAAGCTCTCAAAAGGGGGAAAACCGGGTCAGTGCGGATGGCTTACTGACAAATTCGGTGTAACTTGGCAAATCGTACCTAAGGCTATAGTCAAATTAATGAGAGATCCCGACCTTAAAAAGTCACAGAGAGTAACAGAAGCTTTGATGAAGATGACTAAAATTGAAATAGATGACTTAATAAAAGCTTACAATGGCTAATGCACATTTTGAGATTACATAATATTAAAATATAAGGTGTTAAATTATGGCAAGGACAAACTTCAAAACAGTTGAAGAATACGTCCATACTTTCCCGAAAAATGTTTGGGATATTTTGGAAAAAGTAAGACAGTCTATTAAAAAAGCTGCGCCTATGGCAGAGGAAACAATAAGCTACCAAATGCCAACATATAAATTAAATGGTAATTTGGTTTACTATGCCGCATGGAAAAATCATATTGGCTTTTACCCTACCGCTGATGCTATTAAAAAATTTAAGAATGAATTGGCTGAATATAAATCTGCTAAAGGATCAGTTCAATTTCCCTATGATAAACCTATACCTTTATCATTAATAGAAAAGATTGTTAAATATAGAGTGAAAACTAATTTGTAGTATATAGGATATAAAAATAGGAGTCATGAAATGGAAGCAGACAATGTGAGAAAATTACAGATGCAGATTTCGGTAGATGGATTTGTTGAAAGACTCGAGGGCGAATTGGATTGGATGATAAACTAGCTGCCTATATTACTGAGCTGGCAGACTCTATCGATACCATTCTATTGGGTAGGAAAATGGCTGACGGATTTATTTCATATTGGTCATCAACAATAACTAGTCCGGATAATCCTGAATATGCATTTGGTAAAAAGATGATATATAAACCCAAGATAGCTTTTATCAAAACTCTTGACAAATCAAATTGGGTAAACAAATCATTAGCAAAAGGTAATCTTGTTGAAGAAGTCAATGGAATTAAAAAGCAACTTGGCAAAGATATTAGCGTATATGGCGGTGCTGGATTTGTGTCATCTTTGATCAAAGATAACCTTATCGATGAATATAACCTTTTTATAAAACCAACGGCAATAGGAAAGGGTTTAACGATCTTAATTGATGTGAACGGTAAATTGGATCTTAGGTAAATAAAAAGCATTAGTTTCGAGAGTGGAATTGTATTGAATTGTTATATACCAGAGTTGCGGTTTATATAATATTCCTCATAATTAAAAAATATCTAATAATAAATTAAGGAGTACTCACATGAAAGCCATAAACTATTATTTGAACTTTCCTGGAAATAATGAAGAAGCCTTCAATTTTTACAAATCAGTTTTTGGAGGTGAATTTGTTGGCTTAACACGCTTCAAGGATACCCCCGAAGGTGCTAAGCTAAGTGCTGGTGATAAAGAAAAACTAATGCACGTTTCACTTCCTATTGGAAACGCTAATGTGTTAATGGGTACTGATGCGATAGAGTCAATGGGGCATAGAATAACTTACGGTAATAATTTTCATCTTTCTATCGAAACTGATAGTAAAGAAGAAGCTGCAAAATATTTTAACAGTCTATCGGCAGGAGGAAAAATAACGGTGCCTTTGGCAGATACATTTTGGGGTGCCTACTTTGGTATGCTAAATGATAAATTTGGAATTCAATGGATGGTAAATTATTCATATCCCAAGCAGTAGTAAATAACAATATAGCATATTTTGAAACAGCGGATAGCGTTGTTTGCATGTTGACAAATAAAGGATCTGTAATTTAATTAGAAAGAATAACAACTAATTTTTGTTTAGAAGTTTCTAAATTCTTTAATGCGAATACTGGTATAGCGGTAAAGCAATCTCAACGCCGAATTGAATAGAATCAAGAGATTGCTTCATTACAATACTACTTTATAATTTTATTAAAAACATTTCGAGGTGATAAAATGAAATCAGATTCTTCAACAGACTCAGTTTCGAAAAAGAAAGTTATAATTGGGAGAATAATGAGCGGTATTGCTGTTTTGTTTATGTTATTAGATTCCATAACTAAGATCCTAAAAACTCCGCAAGTAATGCAGGCATCTGTCAAACTTGGATATCCCGAAAATACTATTCCTATAATAGGACTAATATTACTCTTGCTTACTATTATTTATATCATACCGCGTACTTCAATATTCGGAGCAGTCTTGCTTACTGGTTATTTAGGAGGTGCAGTTGCTTCCAACCTGAGAATTATGAATCCACTTTTTAGCAATACATTATTTCCTATATATTTTGCAATATTAGTTTGGGGAGGAGTCTATTTGCGCGATAATTTCATAAGCCAGTTCATTCCTTTTAGGAAAACGGAGTCTAAATGAGCAATTTAGTTGTAACAAATCTAATTTCACTTAATTCAAAGCCCTTCAAAAAAGGAAACATTTTGCTTTATTATGAGTTAGGTAATTTAATTTTGCAAAACCAAGATTACAATACAGATGTTTGAATCGGTTGAGGAAAGTAATGAAACAGTGGAAGTATTTAATGCGTTTTTGGACTAAATCAACACCTTTCAAAACTTGAAGAATATTTGACTATATTTAATGATTATTATATAGGATCTAAGGAGATAAAATGCCAACTGAACCAATAGTCATTGAACGAACTTATAACTCTCGAATTACAAGAGTCTGGAAGGCATTAACAGATAATGAGGAAATGAAGAAATGGTATTTTAATTTTAAGGAATTCAAACTTGAAATCGGATTTGAATTTCGGTTTATGGGTGGTAAGGATGAGAATAATCAATTTCTTCACATTTGTACAATTACTGAAATAGTCTTAGAAAGAAAACTATCGTATAGTTGGCGATATGATGGCTTTGAAGGAATCTCCTACGTAACATTCGAGTTGTTCCCTGACGGCGCTAAAACACTAGTTCGATTAACTCACGCAGGCTTAGACTCATTCCCGGAGAACAACCCGAATTTTATAAAGGATAATTTCGTGCAAGGCTGGACTTATATTCTTGGTACTTCATTAAAAGAATATTTAGAAAAGAAATAACTTATATTGTAAATTATTTATTAGTCTTTATTTGTATAACACAATTATCTCAGGACAAAATATTATTAAAAGGATTAGCCTAAAATGAAAATGAATACTAAGATTGTCAGATTTTTAATCGGAACAAATACTAAAAATTTAAGTATAGGATTACTATTACTTCGTTGTATCATTGGAGTTATTTTGTTCATAGTTGGTTCTGGTAAAGTTCTCGGTTGGTTCGGTGGCTTTGGCCTTCAGACAACCATTCAATATTTTACAACAAAAATGGGTATACCTGATTTCTTGGCGTATCTAAGCTGCTATACTGAATTTATAGGAGGCTTTCTATTAATAATTGGATTATTTACAAGACCGGCAGCCATTGCAGTTACAATCAACATGGCTGTAGCAACATCAGTAATGCTCCCGAATGGGTTCATCGGAGCAAGCGGGGCATCCTATCCCTTTTTTGTTTTAATCAGTGCGGTTATAATACTTCTTGCCGGACCTATGTCCTTTAGCCTTGATAATATTCTGCTTACTCATGACACGATTATTAACGATCAACCGAAAAAATGAATTATCATTTGTTTCTGTTACTTTGTTCTTTTCATCCTCTTTTTATCTTAATTACAATATGTATTTTCAATGCCTGAATCTGTATTAGCCTTTCATGAGGCAAAGGCACGTCCGTATTTTGGTTTTCCCCTTTGTGCAAGTTGAAAGAATAAGTTAATATCAACCGCTTGAGTTAATACCTTTAGCTGTAATAATTAACGTTTATTTTTATTCATGATATTGAATTGTGTAGTTTACTGTAAGATTACAATAAAAAGGACTAATTATATAACAATTTATTATCTACTTATCAATGCTACTTTTTATTTATTTTAAACCACGGGGTATTAAATATTTAGTACAAACTGGGATACTAGCTTATTGATCCTAATCTTTATTGTTAAGTTTAATTATTCTAATTAATATTATGAAATTATTTTTCTTAGTAATTATCTCAATCACCTCATCAACTTTATTTGCTCAGCAGTATTCTATTAGAGGAAACGTAAGTGATAAGAATACTCATCAGGCACTGCCTTATTCAAACATAAGGGTGTTAAATTCTACATTCGGAACTACAGCTAATAGAAGCGGGGATTTTGAAATTAAGTTGAGACATGGGAAATACAGATTAACCGCTTCGTATATCGGATATAATTCAGACACAATTACCGTAAATCTTGACTGCAGCGTTGCTAATTTAAATTTTCATTTACATCAGTCGGAAATTACTTTACCGGCAATCACTGTAGTACCGGGAATAAACCCTGCTTTGCGGATAATTCGCAAAGCAATTCAGCGAAAGGAAGAACGCAATAAAAAACTTTTGAGTTACGAATTTGAAGCGTACACTAAAGGAACTTTGAAAACTCAAAAGGATTTTAAGGCTAGTGGTCATCAGGTTAGTCTGGGAATTGGAAGCGATACTTCAAAATTAAAAATAACTGGAATACTTGAAAACGAAAGCAAGGGATATTTCAAGAAACCGGACTTCTATAAGGAAATTATTACCGCACAAAAGCAGACTTCAAATTTGCCTTCATTTGTAAACACTATCGCTGGCGGACGATTAGTCCAGGACTTTTATAAGGATAACTTTAACCTTCTTGGTGGAGAATTACCCGGGCCTCTTGCAAAAAATGCCCTAAGCTATTATGATTTCAATATTATTAACACCGTGGCAATTAATAATAATTTGGTGTATGAAATTTATATGGCACCCCAGCATGAAAGTGATCCTGGGTTTATGGGTACTATTTTTATTACCGGCGGCACTTATGATTTAATTAAAGTCGATTTGAAGATAAATAAGGCTGCTAGTATTGGAGGCTTGTTTCAAAGCGTTAATGTTTTTCAACAGTTTTCACTTTTCCAAGACTCAATTTACATGCCCGCGGATCTTAGACTTTTTATAAAACTGGATTATCTCGGACTTGCTAAAATGGAATTTGATTTAAGTACAATTCTCTATGATTATAAAATTAACCACAACATTGCCGATGACTTTTTTAATCATGCTATTGTAACTGTTCTGCCTGGGGCTGATAAGAAAGATTCCACCTACTGGATAAATGCTCAAACCATTCCAAACACAACTGAAGAGCAGCAGGCATATAAAAGAATTGATAGCGTAAGTGCTACTGAATCCAAATTTCATTTTAGCTTTTCCCCTTTATCAACAAGGATTGATTTATCTGATAACTTCTCAGTCAGCGCTCCGCTTGCAATGTATCATTTTAATCGTGTAGAAGGGCAAACGGTCGACTTTGGCTTATTTCTAGCTCAAGCAGATAATATGAGATTGAATTCATCATTGCAAATGTCAAATGGCTTTTCCGATAAAAGATTTAAATTTGATTTTAACTTTTCATATCTTCGCGGAAATTATCGCACATACAAAATCTCACTTAATAGCTATGATAAATTGAAGGTGCTTTTCGGCTCTTCGGATTACTATAATGATTTAACTTCTTCAGCGCTTGCTCTTTTCTCCAAATATGACTTCCGTGATTACTATTATACAAAGGGCTTTTCATTTAATGTAAGCGGCGATGTATTCCCAATACTTAACTTATATGCGGGATTTATAAATCATACTGATAACAACGCTTTCAAAAATACGGAGTTTTCTTTTTTTGCTAAGGATAGATTATTTCCTGATAATCAGCCCGTATTTGAAACAAAAATTAATGCTATATCGGGGGGCTTTACATTAGACTTTAGGAATTATGTTGAAGACGGCTATTTTAGAAGGAGGGTTTCTCTTGGGAAATCCTATGCTGTATTTAACGGCAATATGTCTTTTTCTAATTCAAGTTTATTAAAAAGCAGCCTATACTTTACCTCATATCAGATTAAAAGTTATGGGACTATAAATACTTTTGGCTCAACTGCTCTAAACTTCCACATGTTTGGAATATATACAGACGGCAAGCTCCCATATCAAGAATTATATTCCCTTCCTGGTAACATTAATCTAACAGCTCAGAATTTTACATTTAGAACATTAAACCTAAATGAAATACTTGGCGATAGGGTTGCAACCTTGAACCTGGAGGAGAATTTAGGCAGCGAATTATTTAGGTTTTTAAGAATTCCAGGATTAAAGGATTGGGATATCCAACTTACTGCTTTTCTAAATATTGCTTATTCTGATATTAGTTTCGGCTCGAAATCAATTCTAATTACGCCGGTCCAGAGCTTTAGGCATCCTTTCTATGAAATAGGATTTGGAATAGGTCAAGTACTAATTCCTATAGAACTTGATTTCGCCTGGCGTCTTAATTACCGAGGGGAAAATAATTTTAGGATTGGAATAAATACTTTCATCCTTTAAAAAACAAAAGCGCTCGAAAGAGCGCTTAGAGAAATGCAAGTAACCAAATATTCTATTAGCTCTTCGGTTTTGCTTCACTAACGATAATGTTGCGACCTTTTAACTCCGCTCCATTAAGTGCTTGAATAGCCTTGCTTGCTTCGGTTTCGTTTTCCATTTCAACAAATCCAAAGCCTCTTGATCTACCGGTCTGACGATCGGTAATAACTTTTGCAGAAACAACGGTACCATGTACCTCGAAAGCCGATTTCAAAGCATCGTCATTAACTGCCCAGGGAAGCGATCCCACAAAAAGTTTAGTACTCACTAACTTACCTCTAAAATATATTAATAAAACAGTACGGTTCTTTAAACCGGAGAGAAAAATAGTATTATTATTTTAGAAAACAAAATAATTCTTAACTAAAATTAATTATTTGATTCTGCCAGAAATGACTATTATAACAAGGGCTTATGAGGTCTTTATCTAAAAATTAAACTAACTGCTTCGGGTAAATTCTCTACAGCAATTACCTGAATCGAATTACTCCCTTTAAGACTCTTAAAATTATTTTTAGGAATAATAACCTTTTTGAACCCCAATTTCTCCGCTTCCTGAATTCTTTTTTCGATATTACCCACGCTTCGAATTTCTCCTCCTAATCCCACTTCGCCTATTACAACTATGTTATTGTCTACAATTTTATCAAGTAAACTTGAGGCTATAGAACAGCATACTGAAAGATCAATAGCAGGTTCATTAATCTTGGCTCCTCCCGCCATATTAAGGAATACATTTGCGGCTGATAGTCTATATCCCGCTCTTTTCTCGAGTACCGCAAGAAGAATTGAAAGACGACGGTAATCAAATCCTGTGGCTACACGCTGCGGATTTCCGTAATTTGATGGCGTAACTAGGGCTTGTACTTCCAATAGTATTGGGCGCGTACCTTCCATCGTGGAAGTAACTACTGATCCCGAAGATTCCTTTTCCCTTTCGCTTAAAAATAATTCGCTTGGGTTCTTGACTTCTGTTAGCCCATTTTCATGCATCTCAAATACGCCTATTTCATTCGTACTGCCGAATCTGTTCTTTTGTGCTCGCAGTATTCTAAATGAATGATGAGATTCTCCTTCAAATTGAATAACGGTGTCGACAATATGCTCTAGAATTTTAGGACCGGCAATTACTCCATCTTTAGTTACATGACCTATGATTAGTACACTGAATAAATTTCTTTTTGCTTCCTGCATTAAAAGAGCAGTGCATTCCCTAATCTGCGTTATTGTGCCCGGCGAGTTTTCAAGCTCACTTCTATACATTGTTTGAATTGAATCTATTATTACTACTGAAGGAGATAAATTATTTATTGCCGATATTATCATGGATAAGTCTGTCTCGGCAAGAACATATAGATTGTCAGATTTAATTTTTAGCCGCGAAGCTCTAATTTTTATTTGTTTTTCAGATTCTTCTCCGGTGATATATAATACTTTTGCCTTAATATTAGAAGCAGCTTGCATTGCTAAGGTTGACTTACCAATACCTGGATCACCCCCAAGAAGCACAATACTTCCCGGCATCAACCCGCCTCCTAGCACTCTGTCAAATTCTTCTATACCGGTCTTAAGACGCTCTTCTTCACTACCGGCTATTTCATTAATTCGTGAAACCTGCACATTGCCACTGTAAGTTACGGTTTTATGTTTTGAGTTTTCTACTTTTTCTTCGGTAAATGAATTCCAACTATTACACTCAGGACACTTACCGATCCAACGCAATGATTCGTATCCGCAGTTGGAACAAATATATTTGATCTTAGTTTTGCTCATGAATTATCGAGATTAAAGAGATTTAACTTTGTTTGATAGGACTTCCGAGTTCTTGATGCAATCTCCGACTGATATTCCGCCTCTGTAATTACCGCCTAGGATTATTCCCCTATTCCTATTCTCAAATTCATCAAAGTAATTCTCATGCTCTATATAACCGATGTTGTATTGCGGAATTGCCTTCGACCAATACCGGTACGATTCATAAGTTGGTTGTGCCGATATTTTCATTAATTTATGGAATTCATCTTTTACTTTTTTTATTAACTCTTGTTTGTCAATATTTCCCACTTCGGGATTTCGTGCTCCGCCTACAAATAAGGTGAAGACTGCCTTATCTGTCTGAGATCTGTTCTGGAATATTACTGAACTCCATATCGCACCTAGGAACGACTTTTTTTCCTTTGCCGGAATCAAAAAGCCAAAGCCATCAAGTGGCTGCGCAATATCTGTTTTATTATAACACAGAAATATTACAAGTACTGGAGGATAATATATCTGAGACAAATGATTTGATAATTTTTCGTCCAATTCCTTAAACAAATCAGATCCTACATAAGCTGGCAATGTTGAAACTAAAATATCACAATCAATTGTCTTAGATAACTCGTTGTGATTGTAAGTTACTGAATATCTCTCTCCATTTTTCTTCAATGCAGTCACTTCTGACGATTTAATTACTCTGTCTCCTAGCTTATTCGCAATTGTCTTTGGTAAAACCTGCATGCCATCCTTAAATGAAAACATCCTTGCACTCTGCTTTGATTTTTCAGCACGTTGTTTCCTTTTACGAATACTCTTAATAGTGCCGATTATCAATCCCCCGTATTCTTCTTCAAGTGCATATAATTTTGGGAATGCTGACTTAACGCTTAACTCTTCAGGGTTGCCCGCATATACTCCCGCTACAAATGGATTAATCGCATAATCTAAAAATTCCTTCCCTAATCTTCTGGTGACAAACTCCGAAATGCTCTGGTAATAGCCATCATTTGATTTTCCAATTAACGGCTCAATAAAAAGCCTCAACTTGGCAATAGGTGAAAATAATCTTGTCTTAATAAATGCAATGGGGTTCATCGGTAATGGATGCAGCTCATCGTTGCGTAGGATGTATCTTCTGTTTCCTTCTTTGCTTGCATACATAAGTTGGTTCTGCAAGCCGAGTTCTTCTACCATCGTCCCGATTAGAGGCGTTGTTTCAAGACCGCTATTTGGACCGCGATCGAACATAAAGCCGTCTTCCCAAATGCTTTCCATTGATCCGCCGACTTCGCTATTTTTCTCTAAAACGGTTACGTCATACCCGTCTTTGTCAAGTAAGTACGCCGTAGATAACCCGGAAATTCCGGCGCCGAGAATTACGATTTTTTTATTCATTCTTTTCTCTGTGCCTTTGTGTTAAATAGCACTAAACAGTTCTCGAATATTTTGCCATATCCTCTTTCCGCTCTATATAGCCGTCAAAGTTCATTGCAATATTACGGATCAATAATTTTCCCATTTGAGTTACTTCAATCTTTTTATCGTCAAGAAGCAGCAACTCATCCTTTTGCATCTCCTTTAAATTGTTTAGTCCCCAGGCAAAATATTCGTTGAAGTTAATATTGTATTGTTTTTCTATTGCCGAAAATTCAAGCTCAAAATTGCACATTAATTTCATAATAACATCCCTGCGAAGAATATCGTCATCACTTAGACTGTAGCCTTTAGCAACAGGTAATTTTTCATTGTCAATTGAATTAAAGTATTCCTTTTCGGTTTTGAAATTTTGCGCATAAACATTCTGTAACTGACTAATGGCAGTTATTCCCATTGCATAAAGATCACTTCCTGCGTGAGTGCTGTAGCCCTGGAAATTTCTGTATAACTTCTTTTCCTTTAGTGCAATTGCTAGTTCGTCATCTGGCTTCGCAAAATGATCCATTCCGATGAAAACATATCCGGCAGTGGTTAATTTTTCAATAGTCATTTTTAATATTTCAAGCTTCGTTTCAGGATGAGGAAGATCTTCCTGGTGAATTAATGCCATGTGCTTCTTAACCCACGGAACATGAGCGTAATTGAATACAGCAATCCTGTCAGGGGAAATATCTATTATTTTATCTACTGTATCTGAAAATGAATCAATTGTTTGAAATGGGAGTCCATACATTAAATCTAAATTAATGCTGTTAAATCCAAGCTCTCTTACCCATTTTACTGTTTGCCGGGTTATATCTTCAGGCTGAATACGATTAACGGCTTTTTGTACTTTATCATTGAAGTCCTGCACACCCATGCTTATACGATTAAAACCGTTTCTTCTTAAAGCTTCAAGATGCTCCCTCGTTAAATCACGCGGATCAATTTCACAGCCATTTTCAGAATCATCCTTGAAATCGAAAGAAGATTTGATATAAGCTGCTACTTCATCAATTTCTTCGGGTCGCAAATGGGTCGGAGTTCCGCCTCCCCAATGAAGCTGTGTCACTTTACGATCAGGTAATATATAAGTTCTGATCATGTCGATTTCCTTTTTCAAGTAATGTATATATTCGCTAACACGATCCCTGTTTCGGGTTATTATCATATTACACCCGCAGAAATAACAAAGAGTATCGCAGAATGGTAAATGAAAATATAGAGAAAGGTCAGGCAAATCGGAGCCATAATTAGTCTTAATTACTTCATCAAGGTAATTTTCATAAGTAAAACCTTCATTAAAATGTGGAGCCGTCGGATAGCTAGTGTATCGTGGCCCCGGCTTATCATACTTCTTAAATTTTGCTAAATCTATTTCAAACATAATGAACTCCTTTATTCTTTACCGCAGTGACTCTAAGCTGCAAAGAATCAAATATTGTTTACTTTTCTATTAAATCCTTCTACTAATTTTGAACATTAAATTAGTTAAAAATCCAAATCTTTTGTTTGCTATTTTTACTATATGTCAAAATCTAATTCATTCTTCTCAATTCATTGTCCTAGTATCTCCGCATTTTTACCGTGAAACACTCTGCTTTCTTCCTTAACAATTTGAACAAGCGCCTTCGCCATTTCCGGATCAACATCAGGAAGAATTCCGTGTCCCAGATTAAAGATATGCCCGCTTCCTTCACCATAAGAATCAAGAACTTTTTTCGCTTCTTCTCTAATTTTATTTTCGCCAGCATAGAGGACAGTAGGATCTAAGTTCCCTTGCAGCGCGACCTTACGGCCGATCTTTTTTCTCACCTCATCTAGATTCATAGTCCAGTCTAACCCTATAACATCGGCTCCGGTGCTAGAAAGCTTATCGAGGCTATGATGAACACCCTTGGAAAAGACTATCACCGGCTCTTCTTTTCTTTTTATTTCGGAAATAACTTGAGAAATATATCTTAAAGAAAACTCTTCGAAATCAGAAGGCGAAAGTATTCCTCCCCATGTATCAAAAATCTGAACCGCATTAACGCCGGCATCAATTTTTGCCGAAAGATATTTAGCTACTGCAGTTGCAAGTTTATCTAATATACTATGTGCCAGTTTTGGGTTATTGTAAATCATTTTCTTTACATAAGTAAAATTCTTAGAACCCCTTCCTTCAACCATGTATGTTAGAAGCGTCCACGGTGAACCGGCAAAACCAATTAATGGTACTCTTCCGTCAAGCTCTTTTTTTGCAAGTGAAACTGCATCAAGAACATACCTTAAGTTCTTTTCCGGATCAACATCTTTTAGATTTCTAGCGTCATCTTCATTTCTTATCGGTTGCGGGAAAACGGGGCCTTTGCTTTCAATCATTTGAAACTCCATTCCCATTGCTTGGGGAACCACTAAAATATCAGAGAAAATAATAGCCGCATCTACCCCTATAATATCTACCGGCTGAATTGTAACTTCCGCCGCAAGTTCAGGTGTTTGACACATCGTAATAAAATCAGCTTTCTCTCTAACTTTCTTATATTCCTGCAAATATCTTCCTGCTTGTCGCATAATCCATATGGGAGTTCTTTCAATAGGCTCTTTTCTGCATGCTCTTAAAAACAAATCATTCTTTAATTTACTCAACAATATCTCCTTTATTACATAACTGAATTTTATTTATAATATTCTACAATTGCCTTGGCTAATCCGTCAATTGTATACTCATCCGGCATAATACTTACATGAACTCCCCTATTCTCAATTGCAGTTTTAGTTGATGGTCCTATTGCAGCTACTTCGCTTCTTACGAAGTAATTTACCGGCTCGGAAATTTTTAATATAGTCAAGAAATTCTCAAAGGTGGAAGGGCTCGTAAAGATAAATATATCCGGAGTGCTTTGTCTTAATCTTTCCAAATTATCTTTGATAATTTCAGGCGGCGGAATAGATACATTATAAGCGGGAGCGCTTTTTATAATTGCCCCTAGCTTCTCTAGTTCTTCTGGAAGTTCTTCGCGACCGATTGCCGATCGGGGAATAAAAATAACTTTGCTTTCAAGATCATAGTTAGATAGTTCGTTGATCACTCCGTTAGCGCTGTATTTTTGCGGAATGATATGCACAGGAATATTATGCCTTTCGCATATTGCTGCAGTTTTATTTCCGACTGCTACTATCTTTATCCTATTGAAATCAAGTTTTACATTCAATTCGTTACATCTTAACGTAAACATCTTTACTGCATAAGCAGACGTGAATATTATAAAATCTATCTTCGCTTTGCCTGTGATTATGGAATCAAATTGACTCCAGCTATCCGGCGGCACAATATCAAGAGTTGGGAAAATTATTACGTTTGCGCCAAGTTGTTTAAATGTTTCAGAAGATTCTTTCGACTGCTCTATTGCCCTTGTAATAACTATGGTCTTATTTCTTAAAGGCAACGAGTTAATAGTTTCAAAACTGTAAAATAATCCGTGCATGATAAAATCAAAAACTTTTTCTCTCTCAATAATCAATTTTTCTTCGGGAGAATAATTCTCAATACCCCTATGAATGGTCCCATATACACTGCCAAGTATTATGTCAACTGCAAAGTCAGTTTCAATATTTCTGAAAAGGTTCTCCGACTTGCCTGATTCAATAATACCCGCTAAGAGACTTTTTAATTCCTTCTCTAACGCCACCAATTCAGAGCAAAGCTCATTTTCTGCATTAAGTGACTCCTTCCGGTACATTAAGAAAAAATCACGATACTTCATCATAAACATATAAAGATGTATTACAAAGGAATGAAGCGAATCAACTCTGCTAGTCTCATCTTTAATCTTTTCTTTTAATGATGTTGTTAGCTTTTCCATTCTCAGACGCATAATGGAAAAATATAATTCCTCCTTTGAAGAAAAATATGTATAGACTGTCCCTTTAGCTATTCCCGACATTTTTGCTACATCTTCCATCATTACTTCGTGGTAGCTATTGCGTGAAAATAGATTGGAGGCAGAATCTATTATTTTCTTCCTCTTTATATTCTTTTTACTGTCTCGTTTCTTTTCTAAGATCATTTTCGTTTACTGCTAATGTTTACTCGACGGGATGTCAAGTAAATATCATCTAATATTTCTTTAGCTCCGGCTTTTAATAAATCCTTAGCAAGTGATTTACCAAGCTTTTCGGACTCGTCTTTCCTTCCCCGCATCTTCTTTCTAAATGTAACTGTTCCATCAAGTGCTCCAACCAACGCATCTAGATATATTCCATTTGACTTTACTTGTGCAAAAGCTCCGATTGGTACCTGGCAGCCTCCTTCGAGTGTTCTTAATAGCGAACGTTCTGCCAAAACTGCTAAATAAGTGTCTTCGTCATGAATGGATTCTAGAACATGCTCGGCAAATGTGTTCTCTTCGTGGATTTCTATTCCAAGTGCACCCTGACCTACTGCAGGCAGCATTACGTCGGAGCTAATGATCGAAGAAATATACTTACTTAACTTCAACCGTTCTACTCCTGCTCGCGCAAGGATAATCCCATCCCAATCTGATTTCAAAAACTTTTCGATTCTAGTAGGAACATTTCCTCGTAGTTCAATCATTTTAATGTCGGGACGAAGATGCATTAGTTGCGATTTACGTCTTAATGAACCGGTTGCAATAACCGCATTTTCTCTTAATGTTTGAAGCGTGATACCTTTCTTCTTTCCAATTAAAACATCCTCAACCGGATGACGTTTTGAAACCGCTGCTAGTTTTAGTCCATCTGGAAGTTCTGTTTGCAAATCCTTTAAGCTATGTACTGCAAGATCTATTTGACCGCTTAGAAGAGCATTTTCAAGTTCTTTAGTAAACAAACTCTTGTCTCCGATCTTTGAAAGGGCAACCCCAAGAATTTTATCACCTGTAGTTTTAATAATCTTAATCTGAACTGAAATACCCTTATTATTTTTCTCTAACTCTCTCTTAACGAAATTGGCTTGCCAGAGTGCTAAATCACTTCCTCGTGATCCTATTGTAATCTTATTTTTCACTTTTGTCTTCCTTTTCATCATTCTTTGTCATTCCGAATAATTCCCGGACTATACTGACTTTCTGAGCTGCCTCGTCAGAGTTTACTCCGCTTTCTGTGTATTTCTTTAATTCAACTGTAGGGTGGTGCAGAATCTTGTTTATAATTCTTTTTGTTATAATTTCAAGTTTCTCCTGATCTTCGGGTGAAAATCTATTCTTGTTCTTCTCAATTTCATCAAGCCTGACGGCTTCGAAGTAATCACGCAAATCCTTTATTGTCGGCGCAACTTCAAGAGAATTAAACCAATTTAAAAAAGTATTCAACTCTTCTTCTATTATTTTCTCAACCTTTGGGATTTCCTCTTTGCGCTTGATTAAATTCTGCTGAACAATTATGTTGAGCGAATCAATATCATTGTAAAAAACATAATCAATACTCTTTGATTCAGGGTCAATGTCGCGAGGAATTGCTATGTCCATCAAAATCAGTGAGTTGTAGTTACGTTTTTTCATCGCGGCAAGTACGTCGGCTTTAGTCAGAATTAGGCTGTCAGAGCTAGTAGCGCTTAGTACAATATCAAATTCATGTAATGAATCTTTGAAATTTGTGAACGGTAATATCTTAGCCGAAAGAGATTCTGCAAGTTTCTCGGCGCGCTCGTAGGTTCTGTTCGTAATTGTTAAATTCCCTATCCCTCTTTCTCTAAGATGCTTGGCTGCAATCTCTCCTGTTTCGCCAGCGCCTATTACTAGCGCTGATTTCTTACTTAGGTTTGAGAATATTTTTTCAATTAATTGAACTGCAGCATAACTTACTGTAACGGCCCCTTCGCTTATTCCAGTCTCAGATATTGCCCGCCTTCCGGCTTTAACTGCTGAATCAAAGATCCTCTTCATTAAGAATCCGGTAAAATTCAAATCCTCTGCTGTTTGAAACGAATCCTTTACTTGCTTGAATATCTGATTGTCTCCTATTAAAAGAGAATCTATTCCGGTAGCAACACTAAATAAATGCTTTATTGCGTTTGCTGATGATAGGTATTGGAAATGTTCAGGCTTTAGTCCTGAGACCGATTTGAAATTCAGTAATGCATTCTGAATTTCTTCGTGACTTAAATTCTGATTCGCAGGAATTCCATAAATTTCCGTCCGGTTGCACGTGGTAACAATTAGTCCTTCCGTGAAGAGAGAATTCTTTATACTGCTCGTTAGATTTTTAATCTCTTCGTTGCTTAGGTAAACTGCTTCCCTAACTTCAACCGGAGCAGTCTTATGATTTATTGAAATAGCTAATATGTTCATTTTATTTTAATAAAAAGAATGAAAACTTTGAGATAAGAAATTTGACATCATTGTAGAAAGTATTGCTATTACAAAACCGAGTATTGAAAAAATTACTACTTTCTTACCCTGCCACTTACCAACAACTTTGCTTAGTATTCCGAGTCCGTATAGAATCCAGACTAAGAATGTTCCTATTAGCTTTGGGTCGATATAAGAAAACTTTGGAAATGCTTTCGGAAGCCAGATAATACCAATAAAAATTGCTATTGATAAAAGAAAGAATCCTATTATTGCCGAAATAAAGCTTAGCCTTTCTAAAACATCAAGACTCGGAAGCCGGTCGAATATTAAGCCGTATTTATTTAGTTTAATTTGTTTGTAAAGTATTAAATATAGAAACCCATATACACATGAGATGGCAAACGCAGAGTAACCAGTTAATGCGCTAAATACATGTACACCAAGCAGATGATTCCTCAAAACTTCTTTTACCTGAAAAACATCGGGAATAAAAGCAGTTGAAATTAGCTGGAAGAAAATAGATATAATAATTATAAAAGGTCCAGTTCCGCGAATATCGGTGACTAACTCTAATATATAATAAGAAAATCCGACTGCGAATGCTAGAACTGTAAATATCTCAAAGACATTTGTAATTGGAGGATGATCAAAATAAATGGTTCTGAAAAGAAGATAGCAAAAATGAATCAATAATGTTAGGAATAAAAACAATCGCTTGGAATTTGCAAATTTCTTCCCCGTTTTCATAAAATCGTAAAAGTAGAACCCAAACGTAACGAGATAAAATATCGGAAGGAGAAGATTTATCGAGTCTATAATTGCTTTCATCTGAAACCTTTATAAGTATACCTGGCTAAAATAATGATAAATATTATACCAAGCAATATAAAAATGACTAACCAGTCGGTCAACCATATTCTTGTTGGATTTCTTCCCCTAAATACCGATAAAGTCAAGTATTTAAGTAAATTCTAATATATTATCTTCTTAATCAGCTTAGGTCTTCTTACTGGTTCTGAGCTAATAGTTATGCTATTGTATAGTTTTTCCTTTGCGGTTTCAATCCTTGATTGGGATGAAGAATGAAGCTCCGCTAAAACATCTCCCTTTCTTATAAAGTCACCTAATTTTGGATAGAAGAGTATACCTGCTTTTGGGTCTATTTTGTCTTCCTTTGTCATTCTACCGGCGCCGAGTGCAAGTGCCGCCATACCGACTTCTAAGTTATTTATTGTGCTAAGGTACCCATTCGTCGCTGTGTAAATCTTCTCAACAAATTTAGACTTAGGATATTTCTCAGGCTTTTCAATATAACTAACTTCTCCTCCTTGTAGCTCTACTATTTTTAAAAACTTTTCATACGCTTTACCGTTCGCAATATAATGCCTTGAAATTTCAACCCCTTCCTTAAGTGAAGATGCTTTGTTTCCCAGAAAGATCATTGCGCCCGATAAAACCAAACTCAATTCAAGTAAGTCACCTGTCATTTCACCCTTTAGGACTTTTATCGATTCGTAAACTTCAAACCAGTTTCCTATATAATTTCCCAGCGGCTGATTCATATCTGTAATAAAACCAATGACTTTTTTATCAAAGGATTTTGCAGTATTGATGAGTGAATGAGCTAACTGAATAGCATCCTTTTCTCTTTGCATAAAAGCACCGCTCCCAGTCTTTATATCTAGTACAAGACCATCAAGCCCTTCAGCTAGTTTCTTGCTCATGATACTCGCAGTAATAAGAGGGATTGATTCTACGGTTCCTGTTACGTCTCTTAAAGAGTATATTAACTTATCGGCAGGAGCTATTTCCTTTGTTTGACCGATTAAAACAGCACCGCACTTTTTTAATGTGCTCTTATATTCCTTAAGAGATAAATCTGTTCTAAAGCCCGGAATTGATTCAAGTTTGTCTAACGTTCCGCCTGTATGACCAAGACCCCTGCCGGAAATCATTGGGACATAAACACCGGCTGCTGCAGCTATAGGAGCTATTATTAAAGAGGTTTTATCTCCCACTCCGCCGGTTGAATGCTTATCAATTTTAGCTCCTTTTAGGAAATTAAGATCGATTACTTTTCCGCTGTATAGCATCGCTTCAGTTAGATCTGAAGTTCCTTTTGTAGTCATGCCCTTTAAGTATATAGCCATCAACAGTGAGGAAAATTGATAATCAGGTATTTTGTTTTTAGTATAAGCCGAAATCAAAAACCTAATTTCATCCTTCGAAAGTATCTCACCATCGCGCTTTTTTCTAATTAATTCCACAGTGTTCATTTATTGCCCTTTTAAGTAAATATACTGATCAAAATTAACCCTATTTTCCTGCAAAAGAAAGGTCATTGTCTATGTGAGAAAAACATTTCACCACAAACTTTTCTTTGCAGGTTAGTGCTTATTAATGCAAAAATATTGCAATTACGTTAGCTGCCTTATCTTATATGTTTTAGTATCAAAAGAAGTTTCTCTTAAAGAAAATAAAAATGACAAACTTTCTTCTTTAATTGAAACTATTGAAATTCCTGCCTTTTAGTATCTTATGCATATTAGATGAATTATTTAGTAGAGTATAACCTATTATAGTTGGGCTCATTATAATTGTCCAATTATTCCAACTAATTTGTTCTATGTGCTCCGTTTATTTGATAACCCCAGCACAAATGATTATTTTTGTAGTTCATATTTCATTTTAGGAGAAAATTTAGCATAGATGCAATTTAAAACAAGAACACATACTTGCGGGGAATTAAGAGAAGCTCATATCGGTGAAATGGTGGCTCTTAACGGATGGGTCGATACTAGACGCGACTTAGGCGGTCTAATTTTTATTGATCTCCGCGACCGATACGGAATTACTCAAATTGTTTTTGAACCTGGCTTTAATGCAGAAGCTCATATTGCTGCAGGCAGTCTAAGGAGTGAATTCGTTGTTTCTATCGAAGGCAAGGTTAGAAAGAGACCTGAGGGTACAGAGAACCCGGCTCTTCCTACTGGAAGTGTTGATGTAATGGTAAACAAGCTTATAATTCTTAATGAAGCTAAAACTCCTCCTTTCCAAATTAAAGATGAAGTAGATACAAGCGAAGATGTAAGATTAAAATACCGGTATCTCGATTTACGTCGTCCGTCAATGCAGAAGAATATATTAATGCGGCATAAAATGTATCAGGTTGTCCGCCGCTATTTCGATGAGAATAATTTCGTTGAAGTTGAAACTCCTGTGCTTATGAAAAGTACTCCGGAAGGAGCTCGAGATTATCTCGTACCTAGTCGCCTTCACAAAGGAAAATTTTACGCGCTGCCCCAGTCACCTCAACAGTATAAACAGCTTTTGATGGTATCAGGATTGGATAGATATTTCCAAATTGTAAAGTGTTTCCGCGACGAAGACTTGCGTGCAGACCGTCAACCGGAATTCACTCAGATTGACGTTGAAATGTCTTTCATAGATCAAGAAAATATTTTTGAAATTGTCGAAGGTCTAATGAAGGTACTCTACAAGGAAATCTGGAATAAAGATTTGCCCGCTATCCCTAAGCTTTCATTTGACGAGGCTATGGAAAAATACGGAAGTGATAAGCCTGATCTTCGAGTTGATTTAGAAATGGTTACCCTGAACCATGTCTTTGAAAATACATCATTTAAAGTTTTTAACGATAGTATAAAAAATAATGGAATGATTACTGGGCTCCTCGCACCCGGCTGCGGCGAGTATACAAGAAATCAGCTTGATAATTTAACTGACTTTGTAAAAAAACTTGGTGCCGGCGGACTAATCTGGATGCGTGTAAAGGAATCTGAATCAAATGTTGACCTCGAAGCACCTATAGCTAAATTCTTATCCGATGATGAAAAGAAAAACATTATAAGTGAACTAAAAGCTAAACCTGGTGATTTACTTTTTATTCTTACCGGCTCGAAAATTAAAACCCTTTCGATCATGGGACAGTTAAGGTTAGAAATGGCGCGAAGGCTTGATTTAATTAAACCCGACGCTGAACCTAAACTACTTTGGGTAACTGATTTCCCTCTGTTTGAATGGGACGAGCAAACCAAACGCTTTTATGCAATGCATCATCCATTTACTTCACCGCGCCTAGAAGACGTGGAGTTTATGGAAAGTGATCCTTCGAAAGTTAAAGCTAGAGCTTATGATCTTGTATTAAACGGAAGCGAAATTGCTGGCGGAAGTATTAGGATTCACAATGCTGACCTTCAGTCAAAAATGTTTAAAGCTTTGGGAATCTCTGACGAAGAAGCTGAACATAAATTCGGATTCTTGATGAATGCATTTAAGTTCGGCGCTCCTCCTCACGGCGGAATTGCATTCGGCTTCGATAGATTGGCTATGATTTTTGCTGGCGAAAATTCTATTCGTGAAGTAATTGCATTCCCCAAAACTGCAAGCGCAATTTCTATTATGGATGACGCTCCTTCAACTGTAGATGAAAATCAGTTGAAAGATCTGCATATTAAAATTAGATAAACACATCCCCCTTTTTCATTAGAAAACCCCAAAACTATTTGGCTATAAACACAGAAGGCATCTTAAATAAAAGATGCCTTCGAAGGTGTGATGAGCAAAAAGGGAATAAAGTTTTTACTTCATTAGAATCATTTTCTTAATATCAACGTAATCATTAGAAGTAAGCCGGTAGAAGTAAATACCGCTAGGCATATTGCCGGCATTAAACTGAACAGAGTAAGCGCCGGGGGCATACATCCGGTTGACTAAAGTCGTAATCCTCTGTCCGATGATGTTATAGATGGAGATGTTAACCATCTGAGCCTTAGCCACTGTA
>JAJYDC010000053.1 GCA_021777835.1 Bacteroidota bacterium | reverse complement strand
TTATCACCCAGGCTTCTTGTTTGTGCTTCACATTTTCTCATGTCTTGATTTTCTATTCATCTAAAGATAAATTTGAACAATGATTTTCTTAAACCCCGCAGTATTATTTGGACTATTAGCCGCCTCAATCCCGGTATTGATTCATCTTTTAAACTTAAGAAAGCTGAAGCGGATTGAGTTCAGCACGCTTGCTTTTTTGAAAGAGCTTCAAAAAAACAAGATAAGAAAAATTAAACTGAAGCAGTGGCTTCTTATGGTGCTTCGAGTTTTAATTATTCTATTTCTCGTTTTAGCATTTGCCCGTCCGACTTTAAAAGGCGTTGCAATTGGGGGTGCCACTTCAGCGGCTAAGACTACAGCAGTTTTTATTCTTGATAATACTCCCAGCATGTCAGTTATTGATAGCAAGGGATCATATCTTAATCAGGCTAAGGCAACAATAAAACAAATCTTAAGTCTAATGCAAAACGGAGACGAGGTAGCACTTGTTCTTACCGGCGATCCTTATAATAATGATATTAAGGTAACCAGTAATCTTTCGAAATTTCAAAAACAAGTTGATGCTGTAAATATATCTGATATCAGCGGACTTTTAAATAGTGCAATTGTTAAAGCAGCTAAGATTTTGTCTAAAACCAATAACTTTAATAAAGAAATTTATGTATTAACGGATTTCCAAATGGGTCGGCTTGCTGATAAGAATTCTATTTCAGACTTAGGGCAAATTTTAAATGATAAAGTTAGGCTTTATACGTTCGATTATTCCCGGAAAGAAGTTTCTAATGCCGGAATTGATGATATTAGCCTTAACACTCAAATATTTGAGCAAGATAAGCCGCTCGATTTTAATGTTACGGTCACGAATTATTCAAATCAGAGGTTAAATAATTTAGTTGTATCTCTTTTTGTTGAAAATGTAAGAAGTGCGCAGCAAAGTGTATCTCTAAACCCCGGGGAATCAAGAATATTAACTCTTCAAGCTCCTGTTAAGCAGAGCGGATTTATCGGTGCTTATGCAGAAATTGAAGACGATGACATTCTCGAGGACGACCGAAGATATATTAGCATTTATATTCCAAAATCAATTCCGGTAGTAATTTTTACAGATAATGCTGATGATTCCCGTTTTGTTAATTTAGCTTTATCAGCAGCGGGGAGTGGTCAGACTTTGCAGGTTAATAAGAAAAATCTTAATGAACTAAATTCCTCTAATCTTTCTAAATACGATGTAGCTGTAATAATTGGATCAGAAGGTATATCTCGCTATGATCTATTAAGTTCATTTTTAAAATCCGGCGGTAAAATTATTTTAATGCCTGGCTCAAAGTCTACACTTCAGAATTTTGATAATATAACAAAAGCACTTGGTATTCCATCGCCTACTGGAACAGCTGGCAAGGAAGGGTCTGATATAAACGCTTTCACTTTCGATAAAGAAGATTTTAGTAATCCAATATTTAGGGATGTATTCAGTAGTAAGGAAAAGAAAGAAATTGAATCACCGGCCATATATTATCATTACAAATTATCTACCGAAGGTAAAGGTGAAAACATAATTACTTTGAACGATGGATCTTCATTTCTAAGCGAATATAAGATTAATAAAGGAAAGTTATTACTTTTTAACACAGCACCCATTTTAACCTGGACAAACTTCCCTATAAAGAATTTGTTTGCTCCTTTAATTACAAAATCAGTCCTTTATATGTCTTCGAAAGATAATTCAAGCAATCAAATTATTGCAGGAAACCCGGTGGAAATAAATCTTCAGAATAATTCTTCTCCACAATTAAAAATTGAAGCACCTTCAAATCGGACGGGTAATTCGAATAATTATGACGATTATGTTGATATAGGAAAACAATTGAATAGGAATTTTGTTACTTATAATCATACTGATATTAATGGAAATTATAAAGTATATGCAGGCTCAAATATTATTGATGAATTTTCAGTTAATTCTGATCCTGCTGAATCTGTAACGAAATATTATAGTCAGGATAAGTTTGCAGATTACCTAAAGAAAATAAATTTCAAAGGCAAATATTTTAATATAGATAAAAAAGAAGACCCAGTTAAAATAATTACTCAAGCAAGGTTTGGCTCAGAGCTATGGAAGTATTTTTTGCTTGGTGCAATATTACTTGCTCTTATTGAAATGGCAATAGCAAGGAATACTAAAAGAGAATTGATATAATCTTCAGACTTAAATCATACATTATTCTGCCTGAGTGGAAACAATGTATAACCATATCTTATATTATTAAAAAATAGGCAGCAACTAAAGAGGGACAAATTCTAATTAAATACAGCACACTTCTAAAGGCAAGAATAGTGGAGAAATGGAATTATGAAAAATATTTCAATATTCTAGCATTTTCATAATGTCATTCCTTTGGCGGTCTATTTTATTTTTATTCAATTTCTAAAATAATGTTATCCTTTTGGGATGAGGGGAAGTAAATCCAGACTGGGAGAGATAAAATAATAGAAATGCGAAAATAAAATCAGATGAGAAACGATATAATAGCTATTACAACTGTGTAAAATCAAATGGATCGAGCAAAATTTCAATTAAAAGTATAATAAGTAAATTGTAGTCTATGCACTTCCTCGAAACTTTGAAAATTTATGGAGAAATTATATTTAGTAATAAAGTAAAAATGAGCATCCAAGGTTTGGAAAAACACAGAGATTATGTTTTTTTAGCTTTGAACGGAATGTAATTGACAATGTATTAAATTGAAATTCAGAATCTATTTGATTTTGTAAATGAATAATTATTACGTTTACATATATGTAAGAAACAAAAAATGGAATCAAAACTTAATATGATAGAATTACCAGTAAAGACAAAAGAACGAGCGATCCTAGTTGCCGTCGATACTAAAAACTTAAACCGGGAGATGGTGGAAGAACACCTTGCTGAACTTGAGGAATTAGCAATTACTGCAGGTGCTGAAACTATTATAAAGGTTATTCAAGAGCGCTATGCATTTGATCCTGCCTTTTATATTGGAAAAGGCAAAGCAGAAGAACTTGCTTCTCTAACGGAAATAAATGATATAAATTTAATAATTTTTGATGATGATTTATCTCCTGTCCAAGTAAGGAATCTTGAACGTTTAATACAAAGGAAAATAGTTGACCGAAGTGGGTTGATATTAGATATTTTTGCGTCTCGTGCAAAATCAAAGGAAGCAAAAACGCAAGTTGAACTGGCTCAGCTTCAATATATGTTACCAAGGTTAACGCGAGCATGGACGCACTTATCGAAGCAATTTGGCGGGATAGGTACAAAGGGACCGGGGGAAACTCAAATTGAAACAGATAGAAGAATTATTAGAACAAGAATTAGTCTTCTTAAAGAAAAACTAAAGAAAATTGAAGAGCAAAGAAGCACTCAAAGTCAGGGCAGAAAAGACTTTGTTAGGATATCATTAGTTGGATATACCAACGCCGGAAAATCAACATTATTTAATTTGCTTACTAATTCACAGGTATTTGCAGAAGACAAACTGTTTGCAACACTTGACTCTACTACAAGGATCTTTGACTTAAATAAGGACAATAAAGTGCTGATAAGTGATACGGTTGGTTTTATTAGAAAACTTCCGCCTCACCTTATAGCATCGTTTAAGAGCACACTTAATGAAGTAAGAGATGCAGATATTATCCTTCATGTAGTAGATCTATCGCATTCCTTTTTCGAAGATCATATTGAAGTGGTTGACAAAACATTAAAAGAACTTGGTTGCGAGAATAAAAATCAAATTAAGATATTTAATAAGTTAGACGTTGTTGAAGATAAGAGCAGGATACAATATATAAGAAATAAATATGAAGAAGGAGTAATTATTTCAGCAGAGAGAGGAATAAATGTCTCAAGTCTAAAGACAAACATTATTAACATGATTGAAAAATCTTTCGTAGAAGAAAGAGTTGACCTTGATGTAACAGATTCAAAAAAAGCTGCCTCTATACATTCACTAGCTCACGTATTAAATGAAGTTTATGATGATAATTTTATTCATATTACCTACCGGGCTAACCGGGAAAATTCATTAAAAATAAAAAAGATTATATATGGCAGATAAAAAGCTCATAATTGACGGAAATTCACTTACTCTGGATCAGATAGACCTTTTCATAAGTGGAAATTTAAAGGTTGAAATTGCTAAGAAATCAATACCACAAATAAATCGCTCACGTGCTTTAATCGAAAAATGGGTTGATGGAGAGGAGCCGGTATATGGTGTAAATACTGGCTTCGGTGAATTTTCTAATGTAAGAATTTCAAAAGAAAACATTAAGAAGCTTCAGGAAAATTTAATTCTTAGTCATGCTGTCGGATGCGGTGAAAATCTTCCTCCGGCGATTGTAAAGATTATGATGCTGCTGCGACTTAATGCTTTGGTGAAAGGGTATTCGGGTATTCGTCTATCAACACTTCAGCTTTTGCTTGATATGATGAATTTAAATATTATTCCGGTGATTCCATCGCAAGGTTCAGTAGGCTCAAGTGGTGATCTTGTACAACTTGCACATCTTGTATTGGCAATGATTGGAAAAGGAAGAGTTCAACTTATAAAAAATATTAATAATGAAGACGAATTTTCTAATAAAATATATCAATCGAGAGCAATTTTGAAGAGATATAAACTTAAACCAGTTACTCTTGAAGCAAAAGAAGGATTAGCATTAATTAATGGCACTCAAATGATGACATCTTTTGCATCTTATATTTCAATTCGCGCTAAAAAATTAAATAAACTTTCGGACATAGCTGCATCAATTTCTCACGAAGCTCTACGAGCAACAGATAAAGCTTTCGATGAGAGAATCCATTTGTTACGTCCTTTCCCGGGGCAAATATCTACTGCTAAGAACATTTTATCAATGATTAAGAATAGCGAAATTAGAAAATCGCATTTAAGAGGTCATGAAAAAGTTCAAGATGCATATTCAATTAGATGCGTACCTCAAATACACGGTGCGTCAAGAGATGCAATAGATTACGTTTGTTCCCGAGTTAAAATTGAGATCAATTCAGTTAATGATAACCCGATTATATTTTCTGATACTGAAGAGCATATTGAAGGAGGAAATTTCCACGGACAATCAATGGCTTTGGCAATGGATTTTATGGGCATTGCATTATCAGAACTTGCAAATGTATCTGAAAGGAGAACAGAGAGAATGGTTAATGGGGCTTTAAGCGGGCTGCCGAGATTTTTAGCAAATGACGGGGGACTAAATTCGGGATTAATGATTGCGCAATACACTGCTGCAAGCCTTGTATCTGAGAATAAAGTGCTCGCTCATCCTGCAAGCGTTGATTCTATTCCAACTTCTGCAAATCAAGAAGATCATAATTCGATGGGCTCTATTGCCGCACAGAAGTGTTTTAGAATTATGCATAACCTTGAAAATGTATTAGCCATTGAATTGATGACGGCTGCTCAGGCTTTGGAATTCTTAAAACCGCTAAATCCTGGTATAGGAACTTCGGTAGTATATAATGAAATAAGAAAAAATGTTAAACCTCTGGTAAAAGACAGACTTTTGTATGATGACGTGAAAGCAATACTCACGCAAATAAAAAATGATTCGCTATTATCTGCCGTAGAAAAAATTATTTTATTAAATTAACACTTAAAGAGCAAAACAAATATTATGGAAATATTATTTCTTCTAATTGGTATCCTAATTGGAACAATCGCTGCATGGTTGATAGCCAAAGTTAAGTATTCAAACCTTAATGGAGTTCCGTTATCGGATGCTGATAGCCTGAAAAATCAAATTAGTAATTTAACTCTGGATAAGGGCAAAATTGAAGCCAGGAACACATTACTTGAGGAAACTCAAAAACAAGTCTCTACTGAATTGAATTCAGAAAGAGCAAAGGTATTGGAATTATCCTCTGAAAATTCTTCGTTAAAGTCTGATTATCGAAATATTCAAAATAAACTGAGTGAGCAGAAAAACGAAATTGAAAAACTTGAGGAAAGATTTACTAAGGAATTCGAAAATCTTGCAAACAAAATATTAGAAGATAAAAGCTCAAAGTTTATTGCTCAGAATAAAGAGAATCTTGATAGGGTGTTAAATCCCCTTAGTGAAAAAATTAAAGATTTTGAAAAGAAAGTAGAAGATATTCATTTGAAAGATTCAAATGATAGAGCTGGATTAAGAGTACAGATAAAAAATTTGCATGACCTCAACCAGCAGATGTCTAAAGAAGCGATCAATTTAACAAATGCATTAAAAGGGCAAGCTAAATCGCAGGGAAATTGGGGCGAGTTTATATTGGAAAACATACTGGAAAAATCCGGATTAGTTAAAGGTAGGGAATATCTTGTGCAAGAAAGTTTGACAGCAGAGAACGGAAAAAGATTTCAGCCGGATGTTTTAATTAAGCTCCCGGAAGATAAAACTATTGTAATAGACTCAAAAGTATCTTTGGTAGCTTATGAAAGGTATTCATCGTCTGAGGATGAAAGTGAAAGATCATCCGCACTTAGAGACCATATCTTATCGATAAGAAATCACATTAAAGGTTTAAGCTCAAAAAATTATCAAAACCTTTATCAAATTGTAAGCCTTGATTTTGTATTAATGTTTATGCCGATTGAACCGGCATTTAGTCTTGCAGTTCACAATGATGCCTCTATATTCAACGATGCATTCGAAAAGAACATAGTTATTGTTAGCCCATCTACATTGCTTGCTACTCTTAGAACAATTGCCAGTATTTGGCGACAAGAAAATCAGAATAAAAATGCTTTGGAAATTGCAAGGCAGGGAGGAGCACTCTATGATAAATTTGCCGGCTTTGTCGATGATCTGATTAATGTCGGGAATAAATTAGATTTGGCTAAAGGTAGCTACTCAGATGCAATGAAAAAGCTGCATGAAGGAAGCGGTAATTTGGTATCTCGTGCCGAAAAGATAAAAAGTCTTGGAGCGAAAGCAAATAAATCACTGCCTAAAGCTTTACTCGACAGAACAGATAATATTGATGGTGAAGATGAAATTCAACTCAGCTAATAATGTTAGTATTTCAAGAACCCATTTTTATTATTTCGTCCCACTCTTCTTTTTCAACAGGCATTACCGAAAGTCTATTGCCGCGCTGGATAAGTCTCATTTTTTTTAGGATAGAATTTTTTTTAATATTATCAAGCGTAACAGGAGTATTAAAAATTCTTTGTAATTTAATATCTACCATAAACCAAACTGGATTTTCAGGGCTACTTGATGGAAAGTAATGGATACTTTTTGAATCAAACTGAGTATGATCCGGATAACCTTCTTTGACGACTTCACAAACACCTACGATTGAATTTGGTTCGGTGTTGCTGTGATAAAATAGAACTCCGTCACCTTTTTTCATCTCATCTCTTATAAAATTCCTTGCTTGATAATTTCTTACTCCGTCCCAAAAAGTTGTTTTGTTGGTACTTTTATTCAGGTCTTGAATCGAAAATACTTCGGGTTCGCTTTTTATAAGCCAATATTTCTTTATCATTACTTTACCAGTTTATTTTTACAATTTATTAAAAGCAAAAATAGCAATTTTAACTAATCCTTTTTATAAGAGCCTTGGCTAATATGACCTATAACAACTAATTAACAATTACTGTCCCTTCATAGAATTAAATCATGCTCAGCTTTCTAAATTGAAATTATAGTCCATCGTCAATATATTAAAAACATAAAAAACAAAAATTATGAAAAAGCTAACCTTAATTATTCTATCTACGATTATAACATATTCATTTTCATTTGCACAGAACGAAGGTGCCTTTAGGATTGCCAGACTTCAATATGAAGGCGGGGGCGATTGGTATAACGGACAAACAGAGGAGCCCAATTTGTTGGACTTTATAAAAGCAAATACCAATATGAAAGTTAACGATGATTTTGTTTCCTTTAACATTAATAGTGATGCGATTTTTTCATATCCTTTTCTCTTTATGACGGGTCACGGAAATGTCGCTTTTACTTCGGATGAAGTTGAACGTTTAAGAAAATATTTAGAAAACGGCGGATTTCTTTATGCTGATGATGATTATGGTATGGATGCATCATTTAGAATTGAGATGAAAAAAATATTCCCTAATAAAGATTTAGTCGAACTTCCATTTAATTATGGTTTATATCATGATTTGTATGACTTTCCTAATGGAGTTCCAAAAATTGAAAAACATAATGGTAAACCGCCGCAAGGTTTCGGTATATTTATTAAAGGAAGATTAGCAGTCTATTATACCTATGAGTCAAATCCTAGCGATGGGTGGGACGACCCGGATGTACACGGTTTCGATAAAGATAAAAGGCTTGAAGCCCTTAAGTTTGGAACAGATATTGTCATATGGGCATTGAGCAATTAATTCTTATCTCGAAGTTAAAAAAGTAAAGTGGAAAATATTTAATGAATTCTCAATCAAATTATTTTAAAGAGATTATAACAAAATTAGAACGACTAGTTAAGAGAGAGTACCTATTCTCCGCAGTTCTAGGTGCGCAAATTTCAATTATTGTGGGAGTCGCAACGTTCGCGATATTTTCACTTATTGAAATGATCTGGCATTTTCCTTCAATTGTTCGAACAGTTTTGTTCTTTCTTTTTCTAGTAATATTTGGAGGTGCTTTTGCTTATTTATTCCTTCTAAAACTTTTAAAATACTTTCACCTATTTAGGAATACTGACTATTTTAATACTGCAAAGAAAGCCGGGAAACATTTCCCTGATATAAAGGACGATCTTGTTAATGCTATGCAGATTGTTTCGGAACAAAATGAGGGAAGAATTTATTCGCAGGATTTAATTGATGCGTCATTTCAAAATATTTATAATAAAACAAGAGAAACTAAATTTGAAAGCATCATAGACTTTAGTATAGTCAAGAAAAGGCTAATTTATGTTGCATTTGCTCTTCTCGTTTCATCAGCCTTATTTATTATGATACCTAGTATCAGAGAAGCATCTTTTAGAATAATTAATTTTAACCGTGAGTTTATTGCACCTCCGAAGTTTACCTTTTTAGTAACTCCGGGAGATTCTGAAATAACAAAGGGTGAAAATGTATCAATATTAGTTAAAGTAAGCGGGAAAATTCCACCAAAAGTATTTTTGGCAATAAAAGAAAAGGATCAGACAAATTTTCAAAATCAACAACTTTATGCGGACTCGAACGGGGTTTTTAAGTATGTTATGCCGGCCGTTAGAAGGCCATTTAAGTATTACGCAATGGCAGAAAAAATTAAGAGTCAAGAATATTCAATAAATGTCATTGACCGGCCTATAATCAAAACATTAGACATTACAATTATTTCTCCCGGGTATTCAAAGATTGCTCCTGTCAAACAAAAAGATAATGGTGATATAACTGCTCTGCATGGAAGTTATGTTTACCTGAGTATTTCTTCAACTAACGCCTTAAAAAATGCGTATGTAGAATTTGATGATTCTTCACAATCCAAGTTGGTCGTTGACGGTTTCTCAGCAAACGGAAGATTTATAGTTAACAAGGATAATAATTACAAGATAATATTAATGGATCAAAATAATAATCAAAATCTTTCTCCTATTAGTTATAATATTAAATCTCTGGATGATGCCTACCCAACAATTAGTATTCTTAGCCCCGATAAAGATGTTTTGCTAAATAACGACAATCGGCTTCCGCTTGATGTAAAAATTTCTGACGATTATGGATTTACGAAATTACTGCTTCATTACATGCTTTCTTCATCTAAAACTGAAAAGCCGGGGAAAGAATATAAATCTGTTGAAATTAGCATAAATAAGAGCCAAACTGAGCAAGAAGTAAATTACATTTGGAATTTGTCTTCTCTAAATTTATCGTCAGATAACATTGTAACTTATTATCTCGAAATATTTGATAACGATAATGTGAGCGGACCAAAATCCACAAAGTCGCCGTCCTATACTATTAAAGTACCTTCATTAAATGAATTGCTTACAAAAGCAGACAAGACTCAAAATGAAAGTGAACAAAACTTAAGTAAAACATTAAAAGAGGCAAAAGATCTCAAACAAAAGATGGATGATATAAGTCAGGAACTCAAGCAAGATAAAAAGGATATATCCTGGCAGGAAAAACAAAAGGTTCAGCAGGCTGCTGATCAATTTAAAAAGCTTCAGGACAAAATAAATGATGTTGCAAAGAATTTGGAAAAGATGCAGCAGAATCTCCAGCAAAACAATCTTATCTCAAAAGAAACGCTTCAGAAATATATGGAATTGCAAAAGTTGTTTGATCAGATTGCAAATGATGAATTAAAGAAGGCTATGGAAAAGCTTCAAGATATTTTGCAAAATATGAACAGGAAGCAAACTCAAGAAGCTATGGAAAATATGAAGTTTAACGAGGAGCAGTTTAAAAATAGCATCGAAAGAACCATGAATCTTTTAAAGAAAATACAGATTGAACAAAAAATGGATGAGTTGGTTAAACGGGCTGATCAAATTAATAAAGATCAAAATCAACTATCGAGCGAAACGAAAAACAGCAGTCAATTGAATGCAGAACAGAAAAATCAGTTAAGCAAGAAACAAGATGAAATATCTCAGGGCTTACAAGATATGTCGAAGCAACTTGATGAACTTTCAAAGAAAATGAATGAATTAAAAGATATGCCTAAAGAACAGCTAGCTAAATTGCAGGACCAATTTAACCAGCAGCAGAATTCTAAAACATCACAGCAGGCTTCTCAGGATATAAAAGAAAGTAATCTTCAGCAGGCTGAACAAAATCAATCGCAGATTTCTAAGAATATGAGTCAGATGAAAGACCAGATGCAACAACTTCAGCAATCAATGGCACAACAAAATCAGATGCAAAATTTTAAGAATATGATGAAAATTACTAATAATATTTTAACCTTATCCAAGGATCAGGAACAACTACAAAAACAGACTGAGAATATGAACTCGAATAGTTCTTCGTTTGATAAAAATGCTCGTGAGCAAAAAGAGATACAAAATAATTTGGATAAAGTAATGAGAGAAATGACCTCTCTCTCTCAAAAGAGTTTTTCTATTACACCAGAGATGGGAAAATCATTAGGTGATGCTCAAAATGAAATGAAACAGTCAATGCAAGGAATGCAGAATCGGAACCCAAATCAATCATCGAATAGCCAAGGTAAAGCGATGGCATCTCTTAATGAAGCGGCTGAAATGATGAAAAATAGTATGGAATCGATGATGAAAGGAGGAGGGCAAGGAAGCGGAATGATGTCTTTGATGCAGCAGCTGCAGCAAATGTCAGGGCAGCAAATGAGCCTGAATAATTTAACTCAGATGCTGCAAAAAAGTATGTCGGGGAATTTGACTTTACAACAACAAGCAGAGTTAAAAAGAATTGCCCAACAGCAAGAAATGCTAAGAAAATCGCTTGAGCAGTTAAATAAGGAAGCGCAGAAGTCAGGAGAAGCTAAAAAAATTCCAGGTGACCTAAATGATATTGCAAATAAAATGCAAGAAATTGTAAAAAATCTCAATTCGGATAATATAAATGAAAAGATTGTACAGCAGCAGGAGCATATCCTTTCTCGTTTACTTGATGCGCAAAGGTCAATCAATGAAAGAGACTATGAAAACAAGCGAGAATCAATTGCGGGAAAAGACGAAGCCCGCAAGTCGCCTGCTGAACTTAATCTTTCATCAGAAAAGGATATTAACAAAATTAAAGATGAATTAGATAAAGCCGCAAGAGAAGGTTACAAGAAAGATTATGAAAACTTAATAAAGAAATATTATGACTCCTTACAAAAGGGTAATATAAAAAATTAAATCGGATCAATATGAACAAATACTTTGCTAATTTCAGGTAAATCTGCAATTGCATTTTGCACTTCCAAACCTATTCTATGGGATGATTCAGTTGTAATATGTTTATCAACATCTATATGAATTTCGATATGAAATTTATTTCCGACATAATGAGATTTTAATTCATTCAATCCTCGAACTCCTTCGATTCTCAATGCAGTATTAGCAATTTCCAGAATAAGACTTTCGTTGGCGGCCCTTCCCATTAAATAATCAATATTTTCTTTAGCAATTTGATAACCTGATCTTAATATAAATATCGCAATAATTATTCCGGCAATGCCATCTACATAAGGTAATCCCAGTTGAACTCCAAGAATTCCAATTATAGAAAGTGATGAGGCAAGTACGTCGTTTAAGCTATCTACTGCACCGGCTTTTAATGCCGGGCTTCTAAAAGTCTTACTAATCCTGGATTGATATCGTGTTAATAGAAACTTAGCGATTATTGTAATAAATAGAATAACATATACATAAATAGAAATATGAGTTTCGTATGGAGTTAAAATTCTTTTAATTGACTCTTCTATCAGATTTATTCCT